>CAYXNS010000007.1:27039-78512 GCA_964466315.1 uncultured Gammaproteobacteria bacterium
CGCGTCGCGCGAGCAGATCCAGCGCACGGCGGCGACACGCCTTGTCGTCGTCTACGGGGTCGCGAACCGGCTCAGGCTTGCTTGAGTTCGGCACTTTCCTCCGGCTCTTCCAGGGGAACCTCGACCGGGCCCGGCAACAGCTTCGCACGTATCTGCCCTTCGATCTGTGCGGCCGTGTCAGGATGCTCAAGCAGATAGGTCCGTACGTTTTCCTTGCCCTGACCGATGCGATCACCCTGATAGCTATACCAGGAGCCGGATTTTTCGACGATATTCTGCTCGACCCCCATGTCGATGAGCTCGCCTTCGCGCGAGATACCCTGCCCATAGAGGATCTCGAATTCGGCTTTGCGGAATGGCGGCGCGAGTTTGTTCTTCACGACCTTCACGCGTGTCTCGTTACCGAGAATCTCGTCGCCCTTCTTGATCGAACCGATGCGCCGAATGTCGAGACGGACCGAAGAGTAGAACTTCAGCGCATTACCACCCGTCGTCGTCTCCGGGCTGCCGAACATGACGCCGATCTTCATGCGGATCTGGTTGATGAAGATCACCATGCAGTTGGAGCGCTTGATATTGGCCGTGAGCTTCCGTAACGCCTGAGACATCAGGCGTGCCTGCAGGCCGACGTGCGTGTCGCCCATCTCGCCCTCGATCTCGGCCTTCGGCGTCAGTGCCGCAACGGAGTCGATGACGACTACATCGACGGCACCGGAACGGACGAGCATGTCGGTGATCTCGAGCGCCTGTTCGCCCGTATCCGGCTGGGAAATCAGCAACTCGTCTACCTTGACGCCGAGTCTCTCCGCATAGGTCGGATCGAGCGCGTGTTCCGCATCGACGAAAGCTGTGGTGCCACCTTTTTTTTGCGCTTCGGCGACAACCTGCAGTGTCAATGTCGTCTTGCCGGAAGCCTCCGGGCCGTAGATCTCCACGACGCGCCCCTTCGGCAGGCCGCCTATACCTAAGGCAACGTCGAGTCCCAACGAACCGGTCGAGATCACGTCGATGTCGCGTATGGCGATCGAGTCGCCGAGGCGCATGACGGAACCCTTACCGAATTGCTTTTCGATCTGCGTTAATGCGGCGGCGAGTGCTTTTTTGCGGTTGTCATCCATTGAATTTTCCAGGCTTGAATCGGTGCGAAGGGGGTAGATGACTCCGATTATTTCACAGAATCGGGTTCGTGACAGGAGAGAATTTCAGGACCATCCTGGCCGAAATTCTGGCTGTAGGAGCGACACCCTCGTCACGATTCTTTGCCGGCGTATCGCGGCCAGGGGGCCGCTTTCCGACGACTGCCGTCACCGCAGCGCTCAACGGCACGCTGCCCGACAGTGGCGGGCGCGCCTACAGCGGCCAAGTCTCGAGGATCTCGTAAGTCGACTGCGGCGGCCCGAGTCTCGACTCCACGAGCACAATCTCCGTAACGGGCCAGCGAACGGGTGGAATCGTCTCGCTCACAACGTCCGCCTTCCGCACGAGCGTAACGTGTGGCCGATAGGCACGACGGTCGCGTTCCAGACCCAGCTCATCCAGCCGGTCCCAGAGCCGTGCCTCGAGTGCCAACAGGGCGGGCGGCATCGTGCCAGGGGCGGCCCAGAGGAGCCGCGCACGTTTCCGGAAGCCCAGTGTGTCGATGGCAAACTCGAAACGACCGACCCGTGGCGGTGAGATCTGCCGAATGCGTGCCAACTCCGCCTCGCTGACTGCGCCGATGAAGGCGAGTGTGACGTGCAGGTTCTCATGCGGTGTCGGGCGACCGGCCGCCTGCCCGACTGCAGATTGCGTCGCGCGGACGAGCGCCGTGCGCGTCAGCTCGTTCGGCCACAGCGCAAAGAACACGCGGTGCTTGCGCTCGGAACGGTCGCGGGCGGAGTCCCTGTCACTTCCGTGCATGACGCTGAACTAAGAGGAAGTTGCCGTCGCGAGCAGGCCGTGCAACGCGTGCGCCACGGCCTCGCGGCGAATCGTCTCGCGGTTACCCTGGAACCGATGCGTTTCGGCGTGGGTATCCGCGGGGCCGCTCCACGCAAACCAGACCGTGCCGACGGGTTTATCGAGCGAGCCGCCGCCCGGCCCTGCGACCCCACTAACGGCGACCGCGAGTTCGGCGCCACTGGCACGCCTTGCACCCTCGGCCATGGCACGAACGGCCGGCTCGCTGACGGCGCCGTGCTCGCGGAGCACCTTCTCACCCACGCCGAGTTCCCCGGCCTTGGCTTCGTTCGCGTAGGTCACGAAACCCCAGCCGAACCACGCCGAGCTTCCGGACACGTCGGTCAGCACCTTCGCGATCCAGCCCCCGGTGCAGGATTCGGCGCAGGCGACCTTCCAGCCCCGAGCCTCGAGGACGGCACCGAGATCTCGCGCCAGGTGCCTGAGTTCGTCGTCAGTTGCGACCATAGTTCTGTTTCATGACGCCACGATAAACCGACAGATTACCGCTAGTCATGCTCTCGACTGAAAACGCTTCCTCGACGCGCCGCCGGCCTGCCACGCCGAGACGCCGGCGCAGTTCCGGATCCGTGACCAGGCGCGCGAGACACCCCAGGAGCGCATCGTCATCGCCGACCCGCACGGTGAGGCCCGTCACCTCATGCTCGACGACATCGACAAGACCTCCCACGGCGGAGGTGACTACGGGAACACCGCAACTCAATGCCTCGAGGACGGCGACACCGAGCCCCTCTCGCGCGGCGGGATGGGCCAGCAGATCGAGTTCCGGCAGCAGTGTTTCGAGGTCGGACCTGAACCCCGCAAGATGGACGTTTGTGGCCAGATCCAGATCCTGAACTTGCTGCTCCAAGTCGCGCTCCAGCGATCCCCGCCCAAAGCACAGCACTTGTACCTCCGGGTGCGCCGCAACAAGTGCGCCTAGGACACCGAACAGACGTGCGTGACCCTTGCGCGGGATGAGTTGGGCGACAACGCCGATCGTGAGGCTGCCTGCGGGCAGCCCGAAGATTTCGGCGAGGCGGCCGCGGCTCTCAGCCGGCTGAAAGCGCTTCGTATCCACACCACTCGCGACGTAATGGATGCGCTGCTGCGCGAGGCCGACGTTATCCTTGAGTTGTGCTTCGATCGCTCGGGAGATGGCAATAATCGCCGCATAGGGCTGATACTTGAGGAGCGCGAGAGCCTTGAACTCCGCACTCTCGACCCTTCGCGTCAGAATCGCCGGCACGCCCGCCCAGCGGGCGTTCCAGCCACCGAAGTTATCGGCGCCGCGGCGAGAGTGAACATGTAGGATGTTCGGCCGGTACGATCCCAAAAGGGACCGCAGCCGCCCTGGTAACGCAATGTCGAGATCGCCGCGCATCGAAACCTCGACGACTTCGGCGACCCCCCCCATGCCACCGACGGTGTTCGAGATGGCGCTGTCGCGCGGGCAGATCAGGACATTCTCGATGCCCTCCGCGGCGAGGCCGGAGAGCAGGTAGCGAACCTGCTGCGCACCTCCGTAGAGATGCAGGCCGGATTCGAGATGCACAACACGCATACGTAAATAGTAACCGCTCACCTGGAGGAGTGGCCCCCTGGCCGCGTACGGATGCACGATTTCACGGCCAAAATTAATGCCGTGGTACCCGACACCGGCGGGCGTGATGGTTCGTGTCGACCCGAAGATCTCCGGCACTCAGGATGAGTAGAGCGTGGTGGATACGGCGCAGAGGAGACATGACCACCGCGACCGCCGTTTGTGGCGAAGCAACCGGCAGTCGCGCCCAGGCGGCCGCTTCTACAATCCTCAATCAGCGCGATTACAATAAGGTGTCGTGACGCAAGCCCACACCCCGATGATGCAGCAGTACCTCGGCCTCAAGGCCGAGCATCCCGACGTGCTGTTGTTCTACCGCATGGGCGATTTCTACGAGCTCTTCTACGACGACGCGCGTAAGGCGACCAAGCTCATCGACATCTCGCTCACGAGTCGCGGTCACTCCGCGGGTGAGCCGATCCCGATGGCCGGCGTGCCGCACCACTCCGTCGACGGTTATCTTGCCCGCCTCGTCCGGCTCGGCGAATCCGTCGCGATCTGCGAGCAGATCGGCGACCCGGCGACGAGCAAGGGACCCGTCGAGCGACAAGTCGTTCGCGTCATCACACCGGGGACGCTGACCGACGAAGCGCTGCTCGACGAGAAGCACACGAACTATCTCGCAGCTATCAACAGCTATAACAACGCGACGGGCATCGCGTGGCTGGACCTCGCAAGCGGGCACTTCTCGGTCATGCAGCTTGCCGAAGACGAGGATCTGCAAGGCGAACTCGAGCGCCTGAAGCCAGCCGAAGTCCTCTTTTCGGAGGATACGGCCGTACCGCCCTGGCTCACCGATTCACCGGGCCTGGGCCAACGCCCGCCCTGGCACTTCGATGCCGAGGCGAGTCGGCGAGCGTTGTGTCAGCAATTCGGCACCCAGGACCTCGCCGGCTTCGATGCCGAGGACATTCCCGCCGCCATCGGCGCCGCCGGATGCCTGTTGCAATACGTCAAAGACACCCAGCGTGCCGCTGTTCCGCATCTCCGGGGCTTGAGCCGTGAGCGGCGCGAACAGGCTGTTATTATGGACGCGACCACGCGACGAAATCTCGAGATCGACGCGAGTCTGGGACGGCGAGACGATTACACGCTCGCCGGGCTCATGGACCGCTGCGCAACGCCAATGGGCAGCCGGTTGCTCAAAGCCTGGCTCAATCGGCCGATCCGTGACCGGCAGACGCTCAAGAGTCGCCAGCAGGCGGTCGCGACATTGCAGGAGCCGGGGCTCGTGGCCGAGCTTCAGGCCGGGCTCAAGGAGATCGGCGACGTCGAGCGCATTCTTACCCGGATCGCTATGCGCTCCGCCCGGCCCAGGGATCTGGCGCAACTGCGGCACGCTCTTCAGAACCTACCGGCGATCAAGAGGACCGCTGGGTCACTCGACTCGCCGCATCTAGCCGTGATCGCCGAGCGCTGCGGCCAGCACGAGGAACAGCGCTCGCTACTCGAAGCCGCGGTTGTCGAGACCCCGCCGATTCTGATCCGCGACGGCGGCGTCATCGCCACGGGCTACGACGCCGAGCTCGATGAACTGCGCACGATTAGCGCCGACGCGAACCGCTTTCTCGATGACCTCGAGAAGAACGAGCGGGAGCGCACCGGACTTTCCAACCTCAAGGTTGGTTACAACCGCGTGCACGGTTACTACATCGAGATCAGCAAGGTACAGGCGCACGACGTACCGGAGGAATACGTCCGCCGGCAGACGCTCAAGGGCGCCGAGCGGTTCATTACGCCGGAGCTCAAGACATTCGAAGATAAGATCTTGAGCGCGCGCGACCGGTCATTGGCCCGCGAGCGTCAGCTTTACGACAAACTTCTCGAGACACTCAACGAGGATCTGGCGACACTGCAGAAAACGGCAGCAAGCGTGGCGGAGATCGATACGCTGGCGAACTTCGCGGAGCGCGCCGTCGCGTTCGATCTCTCTCAGCCGATGCTCATGGACGCGCCCGAGATTCGCTACGAGAGCGGCCGCCACCTAGGCGTCGAACAGGCCAGCGAAGATATGTTCGTTCCTAACGATCTGGATCTCAACGATCACCGCCGCCTTCTCATCATTACGGGCCCGAATATGGGCGGAAAATCGACCTATATGCGGCAAACGGCGTTGATCGCCATCCTCGCGCACACGGGGAGTTTCGTCCCGGCCGATAACGCGCGCATCGGGCCTATCGACCGGATCTTCACACGTGTCGGTGCAGCGGACGACCTCGCGGGCGGGCGCTCGACATTCATGGTGGAGATGACCGAGACCGCGAACATCCTCAATAACGCTACCGCCGAAAGTCTCGTCCTCATGGATGAGGTCGGCCGCGGCACGAGCACCTTCGACGGGCTGTCGCTGGCGTGGGCGGCTGCGCGTTTCATCGCCCGTGTTCCTAGAGCGTTCACGTTGTTCGCAACGCATTACTTCGAGCTGACGAGCCTGCCGGAAGAGCTACCGGCGACGGCCAACGTGCACCTCGATGCCAGCGAGCACGGCAACGAGCTGATATTCCTCCACAGCGTCAAACCCGGACCCGCGAACCAGAGTTACGGCCTGCACGTCGCGCAGTTGGCCGGGGTACCACGCGGCGTCGTGGACGAGGCGCGCGAGTATCTTGCGACGCTCGAGCGGCAGCTCGACGCGCTGGCCGACAGCGGGGGGCAGGAGCAGTTTGTCTTCAACGCGCCATCGCAACCGGATCCGTTACGCGAGCGGCTCGCGGAACTCGACGTCAACGAACTCTCGCCGCGCGAGGCGCTGGAGCTGCTGTTCGATTTAAACGTCGCCGCAAAAAGAAAATAGAAGAAAATAAGGCCAGATTCTTTTTTCGACCACGATCCGACACGATCTCGTGTCCGGGTGCCAAAAAAGGGATCTGGCCCTATTTTCTAGCGCAGGCGTTCCAGGGCTTCACGGTTGGTCCAGGAGCTGACCGTCTCAATCGCCTCCTCGAGCGCCAACCACCTGAAGGCCGAATGCTCATCGGCATTCAACGTGACTGGTACGACATCGTCGACGGGCAGATACCAGAGGTGCTCCAGGTTCTCCGTGACGTCCGGCGTGTAACGGTCGCGCCACTCGGGAAGGATCGGAAAGCGTCGTTGGATCTCCGCATCCACGAGTCCGTCGGTCACGATACCTGTTTCCTCGACGACTTCGCGGGCCGCCGTCTGCACCGGTGTTTCATCCCAATGCAGCGTCCCCGTAACCGATTGCCAGAATCCAACCGGCTTGACGCGCTCGAGCAGAAGGCACTCACGCAGCGGTGTGTGGACGATTACGAGAACGGACTCGGGACGGCGCATGGCCCGCATACAGTTAGTCGATCTTCGGTGGCGAACTCAGACGAATGCCGACTTCCTTGAGTTGTTCGGGGCTCGCGCCGCTGGGCGCACTCGTCAGAAGGTCGCTCGCGGTCTGCGTCTTCGGGAACGCGATGACGTCGCGGATACTGTCCGCGCCGGCCATGAGCATGACGAGACGATCGAGGCCAAACGCAATGCCGCCATGCGGCGGGCAACCGTAGTCCATGGCCGTTAACAGGAATCCGAACTTCGCTTCGGCTTCTTCCGCGTCTATCCCTAAGAGTTCAAAGACAGCTGACTGCATCTCGGGATTGTGTATGCGGATCGAGCCGCCACCGATTTCCGTGCCGTTCAAGACCATGTCGTAGGCACGGGATAGCGCGGCACCGGGATTCTCCTTGAGTTCGGCTGGAGAGTCCGTTCGCGGCGCCGTAAACGGATGATGAGAAGGTGTCCAACCGCCGTCACCATCGTCGTCGAATACGGGAAAGTCGACGACCCAGACCGGTTGCCACGCAGCTTCGATCAGACCACGGTCCTGGCCGAGCTGGTCGCGTAGCATCCCGAGGCTATCGTTGACGACGCGCGTCTTAGCGGCGCCGAAGAACACGAGGTCGCCGGTCAGCGCTCCGACGCGATCGAGGACCTGTAACACTGCGTCATCGGGCAGGAATTTCAGAATCGGCGACTGTAAGCCCTCGGCGCCCGCATCGCGATCATTGACCTTGATGTAGGCGAGGCCGTTCGCGCCGTGCCGGCCCACGAGATCCGTGTAGTCGTCGATCTCCTTGCGGCTCAAGCTTGCACCTTCCGGGACTCGCAGCGCCGCGACACGGCTGCCGCTATCCGCCGCTGGTCCTGCGAATACCTTGAACTCAACACCCTCGAAAAGATCGGCAACCTCGATCAACTCCAACGGATTACGCAGGTCCGGCGCATCACTGCCGTAGCGATCGAGTGCCTCCGCATGCGTGAGCCGCGGAAATGGATCGGGAAGATCGACGTCCAGCGCCAGCTTGAACGTTTCACGGATCAGCGACTCCATGATGTCCATGATCGACCGCTCGTCGAGAAACGCGGTCTCGATATCCAGCTGCGTGAACTCGGGTTGGCGATCCGCGCGCAGATCTTCGTCCCTGAAGCACTTCACAACCTGATAGTAGCGGTCGAAGCCCGACATCATGAGCAGCTGTTTCATGAGTTGCGGCGATTGCGGCAACGCGAAGAATTTGCCGGGATGCGTGCGGCTCGGAACGAGATAGTCGCGCGCGCCTTCGGGTGTCGTCTTCGCGAGAATCGGTGTTTCCATTTCGATGAAGCCGCCTTCGTCGAGCAATGCGCGCAGCGCACGCGTCACTGCGTGGCGCAAGCGCAGGTTGCGCTGCATTTCGTCACGGCGCAGATCCAGATAGCGGTACCGCAATCTCACCTCTTCGCTCGCATGCTCTTCGTGATGAAACGGCGGCGTCTTGGACTTATTGAGGACGGCCAGCTCGCTCGCAAGGAGTTCGACCTCGCCCGACGGCAGGTCCGGGTTGATCGTGCCCTCGGGGCGCTCCCGTAATCGGCCGTGGACTGACAGCACATACTCGCCACGGATTCGTTCCGCTTCGGCGAAAATCTCGGGCGTGTCGGGATCGAAGACGACCTGCAGGAGGCCCTCCCGGTCTCGGAGATCCACGAAGATTACCCCACCATGATCGCGCCGCCGGTGGACCCAGCCGGCAACCGTGATCTCTTCGCCAATCTGCGAACGGTCAACCTGGCCGCAGTAATGACTGCGCATGGACTCTAACCTTTTGAAAGACAAGGTGTGTTGGGCGAGCGGATGTTACGGCGTCGGCTCGGGCGGCGCAACCTCGCTGCGTGGATGGAGCGGGTGCCACTCCGGCACGATAACGCCCAGCGAGATGATCATCTTCAGCGCGTCCTCGACCGGCATGTCGAGTTCGCTGACACCATCGCGCGGTACGAACAGCATGAAGCCAGAGGTGGGATTGGGAGTCGTCGGCAGAAAGACGGTGACGATCTCATCCCCCGTTGCCGCCTGAACTTCGGGCGGCTCCTCGGAGGTCTGGAACGCGAGGCTGTACAGACCCTTGCGCGGGTACTCGATCAACAACACCTTTTTAAAGGACGAGCTGGAATCGCTGAGGACGATCTCAGCGAAATGCTTGACCGCACTATAGATCGTGCGCACGAGAGGAATCCGCGCGAGTACGGATTCGTAGGAGTTCACGAGACGCCGGCCGAGCAGGTTCGCGGCTAACACACCCGTGAGTATGAGCACGATGAGCGCGACGACGATGTCCAGCCCAGGAATGGTAACGCCGAATAGGACCTCCGATCGCAACGCCGGTGGCAACAGCGCGAGCAGCCGATTCATGATGCGGAGCAGCAGCATGACGACGAGGATCGTGGCGCCGATGGGCAGCCACACGAGCAGCCCCGCCATGAAGTATCGCCGTATCCGTACAATCATCGAAACTATCCGTTTAGCTCAGCCCGCTTTCCCGCCTGAATCTATCTTAGCGCTCGAGTCGTTTTCTGTGCCCGAACTCGAAGACTTGTCGACTTTCGGCTTGGCATCGTCCGTTTTCTTGGCACTCTTCGCACTTTCTGTATCCTTAGCATCCTTACCTTCTTTCGACCCCGCAGCATCCGCGAGGTTGCGTTTGGTTTCCTTGTCGGACTTGAAATCCGTCTCATACCATCCGCTGCCCCTTAACCTGAACGACGGCGCTGAGACGAGGCGCCGCAGCGCGACCGTATCACAGGCCGGGCAGTCCTCGAGTGGGTCGTCGCTGAGCTTCTGCAGCGCATCCAATTCGTGACCGCAGGAGTCACAACGGTATTCATAGATAGGCACGCTTCAGCCTTCGCCCTTTACTGACGCTTCAGTCTTGTCCATACGGGTGGTAGTACCTCGGGATCCTCGCTACAACGTCTCGGAGAGATCAGGCCGCTGCGGCGGCGTCACCTTTCATGAATTCGAGTTTCTCGGCACCAACGCTAACGCTAATGTTATCACCCGGACCGAAGTCGCCGTTGAGAATTCGCTGTGCTAACGGATTTTCCAGCTGCTGCTGAATTGCTCGCTTCAAGGGTCGTGCTCCGTAAACGGGATCGTAACCCGCCTCGGCCAGACGCTCGTGCGCAGCCTCGTCGAGGGTGAGCGTTATGTCGCGTTCGCCGAGCCGCGCGAGCAGATAGCGCAACTGAATATCGACGATCGCCGCAAGATGTTCCGGCGCAAGTGGATGGAACACGACAACGTCATCGATGCGATTGATGAACTCCGGCCGGAACTGCTGGCTCACGATGCCCATGACCTCGGCTTTCATCGCAGCATAGTTCTCTTCACCGCTGAGTTCCTGGATACGCTGGCTACCGAGATTGGAGGTCATGATGACGACGGTATTGCGGAAGTCGGCCGTGCGCCCGTGACCATCGGTCAAGCGGCCATCGTCGAGGACCTGTAGCAGGACATTGAAGACGTCCGGGTGAGCTTTCTCGATTTCATCGAGCAGCACGACCGAGTACGGCCTGCGCCGCACAGCCTCGGTAAGGTGGCCGCCTTCCTCGTAGCCCACATAGCCGGGCGGCGCCCCGATCAACCGTGCCACCGAATGCTTCTCCATGAACTCGGACATGTCGACCCGAACCATCGCGTCTTCGGAATCGAACAGGAACGCCGCCAATGCCTTCGTTAGTTCAGTCTTGCCGACGCCGGTCGGTCCCAGAAACAGGAACGATCCATTGGGCCGGTTGGGATCGGACAGCCCCGCGCGTGACCGGCGCACGGCATTCGACACCGCCTGCAACGCTTCGGCCTGGCCGACGACACGTGTCTCGAGAAAGCTCTCCATCGCAATGAGCTTATCCTTCTCATTCTCGAGCATCTTGCTCACGGGAATGCCGGTCCACTTCGATACGACCTCGGCAACCTCTTCTTCCGTGACGCGATTGCGCACGAGTTGGTAAGCCTCTTGCTCACTCGCGAGCGCCTCTCCGAGTTGCTTCTCGAGTTCGGGAATCTGGCCGTACTGAAGCTCGGACATGCGCGCCAGATCATTGGCCCGATGTGCTTTCTCGAGCTCCAACTTGGTGCGCTCGAGCTCTTCCTTGATATGCGCAGCGCCCTGCATTGCAGCTTTCTCCGCCTTCCAGACGTCTTCGAGATCGGCGAACTCCGCTTCGAGCTTGTCCACCTCGGCCTGGAGATCACTCAGGCGACGCTTCGAGGCATCGTCGGACTCTTTCTTCAGCGCCTCGCGCTCGATCTTGAGTTGGATCAAACGCCGTTCGAGACGATCCATCGCCTCGGGCTTGGAGTCGATCTCCATGCGAATACGTGAGGCGGCCTCATCGATGAGATCGATAGCCTTGTCGGGAAGCTGGCGGTCACTGATATAGCGATGGGAGAGCATCGCGGCCCCGACGATAGCGGGATCGGTGATCTCGACCCCGTGGTGCACTTCGTAACGCTCCTTCAGGCCCCGCAGGATCGCGATGGTGTCTTCGACGGTGGGCTCCTCTACCATGACTTTCTGGAAACGCCGCTCCAACGCGGCGTCCTTCTCGAGGTGCAGACGATACTCGTCCAGCGTCGTCGCTCCCACGCAGTGGAGTTCACCGCGCGCCAGCGCAGGCTTCAACATGTTGCCTGCATCCATGGAACCTTCGGCCTTTCCCGCGCCCACGACGGTGTGCAACTCGTCGACGAACAAGATGATCTGGCCTTCCTGCTGGGCCAACTCGTTCAACACCGCCTTGAGCCGCTCTTCAAACTCGCCGCGGAATTTCGCACCGGCAATCAACGCGCCCATGTCGAGCGACAATATGCGCTTCGACTTCAGACCCTCCGGCACCTCGCCGTTGACGATGCGTTGTGCCAAGCCCTCGATGATCGCCGTCTTGCCGACACCGGGCTCGCCGATCAACACAGGGTTATTCTTCGTGCGCCGTTGCAGGACCTGAATCGTGCGCCGGATCTCGTCGTCCCTGCCGATGACCGGATCGAGCTTACCCTGCTCGGCGCGCTCCGTGAGATCGATAGAGTATTTGTCGAGCGCCTGGCGAGTGTCCTCGGCGTTTGGGTCGTCGACCTGCGCGCCGCCGCGAATGTCGTCGACTGCTTTTTCGAGTGCACCTTTGATCGCGCCGGTGGCTTTGAGCGCACGGCCGACATCGCCGCGATCCTGGAGAGCCGCAAGAACGAACAGCTCGCTTGAGATATAAGCATCGCCGCGATCCTGGGCGAGCTTGTCCGTGACGTTCAACAGCTTACCGAGGTCGTTGGAGATGTGGATCTCGCCTGGTGCACCGCCTGAAATCGTCGGTTGCCGATCAAGCACATCACCCAGCTGCGAGCGCAACTGATCCATATTTATGCCGGCCTTGGTCAACAGCCCACGCACGCTGCTGCCGTCCTGCTCGAGCAGGGCGATCATGAGGTGGACCGCCTCGACGAACTGATGCTCCCGGCCGACGGCTAACGATTGGGCGTCGGCGAGGGCGAGTTGGAACTTACTCGTTAGCTTGTCTGTGCGCATACTGGTCCGTCCCGAGAAACCGATAGTCACAACATGGGGTTACCGGCGGTGAATATCAACACCCGAAACCGCCGACTGGCACACGGTTACAGCAGCCGACCGGCCCCGACAGGACACCAAGCCTCACCGCCGTTCCCAACGCCAGGATGACCGACACCGGCGGGTGTGATGGTTCGTGTCGACCCGAAAACCTCTGGCAGTGGGTCCAAGAAGGGCGTGGTAAGTAAGGCGCGGAGGAGACACGACCATCGCGACCACCGTTTGTTACTAGGTCAAGCAGCGCGCCAGATCAGCGTCGCCATGCGGCCGCAGGGCACCTCGCGCCGGTGCGAGAAGAAGCGCGCGACATCGCTGGCCGTGCAGAAATTGCCCCCGTAGACCGCTACGACGCCGGCATCCGCCAGGCTGCGCCGCGCGAGCCCGTAAAGGTCGGCCTGCCAACGGGCCCGGTCGTTCGGCAGAAAACACACGTCCGCGCCCAGATCAGCGCTGACGAACTCATCGCGAACCTCCACACCAACCTCGTAGGCAGCAGAACCGATCGCGGGGCCAAGCCAAGCCAGGAGATCGGCCGGATCCGCTTCCATGGCCGCGACGACCGCCGGCAACACGCCGCGAGCGAGTCCTCGCCAGCCCGCGTGTGCGACCCCGACCCGCTCCCCGACAGTTGTCGTCAATAAAACAGGCAGGCAATCCGCCGTGAGTACCGCACAGACGCGGTCGGTGCGTGAAGTCACGGCACCATCGGCGGCATTCGCCGGCGCGGAATCGAGATCCACGACCGTCGTGCCGTGGACCTGTTCGAGCCAGCTAGGCTCGGCCGGCAACTCGAGCGCAGCATGGAGCACACACCGATTGCTCGCGACCGCTAGCGCGTCGTCATCGACGCGCGTGCTGAGATTCAGGCTCGCATAGGGCCCGACGCTCACCCCACCGTCGCGCAGGGTCGAGGCCGCCTTAACGCATTTGGGCGCCGGCCAGTCCGGGCTGATTACGGTCAGCGTCACACGGCGCCCTCGCCGCCGGACACCGCGTCGGCACGCAGTGTGGCGAGCAACGCCTCCATGTCTTGCGCGAGCGGGCTCTCATAACAGGACTCGCGTCCCGTATGGGGGTGAATAAACTCGAGCCGCACCGCGTGCAGCGCCTGGCGCCGAAAGCCCTGCAATTGCTCCCTGAGTTCGGAGCTCGGCGATCGCGGCAGGCGTGGCCGCCCCCCGTATAACGGATCGCCTACGAGCGGTGAACGCAGATAAGCAAAATGCACCCGGATCTGATGCGTACGCCCCGTCTCGAGTTGCAGTTTCAGATAGGTGTGCGCCCGGAAACGCTCGAGTATCCGATAGCGCGTCAGCGCGTGGCGCCCCTTTTCGATGACGGCCATCTTCAGGCGGTCGCGCGGATGCCGGCCGATGGGTGCGTCGATCTCGCCGCCACCCGTCAGCACACCCTGGCAAATACCGAGGTAGCTGCGACGTACCTCGCGGGCCTCCAGTTGTTTAGCCAGCGCAGCATGTGCCGTCAGGGTCCGTGCAACGATAAGGAGCCCGCTCGTATCCTTGTCCAACCGGTGCACGATACCCGCCCGCGGCACGGCGGCCAGCTCCGGATCCAGATTCAGAAGCGCATTTTGCAGTGTGCCCGTGGGATTTCCAGCACCCGGATGTACAACGAGCCCCGCGGGCTTATCGACGATGAAAACGGCCGCGTCCTCGTGGATCAGCGTGACCGGAATCGGCTCGGGTGCGACAGGCACGACGGGCTCGATCTCGGCTTCCAACACGATCTCCTCGCCGCCACGGACGGTCGTGCTCGGCTCAGCCTGCGCACCATCCAGCGTCAACTGGCCGCTCTCGATCCAGATCTTGAGCCGGCTGCGCGAAAATTCGCTGAGGACGGCCGCCGCGGCCTGATCCAGGCGGCGCCCGGCCAAGTCCTCAGGAACCCGTTGTCGATGCAGAATTCGTTGCACGGCAAGGTGCCCCAGGATGTGGAAACTTTTCGTTATAATTCATGCTCTAAACTCTACCCGGAGGCGGCTGTCAGCTGACTGTGTCGCCACCCGGGAACTCGTTGCCGTAGTGTAAGCGTCTTTATGGGTGCTTAGTGCTGGAATAACCGGATGCGCTTGTCGAATATTCTACTGATCGGACTCATCTCGCTCGGCGCTGCCCTCTCGGGCTGCGGTGGGGATGACAATGTCGTCCAGGACGAGGGGCCGGAGGCCCTCTATGAGCGCGGTGTCGACTCCATGAGTAGCGGCAACTTCCCAATTGCACTCGCCTACTTTCAAGCGCTCGAGGCACGCTATCCGTTCAGCAATGTTACGCGCCAGGCCCAGCTCGACATGGTGTACGCGTACTACCGGAATCGTGAGTTCGAGTCGGCTGTCGATGCGGCGGATGAGTTCGAGCGCGAGAACCCCACACATCCTCGCGTCGATTATTGCCTGTACATGAAAGGACTATCCTATTTCGACCAGGAGCCGAATATAATCGAGCGAACGTTCCGCGTGGATCTGACCGAGAGGCCACCTCGCGACACGATGCTGGCTTTTTCGATCTTCCAGGAACTGTTGCGGCGTTTTCCGAATAGCCAGTACACACCCGATACTCGTGAGCGCATGATATTTCTGCGTAATCGGCTTGCTACCTACGAGAATCATGTCGCTACCTACTACATCGAACGCGGTGCCTATGTCGCCGCGCTTAACCGCGCCAAGTACGCTCTCGAGCACTTCCCTGGCGCGCCCGCGATCGAGGAATCGCTCGAGATCATGATCACCTCATACGAGCAACTTGGCATGCTGGATCTCGCTAACGACGCGCGGCGGGTGTTAGACGAAAGCTTCGGCGACATCACCGCCGCAGATTAGTAACCGGAAGTGATCGGGTAGCGCCAGTCGCGGCCGAAAGCTCGACTGCTGACTCGCACGCCGGGTGGCGCCTGCCGGCGCTTGTATTCATTCCGTTTTACGAGTTCCAGCACCCTTCCAACGACGTCACGGTCGAAACCGAGTGCCGTAATCTGCTCGACGGAGTAGTCCTTCTCGATGAATGCCTCGAGGATCGCGTCCAGAACAGCGTAGGGTGGCAGTGAATCACTGTCTTTCTGATCCGGCCGGAGTTCGGCGGACGGCTCCCGTGTGATGACCCTCTCGGGAATAACCGGATCCTTGCCGTCCCGCCCATTGCGATAGCGGGCGAGTTGGTAGACCAGAGTCTTGCTGCAGTCCTTGAGCGGGGCGAACCCACCGGCCATGTCACCGTAAAGTGTCGCGTAGCCAACAGCCATCTCGCTCTTATTACCCGTCGTCAGGAGCATCTTGCCGGTCTTATTCGAGATCGCCATCAGTAATATGCCGCGACAACGCGCCTGAATATTCTCCTCCGTCGCGTCCGGAGGCAGCCCTGCAAAAAGCTCCTCCAATACCGATAGCGTCACATCGAATATCGGCTCGATCGACATCGTATCGTAGTCGACGCCGAGATTGCTCGCTTGCTGGGCAGAGTCGTCGAGGCTCATCGCCGAGGTATAACGCGACGGCATCATGACCGCGTGGACACGATCCGCGCCGAGCGCATCAATTGCGACACATAGCGTCAATGCCGAATCGATTCCGCCGGACAAGCCGAGCACAACACTATCGAAGCCGTTTTTGTCGACATAGTCCCGGGTACCAAGGATCAACGCGTTGTAGACGCTTTCAGCGACCGGCAGCTCCGACGTTACCTCGCCGGGCGCGAGTCGGACACCGTCCTCGGTCACGAGAACTTCGACGACGTAGATTCCCTCCTCGAACGCGGGCGCCCGAAACATGACGCTGCCTGAAGCGTCCATCGCCATCGAGCCGCCATCGAACACGAGCTCATCCTGACCACCGACCATATTCACATAGAGAAACGGGATGCCGTTCTCTCTCGCGCATTCGCGGAGCGCACTCTCGCGATTTTGTTGACTCTCCATATGGTACGGGGAACCGTTAAGGACGAGGACGATCTGGGCGCCGGCCGCTCGAGCGGCGGCGCAAGGCCCCGGTTCCCAGGTATCCTCGCAGATCGTGAGGCCGAACCGTACGCCCGCGAACTCCACGACCGTCGGACCGATACCGCTTTCGAAGTAGCGCTTCTCGTCGAAGACGGCATAGTTGGGCAACGCCTGTTTCCGGTGACGTGTGAGTTCGACGCCGTCGCTGAGCAACGCTCCCGAGTTATAGATCCGATCGCCATCGTATTCGGGGAAGCCCACATAGAGAGCGATACCGTCGATACCCGTACGCACCTCTTCGAGCGCCTCCTCGATACGCAAACGCATTCCGCGATGCAGGAGCAAATCCTCGGGTGGGTAGCCGCTCAGCGTTAGCTCCGGGAAAATAACCAGATCGCAACCGAACTCATCGCGCGCCGTTTTCGCCGAAGCCAGAACTTTCTTGATGTTGGTGTCGATCGCACCAACGTGAGTATTGAGCTGCGCGAGCCCTATCTTCACTCCAGCGCCTTGGACATCGCGCTACCGAGATCTGCCGGCGAGCGGACGGTAATCACCCCCGCTCCTTCAAGCGCCTCGAACTTCTCGTCAGCCGTGCCTTTGCCACCCGAGATAATCGCGCCCGCGTGTCCCATGCGCTTACCAGCCGGGGCCGTGACTCCGGCGATATAGGCCACGACCGGCTTTGTCACCTCGCTGGCGATAAACTCCGCGGCCGCTTCCTCATCCGATCCGCCGATCTCGCCGACCATGATGATGCCGCGCGTAGCGGGATCGGCTTCGAACAACATCAGACAGTCGATGAAACCCATGCCGCGTACCGGATCACCACCGATGCCGATGCACGTGGTCTGGCCCAGGCCCTCGTTCGTCGTCTGGAACACCGCTTCGTAGGTCAGCGTTCCGGAGCGAGAAATGATCCCGACCGAGCCGGGGGCATGGATAAAGCCGGGCATGATGCCAATCTTGCAAGCGCCCGGCGTGATTATACCGGGGCAGTTCGGTCCGATCAGAAGACAGTCTTGGCTCGCCAACACGGCCTTTACGCGCACCATATCGAGAACGGGCACGCCTTCGGTAATACAAACGATCAGCTCTACTCCGGTGTCAGCGGCTTCGAGGATCGCATCGGCCGCAAATGGCGCCGGCACATAAATCATGCTGACGGTCGCCTGACTTTCGCGGACGGCATCATGCACGGTATGGTAAACGGGAACTCCGAGGCACTCCTCACCACCTCGGCCGGGCGTCACGCCCGCGACAACTTGCGTACCGTACTCGAGGCATTGCGCCGTGTGAAAGCTCCCGTGCCTGCCGGTGAGTCCCTGACACAGAACTTTCGTTTCGCTGCCGACGAGTATGCTCATGTGCGTGCGCCCTTGTTCTTAGCCTGCTCTATGACCTTGACTGCCGCATCCGTGAGATCGTCGGCCGCGAGGATAGATAAGTCGTTATCCGCGAGTAGCTGGCGCCCCTTCTCGACATTCGTGCCTTCGAGGCGGACGACGACCGGAACGTCGACATGAACTTCGCGAACCGCCGCGATGATGCCCTCGGCGATCAGATCGCAGCGCACGATGCCGCCGAATATGTTGACGAGTATGGCCTCGACATTGTCGTTGGCCAGAACGATCTTGAAGGCCTTCGTGACTCGTTCAGCCGTCGCGCCGCCGCCGACGTCGAGAAAATTGGCGGGCTCGCCGCCATGAAGCTTGATAAGGTCCATCGTGGCCATGGCCAGGCCGGCGCCGTTGACCATGCAGGCGATGTTACCGTCGAGCGACACATAGTTGAGATCGTGGTCCCGCGCCTCGCGCTCCTTTTCATCCTCTTGCGCCTCATCCCGCAGCGCTTCGAGTGACGGTTGACGGAACAGGGCGTTATCCTCGACGTTGATCTTTGCGTCCAGCGCAATCACGTTGCCCTCGCCCGTCACGATCAGTGGATTGATCTCGACAAGGCTCGCATCGCACTCATCAAACAGTTTCGCAAGCTTGGCGAGTATGTCGCCGAGTTCCCGTTGCTGACTCTTGCTCAGGCCGAGGCCGAGAGCGAGAGCCCGCGTCTGGTAGTCGGATAGACCCGCGGCCGGATGCAGCGTGGCTGTCAGTATCTGCTCGGGCGTGTCGGCCGCGACAGCCTCGATGTCCATCCCGCCGGCCGCCGAGGCCATGATGACGACACGCTCGGAATCCCGGTCGACGAGGAAGCTGAGATAGAGTTCTCGGTCGATCGACGAGCCTTCCTCGACATACACGGTGTCGATGGGCAGTCCTTCGGGGCCGCTCTGATGCGTGACGAGCTGAGTGCCGAGAAGCGCCTCGGCATGCTCGCCAACCTCCGCCGTGCTGCAGGCAAGCCGCACACCGCCCGCCTTGCCGCGGCCGCCGGCGTGTACCTGCGCCTTGACGACCCAGAGGTCACCGCCCAGCTCATCCGCAGCGGCGACCGCCTCCGCCGGCGTCACCGCAACGTGACCAGCGGGCACGGGTATGCCGAATTGGACGAATAATGCCTTGGCCTGGTATTCGTGAAGATTCAAATGAGATCTCGTTTACGACGGCGGCGGTATTGTCTATGAAAGGGAATGGCTTCGCAAAGTGACATCCGTCCGCTAGACGATGCGCCCGATCGGGTAGAATCGCCGACAGATGTTCGCCGCTGACTCCACGTCCACTACTCGGCCCAGACTGGGTCGCATCACGACATCCGTACCTGATTCGGAGGATTTTGCCTGGCGGGTTCTGTTCCTCCTCAATATGTTCCGCTTGACGCTGGGCAGCCTATTGCTGGCCGTCTTCCTTGCAGTCACCGAGCCCCACATCATCGGTGGCACGAATCCGACGCTCGCGTGGGGTGCGCTGCTCGCGATGCTTGCGACAGGAGTCGTGGAGATCTGGCTCCTGCGGCGCCGTACCCCTTCCTCAAACGCCCAGATTTACGCGCAATTCATGCTGGACCTCACGATCATCACGGCGCTGATGCACGCCAGCGGCGGTGTGTCGAGCGGCGTCGGCGGACTGCTCGTCGTCTCGGTCGGGGCGTTTGCGCTACTCGTGCCGGGCGAACGAGCGTTCCTGTTCGCGGCTGTCGCGGCATTGACGATCCTCGGGGAGCAAACCCTGTCGCAATTCCAGGGCGTTACCGGTACAGCCGCGTACGCGCCGGCGGGCATCCTCGGCGCCGTCGTTTTCGTGATCGCCATCGTAGTGCAGGTGTTAAGGCACCGGATGCTGGAGACGGAGGCGCTCGCGGAGCAACGCGGTGTCGACCTCAAGAACCTCGGGGAGCTCAACCAATACATCGTGCAGCATCTGCGCGAGAGTATCGTCGTGGTCGACGGCAACGATCAACTCCGCCTCATCAATGAGTCGGCGGCAACGCAACTGGGCGCAGCCAGCCGCCGACCAGGCCAGGCTTTGAGCGACATCTCACCCGAGCTCGCGGATCGTCTCGCAACCTGGCGGCACAGAGGACGAGCGCCCGGCGAGGCGCCGGCAAGCTTGAGCTCGGCCGACGGCGCGGCGACGATCATCCCGCATTTCGCGCCGCTCGGAGTGGAGCGCTCGGGCGGCATGCTGATCTTTCTGGAGGACACCTCTCTGCTTGCCGAGCGGGTTCAGCAGACCAAGCTGGCATCGCTGGGCCGGCTCTCGGCCAGCATCGCTCACGAGATACGCAACCCGGTCGGGGCCATGAGCCATGCCAGCCAGCTGCTCGTGGAGTCCTCCGATATCGGACCCGAGGAGGAACGGCTGACCGATATCATCCGTGTCAATGGCACCCGTGTCAGTCAGATCGTAGAGAACGTCCTGGCGCTGTCTCGTCGCGACAAGACTCAACCCGAACGCCTGCAGCTCAAGCCCTGGATCGAGGAATTCGCCGAAGAGTTCGTACAAACCCTCGAACTCTACGAAGGTACTGTGACCGTGCTCGACAAAGCGCCCGAGACCGAGGTGCGCATGGATCTGACACATCTGCATCAGATTGTCTGGAATCTGTGCGATAACGCCGTCAAATACGCAAGCGCAACGGCTGGCGGCATTTCGGTCGAACTCGATTGCGGGCGGCTCGAGGGTACGGGCAGACCGTATCTCGAGATCGCCGATCGCGGCCCGGGCATCGATGCCGAGAAGATCGAGCAGATCTTCGAGCCGTTCTATACGGGAGAAGACGGCGGGACGGGACTCGGGCTATTCATCTCTCGGGAGCTTTGCGAGTGCAACGGCGCAACACTACGCTATCAGCAGCGTGACGGTGGCGGCAGCGTGTTTCGTGTAGTCTTTGCGGATCCGACTCGCTGGCAACGATAGTCTTGAGCCAATGAAACCGACCGCATTAGTCGTGGACGACGAACCCGATCTTTGTGAACTGTTGTCGATCACACTCGACCGGATGGGCATCGTGACGCGTACCTGTAACGACGTCGCAGCCGCCAAGCTCGCTCTGGGTAAGCAGGCTTACGATCTTTGCTTGACGGATATGCGGCTTCCCAACGGTGACGGGCTCGAACTCGTCGAGTGGATGCAGCATGAAGTTCCGGGCACGCCCGTCGCCGTGATTACCGCGCATGGCAGCGTCGAGACTGCCGTCAGGGCGCTCAAGGTCGGAGCTTTCGATTTCGTCTCCAAGCCGTTGGACCTCAACGATCTACGCAAGCTCGTGACGGCCGCGCTGAAACTCAAGAGCGTCGGCCAACCCGCTGGCCTGAGCACGCCGGGGCTGGCCGGTGCATCGCCGGCGATAGAGCGTCTTCGGACCTTGATCGGCAAGGTCTCCCGCAGTCAGGCACCGGTCTTCATCTCAGGCGAGTCCGGTACCGGTAAGGAACTCGTGGCTAAGATGGTGCATGACGCCGGACCGCGTGGTGACGGACCGTTCATCCCCATCAACTGCGGCGCCATCCCTTCCGAACTCATGGAGAGTGAGCTCTTCGGTCATAAGAAGGGCAGTTTCACGGGCGCCGTCAGCGATAAGATGGGCCTCATACAGATGGCCGAGGGCGGCACCTTATTCCTCGACGAAGTGGCGGATCTGCCGTTGCATATGCAGGTGAAGCTGTTGCGCGTCATTCAGGAGAAGGCGGTACGCCCCGTAGGCGAGGGAAACGAGCTTCCCGTCGACGTGCGGATCCTCAGCGCGACGCATCAGAATCTCGAGGAACTCGTGGCCGAAGGCAGTTTCCGAGAAGATCTCTATTACCGGATTAACGTCATAGAACTCCATGTGCCCGCATTGCGAGATCGCGGCAATGACGTGCTGATCCTGGCTCATGAGATTCTCGAGCGGTTGGCGCGGGACCTCGACCTGCCCGTGCCGTCACTGACGGCGGCGGCGGCGGCGGCACTCGAAACCTACCGATTTCCCGGCAACGTTCGCGAACTCGAGAACATCCTGGAGCGGGCGCTAACCCTCGCTTCGGGTGAAGAAATCGATACCGCCGACATTCAGTTGCGGCCCATGACTGTCGCCGACGGCGCGCCGCTAGGCGATCAACTCGAAGGAATGGAGCGTGACGCTATCGTGAATGCGCTCGAACAGACCCGCTATAACAAGACGGCAGCGGCAAAACTTCTCGGTATCAGCTTTCGTGCCCTACGTTATCGGATCAAGAAACTGGGCATCGACTGACCCGAGTGACAAAAATGGTCAGTTTGTGCCGCTAGACCGCTTCTCGTTCCCGTCCCGGGTCGAGCAATATGTTCAATGCAGCGGGTTAAGACTTTGATTTAACTAAATTTTAAGTGTCTCCTCTGAAAGTTGGCACGCCCCTTGCAATATTTACGGCATAGGCTTCTTGGCCGACAGGTCTTTTTCAAACCGTTTAAGGAGTATCTCCATGAACAAGCTTCAACAGGGTTTCACCCTCATCGAATTAATGATCGTCGTCGCGATCATCGGCATCCTGTCTGCGATCGCCATTCCTGCTTATCAGGGCTACACGATTCGCGCACAGGTTTCTGAGGGCATGAGCCTGGCCGCCGCCGCGAAGGCTGCTGTGGCTGAGGATTTCCTGAATGAGGGCACCGCCCCTGCTAACCGTACGGATGCGGGCATGACGCCGAATGGCACCGATACGCAGGGCAAGTATGTCTCCAGCGTCGACGTCGTCGACGGCGCGATCATCATCACCTATGGCAACGAAGCCAACGCGGCGATCGCCAATCAGACCCTCGGCTTGACACCGTACGAGAGTGTCGACCTGTCGGTCATCTGGAGGTGTGGCGCGGCCCCAGAACCGACCGGCGCAAGCGGCTTGCTGGGTACCACCGGAGGCACCCCGGCCACGCTGAACAACGGTACGCTGGCCGGAGGCGCTTTCCAGCAGTATCTGCCGTCTGCTTGCCGCCTGTAGCAGCGTAAGCACTGCTAAGCTAAAGTGACGGAGGCCCCCGCATCGCGGGGGCCTCTTTCATTTCCGGGGCAAAAAAACGGATCCTAAGCCCCTGGAAGCATTCCGCAACGGCGACCAGGGTGCCTGCACCCGGACAGTGGAGGCCCGTAGGCGAAAACCCGGTAAATCTTTGCCATAAAAGGAGAACTCGATGGTTGACAGGCTCCAGATCAACCTTGAAAGTAGTGGCTTCTGTAAAAAGATCCCCGGGCGCCGCCTAACCCGGCTAGCGAGAACCAAATGGTAGCGACTGCCGCAACCCAAGCCCCTCTCACGGGACTGCCCAGAAGGCTGGTCCAGGACGGCGTCGTCGCCGAAAAGGCCCTCGTCGAGGCTCTGGAGGAAACCAAGCAGGACAATATCTCCCTGGTCGCGTATCTCGTCACCAACGAACTGGGTGACCCGCGCCAGATAGCGATCGCAGCCGCTCATGAATTCGGTGTGCCGCTGCTCGATCTCGACGCAATCGAAGTCGATTTAGACGTCATCAGGCTCGTCTCCGAGAGTCTTCTGAATCGCTATAAGGTCCTGCCACTCATGCAACGCGGCAAGCGTCTCTATGTCGGCGTCTCCGACCCGACGAACCTGCAGGCACTCGACGATATCGGCTTTCAGACCAGCCTTCGCATCGAGCCCGTCGTCGTCGAGCAGAACAAACTCGACAGCCATGTCGCTCGTGCCCTCGAAGCCGTCGATACATCGATGTCTTCCTTCGACGACGACGACTTCGATCTAGAGAATCTCGAGGTCAGTAGCGGCGAAGAAGGACTCGATGACGACGTTCAGAGCTCCGATATCGACGATGCGCCCGTTGTTCGCTTCGTGAACAAGGTCATGCTCGACGCCATCAAACGCAGCGCGTCGGACATTCACTTCGAGCCGTACGAGAGGTATTACAGAATACGTCTGCGTCAGGACGGTGTCCTGACCGAGATCGCCAAGCCACCCGCTGCCCTGGCCGTAAAGGTCGCGGCTCGGCTCAAGGTCATGGCGCGACTCAACATCGCCGAGCGCAGAGTTCCGCAGGACGGCCGCATCAAGATGAAGCTATCTAAGAATCGGGCCATCGATTTTCGTGTGAATACCTGCCCGACGTTATTTGGCGAGAAGGTCGTCTGCCGGCTCCTGGATCCGACCAGCGCATCGATCGGCATCGATGCGCTCGGCTATGAAGAAGACCAGCAGGCGCTGTATGTAGAGCAGCTGTCGAAACCCTACGGCATGATCCTCGTTACGGGACCGACGGGTAGCGGCAAGACCGTGTCGCTCTATTCGGGGCTCAATATTCTCAACACGGCCGACCGCAACATCTCGACCGCCGAGGATCCGGCCGAGATCAATATGCCCGGCATCAACCAGGTCAACGTCAATCCGAAGGTGGGCTTGACGTTCGCGTCGTCGCTCAGAGCCTTCCTTCGACAGGACCCCGACATCATCATGGTCGGCGAGATTCGTGACCTCGAGACCGCGGAAATCGCGATCAAGGCCGCGCAGACCGGTCATCTCGTGCTCTCGACGCTGCACACGAACGATGCGCCCAAGACGCTGACACGCATGGTCGACATGGGAATCAAGCCCTATGCGATCGCGAGTTCGGTTAGCCTGATCATCGCGCAGCGGCTCGCCCGGCGCCTTTGCGCACATTGTAAGCAACCTATCGACGTACCGAAGGAAGCCTTGCTTAAGGAAGGCTTTACGGAAGCCGACGTCGATGAAGGCATCACGGTCTATTCGGCCGAAGGCTGCAACCAGTGCAACTCCGGCTATAAAGGCAGGTTGGGCATTTTTCAGGTCCTTCCGGTCAGCGAAACCATCGGGCGGATCATCATGGAAGGCGGTAACTCCCTCCAGATTGCCGATCAGGCTGTGGCCGAGGGTATTCCGGACCTCAGGCAGTCAGGCTTGAAGAAAGTCAGGGACGGGCTTACGAGCCTTGAGGAGATCAACCGCGTTACAATCGACTAGCTCGATTGGCATCCAGTAGGCCTGCGGGAGAATACTGACTCATGGCTCAAAGCGCTGCGATAAAACAGGCTCCCTTCACCTGGAAAGGCACGGACCGCGCCGGCAAGAAAGTCAAAGGAAAGACCGTCGCCGTCAGCGAATCCGCGGTTCGTTCCGAGCTGCGCCGCCAGGGGGTGGTGCCCACCAGAGTTCGGAAGCAGAGTAAGCTCTTCACGAAGACGGGCAGGGTCAAGCCCGAAGATATCGCCATATTCTCGAGGCAGCTCGCGACGATGATGACCGCGGGTATCCCACTCGTGCAGGCCTTCGACATCATCGGCGTCGGCCACGAGAACCCCGCCATGCAGAAACTCATCCTCGCGATCAAGACCGATGTCGAGGGCGGTACAGCGCTCGCGAATGCGTTGGCCAAACACCCGCTGCACTTCGATGATCTATATGTGAATCTCGTGTCGGCGGGCGAGCAAGCCGGCGCACTGGAAACGTTGTTGGACAAGATCGCTACCTACAAGGAAAAGACGGAAGCGATCAAGAAGAAAATCAAGAAGGCGTTGTTTTATCCGGCCGCCGTTGTTGTCGTCGCGCTGATCGTAACGGCGGTTCTCATGATTTTCGTGATTCCGGAATTCGAGAGCCTGTTTCAGGGCTTCGGTGCGGACCTGCCGGCGTTCACTCGCATGGTGATCGACATCTCGAACTTCGTGCGTACCCAGGGCTGGCTGCTGCTGATCTTGATTATCGGCTCGGTCGTCGGATTCATACAAGCCAAGAAGCGGTATCGCAAGATCCAGCACGGCGTCGATCGGGTCGCCCTGAAACTCCCCGTGATCGGCGTGATTCTCAACAAGTCGGCGATCGCGCGTTATGCGCGGACGCTGGCCACTACGTTCGCCGCGGGCGTACCGCTCGTCGAGGCATTGGATTCCGTTGCAGGCGCCTGCGGTAACGTCGTCTACGAGGGCGCGGTACTGAAGATGCGTGACGAGGTCGCGACCGGTCAGCGGCTGCGGCGAGCGATGGAAAATACCGAATTGTTCCCCAACATGGTAAACCAGATGATCGCGGTCGGCGAGGAGTCCGGATCTCTGGACGAGATGTCCGGCAAGGTCGCCGACTTCTACGAGGAAGAGGTCGACAACGCGGTGGACAGCATGTCGAGTCTGCTCGAGCCGCTCATCATGTCGATCCTCGGTGTCCTCGTGGGTGGCCTCGTCATCGCGATGTACCTCCCGATCTTCAAGATGGGCCAGGTCGTCTAACGCCGTCGGAACTTGAACCCTTGCCCGGCAAGAATAGCTCCGCCTCTTTTTTCGAACACGCTGACTGAGTTAAGTGGAAATATTCGCGGCATTCCCCGGCGCGCATTTCCTGATCGCGGGCCTGGTCGGCCTCATCGTCGGTAGCTTTCTGAACGTCGTCGCCTATCGCGTGCCGATCATGCTCGGACGCGCCTGGCGCGAACAGTGCACCAAGCTTCAGGCTGAAGATCTTCCGGAACCGGTCCACGCGGTTGGGAAGCCTTTCAATCTGATCACGCCGAACTCGACCTGCCCCGAATGCGGGGGCGCGGTCGCCGTGCATCACAACATCCCGATAGTCAGTTATCTGTTTCTTCAAGGGTGCTGCACCCATTGCGGCACAAAGATCTCACCGCGATATCCCGTGATCGAAGCGGCCGCCGGGATCTTAAGCTTGATCGCCGCGTGGGTTTTCGGACCAACCCCCCAGCTCGTACTCGCACTGCCGATCACCTGGACTCTGCTCGCCCTTGCGGTGATCGACATCGACCACAAACTCCTGCCGGACTCGATGACCCTACCGCTCATGTGGGCCGGCCTGCTCGCAAGCCTCTTTCGTAACGACGGCGTCGCGATATTCACGGACGTCACCTCGAGCGTCATCGGCGCTGCCGTCGGCTATCTCTCCCTATGGTGCGTTTACCAGGCCTTCAAACTCGTAACCGGCAAGGAAGGCATGGGCTACGGCGACTTCAAGCTGCTGGCCGCGTTGGGCGCCTGGCTCGGCTGGCAACTCTTGCCGCTCGTCATCATGCTGTCAGCGGTTGTCGGCGCGATCGTCGGCACCACCATGATCGTCTTCGGCGGTACCTCTCGCGAGACTCCGATCCCGTTCGGACCCTATCTCGCCGCTGCCGGTTGGATCGCATTACTCTGGGGCACGGAGCTGACTAGAATGTATGCGCAGTTCCTGAGCTGATCCACGCGGTTGGGGGTATCCGAAGTGTTTCGCGTCGGACTGACTGGAGGCATCGCCAGTGGCAAAACCACGGTCGCGAACCGTTTGAGTGAGCTGGGCGCGGGGATCGTGGACACGGACGAAGTCGCCCGCGAGGTAGTTGCACTGGACGAACCCGGTCTCGCAGCCGTCACTGCGACTTTCGGGCCCGGCGTCCTGCTCGACTCCGGCGAGCTGAATCGCAGCGCCCTGCGCGCCATCGTTTTCCGAGACCCGGAAGAACGACGCAAGCTCGAGGGTATCCTGCATCCCCTGATTCGGGCACGTGCCCTTGATCAGATAGATGCTCTCGACGCGCCGTACGCCGTGATCGTCGTCCCGCTGCTCGTAGAAACGGGACTCGACGAGATTGTCGACCGTGTCCTCGTCGTCGACTGTTCGCGCAAAACCCAGCTCGAACGACTCATACAGCGCGACGGCATGAGCGACGCGGAAGCCGAAGCGATGGTGGCGGCACAGACCGACCGCGGCACATGTCTAGCGCATGCCGACAATATCCTGGACAACGATGGGGACCTCGCCTCGGCTCTCGAGCGGCTGGAATCGCTACATGCCGAGTACCTGCGACGAGCACGGAGCCACGATGATGGTTGCTGAGGTCACCGCGACGCTTCTCCCCGTTTGCCGTGAGACTGATCGTCACGCAGAATACGGTGATGGCTAAGATCGCCCCCGAACTCACACAAGCTTCTGCGGAGAAGGGGCCCTTGGAGTTCGAGCAACCGCTATCGGAACGAATGCGGACATTTCTACGCATCGAGTTCCTCTATCAGCAGGCACTCTTCCATTCCCGCGATCTGAATGGATTCAGCGCCCGCGCCGCTGTCACCTCGCTACTCGAGACCCTGGCGATCTTGAGCCGTGGGGATGTTCGCAGCGAGGTACTCAAGGAACTCGAACGCCACTCTTTGTTGCTCGCGGGCTATTCCTGCCAGCGCGACGTAGATCTCGATCGCGTGCAGGCGCTAATCCGTAAAGTCGATGTGCTGCGAGCGGCGCTCGCCGACAGCGGACCGCAGTTTTTTAGCTCGCTGAAGGAGTGCGAGTTTCTCAATATGATCAAGCATCGCAGCTCGATACCGGGCGGCACCTGTATGTTCGATCTGCCGGATTACGCTTACTGGCTGCGGCTACCGGTCACCGAGCGCTCCGATCAGTTTGATGAGTGGATGCGTGGACTGCGCCCGGTCTGCGATGCCGTGTCGGAAGTTCTCTGGCTCACACGCCAGACGAACGACCCGATCGAACAAACCGCGATCGGCGGAATGTATCAGCATCAGATGGACCGCAATGAGCAGCCGACACTAGTGCGTGTCATCGTTTCCCCGGATGTCGGGGCCTTCCCCGAGATCAGCGCGGGCAAGCATCGGTCCACGGTCCGTTTCGTCACCTGGGCCGGTATCGACTCCCGCCCGACTCAAGTCGTCGACGATATCCCCTTCCTACTCGCGCTCTGCTGAACGTCAAGAACAAAGGGACCGCGCCCCTTTTTCATATTTTCTTTTAACGCAGCGCCGCGACGATCGGTAGATCGGCGGGCAGGAGAGCAATATTCGCCAGGGCCTCCGGCTGGACCCAATCGATCACCTGATCTTCGCGCGGACGCGGCTCGCCCGTGTACTCCAGGACCGTCCAGACGTCGAGATGCACCTCGAGATCCGGGTACTCATGGGTCAGTCCCATGAGGGGCTCCGCACCGATTACCTCGACGCCGAGTTCCTCCGACAACTCGCGCGCAAGCGCCACCTCGCGCTCCTCTCCTGAGCGGCGCTTACCGCCTGGGAACTCCCAGAAACCAGCCAGGTGCGTGCCAGGCCGACGCTGGTTGACGAGGATCCGGCCGGCTGAGTCCCGGATGATGCCGACAACGACGTCTATTGCCGCCGCCGTGCCCAACGCAACTTTGACTGAGACCGGCGGGTGGGATGGTTCGTGTCGACCCGAAGACCTCTGGCAACCCGGGTAAAAAGAGCGTGGCGGGTAAGGCGCGGGGGAGACATGACCATCGCGACCGCTGTTTGCGGTTACGCTGAGTAGCGTATCACGAACAGGGGGCGGGGCTTCAATTCAAGCGGCCGTGGCAGTGCTTGTATTTCTTGCCGGAGCCGCAGGGGCAGAGCTGATTGCGGCCGACTTTAGGTTGCTCGCGCACATACGGGGCGACGGGTTCGGCCTGCGGTTGAGCCTGCGGCACGCCGAGCCGACGCGGTTGCTGCGGTTGCGGCGCCGCCGCGAGCGTCGGCGCTTCGGCATGTTGAAAGCGCATAGAACTCGTATCGCTGCGCTGTGGCTCCACGGCCTCAACGTCCTCGGGCCGCCGGATCTGAATCTTCGAGAGAATACTGATCGTGTCGTGTTTGACGCGATCGAGCGTGTCGCTGAACATCTCGAACGCTTCGCGCTTGTACTCCTGCTTCGGATTCTTCTGCGCGTATCCGCGTAAATGAATGCCCTGGCGCAGATGATCCAGCGCACCGATGTGTTCTTTCCAGTGCATATCGAGCTGGCGCAGCATGACGCCCTTCTCGAGCTCACCTATCACTTGCGGCCCGACGGATGCAACCTTCTCGTCATAATCGCGCTTGATCCGCTCGACGATTTCCTCGCGCAGGCTGTCCTCGTCGAGTGCATGGTCGCCTTCGAGCAGGCTCGCGATATCGATCGAGGCGCCGAAGTCTCGCTCGAGCACCGGCCCCAAACCGGCAACGTCCCACATCTCCTCGACACTCTCGGGCGGGATGTAATCGTCGATGATGAGATTGACGACTTCGTGGCGCCGCTCGACGATCGCATCGGAAATGTCGTCGGCCTTCATGAGCTCGGAGCGTTCCTGGTAAACGACCTTCCGCTGATCGTTGGCCACGTCATCGTATTCGAGCAACTGCTTTCGAATATCGAAATTATGGGCCTCGACCTTGCGCTGCGCGCGCTCGATCTGTTTGGAGAGCATACGGCTCTCGATCGCCTCGCCCTTCTGCATGCCCGCACGCGACAGCAGGCGCTTGGTTCGCTCCGGGTCGCCGAAGATACGCATGAGGTTGTCTTCCATCGACAGATAAAAGCGGCTCGAACCCGGGTCACCCTGTCGCCCCGAACGCCCGCGGAGCTGATTGTCGATTCGCCGTGACTCGTGGCGCTCGGTGCCAACGATATGCAGCCCACCGGCCTCGAGCACCTGATTGTGGCGCTCCTGCCAGTCGGCGCGCAGCGCGTCGGCCTGCCCACCGTCGGAATCGCCGAGCCCGGCGAGTTCGGCCTCGAGATTGCCGCCTAGCACAATGTCCGTACCACGACCTGCCATATTGGTTGCGATGGTCACGGTGCCCGGCCGGCCCGCTTCGACAATGATTTGCGCCTCCTGCGCGTGATACTTTGCGTTCAAGACCTGATGCGGAATCTGCTTCTTCTTGAGCAGCTCGGACAAGAACTCGGAGGTTTCGATCGACGTGGTACCGACGAGGGCTGGCTGACCGCGTTCGCGGCAGTCTTCGATATCCTCGATGATCGCGTCGAATTTGTCCTTCTGCGCCAGATAAACGAGATCCGGCGCGTCGTCTCTCACCATCGGTAGATGCGTGGGAATGACGACGACTTCCAATCCGTATATTTGTTGAAACTCGTACGCCTCCGTATCCGCCGTGCCGGTCATGCCGGCGAGTTTCGAATACAGTCGAAAGTAATTCTGGAACGTGATGGAGGCGATAGTCTGATTCTCCTCCTTGACGCGCACGCCTTCCTTGGCTTCGATAGCCTGGTGCAGGCCGTCGGACCAGCGCCGGCCGGCCATCGTTCTACCCGTGAACTCGTCGACGATCACGACCTCACCTTCTTCGGAGATGATGTAATCGACCTCGCGTTTGAAGATTCCGTGGGCACGCAGCGCCGCGTTCAAGTGGTGCATGAGGCGAATGTTGCCCGCGTCGTAGAGGCTCTCACCCGCCGACAGCACGCCCGCTCTCACCAACAGCCGCTCAACGCGCTCGTGGCCCTCCTCGGTCAGATGCGCCTGTTTGGCTTTCTCGTCGACGGTGTAGTCACCGGGCACGATGAGCCTGCATCCGGAAGGCTTCACTTGCGGCTCCGTTTCGACGAGATGGAAGCCTCCCTCGGCCGCCCGGGTGAGCGCTTCCTCGATGCGCATCTCGCCCAACTCCTCACCCGATTTGCCGGTCAGGCTGACCTGCGTCGCCTCGATATCATTGTTAACGGCACCCGGCGGCGGGCTGTGCAAGCGCAGCGACGGGATCAGTTTATTGATTTTGAGATAGAGGTCGGTGCTCTCCTCCGATCGCCCGGAGATGATCAACGGTGTCCGGGCTTCGTCGATGAGAATCGAGTCGACCTCGTCGACGATTGCAAATGTGAGCTTGCGTTGCGCCCGGTCTTCGAGACGAAACGCGAGATTGTCGCGAAGATAATCGAAACCGAACTCGTTGTTCGTCCCGTAGGTGACGTCCGACTCGTAAGCGGCCCGCTTGTCCTCCGGAGTCTGGCCCGCTTTCACGACGCCGACGGTCAGACCGAGAAATCGGTACACGGGGCCCATCCAATCGGCGTCGCGTTGCGCCAGATAGTCGTTAACCGTGATGATGTGAACACCGTCGCCCGCGAGCGAGTTCAAGTAGACGGGCAGGGTTGCGGCCAGGGTCTTACCCTCACCGGTACGCATCTCGGCGATCTTGCCCTGATGTAAAGTGATCCCGCCGATGAGCTGCGCGTCGAAGTGGCGGAGCCCGAGCGTCCGAACGGAGGCTTCTCGGACGAGCGCGAAGGCCTCCGGCAAGAGGTCGTCGAGCGTCGCGCCGTTCGCAACGCGCTCGCGAAGCTTGGGGGTTCTCGCGCCGAGTACTTCATCACTGAGCTCTTTGAGTTCCGGCTCGAGGGCGTTGATCGCCGAGACGAACTTCGCATAACCCTTCAGCAGCCGCTTGTTGCGGCTACCGACGAGATCGATGAAGAAGTCAGAGAAGAACCTGAGCAAGCCAAATCCCTAGCTAGAGAACTACAGCGCCGTATTCTACGGGCAGATGCAGGCCATTGGGACCGGCAGATGCCAGTCTTTCATGCAGAATCGCGGCGGGGCTATAGCTTAGTTGATATAGGTCAACGGATCGACAACGCGGCCGTTCCTCAAGACCTCGAAGTGCAGATTCGGGCCTGTCGCTCGTCCCGTTGTACCCATCGTCGCGATGATTTCGCCGCGCTTTACCGTATCACCGATCACGACGAGATTCTCGAAATTATGAGCGTAGCGCGTCACGAAGCCATTGCCGTGATTAACTTCGACCATCTCACCGTAACCGTAACGGTCACCTGACCAGATCACAACGCCCGAACCCACGGCGATGACGTCTGCACCCTGCCTGCCGGCGAAGTCGACGCCCTTGTGGAATGCCGGCCGGCCCGTAAAGGGATCGGTTCGATCGCCGAAACCCGAGGAAATGTAGCCCGCAGAGACGGGCCGGCCTTCCGGAAGCACCTCGTCCCGCAGCTTACGATTGAGAAGAAAATCTTCGAGTACGCTGAGCTGCTGCTGCCGGTCCTCGAGTCTATGTCCGAGGCCCTCCAGCACGGAGACGAGTCCGGATACCTGATCCATGTCCGCTCGATACACGATCTCCTCGGGACCACCGAGAGAGGGCGTCGCGGCAAAATCGAACTCACCGTCTTCGAGGCCTGCCATCTGGGTCAGACGTTGACCCAACGCATCGAGACGCACGACATGCGCATTCATTTGCCCGAGCCGGAGCGCCAGCGCATTGAGGTTATGCTGCGCGGTCTCGCGAGTCGCTTCAAGGACCGCTTCCTGTTCGGCCAGATCGGCGCGCCAGGCGGCGACCTGGTTGGCGGGATTAGCGAGGCCGAAATGAGTCGCCGCCGTGTAACCGCCGTAGAACACGCCGGTGCAGCCGATGAACGCCACCGCCGACAGGCTCAACCAGACCCGACGGGAAGTCAGTCGCAGATGGCCCAGGTGGCCACGATCCTTCGACAGAAGAATTAACTCCATGGGATACCGCCCTGTCCCCTCGTTTGTTCAGTATTGTTCTCGGCGCAGTCTGAGCTTCGCTCATCCGCGGCAGCGTAATTATAGCCTGTTCTGTAAAATGGCACCCGGTAACCCCGCTATCGTAGGGAAACGTCCCGTAGACCGGTAGCTTTGAGTCCCGCCCTTTGAGGCGGTTTGCCTTTGTCGGACTTCGAAGAATGCCCAGAAAATATCATCGATTCAATCATTTGACTCGAAAATGTTGACGCCGGTCTCATATTCATGAACTCCAAACGCCCGCATTCGCTCGCCGAACTCTTCAAAACCGGGAATCTCGCCGACCTCGCGGCTGAGGCCCGTCACCGGGAAGGCCTAACCGCGAGGATACGCGCGCTCTTAGCCGAAGACGAGGCAGCCCATCTCGTAACCGCGAGCATGACACCGGCCGGAGAACTGCTACTGATGATGGATTCTTCCGTGTGGGCGGCGCGCGTGCGTTATCGAGCGAACGACCTCGGTGCCGAAAGGCTGCGGGTTCGCGTGCTGCCGCAAGCGGGTCAGTCGGGCAGCCCCGGGACGAGCTGATAGGCTACGGGCGAGCGACGCTCATCGTCGAAGACGACTTCCTCGTAGCAGTCGGGTTGCGCGATAAGTGCGCGCAGCAAGTTGTTATTGAGATGATGGCCGGACTTGAAGCCCGTGAATTCACCGATCAAACAAGCACCCATGAGGTAGAGATCACCCACGGCGTCGAGAATCTTATGGCGTACGAATTCATCTCTAAAGCGCAGGCCATCCTCATTCAGGACGCGGAACTCATCCATAACGATGGCGTTGTCCAAGCCGCCACCTAGCGTCAAGTCTCGATCTCTCAGGGTCTCTAGGTCACGAAGGAAACCGAAAGTCCGTGCGCGGCTGATCTCCTTCAGGAAAGCCGTCGTCGAGAACTCCAGCGTCGCCGTCTGCCGGTGCTTGCGCAAGACCGGATGGTCGAAATCGATCTCGAAGTGAACACGGAATCCGTCGTAGGGGGCCAGCCGTGCCCATTTGTCGCCCTGATTGACCTCGACGGGCTTACGGATCCGGATGAAACGTTTTTCGGCCGACTGTTCTTCAATGCCGGCGGACTGTAGCAGGAAGATAAACGGTGCTGCGCTGCCATCCATGATCGGGACTTCAGCCGCCGTGAGGTCGACGTAAGCATTGTCGATGCCGAGCGCCGCCATGGCGGATAACAGGTGTTCGACGGTAGCGACTTTGGTATCGCTGTGTTCGAGCGTCGTACCGAGCGTCGTCTGCGTGACGTTGAGCGCACTCGCGGGAATATCGACGGGGGAGTCGAGATCGACGCGGCGAAAAACGATGCCGGAATTGGCGGGCGCCGGCCGTAAAGTCATATAGACCTTTTCGCCGCCGTGTAGGCCAATTCCCGTGGCCCGGATCGATTCCTTCAGAGTACGCTGTTTCAAAACTCCGAGCCTTGAGTCTGTCGCGGCACGTGCCGCCCCGGGCCAGCCTGTGTTCTTTATGGGCGATAGGCTAGTGGATCTCCCCCTGAGTGCCGAAAAACACTAGCATGCGTGCCGAATTCCAGCAAGGAACCGGCCACCGACACGCCATAATAAACCCGCGCAGCGTAATTAGGGCTGCCACTAATCGGCTTGCCGGCGCAAAAAAGCCGGGATATCGAGCATATCCTCGAGATCGTCGGTCGAAGACGCGACTCCATCCCCGACCGCTTTCTTGCGTTGGACCGCAGGTTTATCGAGCTCGGCGTAGTTCGGTTCACCGCCCACAGACCGGCGGACGACCTTCACCGGAGTCTCGGCGACACCGGCGCCCTGACCTAGCCCCGTCGCCACGACCGTCACCCGAATCTCCTGCGCCATATCGGGATCGATGACCGTGCCGACGACGACCGTCGCGTCATCCGAGGCAAACTGCTTGACAGTCTCGCCGACCTCCTGAAACTCGCCAATCGACAGATCCATGCCGGCCGTGACATTGACGAGCACGCCGTTCGCCCCGGCCAGGTTGATGTCCTCGAGCAGCGGGCTCGAGATGGCCGCCTCGGCCGCTTCGTGAGCTCGCCCGTCACCGCTGGCAATCCCGGACCCCATCATTGCCATGCCCATCTCCGACATGACGGTGCGCACGTCGGCGAAGTCGACGTTAATGAGCCCCGGTCGCGTGATGAGCTCCGCAATACCCTGTACGGCGCCTTGCAGCACCTGATTCGCGGCCCGGAAAGCATCCAGCAGCGTTGTATCCGGCCCGAGTACGGTCAGGAGCTTCTCGTTGGGGATCGTAATCAGCGAGTCGACATAGCGGCCAAGCTCCGCGATGCCTTGATCGGCGATCAGCATGCGCTTGCTGCCCTCCATCGTAAACGGTTTGGTCACCACGGCGACCGTCAAGACGCCGAGTTCCTTGGCAAGCTGGGCGACGACCGGAGCCGCTCCCGTACCGGTACCACCCCCGAGCCCGGCAGTGATGAACAACATGTCCGCCCCGGCAACGACTTCCTGGATCCGGTCGCGATCTTCCATCGCGGCCTGCCGGCCGATCTCGGGATTAGCGCCGGCTCCCAGCCCCTTCGTGATATTGCAGCCGATCTGAATTCCCGTCTTCACCCGAGCGCTCTTCAGGGCCTGCGCGTCCGTATTCGTGCAGATGAAATCCACCCCCTCGATTCCGGATGCCACCATGTGTCCCACGGCGTTCCCTCCGCCGCCACCGATTCCCATTACTTTGATGACTGCGGTTTCGGCATGCCCATCCATTAATTCGAACATCTCCAGACTCCTTATTTATGCGCTCAGAAATTTCCTTGAAACCAGGCTTTCATTCGATCAAAAACACTAAAAACTCCGGCCTTGGAGGCCGCTGCGCCAGCTTGCGCCTCGGCCGCTTCCTTCCCGTATAGGAGAAGGCCTACGGCCGTGGCGTGAATCGGGTTGCGCACAACGTCGGCGAGGCCCTCGATGTACTGGGGTATTCCCAGGCGCACCGGTACGTGAAAAATCTCCTCGGCGAGTTCAACCGCGCCTTCCATCTTCGAGCTACCGCCAGTCAGGACGATGCCCGCCGCGATGAGTTCCTCGAAGCCGGAGCGTCTGAGTTCGTCGCGCACGAGCGAGAACAACTCCTCGTAGCGCGGCTCCACGACCTCGGCGAGTGTCTGTCGGGCCAATCTGCGCGGCGGCCGATCGCCGACGCTCGGCACTTCGATCGTCTCGTCCGGGTTCGCGAGTTGCGAGAGTGCACACGCGTACTTGATCTTGATCTCCTCTGCGTACTGGGTCGGCGTACGCAGAGACACGGCGATGTCATTGGTGACCTGATCTCCGGCGATCGGGATCACGGCCGTATGCTGGATAGCACCACCGCGGAACACCGCGATGTCGGTCGTGCCGCCGCCCGTATCGACGAGGCAGATGCCGAGGTCCTTCTCGTCCTCGGTGAGCACTGAATAGCTCGAAGCGAGTTGTTCGAGGACGATATCCTCCACTTCGAGCCCGCAACGCTGCACGCACTTGACGATGTTTTGCGCCGCGCTGACAGCCCCGGTAACGAGATGCACTTTCGCCTCGAGACGAATCCCCGACATCCCGACGGGCTCGCGGATACCCTCCTGGGAATCGATAAGAAACTCCTGCGGCAGAACATGCAGTATCCGTTGATCGGCGGGGATGGCGACTGCTCGTGCTGCGTCGATTACCCGGTCCACATCACCGCTACTGACTTCTTTGTCGCGGATGGCGACGATTCCGTGAGAATTCAAACTGCGGACATGGCTACCGGCTACTCCGGTAAAGACGGCGTTGATTTCACAACCGGCCATGAGTTCGGCTTCTTCGATTGCGCGTTGAATCGACTGAACGGTCGATTCAATATTGACGACGACGCCACGCTTCAGTCCGCGGGAGGGATTCGAGCCGATGCCGATCACTTCTATTGTATTCTCAGCGGCAAGTTCGCCGACGACAGTGACGACCTTTGAGGTGCCGATGTCGAGCCCGACGATGAGCTTGCGGTCGCTGCGTTTAGCCACCAGCCGGACCTCCTGTGGACTCACTAACCTGGAGCCCCGAATGGCTCGACCAGCCGACCGCGAAGCCGTTCGTGTAGCGCAGATCGACGTATTCGATGCGGTGCATCTCGACCGCCAATGCCGGCACGACGACCGTAAAGAACCGCGCCAGGCGCTGCTCGATATCGCGCCTTCCGAGGCGTATTTCCTGACCGCTCGTAAGCTCAATCTGCCATGCGCCGCGGTCATCCATCGTCAGCGCATCCAACGTCAGATTCGCCTCGGCAAGGGGCCCGCGTAGCGCCAGATACTGGCTCGCAACGCGCCCTTCACCGCCTGCTGGACCCGTGAGATGCGGCAGCTCCGGGAATTTATAACGGGATTCGTCGGTAAACAACTCCCCGCGTGTGTTCAGCAGGCCGGTATCTCCCCAGCGGGCCGCGGCCTGATGCTCGGCGATGCGGACCGTGAGTGTATCGGGCCAGACGCGAGCGATCTCGACCTCGTCGACCCAGTCGAGCGTCGCGACGAGGCGGTGCAACTGGCTCAAGTTGCTCGAGAGGAAGCCGCGATCGAGCGCCGGCGCGAGAGCCGCTTCTACCTGAATCGGTGTCACGCGTTGAAAAGCGCCCTCGAGCTGCAATATGTCGACCGGATGATCCAACAGAGCCTCGGTAGCGAAGAACGTCCCCGCCAACGTCGAGAGGACTGCCGGTGGAATCAAGACAGCACGCAGATTGATTCTGATCGTCGGTAACGATGGCCGTCGCTTCACGGTCTTGCGCCGATTGATCTTCGAGCGTTTCACCGTGTCTCCTCGACAGGACGCTCTTCCGAGTCGTCGACCGGAGCATCGCCGATGATTCGCACCTCGAGTTGCAGTTCCGAATCCGCGTGCTCTGCAACCCGTTCGCGTACCGTCTCGATCAACGTCTCGATCTCGGTCGCAGTAGCGGATCCGCGGTTTACGATGAAGTTCGCATGCTTCTCGGAGACGATCGCATCCCCTATCGTCGTCCCCTTGAGACCCGCCCGTTCGATGAGTTGAGCGGCGAATTGTCCGGGAGGATTGCGGAACACGGAACCACAACTGAGTTTCCCCAGCGGCTGCGAGTCCCCGCGAGTGCGCAACATCGACTTGATGTCCGTCATGTTCGCATCTCGATCTTCGTCGAATACGAATGTCGCACCGAGGAACCATTCGGCGACCGTTCCGCTGACGGATCGGTAACCGACCTCGAAATCCTCCCGCGCACGGTTTCGGAGCTCGCCGTCGCGATCGATTGTCTCGACGCTTTCAACATGCTCCCAGGTCTCGCCGCCGAAGGCACCGGCATTCATCGCCAACGCACCACCGATCGTCCCAGGGATACCGGCGAAAAATGCCGCGGGGCCGAGCTTCCAGCGCACACACTGACGTGCGAAAACAGCACAGGGGACACCAGCACCGGCGTGGATGCGCGTTTCGTCGATGCGTTCCGTTGCCGTCGGTAACTTTACCGTACAGATCACCGCGCCTCGGACACCGCCGTCCCTTACGAGCAGATTCGAGCCGAGACCAACCCAGTAGAGCGATGTCTCATCCGGAAGCGACCGTAGATAATCTTGTAACGACTCGACGCTCGTGGGCTTGAAGAACTGATCGGCCGGCCCACCGACCCGCCATGAGGTATGCCGACTCATCGGCTCGTCATACAGGAGCTCATGCTTGGGCGTCATCGACTTCATCGCCACGCTCACTTCTCGACTCCGACTGGCACCTTCGTCGCGAGGAGGTCCGGCAACGTCCGCGCGATGGCGCCAATGCTGCCGGCGCCTAATGTAAGCACGACGTCATTCGCGCGGACGACTTCTGCGAGCGTTGGCGCAAGTGTCTCGAGTTCCTCGATGAAGATCGGTTCCACCGAACCGCGGGCACGCACGGCGCGTGCCAACGAACGACCATCGGCGCCGACGATCGGTTCTTCACCCGCGGGATAGATGTCGGTCAGCAGGAGTGCGTCGACTTTGGCCAGTACCTGCGCGAAGTCGTCGAAGAGTTCGTGCGTGCGTGTGTAGCGATGCGGCTGGAACGCGACGACGAGGCGCCGTTCCGGCCAGGTCTCACGCGCGGCTGCAAGCGTCGCCGCGATCTCCGTCGGATGATGCCCGTAGTCGTCGACGAAGGTCACGAGGCCGTTCGGCGTCGTGACCGTGCCGAGCACCTGAAAGCGGCGATCGATACCCGAAAACTCGGCGAATGCCTTCTCGATGGCGCGATCATCAACCCCCAACTCACCGGCTACGGCGACAGCCGCAAGCGCATTCAACACGTTGTGCCGACCCGGCAGGTTGAGTGTCAGCCGAAGCGGTTCCGGGTCCGCACGCTGGACCTCGAACGTCGTCTGCAAACCCGAGGTCCGCGCATTACGCGCCTGAATATCGGCACTTTCCGCGAATCCGTAGGTGACAACGCGCCTGCCGAGTCCGAGAGTGAGCTCACGCGTATTCGTGTCGTCGGCACACATCACCGCCAGGCCATAGAAGGGCAGGTTGTGGAGAAACTCCATGAACCCCTGTTTCAGCCTGGTGAGCTCACCTTCATAGCTCGTCAGATGATCGGCGTCGATGTTGGTCACGATAGCAATCATCGGCTGAAGATGCAGGAAGGACGCATCGCTTTCGTCGGCTTCCGCGACGAGATAGCGGCCGGAGCCCAGCTTCGCGTTGGCGTCAACGCTGACGAGCCGGCCGCCGATGACGAAGGTCGGATCCAGGCCGCCCTCTGCAAGTACGCTGGCGACGAGACTCGTGGTAGTTGTCTTACCGTGCGTCCCAGCCACCGCGATGCCATAGCGAAAGCGCATGAGCTCGGCGAGCATCTCTGCGCGCTGCACGACCGGAATCCGCCGTCGCTCCGCTTCGGTGACCTCCGGATTCGTTGCCGCGATCGCGCTGGAAACCACGACGACGTCCGCGTCATGGAGATTATTCGCATCGTGGCCAATGAATACGCTCGCGCCCAATGCTACGAGCCGATCGGTGACGGCGTTGCGAACCAGATCCGATCCTTGAACGTCGTAACCGAGGTTGATCAGGACCTCGGCGATTCCGCCCATACCAACGCCACCGATTCCGACGAGGTGAATGTGTTGGATGACACCCATGCGATCGGTCATGAGCGCACCTCGGCCAGTTCGAGACAGGCATCCGCCAGAATTTCGGCGGCCCGTGGCTTCGCCTGCGCCCTGGCGCTTTCGGCCAAACGCACGAGCGACTCGTGATCCTTGAGGAAGCGTGAGAGTTCATTCGCCAGGCGTTCTGGATCGAGTTCGCTCTCGGGAATGACTATCCCTGCGCCCTGCTCGGCGAAACTCATGGCGTTCTTGAGTTGGTGATCGTCGACGGCATGCGGGAATGGGATCAATACGGCACCTATACCGGCCGCAGCCAGTTCCGAGACCGTCAACGCCCCGGCGCGACAGATCACGAGATCAGCCCAACCGTAGGCGGCGGCCATGTCGTCGATGAACGCATCGAGTCTGAGATCGAGCGTCGTGGCAGCGTACGCCCTGCGCGCGTCGCCTATACCTAAGCCGGCCTGATGCCAGACTTCGATTTTCGCCTCCGCGGGTAACCGCGCAAGCGCAGCCGGCACCTTCTCATTGAGGACGCGCGCGCCCTGGCTACCGCCTAGCACGAGCACGCGCATTACCGCGCCGGCACGAGAAGCGAAACGCTCCGTCGGAATAGGCAACGCAACGATCGACCGGCGGACGGGATTACCGATGAGTTCGACGTCCACGGTCGTGGGAAAACTGTTAGGGAACGCACCGAAGACTCGCCGCGCGAGGCGCGCAAGAATTCGATTAGTCGTTCCGGCGACGGCATTCTGTTCGTGGATCAGTAGGGGTCTCCGAGTAAGCCACGCGGCAAGCCCGCCCGGACCCGAAACGAAACCACCGAGACCGAGCACCACGACGGGCCGGCGGCGGCGCAGCGCGGCGAGCGCCTGAGCAACTGCCAGAAGCACACGAAATGGCGCCATGAGCCAGGACAGTGGGCCGCGTCCTCTCACTCCCGACACCGAGATCCATTCCACCTCGATACCCGCTTCGGGAACGAGGCGCGCCTCCAACCCCTTGCGCGTTCCCATCCAGACAACAGTCTTTGATCGTTGGCGGAGTTCATTCGCGACCGCAAGGCCTGGAAACACGTGCCCGCCCGTGCCTCCAGCGAGAATCATAATTGGACTACCACTCACCGCCGCCGCTTCCTCCCTTCTCCTGCCTCGGCGCTCCGGGCAGCCTGCTGGACCTCGTGATAGATGCGGACGAGCAAGCCAAGCGATAGCAATGTGATCACGGCACTCGTACGCCCGTAACTGATCAAGGGTAGTGTCAGACCCTTGGTCGGCAGGAGCCCCATGTTCACGCCCATATTGATGAACGCCTGCAACCCGAGCGTCAGCGCCAGACCCGTACTGACGAGGCCGTGAAACGGCAGCCCTAATGCCGCCGCTCTGGGGCCGAGCGCGATCGCCCGGTATACGATCACGCTGAACAACAGCACCGTCAGCGTCACACCAACGAAACCAAGCTCCTCAGCCAGGACGGCGAAGACGAAGTCCGTGTGTGCCTCCGGCAGATAGAACAACTTCTGCACGCTATCGCCCAAGCCTACGCCAAACCAATCGCCGCGGCCGATCGCAATCAGCGACTGCGTAAGTTGAAAGCCGCTCCCAAAGGGATCGGCCCATGGATCCAAAAAAATTTTTAGCCGTTCGAGCCGGTAGGGGGAAGTGATCGCAAGTGTCACCAACCCGCCGGTAGCGACGATTGCGCACAACGCGAAGTCGCGAAGCCTGGCGCCACCGATAAACAGTAAGCCCAGACTCGTCACTGTCAGCACGACTGCGGCACCGAAATCCGGTTCTTTGAGCAGTAGCCCGCACGCCAGCGTAACCACGAGCATCGGCTTCAGGAAGCCCAGGAGGCTCGCACCGAGATCCTGCTGGTGGCGAACGATATAGCTTGCGAGATAGAGAATGAGACACACGCGGGCGGGTTCGGAAGGCTGCACCGTAAACGGCCCGAGATCCAGCCACCGAGTGCTGTTGTTCGCCGTATGGCCGAGGCCCGGCACGAGCACGGAGACCAGCAACGCCATACAGCCCAACAACAGCAGCCAATTCATTCGGAACCAGACGTCCGTGGGAATCATCATGACGGTCAGTGCAACGAGGCACCCGATCGACAGTGCGCCCAACTGCCTGAGCAGGAAGAACAGCGGTGCTCCCATCTCTTGATCGGCAAGCGAGATCGACGCCGAGCTGACCATGACCGTGCCCAGAACCATGAGTGCGATGATGGCGGAGAGCGATGGCCCATCCAGATTGAAGCCGCGAATCTCCAGGCCCTGGTTCATCTCGTTAAGTCCTGGACGGTGGCGGTGAATGCATCACCTCTCACCGTGTAGTCCGTAAACATGTCGAGGCTTGCGCAAGCCGGTGACAGAAGAATCGTCGCTCCTGAGGTTGCTAACGCCCACGCGAGCTCGACGGCGGCGGGGAGATCTCCGGCGACGCGAGTCGGGCAGCAGTCCGATAACACGGCTTCGAGTTGCTCTGACGCCTCGCCAATCAAGACGGCGCCCAGGAGTTTGCCGCGCGCACTCGCGGCAAGGGGGCCGAAGTCCGCACCTTTGCTCCGCCCGCCGGCGATCAGCACGAAGGGGCCTTCGAGGCCCTCGAGCGCGGCAACGCTCGCAGCAACGTTCGTTCCTTTCGAATCGTTGATGAACGTCACGCCATCCTTCTCACCAACCCATTGGCAGCGATGCGGCAGACCGGGGAACCGGTGTAAAGCCTCGAGCTGGGGTGAGAGATCGCGATCGAGGACATTGCCGAGTGCAAGCGCTGCGAGGGCGTTAGATTCGTTGTGGGCGCCCGGCAGGCGCATCACCGAGACAGGTGTGAGCGGCTTCTCGCTGCTCGCGAGCCAGCGCTCCCCCTCATGCTCCATGATTCCAAAACCGTTCGGCGGTACCACTTTCAATGAATAGGGAATGACTTGCGGGTGTTCGCCGGCCATCTCGCGAACGAGGGGATCGTCCCAGTTGACTATCGCCGTCCTTGCCGCGCGCAAGAGCTTCGCCTTGACTGCAGCGTATTCCGCCAGCGTGCCGTGCCTGTCGAGATGATCCGGTGAGATGTTGAGAACGACCGCGGCATCAGGCGTCAGGCTGTAGGTCGTCTCGAGCTGAAAACTCGACAGTTCCAGGAGATATAACTCGGCAGTCTCTTCAAGGAGCTGCAGCGCTGGCGGACCGAGATTGCCGCCGGCGGCGACGTCGAGACCCGTGGCGGAGAGCATTCGATCCAGTAGCGTCACGACCGTGCTCTTGCCATTCGATCCCGTTACGGCCAGCACCGGGGCGACGACATCGCGTGCGAACAGTTCGATGTCGCCGACGACCGGGATACCCAACCGGCGTGCTTCTTTCGCTATCGGCGTGTCGAGCCCGAGGCCCGGCGACAAGACAACCTGGTCGACACCGTTGAGGCAACGCGCGTCCTCGCTCCCGAGGATCGCCTGAATACCCGGGTGGGAGTCGTGCAACTCCACGAGACCCGGCGGTGCCGAACGGTCGTCGATTACCGTCACGTCGACGTCACGTGCCGCGAGATAACGGGCTGTCGCGACTCCGGTGACACCGAGTCCAACCACCAACATCCGGCTCTCATGCGCCGCGATCGTCACTGCGCCCCCATCGTGTCGTTCACTGTTCCGTCCTACAGTCCTCATCATCTAAGTTATCTGATCACCTGATCTTCAGACTAGCCAATCCAATCAGAACCAGGATCACCGTGATGATCCAAAAACGCACGATCACTTTCGGTTCCGCCCAACCCTTGAGCTCGAAGTGATGGTGCAGCGGCGCCATGCGAAAAACACGCCGGCCTGTCATCTTGTAGGAGGCAACCTGGATTATGACCGAGACGGTTTCGACGACGAAAACACCGCCCATAATGAACAACACCAGTTCTTGCCTCACCACCACAGCCACTAGGCCTAAGGCGGCACCGAGCGCTAATGCTCCGATGTCGCCCATGAAGACCTGAGCGGGATAGGTGTTGAACCACAAGAAGCCCAGACCGGCGCCAGCCAGGGCCGCACAGAAAACTAACATCTCACCGGATCCCGGAACGTAGGGGATGCCGAGATAGCCCGAGAAAACTACGTTACCCGCCGCATAGGCGAAGACGCCTAACGCGCTGCCGATGAGTACCGCGGGCATGATCGCGAGCCCATCCAGGCCGTCGGTCAGATTGACGGCATTGGATGCACCGACGATGACGAGATAGGTAAACGGAACGTAGACGAAGATACTCAGCGGTATCATCGTGTCCGGTAAATAGGGAATTAAAAGCGCCCGCTCGACATCAGGGTTCTCCGCCGTCAGGTACAGTGCGAGCGCGCCGCCGATGCCGACGATGGACTGCCAGAAGAACTTGCTCGACGGACGAAGCCCCTTCGAGTCGCCGATGACGAGCTTCTTGTAATCGTCGACGAAACCGATGACGCCGAAAGCCAGCGTCGCGATCAGGACGATCCAGACGAAACGATTCGTCAGGTTGCCCCACAGCAGCGTGCTGACGACGATCGCGAAGAGGATCAGCGCACCGCCCATCGTCGGCGTGCCGGCTTTGGGCAGATGCGTTTCGGGCCCGATTTGCCGTACATTTTGACCGACGTGGCGCAAGGAGAGTCGCTGAATCAGAAACGGACCCATCGCGAACGAGAGAACTAGTGCCGTCAACGCGCCGAGGATCGCCCGCATCGTCAGGTAACCGAAGATGTTGAAGCCAGAATGCAGGCGCGTCAGGTATTCGGCGAGATAGATCAGCACGCGGGCACCTCGTCGCTTTTCAGCAGGCTGACGAGTTGATCGAGACCCATCACCCGGGATCCCTTGATGAGAATCGTGACGTCCTCGGCCAACATGCCTTCGATCGCTTCAGCGAGAGCGGTGACATCGTCGAACGACTGCGCCTCGCTACCGAAGGCGTCGGTCGCGTGCCGGCTCAGCACCCCAAGTGTTAGTAGCCGATCGCAACGTTCGGCGGCATAACACCCGATGTCGCGGTGCAATTCCTCGGCCTGCGGCCCGAGCTCGGCCATGTCGCCGAGAATCAGGACGCGCACGCTGCTGGCCTGCACGAGATAATCCAGCGCGGCCCGCACCGAAGCCGGGTTGGCGTTGTAGCTATCGTCGATGATGGCCGCGCCGCTGCGCCCGCGCAGCACGTTCAGACGACCCTTTACGGCGTGTGCGCTATTGAGTCCGTCGACGATGTCTTCGGTCACCGTGCCCAGCGCGTGCGCGGCCGCAGCTGCCGCGAGCGCGTTCAATACATTGTGCTCGCCAACGAGCGGCAGATCGATGTCCACGCGCTCCCCTTCCGGAAGCTGCAGCACGAACCGGCAACCCGCGACCCCGGCAACGATGTTGCCGGCTACAGTGCAGTCGGCGCCGGTGCCAAGACCGAAAGTCAGGACGGTTTCCGCATGGCTGCGCGCACGCCAGTCACCACAGTAGTCATCATCGGTGTTAATGACGGCCGTACCGGCACGTGGCAGATGATCGAGTAGCTCGCCTTTCGCGGCCGCGACGCCGGCAAGCGAGTTGAAACCTTCGAGATGCGCCGCGTAGGCATTCGTGATCACGCCGACCGTCGGCTGCACGAGACCACTCAAGTAATCGATCTCGCCCGCGTGATTCGCGCCGAGCTCGACTACGAGTACCTCGTGCTCGTCCTCGAGCGCCATGAGCGTCAGCGGGACGCCGATATCGTTGTTGAGATTGCCCGCGGTCACGCAAACATTACGCCGGTATTTCAATATGCTTGCGATGAGCTCTTTGACGGTCGTTTTGCCGTTGCTGCCGGTCACGGCGACGACAGGAATGGGGAAGTTCTCTCGCCATGCACGCGCCATCAGACCGAACGCGATGCGTGTATCGGTGACCGCAACTTGCGGCAGCGGCACCTCTGCGCGGCGCGATACCAACGCCCCGGCGGCGCCCCTAGCGTGAGCGTCAGCCACAAAATCGTTGCCATCGAAATTCTCGCCCTTAATCGCCACGAACAGCGCGCCGTCGTCGAGGCTGCGACTATCGATGCTGACCGCACCGAAGCCCGTATCCTCACCGATCAGGCGGACCTGCAGCTCGTCCGCGACCGCCGCAAGTGTTCGCGCCATCACCCGCGCCCCCCCAGTGCATCCTCCGCGACGGCCCGATCGCTGAACGGCCGCTGCTCGCCGGCGATCCACTGGAATTCTTCGTGGCCTTTGCCCGCCACGAGCACGACGTCTTCAGCGCGGGCCTGGCTGATCGCATCAGTGATCGCTCGGCGACGATCGTGTTCGACCCAGACATCGGGGTGCGCGATCAATCCGACGCGAATGTCGGCCACGATCGCGCCCGGGTCTTCCTCGCGTGGGTTGTCGTCAGTCAATACGATGTGATCGGCGAATTTGCCCGCGGCGCTTCCCATGGCGGCGCGTTTGCCGGCGTCCCTCTGGCCGCCGCAGCCGAAGACGCACCAGACTTTGTCGCCGCCAAGCCTGCGCAGCGATTGGAGGACCCTAATAAGTGCATCCGGCGTGTGCGCGTAGTCGACCACGACCCAGGGCAGATCGCCACCACCTAGAACCTGCATTCGGCCGACCAGCCCTGCACATCGGCTCAACGAGTCGCAGGCATCGGCGAATGGCACGTCCCAGGCCAGCAGGGCGCCGAGCGCGACGAGCAGATTCTCGGCATTGAAGTCGCCGACGAGCGGGGAGGTCACGACACGGCCCACACCCGGGCCTTGCACCTCGATCTCCATGCCGGCCAAGTCGGCTCGAACGACGCGACCGCGTATATCGGCGTCGTGTTCGAGGCTGACTTCGATACGGGTTACTGTCGGGTCGAGACGCTCTGCCAGAAAATCGCTCGCGGGGTCGTCCGCAAAAAGGACGGCAGCCTGCAATCCCGGCATTTCGAACAGGCGTGCTTTCGCCTCGCGGTAACTATCGAGGTCACCGTGGTAGTCGAGATGATCGCGGGACAGGTTCGTGAAAGCAGCGGTCTGGAACTCGAGCCCCGCGATTCGATCCTGGGCAAGCGCGTGAGAACTCACTTCCATGGCTGCAAAGTTAACGGCCAGGGATCGGAGCGTGCGGTGCAGGGTCATGCAATCCGGTGTCGTTAGATTCTGCGGGACGACGTCGGGCGGGATGCCGTGACCGAGCGTGCCAAGATAGCCACATGGCACGCCGTGGAACGTCTGTGCCTGGGCAATGAGATGAGCTACGGTGCTCTTACCGTTCGTGCCCGTGACGCCGGCCAGGGCCAGCGGCTCTGCCGCGCGGCCGAAGAAAGCCTTGGCGAGCTGACCTAGCCGTTCTTTAAGCCCGGGGACGGCGAGACTCGGCGCGGCCACGTTGTCGTGATCCGGTGAAGGCTCGTAGACGATGACCACCGCACCGCGCGCCAGCGCCTCGTCGACGAAATCCAGGCCATGACTTTGACTACCTGCGATCGCGAGGAAAGCCGCGCCGGGCCGAACCTGCCTGCTGTCGAGTACGAGATCCTCGATCTCGACGCCGCGCAAGTCGCCAGCCGCCGAACCCAACAATTCCCCGAGAGTCATCGCCGCTGTGGCCAGAGCCGCCATCATGGAGTGGCCTCGGCCTGGGCCATAATCGTGAGTGGCGGCTGCTCGAGACCGTCGGGCGGGACAGCTAAGAGACGGAGTGCCCCCGAAAGGATGCGCGCGAATACCGGCGCAGCAACCTGACCGCCGTAGTAGTCCTCGCCCTGGGGCTCGTCGATCACGACGACGGCCACGAGTTTCGGATCGCTGACGGGCGCGAGTCCAGCGAATACGGCGAGGTACCGATCGTCCGAGTAACCCCCGACGTCAATTTTTTTCGCGGTACCGGTCTTGCCGGCGACGCGGAAGTTCGCGATCGATGCTCGCTGTCCGGTTCCGGCCGGCGAGACCACGGTCTCCAACATGTTGCGGAGCGACCGCGCTGTCTCCACCGACACGATCCGTTCGCCGGCAACCTCTTCCTCCTGGGCGACCATTGAGATGGGCCGGCGGATACCATCGGCGGCGATGATGCTGTAAGCCTGAGCGAGCTGCAGCGCGGTGACCGAGAGCCCGTAGCCGTAAGCCAGCGTCGCCTGTCCTACCGGTCGCCAGTATCGCGGATCGTTGAGCACGCCGGCAGACTCGCCGGGAAAGCCACTATCGGTCAGGCGGCCGATGCCGAAACTGGTCAACACCGACCAGAGCTGGTCCCGGTCGAGCTGGAGGCCGAGTCTGCCCGCCCCCACGCTGCTCGACTGAGCGAGCATCGTCGTGATATCGATCTCGCCGAGATTGTTGTAGTCCTCGGTGAGGATATTTCCGCCGACACGCAGATACCCGGGCGAGGTATCGATTATCGAGTCCGGTCCGTAGTCACCGGATTCCAGCGCGGCCGCCACGACGAGCGGTTTGAAACTCGAGCCCGGCTCGAAGATATCCGTTACGGCGCGATTGCGGTAACGAGCGACGTCGAGCTGAGTGCGGTCGTTCGGGTTGTAAGAGGGCTGGTTGACCATCGCCAGCACTTCGCCATTCGTCGTATCGAGGATCACGACCGAACCCGAGAGCGCATTGCTCTCCAGTACGGCCTGCATGAGCTCGCGGTAGGCAAGATATTGAATACGCAGGTCGAGGCTCGTTGTGAGCGTACGGCCCGGCTGCGCAGCGTTGATGAGTTCGACGTCTTCGATGACGCGGCCGAGCCTGTCCTTCAGTACGCGTTTCGCGCCGGTGTCGCCCGTGAGCCAATAGTTATACGCGAGTTCGAGGCCTTCTTGGCCTTGATCGTCGATATCAGCAAAGCCGAGTACGTGGCCGGCGACCTCACCCGCCGGGTAGTAGCGACGATATTCCCGGAGCGTACTGACGCCGGGTAGACCGAGACCTAGCGCTCTTGCAGCATGGTCGGGCCGCAGATGGCGCCTAAGATATACGAACTCGCGATCGAGGTTGCTCGTGATCCGGCGGGCGAGCCAGTCCGGTTCGAGTTCGAGCACCTCCGCCAGTTCGCCGAGCCGCTCGAGCGCGGGCTTGAGCACCTGCGGATCGGCCCAGATACTGTCGACCGGCGTACTAACCGCCAACGGTTCGCCGCGTCGATCCGTTATCGGCCCGCGGTGAGCGGATATCTGGACGGTTCTTAGGTGCCGGTCATCGCCCTGCGCTTCGAGAAAATCCTTCTTGGCTATCTGCAGATAGAGAACCTGCCCCTCCAAAACGGCACCGGCGGCGATGATGACTGCGAGTAACACGGAACTCCGCCAGGGCCGCCAAACGACTACGGGTGTCTTGCGACGGCTAGTCATGGCGCCGGCTCTGCGACCACAATGATCTCGTCGGGCATCGGATGATCCAGCGAGAGACGTTCTCTCACCACAGCTTCAACTTGCGAGTGCGCGCCCACGGTGCTTTCTTCGAGTTGTAGCCGACCCCAGTCGACCTGCAGTCGGTCGCGCTCCCTGTTCAGGGACTCCAGCTCGACAAACAGCTGCCTGGCCTGATGCTTGGTCCGGATGACCCAGACACCGGAGATCACGACAGCAGCAGCCAACGGCAGGCATACAGAGAGCTGCAGGTGCTGGCTCTTCACGTGGCAGCGACTCCGAGGCGCTCGGCGACGCGCAAACGCGCGCTGCGCGCGCGTGGGTTTTCATCGACTTCTGCCGCCGACGGCCGGATCAGCCGGCCGATACGGCGCAGGCGAGGCAACGCATGCGACGGGATATCCGGAAGTCCCCTGTAAGCAGGGTCACCCTGTGACTCGCGCGCGATGAAGCGCTTCACGATCCGATCTTCCAGGGAATGAAAACTGATCACACAGAGCCGGCCGCCGACGGTCAAAAGCTCGAGGCATTGCGCAAGCACCTGCTCCAGAGCCACAAGCTCGGCATTGACCTGAATCCGGATCGCCTGGAATACGCGTGTCGCGGGATGGATGCGGCTGCCGCGGTAGCCGGAACTCGCCTCGACGAGTTCGACGAGTCGGCGCGTCGTCGTTATGGGCGCATCGGCGCGAGCGCTGACGATTGCCGCGGCGATCCGGCGCGCGCGTGGCTCCTCGCCGAACCGGAACAGCATGCGGCGAAGCTCCTGTTCCTCGACCTGCGCCAGCCACTCAGCGGCGGTTTCTCCTCTGGAAGTATCCATGCGCATGTCTAGCGGGCCGTCGTGAGCGATACTGAAGCCGCGTTCGGCGGTATCGAGCTGCGGCGAGGACGTGCCGAGGTCGAGTAATATGCCGGCCAGCGGATGCCCCTTGGGCCATTCCTTGGCATGGCGCCCGAGTGACTCGAAACCGCTATGCTCGATCACAAAACGTGGCTCCGTCGCAAAGCGTGTGCGGCCGTCTGCCACAGCTTCGGGATCCTTATCCAGAGCGAACAATCTTCCCTGCTCCCCGAGTTGCGCGAGAATGAGAGCGCTATGCCCACCGCGACCGTAGGTCCCATCGACATACCATCCGTTCCCAGAAATCGCCAAGCCCTCCAGCGCCTCTTTCACCAGCACCGGCTGATGATGAGCCTTGGTTTTCAATCGCTACGTCGCTCAGAGAGTCAGCGTTTCAAGTTCGGGTGGCATGCCGGCGCCGTCGTCAGAGTCGTCTCCCGACCGCCATGCGTCTCGACGCTGGTTCCACCGTTCTTCGTCCCATAGCTCGAATTTGTTACCCTGACCGATGAGCATCGTTTGCTTGTCGAGGCCCGCGAACTCGCAGAGGACTTTCGACAGCAGGATGCGGCCGTGGCCGTCCAGTTCGACATCGGTGGCATAACCCACCATGAGGCGCTGAGTTTCCCGCGCTCGTTTGTTGAAGGACGGTAAGCGATCCAGCTTGCGCTGGACTTCCTCCCAGTCAGGTAGGGGGTAGATGAGGAGGCAATGATCTCTATCAACGGTGACGACGAGTTGCCCTTCGCAACGGCTCGCGAGGCGTTCCCGATATCGACTCGGGATCGCCACCCGCCCTTTCGAATCCAGGGTAACTTTGGAAGCGCCGCGGAACATAGCCGTTCCATTTTTCCCCACTTCTTACCACTTTGGCCCACTATAAGAAGGCGGACCCGGCACTGTCAACCGACGAGACCGGTATTTTTTTTGTTTGCCAGTAAGTTAGCGTCGGGAACGGAGAATCTGATACTCTCCGCGTCGACTAAAAATCAAGGAGTTATGAACGCTAACTCGACTCACTTCTAGAATCTGAGCCGAAAACGCGTACAGACCGCCAAACAAAGAGAGTGGGAGCCGGCCTGTAAGCCGGGTTCTGTCGAGAGCAGTCAGTCATCTCGAATGCGCGTCACCGCGCACCTCTAGCGACCTACCCGGGAGCTCG
>CAYXNS010000008.1:0-71199 GCA_964466315.1 uncultured Gammaproteobacteria bacterium
GCCTGATGGTGTTGTAATGTTGACGCCATTGCTCAACGAGTACCTGAGCTTCTCTAGTTAGTGTAACTGTGGGTTACCAAGTCGGTAACTGAGAGTTACATAGTCGTGACTAAGAGTTACATAGTTGATTTGTAGTAGTCGGGACGCAGCCGCACAGACAATGTCAAACCCGAATCGCACACGCTTACGTCCGGTTTCGGGGGCAAAGCGAACCTTATATTCTGTCACGTTAATAAGATTCTTAACGGAGACTATCGGCCAGCTCCGGCCGTTCGTCAGCTATTTATTAACGACATTTAGAACACCCAGGCCAACTTGGTGAAGAAGGTATCACCCTGCTGTGATTGCTGGCCCTGCTCTGAGGTTCCGCGCTGGTAAGCAACCTGGAGCGAACCAAAGGGAGGTTTGAACCGCCAAACCCAGAGCGCCTGGACGTTCTCTTTGTCGATCGCAGAGTTGGTCTGCAGAAATAGCTTCACGAACAGGTCCGGATTGAACGAGTACAGAACCTCCAAAATATGGATCGTGGTCGTGCCGTTCTCCAGATCGGGCTCCAGTTTGAGGCGCGTCAGATCATACGACAACCGCCAGCGGTCACCGAAGGGCCACTGCACCTGGGCCCCGTAGAGCGTTAGGTCGTTGTCAAAATTGAAGCCGCTGCCCGTGTAGGCCGATACTGAGCGGCCGTCACGACCATCCCACCCCGCAGTAAGGATCGTACGATCGTTCCGAAACTCCTTCTCGAACAGCTTGAACTCGTCGATATATTCCACCTCGAATTCCCACCCGTTGCGGAATACAACCCCTAGGGTCGCGTCGAGCTCCCAGCTTCGAAGCACCCCCTCTTGGCTCCGGTAGCGATTGTAGTTGACCCTGGGGTGCACGTTTTCGATCGGTCCATCATCCAACCAGAATGTGTGACTCACGTTGGTGTCGAACTCTTTACGGTCGTCGTCCCTTAGGAACCCGACTGCGTTGATGTCTTTCTTGATACCTGCATCGAGCTCCGCGTAGCGGACGTGGAAATGGCTCGTGGAAGTGTCCCAGGAGGGCCGAAGAAACCACGCGAGCCCGCCGTCAGCAGTCGGACCGTGCACGCGCATGAGTTGTGCGGTCATACCCAGGGTATCGGTGAAAAACATGGTCGTGTCGAGACCCACCGAACCCGCGTCCTCGCCCTGGAAATTACGGTTCGTCGCGAGCAGGCCGATATTCGAGCCACGGGCGAGGCCGTGTTTCAAGCGTGCGACGCTGTAGTCTGCTGTCTCTTCGCCGAGACCGCCTTGGAGTGCGAGATCCTCTGAAGTCACGATCGTTGAAAAGTCGGTGCCACCAAGCTTGCCGCTTGCCTTGGCACCCCACGTGACGTCGCCGATCCGCCGACTGTAGAACTGGCGAATCCGCTGGTTGAACATCTCATTCCCCTCGAGAAAGAAGGGACGCTTCTCCGGGACGCGGAGCTCAAACCGGCTCAGATTGATCTCCTCCACGTCAGCCTCGATGAGCGCGAAGTCGGGATTGACCGTGAGGTCGACGCCAAGCCGGGTCGACGGCCGCCAGCGAACATCGATACCGGCTTCGTAGTCCGGATCCTTTCCGTCCTCAAATGCGCCGAGCGCGTACGGGATCACGTCCCACACGTCGGTTTCCTGGGGCGGCATCTTGACCCGATTCAATTCGCCAAAGCTGGAGACCCTCCAGACCGTCTCGCCCGGACCCGACCAGAGAGACGTCTCGAGCCGGCGGGGCGTAGTCCGCACGAAATTAACGCCCCAGTTACCCTCAGACTCGGCAGAATACCTGAGTATGGAAAATGGAATCTCGAACTCCACTGTCCAGCGATCCTCATGTCGCATGGCCGCGGACAACCATGTTGCGTCCCATCGCCGATCCACGGTCCGGCCATTATCGGCGATGCGGCTGTCCTCCTGTGTCGCCAGAGCATTCGTACGAAACAGATAGGCTGTGCGGTCATCACCGAATGAGTCCAGAGCGACGGAGACCGAGTCGTCAGCGTCGAGCCCTCCGTCGCGTTGGGTCACGGCCGCTGCGAGGCGCGACGAATCGGGATCGAAAGCCTCGAAAGCAATATACAAAGCGGTTTCTGTCTGGCCGACGTGGACGACGGTCCGGAACGGCGATGCCTCGCCAAACTCCGGTTCGATCTGTACGAAAAGTTGGTCAACGACACCGGCACCGGACCACTCGGACTCACCGATGTCGCCGTCGATCGTGGGTGCTTGCTTCAGCACTGACACATCAAGAGACCGTTGAGCCAAAGCGGGCGGAGCCAAAAGCCAAGAGATAACGACGTGGACAAGCGCTACCTGGAATACTTCGCGTCTTCTGATCTTATCCAGGAACGGCATATCCTCTCGACCCTGTTCTTTTGGGCTGTATTCTACCTAGGATAGGGCTCAAATATTCCTGAAGTTTGCTTAAGATTGCTGCTCTAGGAGGCGTCTGGGGGAGGCCTGAATGTCCACTTTTTCCCCGAATGATTTTGCCCCAGTTTAATAGCCTGCCTGCAACTTCCATCTATCACCGTCCTTCACGAGCACTCCCGCAGAAGTTGCCGCTAGCTGGATGCCCGCCGGTCGCCTAACTCGGTGTTTTCGAGCCGTTTCTTCGGGCAAAGGCGGCGGCCGCGGCAACCCGCGTTCGGTGCCGCTTCCACTCGTTCATTTCCAAGGTGTCTTCCAGAAATTGCCCACGTTGCGCGGACGCCATAGAGTTCGAAAAACTCCTAAGCGTCAACTTCGATATCCTGAACGTTGCGCAACACGTCCAGCATGATGTCGATGCCGGTGTCGAGGTACGACCGAGTAATCGTGAGGGATGGCATCAGTCGGAGGACGTTACCGTACCGTCCGCACGGCACCATGATCACACCCCGCTGCAGCATCTCCTCCACGATGGCTGCGGTCCTGTTAGGGCTGATCGGCTCACCGGTCTCTCGGCTCGCCACGAGTTCGATGCCGATCATCAGACCACGACCACGAACTTCGCCGATGATCTCCAGCTCCTCGGCTGCAGCCTTCAACCGCTGCATGGCCTCATCACCGACCTCGGCCGCTCGCTGAACGAGACCGTCACGTTCGATGATGTCGAGATTGGTCATGCACACCTCGGCCGAAAGGGCGTTGGCCGAGAAGGTCTGCGGCTGTGAGTGATCGTCGAGCTGCACGGCCAGATTTCGGCGCATCAGGACGCCGGCCATGGGGAGGTCTCCACCCATCCCCTTGCCGAAGGTCATCATGTCCGACTCCACCCCGGCGTGCTCGACTGACCACATCTTGCCGGTGCGGCCAGCGCCAGCCTGTACCTCGTCGGCTATGAACAATGCACCGTGCCTGTCGCAGGCGGCCTTGACCATCTGGACGAACTCCGGATCCGGAGGCACGTAGCCCCCCTCGCCCTGGAGCGGCTCCATGATCACCGCTGCCACGTCGTCGGCCGCAGTGTACGGCGTGTTCAGCACGTGTTCCACGTAGCCTGCGCAGGCCATGCCGCAACTGCTGCGTTCCAGACCGAGGGGGCAGCGATAGCAGTACTGATACGGCACGTGGATCACACCGGCCATGAAGGGTCCATAACCGGCCCGGTACTGATCGCCAGTCGTGAGCGAGTTCGCGGCATGCCATGTCCCGTGATATGCCCCATGGAAGGCGACGATCTGATGCCTTCCCGTGACCCTCTTCGCGAACTTGATCGCGCTCTCCACCGCGCCACTACCGCTCTGGGTGAAGTAGGTGATGCAGTTGTCACGAAGGCCGGGTGGTGCCACCGATGCAAGTTTCTTGGCGAGTTCCCCCCGTTTGGTGTTGCTGATGTCGGATCCGTGCATGAGCACCTTGGACTGGCGGTCGATCGCTGCGATGACATCGGGATGGACCCGTCCGACGCTGTTGACCGCAACCCCTGCCGACATGTCGATGTAGAGGTTCCCGTCCGGATCGAGCACCGTTACGCCCTTGCCGCTGTCGAAGATCAGCGGGAACCGCCCACCACCGCGGGTCATGGACTCATAGTTCGGCACCTCCTCGAGCAAGGTTGCGCTTATCGGTCCCGGAAGAACAGCCGAGACGATCTTCGGAGCGCCGGAAAATGACAGTGCTTCGAGTTCCTGTTCTGAGATCATGCATTCTCCTTCTTCGAAGCCGCCCGGTCGATGATGCTCCACAGTCGGTCGACGTCGTCGGCGGTCGTCCACGTCGATCCGACCGACACCCGGATGAAGCGCTCCGAGCCGAGGCTCGAACCCGTCAGATAGACGTTGGGCGCCGAGTTGATCGCATCCAGCAATGCGTTCGTGGCCTCGTTTCCCGAACGGTGGCGGAAACACACCAAACCGAAGGAGACCGGAGCAGTCAGGGCGAGGTGATCGTGCTGTTCGATCCTCGCAGCAACCGTCCCTGTGAGACGGATATATTCCCGGAGGTGGTGCCGGATCCCTTCGGCGCCATAGCTACGCAGCACCCACCATAGCTTGAGCGCTCGGAACCGCCGGCCCAGCGGCACCTGCCAGTCCCGGTAGTCGATCACCCGGCCGGATTCCGAAGCCGTATTCCTCAGATACGGAGGCGTAATGGACATGGCGTCGATCAGCGATGCGCGATCAGCGACGTAGAGAACGTTGCAGTCGAAGTTCGTGAACATCCATTTGTGGGGATTGAACGTGTAACTGTCTGCCGACGCGGCGCCCGCCTGGGAGGGGCGGAGCTCCGGACAGACCATGGCGGATCCGCCATATGCTGCATCGACGTGGTGCCACATGCCTTCGTCGCTCGCGATCTGCGATATCGCGGCGATGGGATCGACCGCCGCAGTCCCCGTCGTGCCGAGGACGCTCGTGACGATGAGCGGCGTCAACCCCGTGTCTCGATCGGCGGTGAGCGCCGCTCGGAGCGCCTCCGGGTCGAGACTCCAGTTCTCATCGACGTCGATTGCCCGGAAGTGCTCGATGCCTGCGACGCGAGCCCCCTTCTCGACGGACGAATGTGCCTGACCCGAGGCGTAGGCGACGAACTCTGGCCGACGGGTCTGCCCAGCCATCGCTCGTTCTCGGGCAACCACATGGACCAGGTGAGTAGAGTCCGAAGCACTCGACTGGAGGACGCCACCGCCCGGTCCGGTCCGGTTCCGCCATGCCGCGGGGAGGCCGAGGAGATCCACCAGCCAGTCCGTTACCCGATTCTCGATTTCGGTCGCAGCCGGACTCGTCGACCAGAGCATCCCCTGCACTCCGAGGCCAGCGCTCACGAGCTCACCCAGGATCGAGGGTCCCGACGTGGTTGCGGGGTAGTACGCGAACCACCCCGGTGACTGCCAGTGGGTGATACCGGGCATCACGACCTTGTCGAGATCACGAATCAGGTCCTCGAACTGCTCGGGCTTCTCCGGGGCCGTCGCCGGAATGGCCACGGTGATGTCTCCCGGCTCGACATCCGGCATCACCTGGCGTTCGCCGACCGTCTCCATGTAGCGGGCCAACCAGTCGACTAGGGCATGTCCATGACGCCGGAAATCGTCGGGGTCCATGTGATAGGACGGCGCCGATCCGCCGAGCTCGTCAGAGGTATCCCGATCGGATGGGCGATCAGTCATCGAGGCGCTCCGCCAGCCGGTTGTGCTCTGCGTCTACACGGCTTCGAGACGATTGCAGCATCTCACTTAACCGTTGACCGGGTGTGATCGTGATGGAACGGAGGGCCCCGGAGTAGGCGAATGTCCCCCGCCGCGACCGCAGTTCCCGTGAGACGGGCGATCTACGGTCGATCCCGACATCGATCCCCTGAAAGGGCGTGATGCCGGAGAACAGATTGAATTGTGCCGGGACCTCCCGCACCTCGCCGTGGACTGCGATACGCACGGAACACACGCCTTCGGGTTGGGCAACGAACGCGACGTCGATCTGATCGAGGTGCGGACCGAGGGCACCCATGTCGAAGTCACGCGCCCGACCGCCGTAGTTGTGACAGAAGTGCAGATGGCCATCCTCGACGTACAGAAGGTAGCCGCCACCTTGGTCACCCTGTGCGATCAGAACACCTTCGTCGGTGGGCCGGTAGCTGTCCCCAAAATCTACTCGCACGTCGAAGGATCGCATCTGGACGAGGATTCGCGAGCGATACCTGTCCAGGGTCTGGGCCCCGCGCAGGTTCTCGATGGGCCGGGACGCTCGATGCTGCTCAGGCGAAACGGGATCCTTCAGTCCGCTGTCGTCCGTCAGGGGGAACACCTGCTTCTCCCACGCCGTGTCTTCCCACTCGGCGGCCATCGCGGTGGTGCGTTCGATCTCATCAGAGGACAGGTCCACGATCTGGGTCGGATCAGTGGTGAGGTCGTACAACTCCCAGTCCTCATCCGCGTAGCGGCCCACACCATCGTACCGTGCCACGATCTCCCAGCCGTCCACGTACATGCTGCGATTGCCGTCCATCTCGTAGTACTGCTTGCGGTGTCGGCTGGTGGTTTCGGGATCGTGGATGGAGTCGATGAAGCTGAACCCGTCGAGTTCGTCGAGTTGGTAATCCTCGCCCTTCGCTAGAGCCATTATCGTAGGGAGCACGTCGGTCACATGCAGGTACTGGCGACGCAAGGCGCCCATGTCGGCGATGCCTGCTGGCCAGGACAAGATAGCGGGGACGGAATGCCCGCCTGCATGTGTCTGACGCTTAAACAGCCGGAATGGGGTGTTGCTCAGGCGGGCCCACCCCCAGTTGTAGGCCGGCTTCGCATGCGGTGAGCCGATCAGATGGATGACGGAGTGGGCAAACTCGGGTGAGACCAGGCGCTTGTGCTCGTCGGTCTGCGGGAGTCCGGCGACCCTGGGCGCGCTGAAGTAGTAAGGTGATCCCGCTGGGCCTCCCTCCTGGCTCGCCCCGTTGTCGGAGAGGAACAGGAAGACGGTGTTGTCCCACTGGTTGGTCTCGATGAGATGGTCGCGGAGTCGCCCGACACTCCGGTCGATGCTGCTCACCATTGCGGCATAGACCTCCATGTACCGCGCGAAGACTGCCTGCTGCTCGCCAGTGAGGGAGTCCCACTCCGGCACCTCGTAACCCTCTTCCTCGCCGGAGGGCAGCCGCGTCTCCGGAGCAATGATCCCCATCAGCTTCTGTCGCTCGAAACGTTCGAGACGCGCCCGGTCCCAACCCATCGCGTAGCGCCCGTGGTGGCGCTCGATGTCGGGCTCCTTGGCCTCCAGGGGGAAGTGGACGGCGGCGTGAGCGAAGTAGAGGAAGAACGGGCGTGACTGCTCGCCGAGGTGGCGATCACGCAGCATCCGCAAAGCCTGGTCGGCAAGGTCATCCGTCATGTAGTAGCCATCAGGGTACTCGTCGACGTGCAGGATCGAGTTGCCGTCGACGAGTTGGTGGGGGTCGTGCAGACTTGTGAAGCCGTCAAGGATCCCATAGAACTCATCGAACCCGTTCTGGAGCGGCCAGTTCCGTCGCGGCGCATCGACGGACATGTGGGCTTCCCGTGCGAGATGCCATTTGCCGACCATGAGCGTTGAGTACCCCTCGTCACGGAGTCGCTCCGCGATCGTCGGGGCAACCCCCAGCTCCATCCGGTAGTTCGGGTAGCCGGGATCGACGTGGACAACGTCGGCATAGCCGGCGAGGTGGTGATCGACACCCGTCATGAGTGAAGCGCGCGTGGTCGAGCATTTCGGGGTGGCATGGAAGTTCGTGTACCGGATGCCCTGAGCGGCGATGGCGTCGAGGTTGGGGGTAGGGATCTCCCCACCGAAGCAGCCGACGTCCGAATAACCGAGATCGTCGGCCAGCATCAAGATGATGTTCGGGCTTCCCGGCCTGGCCGAGGTCTCTGCGGGCCATGATGGGGTGGACTCGGAAAATGTCCGGCCGATCTTGCCATCGAAGTCGCCATAGGCCCGTTTTCGCGCCCCCTGCGACGTGGTCATCCGAGGGCCCGACGGTTTCTTCTTATCTTCGGCATTCATCTTCGGCATTCCTCGCTCGAAGCCAGGCTCTCGTACCGGGAGGTGGCCCTACGATGTGGGATGGGAAAGCCCACATGACGGGACAGTATCATGAGTCGATGCTCGTGATCATGGTCCCGTGACCGAGAGTCGCTGCCGCGGCAAAAGGGCTGCGGCTCGACGGTGTTCCGTGCGCATCGCAGTCCACGACAAGGTGTGGGCCGTCATCCGATGACCCTTCGCAGGAACGCTCGTGACCGCCCATCCTTCGGGTTCACGAGCACGTCACCCGGAGGACCGTGCTCGATGATCCCCCCATCAGCCATGATCGCCACGTCGTCACACGAGCTGCGCGCGAAACCGATCTCGTGGGTGATCACCAGCATCGTGATGCCGCGTCCGCTCAGTGCGGACATCGTGTCGAGAACCTCACCGACGAGCGCAGGGTCGAGCGAGCTCGTCGGCTCGTCGAGAAGCATAACTGTCGGGTCCATGGCGAGGGCCCTGGCGATGCCGACACGCTGTTGCTGGCCGCCGGAAAGCTCGCTGGGGTAGAAATCGGCCCGGTCCTCGACAGCTACGGTTCGAAGGTGCTCCATGGCGACGGCCCTGGCCTCGCCCTTGCTCACGCCCTTGACGTACACGGGCCCCGCCATCACGTTCTCGATAGCCGTCATGTGAGGGAACAGGTTGAAATGCTGGAACACCATCTGGATACCTGCCCGACGTCGTGCGATCTCACTGTGCCCGAGTTCGAGGAGCCGATTGCCCTCCCTGCGGTATCCCACCATCTCGCCGTGCACCTTGATGGTTCCTGAGTCGATGGTCTCGAGATGATTGATGCAGCGCAGCAGGGTGCTCTTCCCCGCACCCGACGGGCCGATCAGCCCGAGCGTAGTCCCAGTCTCCACAACGAGCGAGGTGTTGATGAGCACCTCGACATCGCCGTACGATTTCGAGACGTTCGTTATTTCTACCGCTGAAACCATGCACGGACCTTTTGAACGGTCATCCGGATAGGCGAAGTGGACGTTTGCTCGCCACGGTAGCCCTTCGAGAACCGACGTTCGAGGAGCCGCTGTCCGGCGGTAGCGATTGCCACCATCGCCAAGTACCAAATGGACGCGACGGTCAGCAGCTCGAGTACTCGCAGATTTGTCGCGGCGATGTTCTGTGCGTTCGTCAATAGATCGCCGCCGGCGATCACGAAAATGAGCGAAGTCGCCTTCAACACAGAGATGAACTCATTGCCCGCCGGTGGGACGATCACACGCATCGCCTGCGGCAGCATCACGCGGAACGTCACCTGGCGGCGCTGCATCCCCAGGCTCAGCGCCGCCTCTATCTGTCCGCGACCGACGGAGTTGATTCCCGCTCGCACAACCTCCGACATGCGGGCAGCCTGGTGGAGGCCCAATCCGAGGGTCCCCGCAACGAACGTGGTCATCAAATCGTTGGTATCGAGGTCGAACAGCGTGATGCTCGTGAAGGGGATCGTGAGCGTGAGCCGCTGGAAAAACAGAGAGAGATTTCCCCATATCAGGATCTGAACGAGCAGCGGAACGGCCCGAAAGAACGCGATATACGCCCGGTTGATCCCGGTGAGAACAGGATTGCTCGACCTCGACATGAGACCCAAGATCACCCCTAGGACCGTCGCGAGGGCCATCGCGGTGACTGCGAGCGTGATAGTTACCCACACACCGCCGAGGATCACGGGGTGGAATAAGTATTCGCCGATCACCGAGTGGTCGATGAACGGATTCGTGTAGAACGACTGGGCGATGAGGAAGGACAGCAGCAGGACGCCGGCAGCCGAAGCCCAGCGGCCGTATCTTCGCGGTTGGGTGAAGACAGGGGTGCTAAATTCAGACCCCTGGGATTCGGCCGTTTTCATCACCCTCACTCGGGTACGTCGCCGGCGATCACTCGACAACGTTAATGGGAATCGGGTCGTACAGACCGTCCGGGTCAACGCCGTATTTCTCGAGGATCCTTGCGGCCGTACCGTCGTCGACCAGTCGTTGCAGTGCCGCTCGCACGGCGTCGCGGAGCTCGTCTCTGCCCTTGAGGAACGCGAACGCATCCGGCTGGACCGTATAGGGGCCCCCAGGTGCCACCTCGAAGACCGTGCCGTCCTCGAGGTTCGCGGAAACGTAGCTCAAGGTAGCCACGGGACCGAAGGTCGCTTCGGCCTGCCCAGAGCGAACCGCCAATTGTGCATAGGAAATCCCGGGGAACTCTTTGATCTCCATCGGATCGGGACACGATTCGTTGGCTTCGGTCACGACGCCGACAGCGACGGATCCAGCGAGAGCTGCCACCGTGTGGCCACAAAGCGACTCGAGACTGTTGAAACCGTTCGGATTGCCGGCCGCAACCAAGATCCCGAGTCCGTTCCCTAGGTAGTCCACAAAATCGAGGAGATCATGGTGAGATTTCTTGTCGCTGATGGTGAGGGTCATGTCGATGCTCCCGCGCTGCAAGCCCGGAACCAGCGAAGCGAACGGCATGTCGGTGAACTCCATCTCGATGCCAAGCAGGTCGCCCACGGCATTGGAGATATCGGTCATGTACCCGGTGCGGGTAGCCGCATCTTCCTCAAGGTACACGGCTGGGATCTCGGTCACCGGCCCACCCGCCTTGATGACGCCCGTCTCACGGATGTCGTCGGGGAGCAGCGCGTGCAATTCCCCGCTCATCGCTTCCGTAGCGGGACGTGGCGCATCTGTCGCCGCCTGTGGCGTGGTGTCGTCGTTTCCGCAAGCGGCAACGATCAAGAACACGGTAAGTAGTCCAATAGGAGTCCGACGGCTTTTTCTCATCTTCGGCATTTCTCTTTGGGGTTTCTCTCTCGAAGCCACGCCCTCGCACCGGGAGACCAACCTATGATGTGGGACGGGAAAGCCCACATGAGGGGACAGTGTGGTGATTTGCCAACCGCGTTGTCAAGCTAGATGCGGACTGCTCCAGGCAAGCGGTTGACAACCGTTTTAGGGTGGAGATAGCCTCATCCCACAATGCGGTATATGAATTCTTGCTAGGCAGGATAGAAGCGCTGTGACCACGAGCACTCCAGCCGAACCGGCATCACACCCCCTTGATCGTTTCGCCGTCGAGGGGAAGAGCGCCGTCATCACTGGTGCCTCGGGAGCACTGGGAGCCGGCATCGAGAACATCGGTGGAGACCTCGATGCGGCCACAGGCAAGCGGTGCACATTTGCGGCCTTCCCATGGCGATGGACCGAGGGCGACGGATCCGGAGTCCGTGTCGTCGCCATCCTGGATCGCAACGGGAGCTACCGGATCAGCCGGGACGAAGGTACATAGAATAGAAAGGAGACGCGAAGATGTCGACGCAACACCAAGCGATGTCGGTCACCTCTATGCCGGGGGAAGTCCAGGAGTTTTTGCAGAGTGCGCCGGCACACATCGTCGGAGGTAAGAAGCGACCTTCCGGGTTGGGTGAGGCAATCGAAGTTATCGACCCGTCCACCGGAGACGTGATCTCATACATCGCGCGCGGGCGATCCGAGGATATCGATGCTGCAGTTCAGGCAGCGGACTCCGCGCTACGTTCCTCATCCTGGGCGAACGCGAGCCCGGCAACACGCGAGTCCCTGCTTCACCGGCTCGCAACGCTCATCGATGAGAACATCGAGACCCTTGCCCTGCTCGAGTCGCTTGACAACGGGATGCCGTTGCCCCTTTCTCGCAACCTCGACATCGCAGGAGCCGCCGATGTCGTGCGCTATATGGCGGGATGGCCCACGAAGATTGCCGGGCGGACCATGACGTTCGAGAGTCCCGGCGGCAACCGGGCGATGGGCTACACCCGCCGAGAGCCCATCGGTGTCGTCGGAGGCATCATTCCGTGGAACGTGCCGTTCATGTTGGCGATCTGGAAGATGGCGCCCAGCCTTGCCGCCGGATGCACTATCGTCCTGAAACCGGCCGAGGACACGTCGCTCACGGCGCTGTTCCTGGGCGATCTGGTCCTCGATGCCGGCTTCCCGCCAGGGGTCGTGAACATCGTCACCGGGACCGGGTCCGAAGCCGGCCAGCCGCTCACTGAGCACCCGCTGGTCAGCAAGATCTTCTTCACGGGCTCGACCACGACGGGGATCGCTGTCGGCCGAGCGGCAGCTTCCCACGCCAAGCCCGTGTCCCTTGAGTTAGGCGGCAAGTCTCCTACGATCATCTTCGCCGACGCCGACCTCGAGGCGGCTGCGGCCGGTGCAGCAGAGTCGATCTTCCTGAACTCCGGACAGATCTGTGTAGCCGGCTCCCGGCTGTACGTGCAGAAGAGCGCCTACGACGAGGTGGTGAACCGCGTTGCATCTCTCGCATCGAAGCACGTCGTCGGGAGCGGCCTCGACCCGGCCACGACCCTCGGGCCGGTGATCAGTCAACGACACAAGGAGCGGGTCGATGGGTACATCGACGACGCCGAGAACAACGGGGCCGAGCTTATCTCGAGCCACACGATCCCCGAGCAGGGTTTCTTCGTGGCTCCCACAATCGTCACCGGCGCCAGGCACGAAGCAGCGATTACCCAGGAGGAGGTCTTCGGTCCGGTGCTCTCGGTTTACCCGTTCGACGACGAGGCCGACGTACTGCAGGCTGCGAACGGAACCCCGTACGGGCTCGCCGCCACCGTGTGGACATCTAGCCTCGACCACGCGGAGGCGATGATCGACGGTTTGGAGTGCGGCAAGATCTCGGTGAACTCACCCGGCTTCCCGTACCCCGGACTACCCGAGGGCGGCAAGAAGGCGTCGGGCCACGGAAGGGATCTCGGACCGGAATCGCTGGACGGTTATCTCCACTCGAAGTCTGTCATCTTCGAACGGTCCTGAGGGTATTGGTACTTTTCATGACACGAATCAGAAGCAGTGGAGGATCGCAAAGATAACTAACGGCTCGTTTTCGGACAGGCGGACCCTCCTGCAACGGCGTCGGTGAACGAAGGATGTAGGAGCGACGCCCTCGTCACGATCTCTCGCCAATTAATTCAGGCCAAGGATCGTCTTCGCTTCCTCGACGATCTCCGGAGGCGTCTGCAGCGCTTCGAGGACGAACGCAGTGAGATCATCCCCAACCGTCGGATTGAGTTGAGCGCGCATCGTTGCCGCTACCGCAGCGGCGAATTCGGCATCCTGAGTCAACTCAGCGAACGCTTGTTGCAGAGCCGCCGCACGATCGGTTGGGATCTCGGGTGGTGCGAATAGTGGCCAGCCGAGGTTCGCGCCGATCTCCAAGAAATCTACGAGCTGGTGGTGGCGCGGCGTACTCACGAGCTCGCGGAGATGCGGTACGCCGGGTGCGCGTTCGGCGTCGGTTGGTCCGATGTACACGAGATGCACGAGGTTGCCTTCGACGAGCCAATGCGGCCGCGAGATTTCCCAGTAATCCAACGCCGGTCCCTGGCCGTCGACCTCGCCCCGGTCCATGGCGAGGGTAATGTCACTACCGCCCTCGTAACCGGTGATGATCCGCATCGGCAGGCCAAGCAGCGCCTTGGTCATCGCGGGGAACTGGTACAAGGGCGAGCCCCTGCCGGATGCGCCAATGATGATCTCGGTATCTCGCGCATCTTCGATACTACGGACCGTCGTCGGCTCGAGTACAGAGAGGACGTTGGTCGCCTTGAATAGAGAGCCGATCCAGGTGAACTCCCGTGCGTCGTACTTCGCTCGGTTGGGTTCCATGAGTTGTGCAGTCAGTATTCCCGGGAGCGGGTAGCCGAGCACGAGCCCGTCCCGAGGGGCGGAACGATTGATGTAATTGGACATCGTGACGCTGCCGCCGCCAGGCATGTTCTGGACGATGACGGTGGGAGTACCGGGAATGTATTGCTCCAGGTACCGGCCCATGATGCGCGCTGACGTATCGGTGATGCCCCCGGGTCCCGAGCCGACGAGTATCGTAACCGTGCGGCCGGCGTAAAACTCGGCAGCGCTTTGTGCCGATGTGGTTACGGGGGAGAGGGTCGCCGCCATCGCCAGCAGGGTGAACTTGCCACGCAGTGTCTTCCTCATCACGGAGAATCGACCGTGATTAGTGGTAGCTCAACACGCCGCATCCGGTTGCCCAGCCCGGGATTGGTTCGTAGAACAAGACCTCGGCGTTGCGCTGGCCGCACACGCCGGCAAGTGTCATCCAGGTTCGAATCTCGTGGGTCCCGAGTCCTCGTGACGTTATCTCATCGTCTGTATAGGCGGTGATGGCATCAGCTTCGTGCGCCGTCAACCGACGAAGAAATTCCTTGTCGAATTCTACGTCGATGTCGCCATGGATACGTTCGCCCGGCGCGTGACTCAAGCCGCCTGTTGCCACCACTGCTACCCTGCTCTCGTCGGCCTCAAGGGACGCACCCAATGCTTCACCCAGCGCGTAACAACGTGCGGGCGCCGGTGCCGGAAGCGTCATGCAATTGATGATCAGCGGTATGACGGGGATCTTTCGCTCGGGATCGAAAAAGCTCAATGGCACGATCGTGCCGTGATCCAGATCTAGTTCATGAGAGTAGTTGAGCTCGAAGCCGGCCTCGAAGCAGGCATTCAACAACCGCGACGCCAGCGCCGGCTCCCCCGGTGTGCGCCCCTGCTCGACCTTGAGCCAGGGCTCGAGAGGGCCGAAGTGCCAATCACCCTGGCCGAGCGTGAATGCCGGCATGCCATCCAGGAAATAATTAGCGAAGTGTTCGCTCGAAATGATCAGAATGGCATCGGGATTCGTGTCCCGCAGTTGTTCTCCGAGTCGTTCTAATTCACCGAAAAAACGTTCTTTCTGCTCCGGGGGCGGCGCGTCTGCCCAGGCGCGGATACCCGGAGTGTGACTGGTTGCGCAAGCGAATACGATCGGCATCGGTCAATTTTCCCCGCGTATGGTTTTGATGTAGTCGGGCTCCGACATTCCATTGATGATCGTGAACGGCCGCAAGAGCAACGGGTGGACGCCTAACTCATAGAGCTTGAAGGCATCGACTTCGGTCGCGGCAGCCTGCTCGTCCGGAGACAATTTGAATTCTGCGACGAGCGCGTCCCGTTCGTCGAAGAATCGTTGCCGGGCCGTCGGGTCGCGGTTGACTGCCTGAACGAGTTTCTGGAGTTGATAAATGCTCATAGTGATCTAAATTCGTTCCGTATAGTTTGTGCTACGAAGAAATAATACTACCCCTTTCCATTCGCTGCAGGACACCGTGCCGTGAATGTCGCCGCAGCTTCCGGCCGGCGGTATCGCGCCGTGATCAGCCCCAGGCGGCCCGCGCCGAGCAGCGCGGTGGAAGATCCGCCTGTGCAGCAGGCCGTTGCCGGCGACTTGCTCGTGTTCCACGACGGGAACTAAGGGCTTGGGCATGGTTTTGCTCTCAGAAGTGCGTGCCAGTGGACAAACTCGCGACGGCCGGGGCAGCCGGGCCGAGATCGACGTATACTCATAGCTTAATAAACAACAACCCGGACGATCTGTCCACAGCTAGGGGAATCGGCAATGAAATTCAATCGCGTAGTCAGGTCTGGTCTGATTCTGAGCATCGCCGTGCTCGCGGCTCCGGCCATCCTGGCCCAGCAGGCGCCGACGAGGGCTATTAAGGAAATCGCCGACGATCTCTACTGGGCGCAGAATAATAACCATCACGCCGTGTTCCTCGTCACTGACGACGGCGTCATTCTGGCCGATCCGATCAATACGGACTTCGCCGGCTGGCTAAAGAGCGAGATCGATTCTCGCTTCGGCGTTCCGGTCCGTTATGTCCTGTACAGCCATAACCACTGGGATCACGCTTCGGGCGGCGGCGTCTTCGACGATACGGCACTGTTCGTCGGCCACGAGAACATGCCGGGCAACCTGGCCCTTCCGGCGGACGACACACCGTTTCCGGCTAACGCGGCCGAACTCGACGCCAATGGCGACGGCCAGATCGACGCCTCCGAAGCGACGGGGAACTTTGCCGCGAACCTGAACCTGTTCGATGTCAATGGAGACGGCATGATCAGCGGCGCCGAAGCGACGCGCGGTGCGCTGAACGACGTTCGTGTGCCGGACATCGTCTACAAGGATCGAATGACCGTCACGCTGGGCGGGAAGAGCGTGAACCTGATCCATGTCGGCACGATGGACCACACAAACGATTACAGTCTAGTTTACTTTCCGGGTGAGCGCGCGGTCTTCGTTGTCGACTACATCAGTATTGGCCGCGTAGCTTTCCAGACGATATTCCGTACTTCCGGTGCCGGTGTGCTGGACGGCTTGCTGAATTCGATCCGGATGGTCGAATTCCTGGACTTCGATATCGTCGCGCCGGGCCATGGCGTTGTCGGCAGCAAATCTGATATCGCTGCATACCGGCATTATCTTGAAGAGCTACGAGACGCGGTTGCCGCGGGAATCGCCGCGGGCAGCTCACTCGAGGACCTACAGGCGAGTATTCTCATGGAGCCCTACCAGGATTGGATCAATTACGAGAACTGGCGCCCGCTCAATGTTGCCGGGATGTACAACTACCTGATGGATCAGTAGTAGGAGCGACACCGTCGGCGCAAGGAAAAGGGGCCCCTTATTTCCCGCGGCCCTTTTTTTCGGTCTCTTTATCTCTCGAGGTGCTGGAGCTTGTCCGGCGTGTCCTTCCAGTCGTCCGCGTCGTCGGGTGGATCCTGACCCTGCGAGATGACCGGCCAGCCCTTCGAGAGTTCAGCATTTAACGCGAGGAACTGTTCCTGGCCTTCCGGTAACTCGTCCTCGTCGTAGATGGCGTCGATCGGGCATTCAGGCTCACAGAGCGTGCAATCTATACACTCATCGGGGTCGATGACCAGCATATTCGGTCCCTCATGGAAGCAGTCCACGGGGCAAACCTCGACGCAGTCAGTGTATTTACACTTGATACAGCTCTCTGTGACGACAAATGTCATTTGACTGTCCTTGAAGCCCAGGTACCGGATCCCGACACCCGGTTATTGTAGTGGTTGAGGCGGGCCGCCGACAGCCCATTGTAGGCCGCGGCGACGGCTTCCACCTGCTGTCGATCGTCGTGGCGGCGCGATGAATCTCGAGCGCGTAGAAGAAAAAGCGCAGCGGCACCCAAACCAGTGGCGAGGATGTGCCGCTGCGAATGATATCGGCCGGTCGCCGATTACTCTTCTAGTTAAAAAATGAACCGATAGCGGGCGCCAGGCGAATCGACGAACGGATTTTCGCCCGTGGCAATGAGGTGCTGCATGAGTAGCAACAATCCGAAGGTGATGGCGGAGCCCAAAGAGATGACGCCTGCGTAACAGGTGACAGCGGCGTTGATCATGGTGGTTACCTAGCTGCGGTCTGAAATGGCGGGTTCGACGCACCCTAATACATCGAACGCCCAAGTATAGTTTGATATACCTTGAACCGAAAGGTATAGTCGACATCGTTATAAGCCATGCGCTGAGAAATGGGCCAATCGAATCCTCCGTTCATGAGCGGCGTGCCGGAACTCCTGGTTTTGAGGCTGCTCGCACGCCAGGAGATGTACGGTTACGAACTCGTGAAAGCCGTGCGGGTTGTGACCGGCGAGGCGATCGCGCTGGGGGAAGGTGTCATCTATCCAGCGCTGCACGCGCTCGAGAAGAATGGTGCGCTGAAGGCAACCCGTAAGCCCGTCAACGGCCGTACGCGCGTCTATTACTGCATGACATCGAAGGGCCAGCGCCGCCTCGACAAGCTGACGGCGGAGTGGGACCGAGTCAGCTCCGGCGTCCGCTCGGCGTTAGGGCAAGCGGGGCATGCGTAGAGAAAGCCTGAATGCGCTCAGAATGTCGCTGCAAGAGGGCGGCGTATCCCCGGGCCTACATCCACCGCCTCACGGCTGAACTCGACGATCATTACGCTGACCTCGAACGAGAAGAATGCGCGACGGGTCGGGACAGGGCTGCCGCCGGAATCGAAGCCGAGCGGCGTCTCGGTCGGCAGGACGCGATCGCGGCGGCGGTGCTCACGAAGCCCGAACTGAAGTCCTGGTGTTATCGCTGGCCGTGGATCGTGAGCCTGCTCAAACCCGTTGTGCTGGCGCTGCTCTTGCCGGGGATGCCGATTCTGGCCTGCGTCGATAGAGGCGCGGCGATTGCGAGATGGAGTGTCTCGATCAGCCTCGCGACGGCAGTCACCGGTGGACTGCTCTTGGTCATGGCGCAGTCGCTACTAGCCACAACCTAATCGCGCATACCGTTCACGCGCGGAGCATCCCCGCGACCTCTTCGGCGATCGCCAGCGATGACGTAAGGCCTGGTGATTCGATGCCGAACAGGTTGATCAGCCCATCCACACCGTGCTGTTCGGCGCTCTGAATGACGAAGTCTCCGGGTGGATCCCCCTGATCCACGATCTTCGGCCGGATCCCGACGTACCCCGGTGCGAGCGCGTCTTCCGTGATAGCGGGCCAATAGGTCCCAATCGCTTCAGCGAATGCCCCCGCACGGCTGGCATCCGGCCGATAATCGATCGCCGTCACCCACTCCTCATCCGGACCGAATCGAGTCTGTCCCGCCATATCCAGCGTCACGTGTACGCCCAGCCAGGTGCCCCGGGGCATGGGGTAGATGAGATGATTGAATGGGCTCTTGTGCTGGAGGACGAAGTAAGTACCCTTCGCGTAGCGGGTTCGCAGCACGTGGCGGGCATCGAGACCCGCGATACCGCCGGCGACCTCTGTCGCGTAAAGCCCGGCGGCATTGACGACGGCTCGCGCACGAATATCCAGGCTCTCCGACCCGCTTTTTACCGACAGTTTGATACCGTCGTCGGCGAATGACCCGCTCGCGAACTCCGATAGCACGGCGACGCGGCCTCCTGCGGTTTCGAGGTCTCCCTGCAACGAAAGCATGAGATTGTGGCTGTCGACGATGCCGGTAGATGGGGAGAGTAGCCCCGCGGTGCAGCGTATCTCGGGTTCCAGCTTCGCAACGTCCTCGCGCGACAGCGGTTTCAGATCGTCGACCCCGTTGATCTCGGCCTGGTCACGCAACGCCTGCAGTCGCTCCTCCTGTTCGCTATTCAACGCCACCATGACTTTCCCACAACGACGGTGCGCAATGCCCTTGTCGGCACAGTACTGGTAGAGGAGATTCTTGCCACGTACGCAGAGACGCGCTTTGAGGCTGCCGGTTGGGTAATAGATACCGGCATGGATAACCTCGGAATTGCGCGACGATGTTTCTTCACCGATTCGTTCGTTGCGTTCGAGCACGATGACGTCGCGTCCGGCGAGCGCAAGTTCGCGGGCGATTGCAAGCCCAACTACACCCGCACCGATGACCGCCACGTCGAGAGATTCATCCATAAGATCGGCTTATCCTATCGGTTGTCGGAGGGAGAGGGGTGTATTGTGCCGCCTCGGTCGGATGCACGCACGCGCGGTGCGGGCTGTCGTATAATCGCTGTCCAGACAAGCGGAGGGCGTCGGAGAGACAGGATTGACCGAACTAGGGGGTTCAAACGACAAACACGCGAGGGGCGGTAGTTTCGTTCCGCCCAAGTCTTCCCGGGGCCACGCCCGGCGGGAACGTATCCTGAGCGCGGCTACGGAACTCTTCCTCGAGAACGGTTACGGTGGCACGTCCATCGATGCAATCATCGAGCGCTCGGGTGGCTCGAAGGCGACCTTGTACAGCTATTTTTCGGTGAAGGACGAACTGTTCCGCGCCGTGATTGATGCCATTGTGTCTCATCGGGATGAGCCCGAACTCGACCCCGGGAGCGATATCCGGGCGGCGCTCGTGAACTTCAATCTGCGGCGAATGGCCATCGTATTCTCCAGTCAGCATCGCGCGCTGCTACGGTTGATCGTTGGCGAGCGCGAGCGCTTCCCCGATATCGCGCGGATGTATTACGAACGCGGGCCGAAGCGCAGCCGGGAGTTCTTAACCGAATACATGACGATGTTGAAAAACGGGGACCTACTCGCGATAGAGGATCCGGCGGAATCCGCGGAGTTCCTGATCGGTATGCTGTATTTCGAGTGGTATCTGACACAACTCTATCTCGGAGAGGGTCCACCGTCACGAGAGGCGATGCAACAGCGGACCGAGCGAGTCGTCGACCGTTTTATGGAGGCCTTGCAAAAATAAAGGCACCTTCGGATAGCATAGCGCCGTGATCTCTCATCCGACGGCGTACGCCTTACTGATATTCAATATGGCGCTCTGGGGCAGCTCCCTCGTAGTTGCTCGAGCAACCCACGAGATCGTGCCGCCACTCGCACTGACTTTCTGGCGTTGGGTGTTCGCAGTTCTCGTGCTTCTGCCGATCGTATGGTCTAAGTTGCCGGGCACCGTGCCGTATCTGCGGTGATCCTGGCGGGGGCTTCTTCTGCTGTGCGCTGCCATGGTCGTGGGCAGTACGTTCTCGGTGATCGCGGTCAACTACACGACTGCAATCAACGCAAGTTTGATCAACGGCAGTCAACCGGCCGTCACGGCGCTCGTTGCTTTAATGGTCGTGCGGGAACGTTTATCGATCGCGAGCGGAATCGGTATTGCGATCGCGTTTCTCGGAATCCTCGTGATGGTCTCGCAAGGTAGCCTCGAACTGCTATTCGATCTGGTTTTTAACGTCGGTGATCTCGTAATGGTCATCGCTGTGCTCGCCTGGGCGTTTTACTCCGTCGAATTGCATCGCCAGCCGGAGCATCCGAGCGGCGATGTGCTGTTGTTTTTTATTGCCTGCGCGGGCCTGACCACCGTATTGCCGTTCTATCTCGCCGAAACCGTATACATCAGGGAGTTCGTGCCTAGCCGAAACGCCGCCGCCGCCATCATCTATGTAAGCTTGTCGGCATCCCTGGTGGCAGTGGGGCTTTGGAATCTGGCGATTCGTTCGGTGGGCGCGATGCATGCGGCGCTGTTCATCAATCTCATTCCCGTGTTTGGGGCCGCATTTGCGATGTTATTCCTCGGCGAGCGCCTGTTCGCCTATCACGTCATCGGCGCCGTGCTCGTCTTCATCGGGATCCTCATGGCCGTGCGAGGCCGGCTTACTGATCTATAAAAATTATTTTATAAATATATAGTTATATATATTTTATAAAGTGGATTCTAGATCCCGGCACGGGCGGAGCGTGCAACCTGTTTGCGTACGCCCGGGTTCCATGTTCCGATCGGCTGTGCATCAGCGCAGGGGCATGCCGCCTCCGGGTACACCGCCGTGCCCGTCCGCACCGCTGCCGGGAACGATGATCGACGATGCCGACTCACGACGGAGTTCCTCAAGGCGCTCCATCGCTTCGGCGAGAGCAGCTTTCGCGCTGTCACCGAAATTCGCCACAGCATCTGCCAGCGATGACGCTTTGACCTCGAAGCTCAATGGTAGCGTACCTGCTGGCGTCAGTATCTGTGTCTGGCCCATATAGACGTCGTCGCGGGCATCGTCGCGGCTGCCGTCGGGCTTGGTCGGCGTGAGTCTCTGTAAACTGCCGACGCGGCGGTCGGTGAACGTCTCCTCGCGGTAGAGATCGTCAGCCCCCATTCGGATGTCCGGTTCCTGCATATTTTCTGCCATGTTCTCGTGTCCTTTCGCCATTCGTCGAGGCTGAGTTCGAAGATCCGTAGGCTAACATTGTTTTCTCCCCACCGCGGCTCGCGGCGCGACCTGGAACCGATCTGGTAAGCTGCGGGCCATGCGCAAGCTGTTGGTTTATCAGCACGTTCCGTTCGAACCGTTGGGTACATTGGATGCTCAATTCCGGGCGGCAGGGTTCCGGATACGCTATGTCAACTTCTCTCGGCTGGCCGAGGTGAGCCCGGATGTCGGGCGTTATAATGGGCTCGTCGTACTCGGCGGCCCGATGAGCGCGCTTGACATCGATCGCCACCCGCATCTCGGTGTCGAGATCGATTCGATCCGACAGGCAGTGGATTCCGGCATACCCATACTCGGCATCTGCCTGGGAGCGCAACTGATTGCGAGCGCCCTAGGTGCGCGGATACGGCGTAATCCCGTCAGGGAAATCGGCTGGTACGAGGTCGCGCCGACGGCGGTTGGCTGGGAGGATCCGCTATTCTCGAAGTTCGATGGCGCCGAGCAGGTCTTCCAGTGGCACGGCGACACGTTTACGTTGCCGCACGGCGCACAGCACCTGGCGGAGTCGGAGGATTGCGCCAATCAGGCCTTTCGAATCGGCGAGAGCGTCTACGGCGTACAGTTTCACCTCGAGGCGGATCAGGCGTTGATAGAACGATGGCTGCAAACGCCGGTCCATCTTCGTGAACTCGCCAAGCTCGGCTCGACCGTCGATCCCCAGCGAATTCTGGCGGACACGACGCGCTATATCGCCCGAGCGACGGCGCTCAGCAGCGTGTTCTTCGGGGAATTCATCGAACGATTCTACAGGCGACGGCGGCGCGTCGCGTTGCCGTCACGTTGAGAGAGTGATGGGTGATCGGCTAGCGAATCCTCGACAGAGCATCCCGGGCTTCGCGCCGTGCCTCGGATGCTTCACGCCTCGCCGTGGCGACCTGGCGGCTGAGATCCCGGACTTCGCGCGTCAGGTCGCCGACCTCCCGTTCGAGCATATCGATGCGAATTTGCGCAGCCAGCCCCGATTCCGAGGAACCGAGCGATCCGGCACCCACGGTCGTCCGCGTGTTCAGCCGCGTGTCGAGCGCGGCGATCTGGTTTTCGAATGAGGTGAGGCGTTCTTCGATCGTTAGAGGGCCGTCGGGAATCTGACCGTAGCCGATCGACATTGTGCCAAAAACGATTCCGCACAGAATGATTCTTACTAGCATGCCGGTTCTCCGTAGGTATCGCCACGAGCGTTGTCGCGCCGGCCGGAGCATGTATGCCCGGGCCGGAACGACTCTGCGATATCTTACACGGCCGGCGGCCAGTGCCCGTATCAGGTACGGCCGCGCAGCGTGCCGGCTATGGCCGCAAGGATCGGCCGAGTGCTATTGGCCCATGCCCATTCCCATGCCGCCGGCAGCGGGGGCCTCGCCGCCGTGCGTCGCTTCGATCTGGATCGTGATAGACACTTCGGTGCCGATGTTAGGCGCGCCGAAAGTCATCCCGTAGTCCGTCCGGTCGAGACTCGTACTTGCGCTGAATCCGACCTTGTCGGCACCGCGTTGCTGGCCGAGCTGATTCTGTGTGACGTCCAGTGAGACGGGATTCGTCTGACCGAGGATCGTGAGATCGCCATGCACGATCAGCTGATCGTCTCCTACTGCCTCGACTCCGGTGCTGACGAAGTGTAGGTTCGGATGGGTCTCGACGCCGAAGAAATCGTCGTTCTTTAGGTGACCGTTCAGTCCCTCGTGGAACATATTGATGCTCGCGGCGTCGATCATGATATCCAACGAACTGGCCGTCGGATCCTGCGCGTCGAAGTTGAAATTTCCGCCAAAGTCACGGAAGAGTCCACGCATGATGGAGTAGCCCTGGTGATTGACGTCGAACCAGATTCTCGAGTGGTTCGGATCGATGTTGAACGGTAGGGGCTCGGCGGTCGCTTGCGCGGCGAACCCGAGCGCGACTAGTGCGATTATTGCGAAACGGTTCATGTGAAATTCCTCGTGTTGGTGTTGTTGGTTCTTGATCTTGCCTGGCCTGCGGGGCCGGTTGCCCCGAAGCTTCCATTATTCTAATTGTCCCAGATATTAGCTCGATTCGGCGCGGATTGCCGAGTTTATGTGATTCGCTGTGCCGGCCGTTTGCGTCTGGTCGCCGGAAACGCTAGTTTTCGCCGGCGAGGCTAACGCCACGCTGGGGCCTGGAGGCTTCTGATGACTTTTACGCAACGAATACTTCTCGCCATGCTGGCCGGCATCCTCGTCGGTGTGTTTATCAACGCCCTCGGCGCTAATTTCCAGGCTATCAGTGATTTCCTCGTCGATGGGGCCTTCTATGTCCTCGGCGCGATCTTCATCGCGCTGCTCAAGCTTATGGTGGTTCCATTGGTGCTCGTCTCGCTCGTTTGCGGTGTAACCGCATTGGGTGATCTGCGAGCGCTCGGGCGAGTCGGGGGCAAAACGCTCGGGCTCTATCTCGTGACGACGGCGGTTGCTATTACGTTCGCGCTGACGATTGCGAATGTGGTCGATCCCGGTCAAGGCTTCGAGCTCGCCGGAGAGGAGTTCAGTTACGAGACTCGCGAGGCGCCGCCGCTCAGCGAAGTGATTATCAATATGTTTCCGAGAACCCGATCCGCGCGATGGCAAACGATCAGATGCTGCAGATCATCCTGTTCGCGTTGTTGTTCGGTTTCGCGATCTCGGCAGCGGGCGAACGCGGTAAACACATCGCTTCGTTGTTCGCCGACCTGAACGAGGTGATTCTTCGGATGGTTCTGCTCGTGATCAAGCTGGCGCCGATCGGTGTGTTCGCTTTGATCGCACGAACCTTCGCGACGCAGGGCATGGATATCTTCAGGCCATTGCTGGGTTATTGCGTCGCCGTCGTGGTCGGTCTACTTCTACATCTGTTCGTCACTTATGGCTTATTACTGCGTGCCACGGGATTGAGCCCGATTCGGTTCCTTTCCCAGATGCGTGCGCCGATGTCGTTTGCGTTCAGCACGTCTTCATCCAGCGCGACTATTCCCGTGACGTTAAACACCGTCGAGACGCGCCTCGGCGTGAAGAATTCGATCGCGTCGTTCACCATACCCTTGGGCGCGACGATCAATATGGACGGAACCGCGATCATGCAAGGTGCGGCGACGGTCTTTATCGCCAATGTCTACGGTATCGATCTTGTGCTCGGCGACTATCTGACGGTAATCCTGACTGCGACCCTGGCATCGATCGGTACTGCGGCCGTGCCGAGCGCGGGCCTGATCATGCTGGCGATGGTGCTCTCGCAGGTCGGTTTGCCGGTCGAGGGCATCGCGTTGATCATCGGGATCGACCGGCTCCTCGATATGCTCAGGACGGCCGTGAACGTTGCCGGTGATGCCGCTGTGACCTGTTTTGTGGCGCGCTCGGAAGGCGCGCTGGATCGCGATGTCTTTTGGGATCCGAAAGGCGTGCTCGATCCAGATGCGAGGCGTGAATCGCTCGCTAGTGGTAGCTCGTAGTTCGGTCGATTCATGACTTCGTCTCGCGACATTCTTCTCGTCGGCTGCGGCAACATGGGGCAGGCGCTCCTTACCGGCTGGTTGGCCGAAGGCCGCGACCCGGAACGGGTTCAGGTCGTCGACCCGAGCCCCGATGCTGTATCGGCCGCTCGCGAGTTAAATATCGATGCTTTCGAGAGCCTATCCGCGGCAAAGATGCCCGTAGACATCGTCCTCCTGGCCGTCAAGCCGCAGCAACTCGAGGCTGTACTCCCACCGTATCGTGAGTTGGCGGGATCGGGCGCTGTGTTTCTGACGATCGCAGCGGGTAGGCCGATCGAATTCTACGAACAAGCGCTCGGTGGAGAGCCTGCGATCGTTCGCGGTATGCCGAATACGCCTGCGGCGATTCGCCAAGGGATGACCGTCTTGTCGGCGAATGCCGCCGTCTCCGACGATCAGCGCGCTCTATGCGAATCGTTGATGGGCGCCGTCGGCGAGGTAGCGTGGATTGTCGACGAGGAGACGATGGATGCGGTCACGGCGGTATCCGGAAGCGGGCCTGCCTACGTGTTCCTGTTGATCGAGTGCCTGGCCGACGCGGCCGTCAGCGCCGGCCTCGATCCGGAGCTTGCTCGCCGGCTTGCCGAGACGACGGTTGCCGGTGCTGGCGCTTACGCTTTCGTGTCGGAGGAAGAATCCCGCGAGCTGAGACGGCGGGTCACAAGTCCGGGCGGTACGACAGAGGCGGCATTGGACGTCTTGATGCGCGATGAGGGTTTACCGGCTCTGCTCCGGCGGGCAGTACGGGCGGCAAAGGAGCGCGGCCGCGAGCTAGCATAGCGTCACCAGCGCTCCGGTCGCGCCTCTGCCCGGGTTACCAGGTGTATCGAACACGATAACGCACGACGGCTTCGTCATCTTCCGGAACGACGACCGGAAAGTGCACGGTTCTTGCGTCCTGCCGATCGTACTCGTGGCTGGCCTCGACCACATCGTTATTCGTCCAGCGGAACATCGTCTCCTTGACGAATATCTCGACCGGCTCGGTCTTGTGATTCCGTAAGCCGATCTCGATCGTCTCCTCCATCCACCGGCGGTCGTAGTCGACCCGGAAATCGACCTGGCGACGCTCGCCGACGACGTCGAATGCCGATCCCAGCTTGATCACGACCGTCTCGTCTTTGGGCGTATGGTCGATCACGTCCTCACCGATGAGTTCCAGCGTGTTGTCGGCCGAGTCAAGCTGGGACACGCGGATGCGGCCGGCAGGCAGCGGCATACCGAGACCGGCAGCTTCCTCGTTGTCGAATTCGATGTAGACGTCGATTTTCGTGTTCATCGGAAGGCCGAGGTCCCGGTCGGTCGCGGGGCTGCCGTAGAACCCGTAGGCGGGCTCGAGGCCATAGTAGACGAGGCGCTTGGTCGCAGCGACTCGCTGAACTCGGGGAAGGAATTCTATCTGCTTGGTCGAGTTATCCGGGATTGCCGTCGTGCGCCCCAGCGTATACAAGTGAAACTCGAAGAAGCTTTGCTCATCGAATCCCTCGGTACTGGCCCGATCCACGGCGGCCGCCTCCAGGGCATACCTGACTCTCGGCATCGGCGGCGGCTCGGCGCGATTGACGTCGCCGGCGATGAGCTTCAGCCGGGCATCCTCGTAGCTCGCACCCGAACGATTGAGAATGCTGACCCAGCCGCCGACGTCGAGATAGCCGCTGTTGGCATCCTCACCGTCGCTGTAAATCAGGTTGTAATCGGCCCACCATGTGAGGCCCGCAGTCTGATAGCTCACACGCACATCGTGCTCGCCGTCTCGTTCCGCCATCACATCCCAGATCAGTGTCGGCCTGGTCATGAGTCCGCCCGGGAGGTCGGGGAAGTGAATGTTCGAATAGTCTCTGATCGAGTGAATCCGACCGTCGTCGCTCGCCAGAATCAGGCCACCGTCAGCGCTTAGCAGTCTGCCTCCGATCTGGACGAGGTTCGCACCCGTTCCCTGGTCGACAGTGATTCGCTGATCGATATAGCGCTCCATGAGTTTTTGCGCGCTGACAAGGTCGAATTGAAAGCTTTGTTCGAGCACTCGCGTCCCGTCCGGATCGGTGAGTGACTCGAAGTTGACGGTCGTCGGGTCGATATAGGCTGCGACATTACTGAAATTGAGGCGGTTGAGGCCGTCCTCGAGTTCCAGAGCGCGTAGATGTCGAACGACGGCATAGCCCGGGACGGGTCGGCCGTAGAGGTTGCTCTGGCCCTGAACGGGGCGATAGAGATCCGGTGCCACGGCGCCCGGCCGCGTCGTCGAGTAGATGGTGATTGCGGTCTGCGATGCGTCCTGAGCCTGACAGACTGCCGCACCGAAGCCGATCCCGCCGACGAGGCTCAAAATCGCGGTTGGTGTAACCAGCATTCGTCCATGGAACATCGTGGTCTCCTTGTGAATAGTTTTCGAATCTGGGACTTAGAACGCGCGACCGGGGCGAACGGGGTTAACGAGCATAAAAAAAACCCGAACCTCTCGGCCGGGGGTCAGGGCTGAGGAGTATCCCTACTCCTCGGGGGGAATCATATGCACGGAGACTTTGTTCACCGTTATGGTGTTGGTCGACTCGTCGTAGGCGCCGTAAGCTGCGAGCGCTCGGGCACCATTGAAGCCGCTCAGGCGCAATGCTAGCTCGGCCGTGAAGTCTTCGAAGCTCTTGAACAGTTCCACGTGTCCCGGTTCGGAGATGCCGTACAGTGACCGGCGCGAGTCGGTCGGCGCGATCAGCGGCGACCCCGGGAGCTCGTAGAGGCTCACGACTTGGCGGCCCAGTTTGATGTGGTGGCGCTCGCCGATCTCCGAGTTCTTTAGATCCAGGACCAGACCGTCTGGGCCCATGCTCAAGAAGGGCGCGGTTGTGCCACCTTCATCCCAGCCGATGCCGAGCGCCGACGGAATGCTGCGGTGGTCGACGACCGTGCGGCCCTCGAAGTCGGGTGGCGCGATGCCGAACGGCGTCACGAAGCCCATCACCTTGGCAGCTCTGTCGGTCACGATATTCGTCAGGGCCAGCGTGCTCGTAGCGATCTCGTACTCGTTGGGATCGGCGTCGAGCTCGGCGGTCAGGCCCGTGCCGGCAAAGTTGAAGTGATCGATGCCCAAGCGGTCGATACCGCGCAGGGTCATATTGAGCTGGCTGGGCATGACGCCTGTGACCGTGCCGTGCAGATGCGTCACGAGTAGTCGAACTCTACCCTCGGTCGCATCCAGTTCCGGCGCGATACTCGGCGCATCGACGTCGACAGGTTCGGCGGCATCGACAGGCTCGACATCGAGCGCGACGAACTGTCCGAAAGCGGCGATTCGTTGGCCGACGGAGATTGCGTCCTCGGTCAGCAGTTGATCGCGATCGGCGATCTTGAAGACCATCGTGCCGGGGCCGACGTTGACGAGAATCGTGCGATGGAAGCGTGCGGCCCGATCCCGCCTCACGGCGAATGCCCCTTTGACGGTGAGCTGATCGCTGCTGCGCGCCACGACGTTGCCGTAGACCGCATCGATGTCCTCACCACCTACGCTATTGCCGGCATGAACGATTTGAGCCGTGAACTCATACTCGGCCACGTTCACGATCCCGAACGCGACCACGACGGTTCGCTCTTCGAGAAGGGAAAGTGCTTCCAGGCCGGCCTGGCCCTCATACATTGCATCGCCGATCTCGTAGCTCGTCTCTGCCGTAGTATTCACGACGACTTCACCATGCTCGCCGTCCCGCTGATGTCTCGGCCGTACGGCGACGGTATAGGTACTGGCGTCGAGATCGACGTCGATAAGCGCGCCTCTAAGGCGCGTCTCTTTCTCGTCGACCGGCTCGACTTCGGTGACGATATACGGCTGGGCCGTCACGCGAATCGGTGCCACGCCCGTGTCCACGACGTGCGATGCCGCGAGATCGAAATCGACACTCAGAAGCGCCACTCGACCGCGTGTTACGACGAGCCGGTTATCCTCGGCCAGCCGGACCTCGAGGTCCGTGATGCCGAGCGGTTGACCGTCACTGTTGACGACATCGGCCTGGACCATCTCTCCGCCGGCTTCGACGAAGATCTCAGCGTTGCCGTAGTCCAAGCGAATCGTGCCGCCGCTGATATCGCCGGGCGCCAACGTCACGGCGCTCAGAACCTCCGATAGCTGGACCAGTTGCGCGAAATCCACGCGCGTCGTCGCCGGCAGGGCCTCCACCGTGGAGCCATCCGGCCGCTGCAGCGTCAGCGAGAGAATGTCCACGGAATAACTGATGAAATCTCCCTCAGCGTCCGTGACGCTGACGAGAACCGTGCCGCATTCGCCGGACGTGGCCGGGTCAGTTGGGTCACAGGTGGTGGCGCTCGTTCCCGTGGTGGCCAGCGGGGAGCCTGATCCTCCTCCGCAGCCAACGATTGAGAGGGCAAGTGCCACAATCGGTACAGAGCGCAAAAGCGCTCGCAAGGGGCTTCCTAGCATCCAAAACATCGTTCTCTCCTTGAATCCGTCCTAGAAGGGCAAAACGCGCTGTGGCCCTGAATGTTGACGCTTGGCCTCAAACTCATGCCGTTATGTCGCCTGGTCGCAAAGTACGCTCAAGTATCGGAGAGGCAAAAAATAGGATTCCTCTTGTATTCTGACTAGTTACTGTCACAATTGAATGCGGTTTCAAGGTTGGAGCTGCAGATCTGCAGTCCACACAGGTGGCTAGGGCGATAAGCGATACCTTCCGGGTGGCCGGCATACCGTCGAAGATGACGAGTCGCTCCCAACAGACCACCTCGGGTTTGCGCGCAGCGGGACTCGATCTCATCGGGACCCAGATCGCTGTCGACTTTCAAAATTTCCGCATCGATAACCTCGCGGAGCGTATCCAGGACGGCCTGCAGGCCCTGACAGAGGCTACGGGCGCCGATGCGGTATTCGTTGCGTTGCTGGACGAATCTGGCAAGACGTTCGAAGAGGTTCATATGGGCCGCGCGACGTTCTCGGCCTGTAATCCCGAGGTGCTCAAGGATCGCGAGCTCTCGGACTTCCCATGGATCAAGAGGCATCTCGAGCATCTACGGCTGCTCGAAATCCGGGACACGGGCGAAGTATCGCCGGCGCAGCTCGCAGACGCTACGGAGCTCGGAAAACTCAATGTCGGGGCATTGACGGCGGTTGGCTTCGAGATTGCCAAGCGGCCAGCGGGTCTCCTGGGCGTCTTCAGCTCGACGCCGAACCCGGATTGGGGCGCCGATCTGCAGATTACACTGAAGCTCGTGGGTGTCAGCTGTGCGAGCGGGCTCGAGCGGCTTGGGCTCGAGGAAGATCTGCTCATGGTTAAGGAGCGTGATCAACTCATCACGAATACCTCGAATGACGGCCTATGGGACTACGACGTCCGCGGCAACTCCATGTATTTCTCCCCGCGCTGGCGCACGATGCTCGGCTACGTTCAGGATGAAGAGATTCCGGAGTGGCGCTTTCTAGTGCATCCGGACGATATAGCTCGTGTGCAGGCTCAGATCCGCGAACATCTCGAAGGCCACACGGCTCTCTTCGAGAGCGTCCACCGCATGCGCCACGCGGATGGAGGCTGGCGCTGGGTCCAGAGCCGGGTTATGGGGCGCGTCGACGACCAGCACCGGCCACGGCGTCTCGTGGGTGTCGAGACCGATATCACCGAGCGCAAGCTTTACGAAGAGGCGCTGTTTCGCGAGAAGGAGAGCGCGCAGATTACGCTGCAGTCGATCGGCGACGGCGTCGTCACGACGGACGCGGATGCGCGGGTCCAGTATCTCAATCCCGTGGCCGAGGAACTCACGGGATGGGAACTGGACGATGCCGTCACAATGCCCATCGACGAGATCTTCAGAGGATTTCACGAGGAGACCTGCGAGCCCGTCGAGAATTCCGTTTCCGTCTCCATGCGCCGTAACTGCTCGATCAAGTCCGTACGGCCCACGCTGCTCATTCGGCGCGACGGAAACGAGCTCTATATCGAGAGCACGGCCGCGCCGATCCGCGACGCCGGCGGTAGGGTCACGGGCGGTGTCCTCGTATTCCACGATGTCAGCGAAGCCCGGGAACTCAGCAACAAACTGAGTTTCCACGCCAGCCACGACACGTTGACTCATCTCGTCAATCGACCGGAGTTCGAGAAGCGCCTCGAGCGTGCGCTGAAGAGCGCCAAAGCCGAGGAGGCCTCGTACGCGGTCCTCCATCTCGATCTCGATCAGTTCAAGATCGTCAACGACGCCTGTGGGCATTCCGCCGGCGACGAGATGTTGCGGCAGCTCAGCGCGCTCTTGAAGTCGAAGATACGCTGGCGCGATACGCTCGCTCGGCTCGGCGGAGACGAATTTGGCGTCCTGCTCGAGAGCTGCACGCTCGAAGAAGCGATGCGGACCGCCGAGACGTTGCGAGAGACCGTCAACGAATTCCGTTTCGTCTGGGACGACCGGACTTTCCGGCTCGGCGTGAGTGTCGGTGTCGTGCCGGTTATCGAGATCAACGAAGACGTCGCGGCGCTCGTCAGTGCCGCGGACAGCGCCTGCAGTGCGGCGAAGGAGGCCGGGAGAAATCGCGTCTATGCCTACGAGGAGACCGACATCGACCTCATGAAACGGCGTAAGGAGATGCAATGGGCGGCCCGGATCACGAACGCGCTGGACGAGAATCGTTTCGAGCTCTTCCGGCAGACCATCGAGCCGTTGCAGCCGGGCATGAACGAAGGTGCGCATTACGAGCTCTTGTTGCGGATGAAGGATGAGCGCGGAAACCTGATTTCGCCAGAACTCTTCATCGCGGCGGCGGAGCGTTACGGAATTACTCCGAGTATCGATCGCTGGGTTATCGGTCAGGCATTTCGCTGGTTGGTCTCGGAGGCCGACGAGCGGGAGCGCTTGTCGTTGTGCTCGATCAACCTGTCGGGCCAGAGCCTGACGGACGAGAAATTCCTGCCGTTCGTTATTGATCAATTTCAGATGAGTGGACTGAATGCCAAGCAGATCTGCTTCGAGATCACGGAAACGGCGGCGATCGCAAGCTACTCGCAGGCGAATCGATTCATCCATGCGCTCAAGGGGCTGGGTTGCATGTTCGCGCTCGACGACTTCGGCACCGGGTTGTCATCATTCGGCTATCTCAAACACTTCCCGGTGGATTTCCTGAAGATCGACGGCAGCTTCGTGAAGGAGATCCTGCACGATCCGATCGATCGCGAGATGGTGCGCTCGATCAACGAGATCGGGCATCTCACGGGTAAGAAGACGATCGCGGAGTTCGCCGAGAACGCTGAGATCATCACGATGCTGCGCGGCATGGGCGTCGACTACGCGCAGGGCTACGGTGTCGAAGTCCCGAAGCCCATGCTCCAGGCTGTCGCCTGACGGCAATCCGCGTCGTCGGTCATCGAGGGGAAAAAAGGGATCTGGCCCCATTTTCCCCCGGCCCCTATTTCTTAGAGGAAACGCATCGAGAAATCGACGGCCGTAACGTTCTTCGTCAGCGCCCCCACGGAGATGAAATCGATGCCCGTCCCCGCGAGCGTTCGCAGGCCTTCGAGCTCGATACTCCCCGATACCTCGAGGTCCAGTCTCTTGCCGCTGTGCGCATCGCGGGCTGCGACCGCCGCGCGCACCGACTCTAGCGAGAAGTTGTCGAGCAGGATTCTGTCGATGTCTGCATCCAGCGCCGCGCGGACCTGCTCCAGCGATTCGACTTCGACTTCGATCAGCACGTCCGCAGCCTGCTCACGTGCCGATCCCGCGGCTGCCTCGATACCACCGGCCGCGGCGATGTGATTCTCCTTGATGAGCACGGCGTCGTAGAGTCCTAGACGATGGTTGTTGCCGCCACCGCAAAGGACGGCGTACTTCTGGGCCAGGCGCAGTCCCGGGAGGGTCTTGCGCGTATCAAGTATTCGCGTCCGGGTGCCGGCGACGGCGGCGACGTGGTCGCGGGTGACGGTCGCCGTACCGGACAGTGTTTGCAAGAAGTTCAGCGCGGTGCGCTCGCCCGTCAAGATCGGTCGTGCCGGACCGGCAATCTCGCATACGACCTGCGTCGGCTGGATCTCTGCGCTGTCCGCGTAATGCCACGATATCGCGATGCGCTCGTCGAGTTGGCGAAAGACCTCGTCGAACCAGGCACGGCCGCTCAGGATGGCTTTCTTGCCGGCCGTGACTTGAGCCTTCGCGGTCGCATCCGTGCCGATTAACCCGGCGGTCAGATCGCCGTCCCCCCGATCCTCGCCCAGAGCCCGGTTCACGGAATCGGTGATATCGGGCGGCAGCGGAATCGATTGCTCAGCCATACTCGTTATCGTAGTCCACACAGAAAGACCCGGAAAGGCCGGTGCCTATCCGGGCCCTATCAGCGGTCGGTAGCGTTAAACGATAAATCCGCCGTGACCGAAGCCGACCATGCTCATGAGCATGGGGATGGACAACAGCGTATTCGTTCGCGATGCGACGAAAGCAACTTTTCGTGCCTTCACGATTTCCTCGGCGGAAGCTTCTACGAACCCGAGTATCTTCTTCTGGTTCGGCCAAATGAGGACCCAGACATTGAATAACATGATCGTGCCGAGCCAGGCGCCGACACCGATCGTGAAGCCGGCTTCATTCAGCATGAACGCATCGTCGAGTATGCCGCGGCGCAGGAGATAGATAGCGCCGGAAAGCCAGGTAGCGACGGCGCCCCAACGGAACCACCACAACGCGCGCGGCGCGACGTATTTCGTGATTCCCGCCCCTCCGGGCCCACCCTCGTCCGCTGCGGCCGCGGCCAGAGCCGGAACCTGTACAAAGTTGAAGTAGTATAAAAGTCCTATCCACGTGACGCCTGCCATGACGTGGATCCAGACCAGTACGCTGGCCTCGTTTGGCGAGATACCCATGGTCACTAGTCCGAGCAGGACGGCGAGTAAGATGCCCCCGATGATCGTGCCATTCACCGAATTCAATGGGTTCATTAGAGTTCCTCCGCGTGGGTTTAGTCTTAGGGTTATCCGCAGGCCGATCGGGCGACTTGCCCTAGCCGGGGATCTTTAGAAGAATAGGGGAGGCATAGTCATTAATCAATTATTCCTGTTTCGGCACCGTCATCGCTTGCAAGATGCGTGCGCGCGCGGGACGGGTCTGTCAAGATCGGAGGTCGTATTGAAATGGATGTCAACGAGCGAATTCAGAAACAGCTCGATAGCTATCCTGTGCTCCTGTACATGAAGGGCACACCGGACTTCCCGCAATGCGGTTTCTCGGCTCAGACCGTCGCGGCACTCCGGGCTGTCGGTGCGGAGTTCGCCTACGTCAATATCTTTGAAGACCCGGAAGTTCGCGAAGCGCTCAAGGTGTTTTCCAACTGGCCGACGTTCCCGCAGTTGTATGTCGGCGGTGAGTTAATCGGCGGCTGCGATATCGCGCTGGAGTTGCACGAGTCCGGCGAGTTGAAAGAAATCGTGGCGACGGATCCGATGCCTCCAGCCGACGCCGCCGAGGCGACCGATTAAGCCTGACTCTCGTACACGCCGCGAAATCGATTGACGATCTCGCAGAATAGCATCGCGGTCATCTCCGCATCATAGGCCGCCGAGTGCGCTTTGTTCTCATCCCAGGTCAACCCGGCTGCGGCAACAGCGCGCCCCAATACCGTCTGGCCGAACGCGACACCCCCAAGCGTTGCCGTGTCGAAACTCGAGAACGGATGGAATGGGTTGCGCTTGATATTGGTCCGTTCCGTCGCTGCATTGAGAAACTGTAAATCGAAAAAGGAATTGTGCCCGACGAGAATCGCGCGGTTGCAGGATTGCGCTTTGACTTCCCGTCGCACGGCCTGAAAGATCAGGCGCAGCGCCTCGCCTTCGTCGATGGCAGGCCGTAGCGGGTGAAATGGATCGATTCCCGTCACTTCCAGCGAGGCCGGTTCGATTCCGGCTCCCGGAAAGGGCTTCACATGATAGCGAATCGGTTCTTCTGGTCGTAGGTTGCCGCTCTCATCGAGTTTCAACAGGACGGCGGCGATCTCCAATAACGCGTCGGTCGCGGGATTGAAGCCGCCCGTTTCGACATCGACAACAATGGGTAAGAAGCCACGAAACCGCGCCGCGATTTGCGATACCGGTTGATCACCTGTGACTTGAGACGGTGTTGCGTGAGTCATTGTGATAGTTTTTTCGCGAGATCGATCGGATCGTGCTCGCGTAACAATTCGAGCGTTAGTTTTACGCCGAAGCCGGTAATTTCGGATCGGACGTGCGCTAAACCGCCTTTATGTTGACCGGCGCTCAGATCCACGTGTATCCACGGAATCTCATTCGGGACGAACCGTGACAGAAAGCGAGCGGCGAGAATGTGGTCGCCATATGCCGATGGCGCGCACTGTTTCACGTCGGCGATGTCGCTACGCAACGGCTCGTCGAAGTCCGCATCCATCGGAAACGGCCAGACGCGCTCACCACTAGTGACACCCGCCTGACGCAGAAGCGGATTTGCTGCCGCACGATTACTGAAGACGCCGGAGTAGTTCTCGGTGAGCGCAGCTACACAGGATCCGGTCAGTGTGGCGTAGTCGATAATCAGCCCAGGCTGTTCCCTGGCAGCCAATGCGAGTGTATCGGCAAGTACCATCCGGCCTTCGGCATCGGTGTGAATGACTTGAATAGTCGTCCCATTCGATGCGCGGACGATGTCCTGGGATTTGTACGCAACCGATGAGATACGGTTCTCGGTGACGGCCATCCAGGCGTCGATTGCAAACGGCGCCTGTAGCGAAGCAAGTCCAATGATCGTTCCAAGCGCTACCGCACTGCCCTGCATGTCCGTATGCATGTCGAGCATGCTCTTGAACGGCTTGAGATTCGTGCCGCCCGTATCAAATAGTACGCCTTTCCCGACAAGGGCAACATCGGGGGATTTGCGGCGCTTCGGTCGATAGCGAAGATGGATAATGCCGGCATCCTGACCCGGATTTCCCTGAGAAACGGCCAGGAAAGCGCCCGCGCCGAGTTTCTCGAGTTCAGCCTCATTCAAGAAGTTATAGGCGATGCCGTTATCTTTGGCCAGACTCCGGACCGCGTCACGGTACGTTCGCGCGTCGAGCTTGTTCGGCGGTAATGCGGTAAACCAGCGTGCGATATCGTTGCCGAGCGCTTGGGCGTGAATCGTGCGCAGATCTACTCGCTGCTTGCAGTCCAAGAGTGTCAGATTCGAGATCTGTCTATGCTTGTTTTGCGACGACTTAAACGAAGGCAGCTTGAACGCGGCTGCTTCAACCGCTGCAACGAGGCTCGTCAATGCGGCGGTCCGCGCTTCCTCGTCGAGTCCAATCGAGAAGACGCCGATACGTCCCGGCTTGTCACGCTGACAGTTGGTGACGATCTGCCTCGCCCATGAGAGTTGATCGAAGGATGTCGTTGCCGTAAACGCTGCGATCGTTATGCCCGTCGCATTGCGGTTAGTCAATCGGGAGCCAGCACTTTCGCCACCGGCCCGGGAGAGTAGCTTTCGGAGCTGAGCGCCCTGCGGAATCCGCTGCAGGAGCTTGCCAGTCGGCTTCGCCGGCACGACGACGATGACGTGATCGAACGATTCGAACGTTCGCCGCGTCGGTTGCCGTGGCGATTGGGACACCTTAAGTCGACGGAGATCGGGTAATTCACTCATGCGCCTATCTCGACCAGCTATGGGTAAACCCGATCGTATCGCGGCTGGGGGCGCGGGCTTGTCGGTGCGCTGAAGCGCAGGCGACGATCCTATCAGGAGCACCTTCTGAATTCACCACCGTCCGCTATTATCCCGTTGCATCCGTGACGATGGGCGCAGTGACGGCCTCGTCGCGATACGCCTTGCCGCAAACGGCGGTGAGAGCGGGCGTCCTATCGCGGCCAGGCGGCCAGTCCTACTGTGGTGTCTTGCGTTTGTATTCACAGAGGTCCGCGATGACGCACGCTGGGCAATCCGGCTTGCGGGCCTTGCAGACATAGCGACCGTGAAGAATCAGCCAATGGTGCGCGTCGTGCTTTAACTCCGCCGGTGTGAATTTCTCGAGCTTTTTCTCCACCTCCAGCACATTCTTGCCGGGAGAAAGTCGCGTTCTGTTGGAGACACGAAAGATGTGGGTGTCTACGGCGATCGTCGGTTCGCCGAAGGCCGTATTCAAGATTACGCTGGCTGTCTTCCGGCCGACGCCCGGAAGTGCCTCCAGGGATGCTCTGTCGCGCGGTACCTCGCCGCCATGCTGTTCCAGCAGGATTTTACAGGCACGAATAATATTCTTCGCCTTGGTATTGAATAGGCCGATCGTCCGTATGTAGGGCTTCAGGCTCTCCTCACCGAGCGCGAGGATTGCCGTGGGCGTGTTGGCGACCGTGAATAACACTGTCGTCGCTTTGTTGACGCTAATATCTGTTGCTTGTGCCGACAGCACGACCGAAACCAGGAGTTCGAACGGCGAGCGGTATTCGAGTTCCGTGGTCGGCTTGGGGTTCGCAGCGGCCAGGCGCTCGTAGATCTGTCTGCGTCTCTCTGCGTTCACGGTGGTGATTTCTGCTCCTGCGCCTCGGCCGCCGGCGAACTCTCCTGGGCGTTACGAGCGAGATGGTTCTTCAATGCGATCAGCAGAGCGAGGCCGAAGAATGTGCCGGGGGCGAGTACCGCGATGAGGATTCCGTCGAACGGCAGGTCGAGATGCAATTCCGCCGCCGAACTTCCGAACAGCCGATCCAATCCTGTGAATAATGTGCCCTGACCGACGATTTCTCGGAGCGCGCCCAGAGCGACTAGCGCAGCCGTGAAGCCCGCTCCCGTGCTGAGTCCTCCGAGAGCCGCAATGCCGATGGTCCGGCGGCTCGCGACTACTTCAGCCTGCGCGAGAATTGCGCAATTCGTCACGATCAACGAAATAAACAGCCCCAGCGTTTCGTGCAATTCGTGGAGATAGGCGTTGGTCAATAGATCCACGATCGTCACGAGCGAAGCAATGATCAGGACGAAGACGACAATCCGGGCGGCGGGGACGAGCACGCCGCGAATGAGCGATACGGTCATGTTGGTCGCGAGCAGTACGGTGGTGGTCGCGAGCCCCAACGCCAGGCCGTTTACGAGCGTGTTTGTGATCGCGAGTAGCGGGCAGAGTCCCAGTAGCTGTACGAGCGCCGGGTTGTTGCGCCAAACACCGTCTACGAAGACTGATTTGGCATCATTCATCGGCGCTATCGCCTGGCGATAAATCGATTGTCGATGGATTGTCGAATAGTTCGCTTCTGTGTCGCTGAAAGTACAGCAAGGTATTCCTAACGCTGGTGACGATGGCACGGGCCGTTACGGTCGCGCCCGTGATCGAGTCGAAAGCGCCGCCGTCCCGGTTCACAGACCAATCGGCGGTCTGCGGCGAAGCCAGGCTCACTCCGTCGAAGCCGAAGATCCATGGGGATTCTTCGATTTCGATTGCGTCGCCAAGACCCGGCGTCTCGCTGTGACTCGTTACGCGAACTCCGGTGACCGTGCCGTCCGTAGCGATACCGATCAGCAGGCGGATAGGGCCGTTATAGCCTCGTGGAGCGACGCTCGAAAAGAGCGCAGCAACCGGTTGTCCCTCGCGTGTAGCGATAAACACGTCCGCGGGATCCGCGCTGCCGAGAAGTTCTAGATTCCGAACCGATAGCCGGCCCTGCGTAAGATCGTTATCATGATCGGCTGGATCCAGGACCTGATGAAGCGATTGCAGAAGACGTTCCTGGCGATTCGCCTCGATCCGCTCATGGCTGATTTCGTAGCTCCCGCTCACGAGCGCGGCGGCGGAGATGGCGATCGCCGCGACCGAGACGATCGCGCGCCACAGTTGCTTGTCAGGACCGACCATAGATCCGTGGCCTCGTATATCGGTCCAGGAGCGGTACCGTCGCGTTCATTAGTAACACGGCAAAAGCGAGTCCATCCGGGTAGCCGCCCCAGGTGCGGATGGCATAGGTCAGTACGCCGATGCTGGCGCCGTATATCAGCCGGCCGCGCTCCGTCGTGGCGGCTGTAACGGGATCGGTCGCGATGAAAAATGCGCCCAACATGGTGGCACCACTGAATAGATGAAATCCCGGTGACAGGTAGCGGTCCGGGTCCAGCGTGTTGAGAATCAGCGCGGCCCCCAAAAGCCCGCAGAGCATGGCGACGGGAATATGCCAACGGATGGTGCCGCGATATAGAAGATAGAATCCGCCGAGTGCGGCGCAGCCGTTAATCCATTCCCAGCCGCGGCCGCCAAAAGCTCCGAACAGGGGCCCGACCTGGATTTCCCCGAGGGTGCGCATCTCTCCGAGGCCTTCTCTGGCCTGATCGAGCGGGGTCGCTAGCGTCAGAGCGTCGATGCCGATACCTGCGGGGACCTGGCCCGTTACGGCATAGGCGATATGCGCCCAGAATCCCAGTTGCTGGTTCACGATTTCGATTCCAGCGGGCGGGAGCCATTGCGTCATCTCGATCGGAAAAGAGATCAATAAGACGACGTAACCCACCATTGCGGGATTGAAGGGATTTGATCCCAGGCCGCCGTAAAGATGCTTCGCGAGCACGATCGCGAGTCCGGCGCCCAAGGCAGGTAACCACCAGGGCGCGAGCGGTGGAAGCGCAAAAGCCAGCAAGATGGCGGTGACGGCGGTGCTGGTGTCCGCGATGCTGGGTTTGACGGCGCGCCCCCTGATTCGCAGCATCAGCGCTTCCGCCGCAAGCGCGGCAGTAACGGCAACCCCAATATTGATGAGCAGGCCCCAGCCGAAGAACCAAATGTAGACGATCGCCGCAGGGATGAGCGCAAAGAGAACGCGGCGCATGACCAGTGGCACGCTCGTCGTGGGTATCACGTGGGGAGCGGGTCTGAGCGAGAATCTCATCTTCACGGAATCTAAACCGCGTCGTCGTCCGCCGAACGTCGCCGCTGAACGCGATCGATGGCCGCCTGGATGGTTTCCTGTCGTGATTCCGAGTCCGCCGCCACCCGCGCCTTGAGTTCATCGCGAAACGTTTGCGTCTGCGCGTCCTGCAGGCGGAGGCGTTCCTGTTTGCTCAGATAGCGAACATACGACGTATCCGCGAGTTGCTGGTGTTGTACGTGCTTGAATTGGGCGTGTCTGGCGTTCCGAAAATACTCGGTCAAGGGAATCTGGCTCGGGCACACGACGTCGCAACAGCCGCACTCGATGCAATCGCTCAAGCCGAGGATGTCCAGTTGATCGAAGTCGAAACTCTTGGAGCGACCCAGCAGCTCCTGAGGTAGTAATCGTGCCGGGCAGACCTCGGCACAATCTCCGCAGCGAATACAGGGCGATTCGTCGTACCGATCGCGAACCTCATCGTTGACTGCAGCTATCACGCAGTTGGTCGCCTTCGTAACGGGTAAGTCGTCTGATGACACGGTGTAGCCCATCATGCTGCCGCCGAGAATCAACCGTGTGACATCGTTCGCATAGCCCCCGCAATGCTCGATCAACTCGCGTATCGGTGTGCCGATAGGTACCTCGACATTCTGCGGTCTCTTCACGCCCTTACCGGTGACGGTGACAATCCTCGATGAAAGCGAATCCCCAGTGCGGACGAGTTGCCCGACGGCGTAGGCGGTGCCGACATTCTGGCAGACGCAGCCGGTCGCGATCGGGTACCTGCCGCTCGGAACTTCCTGCCCGATCAACAGTTCGACGAGCTGTCGCTCACCGCCGGCGGGGTATTTGATCGTCACTACCGTGATCCGCATACGATCGTCGCGCAATTCGGCGATTGCCACCTCCATGGCCTCGATGGCCCGTGGCTTATCTCGCTCTATCGCTAGTAAGCAGAGTTCTGCGTTGAGTAACTCCATCATTGTCTGTGCGCCGAGGAGAATCTCCGTGGCGCGCTCGCGCATGAGCATGTCATCGCAACTGATATAGGGTTCGCATTCGGCACCGTTGAGTATCAGTGTCGGGCAGCGCTCCCTTGTGTCGAGCTTCTCGGCGGTCGGGAATGCCGCGCCGCCTAACCCGACGATGCCGGCGGCGCGTATTGCCCGAATGCGATCGGCATGAGAATCTGGCCACGCTGCCTGTCGTTCGACTCGTGTGTCAGCCCCATCGTTGTCTACGTCGACCAGGATGCACAGTGACTCGATCAGTTCGCTACTGCCGGGTATGGGTCTCTCTTCCAGAGCAATGACTTCACCGCATCTCGGCGCATGGACTGCCGCTGACGGTGAATCGCCGGGTTCACCGATCATCTGGCCTTTGCGAACCCGCTCACCAACGGCAACGGTCAGTTTTGCCGGGGGCCCGGACTGCTGCCTCATGGGGATGATCAGCCGCTCGGGCATGAGGTCACGATCGATAGGCGATGCCGTCGACATTCTCTTTCGAGGCGCGACGCGTATGCCGCCCGTCATGCCGCGATGGATCCGATATTCAGTCATCGCGGGGTTCCAAGACGATACAGTCCACTGGGCACGGCGGCAGGCATAATTCACAGCCTGTACAGTGGTCCGAGATGACCGTGTGCATCATCTGAGAAATACCCACGATCGCATCCACCGGACAAACGCGGGCACAAAGATTACAGCCAATGCATTGACGCTCATCGATGCGTGCGACCCTGTCTAGGCTCGCATCTCCGAGGCTCGAGAGCAGCGGTTCCGGTTCGCGACCCAGCTCGCTTGCCAGCTGACGTATGGTTTCTTCTCCTCCCGGCGGGCAGCGATTGATGGACGTGAAACCGGCGGCGATGGCTTCCGCATAAGCGCGGCATCCAGGATAGCCGCACTGCGCGCATTGAATTCTAGGCAGTAGTTGTTCGAGTCGATCCGCGATCGGATCCATTGCGGGTCGGAGAAAGTGCCCGCTGATAACGAGTGCAACGGCGAGCGTCATGGCAAGCGCGGCCAGGATGACGGTGCCCGTGATCATTACAGACGCACAAATCCACTGAATCCGAGAAAGGCCATGGACATGATGCCGGCGGTGATCAGTGCGATGGCCGGGCCTTGGAAGGGTGTCGGCACATCCGCGCTTTCGAGCCGCTCCCGCAAGCCGCTGAGGAGTGTCAGTACGATTCCGAAACCCAGTGCGGCGCCGGCGCCGTAGAAGAGCGCCGAGAGCAGGGTTCGCTGCTCCGTGGAGTTCAGCAACGCGACGCCGAGAACCGCACAGTTACTCGCGATCAGGGGAATATAGAGGCCCAGAACGCGATGTAACACCGGCGAGGTTCTGCGCAGCCCCAGTTCCGTGAACTGCACCGCGGCACCGATGACGAGGATAAATGCGATCAGGCGCAGGTACTGTACGCCGAACGGCAGCAGCACATACCGCTCGATCAGATAGCTGAGCCCCGATGCGAGCGTGAGTACGAGACCCGTCGCCAACGCCATGCCCAATGCCCCATCCATTCGTCTGGAAGCGCCCAGAAACGGGCAGAGTCCGAGAAACTGAACCAGGACGAAGTTGTTCACGAGCGCTGCAGCGAAGATGATCAGCAACAGCTCGGTCATGGCGGTCAGGTCACCTTCATGCCGGGTGTCGCACCGCTGTCCACGCTCAACAGAAAAATCTCCTTTCCGCCCGGTCCACTGGCGAGGACCATGCCCTCGGACACGCCGAAACGCATTTTCCGCGGGGCCAGGTTATCGACAGTGACAACGAGGCGTCCTTCCAGGTTCTCGGGCTCGTAGGCTGAGCGGATTCCGGCGAAAACCTCCCGTTCGGCATCGCCGACGTCTATGCGCAGCTTCAGGAGTTTATCGGCGCCGCCGACGTAACTCGCCTCGATGATCTTCGCGACCCGCAAGTCGATCTTCGCGAAATGCTCGAACTCGATCTGCTCGGGGCGATCCGGGTCGTTCTTCGCGGCGGTTTCATCGGAGTTCTGGGATTCTTCGATCACGGCTTGGATCTCCTTCACATCGACGCGTTCGAGCAGCGGCTCGAAGCGCTCGATCTCGTGTCCGAGTAACGGTGTCTGGACGTCGGCCCAGTTCAGTGGCTCGACGCCGAGAAAAGCCTCGGTGCGTTCGGCCACACCCGGTATGACGGGCTTCAGGTAAATCATCAGTGAGCGGAACAGATTCAGGCCCAATGTCGCGATACCAACGACCGTATCGGACTCGTCGGCATTCCTGGCCTTAATCCAGGGCTTCTGCTCGTCGATGTACTGATTGGCTTGGTCGGCGAGTCCCATGATTCGTCTTACGGCACGCGAATAGTTTCGCGACTCGTAATCCGTGGCTATATCGTCCGCCGCGGCAGCAAAGCCAGTGAATAACGATTCATCCGGCAGTTTGTCTGCGAGGCGTCCGGAGTTGAGCCGGTCGATGAAGCCCGCGCAGCGACTACCTATGTTCACGAGCTTGCCGACGAGATCAGAATTCACTCGCGCGACGAAGTCGTCCATATTGAGGTCGATGTCGTCGGCTGCCGGCCCGAGCTTCGCCGCAAAGTAATAACGCAAGCAGTCGGGTTCGAGATGCTTGGCATAGGTTGAAGCATTGATGAACGTGCCTCTGGACTTCGACATCTTGGATCCATCGACTGTCAGGAATCCGTGGACGAAGACTCCCGACGGCTTTCGGTAGCCGGCGCCACTCAATACCGCCGGCCAGAACAATGTGTGAAAGTAGACGATGTCCTTGCCGATGACGTGATAGAGTTCGGCGTCGCTGCCTTCGTCCCAGAACTGCTCGAAGCTCAATTCCGAGCGCCGGCACAGGTTGAGAAAACTCGCCATGTACCCGATCGGCGCGTCGAACCAGACATAGAAGAACTTGCCCTTCTCGCCGGGGATCTCGAAGCCGAAGTAGGGGCTGTCGCGCGAGATGTCCCAGTCCCTTAAGCCCGCCTCGAACCACTCATCGAGTTTCCGGGCGAGCGCGGCATCGACATGTTGCGGTACCCAGGCACGGAGTTCTTCCTCGAAATCGCCGAGGCGAAAGAACAAGTGTTCGGAGTCTCTAACGGATGGTGTCGTGCCCGAGATCACGGAGACTGGGTTCTCGAGTTCCATCGGTGTGTAGGTCGCGCTGCAGTTCTCGCAGGAATCACCGTACTGATCGGGCGTGTGGCACACGGGACAACCGCCGCGGACATAGCGGTCCGGCAGGAACATCTGCTTCTTTTCATCGTACGCCTGCTGGATCGTACGACGGTGGATATGGCCGGCTTCGAGCAGACTCTTGTAGATTGACGCGGTGAGTTCCTCATTCTCCGGAGAGTGTGTCGTCAAATAGTTGTCGACACTGATTCGAAACTGGTCGAAATCGGCCTGATGGCCGGTAGCTATCTCGGCGACGAGTTCCTCCGGGGTTACGCCGGCTGCCTCCGCGCGCAACATCGTCGGCGTGCCGTGTGCATCGCTGGCACAGACGAAAAAGCAGCGTTGCCCGCGCATACGCTGGAACCTGACCCAGACGTCGGTCTGCGTGTACTCGACGACATGCCCGATATGCAGCGGTGCATTGGCATAGGGCAGGGCGCAGGTAACCAGAATGTCTCGTTGTTGGCCCAACTGGCGGTACTCCTTGGTAACAGAAGGAGCGCCCGGCCGAACGCGCGATACTTCGCAGCAGGGCTGCCGCTCCGATCGCGATTATGCCACCGGCGTCTGAGGGATGCTTCTTAAGAGGCGTCTTTGAATTTTTCGAATTTGCTCTTATCGAAGGCCTGATGGTATGCCTCTTCGCCGGCGATGACTTTCCGGTCGAGGAGTTCCTGAATCGCCCCGTCCATCGTTCGCATACCGCTGGCGCCACCCGACTGCATGACATTCTCGAGTTGCTCCAGTTTGCCCTGTCGAATCAAGTTTGCCACGGCGGAGGTATTGACGAGGATCTCGAGGATCGCGACTCGGCCCGAGCCGTCTTTCTTCTTGGCGAGTTGCTGCGAGATAACGCCGCGCAGAGACGTCGACAGCATATTGCGAATGTGCTCCTGCTTTTCCACGGGGAAGATGTTGATCACGCGATCTACGGTAGCTGCGGCGCCATTCGTATGTAACGTCCCCATGATGAGGACCCCCATCTCCGCGGCCGTCATGGCGATGCTCATGGTTTCCAGGTCTCTGAGTTCCCCGACCAGAATAACGTCGGGATCTTCGCGCAACGCGGATTGCAACGCCTCCGCGAATGTCTGGGTGTGAATACCTATCTCACGCTGGCTGATGAGACAGTTCTGGCGCTGATGCACGAACTCGATTGGGTCTTCGATCGTCAGAATGTGGCCATGCTGGCGCTGGTTGATGGCATCGATCATGGCCGCGAGCGTCGTGGTCTTGCCGGACCCTGTCTTGCCGGTTACGAGTATCAAGCCCTTATTCGCTTTCGTGAACTCACGAACCGACTTCGGCATGCCGAGTTCTTCGAGCGTCAGGGCAGTCGATGGAATGCCGCGAAAGACGGCGCCAACGCCGTTCAGATGACGGAAGGCATTTACGCGGAATCGGGCCAGGTCGGGGATCGCGAAGGCGAAGTCGGCTGAATCGTCCGCTTCGAACTGCGCGCGAGTCGCTTCGGACATTATGCCGAGGAGCGCATTCAATAATTGTTCACCGTCGAGCTTCTGATTCTGCAGACTGATCAAGTCGCCGTTCACGCGCATGCGCGGCGGATCGCCCGAGATCACATGCAGGTCCGAACCTTTGCGGAGGTGCATGCTACGAAGGAAGTCATCGATCATCTCAGGCGATCTCTACGTCCTGCAGGATGGTCGTATCCGTGACGAAGCGCTCGAACTTCTTCATGTCCGTCGCGTAGCGATACGCGTCGTCCGGATCCACGAGTTTCTGCTTGATGGCATCCAGGAGGGCTTGATCCATCATCTGCATGCCGAGATCCTTACCGGTCTGCAGCTGCGCCGGGATCTGATACGTCTGATCGGATGTAATGAGCTTCGAGATCGCACGGGTCATCACGAGGATTTCGTGGACGGCTCTGCGGTCCCGGCCGTCAGGTGTCTTGACGAGATTCTGTGTCACGACAGCCTGCAGGCTATGGGACAGGAAGCTCTTTGTCTGTTCACGTTGATCGGCCGGCAGCGCGTCGATAATTCGATCGATCGACTTTACGGCGCCCGTCGTATGTAGCGTTCCCAGGACCAGATGGCCGGTCTCTGCCGCGGTCATCGCCATGCTGATGGTCTCGGTATCCCTGAGTTCGCCGACGAGAATCACATCGGGGTCTTCGCGGAGAGCCGCCCGCACGCCTTCGGCGAAACTCGGGACATGCGTTCCCAGTTCGCGCTGTATGACCTGTGCCTTCTTGCTGTGGTGGACGAACTCAATCGGGTCTTCGAGGCTGATGATATTGAGATTTCGAGTGCCATTGAGATGGTCGATCATCGACGCCAGCGTCGTGGACTTACCGGTGCCCGTCGATCCGGTGACGAGCACCATTCCTTGATGGAGGTCGCAGAACTTCACTACGACGGGCGGAAGGTCGAGCGATTCGATCGTTGGGATCTTATTCGGGATATTTCGGAAGGTAGCGCCGATGCCGGTTTCCTTGCGAAACACGTTGGCTCTGAATCGCCCGCCTTCCTGGCTGACATAGGAAAAGTCCAGATCGTGACCCTGAGAGAAGCGTTCTTTCTGCGCCTCCGTCAGTATCTCACCGACGTAGCTCTCCATCTCGGTGTCGGCGAGGTCCCGGAATTTGATGGGCATGAGATCGCCATGCAGACGAAGCATTGGCGGGATGCCGACGGCCAGGTGAACGTCCGAGCAGCCTTGCGCGAGCCCGAGCTTCAAGAATGAGTCGATCCGTGCCATCGACTAGTTGAGTTGCGCGGCAGTTTTTTCGAGAGCAGCCTTGAGTTGATCCATGGAAGTGAATCGCTTGTCTTTATCGACCGACATGGCTTTCGTCACGATATCGCTGAGTTCCTTGGAGACGTCGTCGTTGAGCTCATCTAGCGCTGTCGCCTTTCCCTGGACATGCTGATACATGACTGACATGTGATCACCGCGGTTGTAGGGCGGCTCACCGGCCAGCATCTCATAGAGCATGACGCCAAGGCTATAGATATCGGCTCCGATGTCGACCTTCTTGCCGAGAATCTGCTCCGGCGCCATGTATTTCGGTGAGCCGATGACGTAGCCCGTCTTCGTGAGTTGCGTGTCGCCGCTGGATGCCGCCGCTGCAACGCCGAAATCTACGATCTTCAACAGCCCATCATCGTTGATGAGAATGTTCGCCGGCTTGAGGTCCCGGTGAATGATCCCCTGGTAATGCGCGATCTGCATTCCCGTGCAGATATCACAGGCATAGGAAACGGCTTTCTTGGCGTCCATCGGCGTATCGTCTGAAATTTCCCTCCCCAGCGTGTGGGACGGGAAATACTCCATCGAGATCGCGTAGGCGTTTCCAATGGCCAGGAAGTCATAGATGCGGATGACGTTCTTATGCGTGATTTTTCGAGAGTAGCGTAGCTCGTGAACGAAACGCTTCATCATCTCTTCATCAGAGGAGACGTTCGGGTTCAAGAACTTCAGGATGAGTTGGTCGTCGACCACGGTATCATGTACTAGCACAACGGTCCCGAAGGCGCCCTTGCCGATTTTTTGAATGAACTCGTAGCGGCCTTCGATGAGGCTTCCTACCTTGAGTGCGCTCAGGTCGAATGAACTCGAACTCGTCTTGGCGGTCGGTTCGTCGGTAGCACTCTCCTTGCCAGTGTCCGCCATGAGCGAGCGAGTGAGATCGTCTTCGGCGCTAGTAGAAGCCGGTCTGAGCTGTCCGGTCGCAGCTCCATCGCCCTCGAGTTTCTGTAATGTCTTGGCAGCAGCTTTCGCGATCGTGTCGCCGTGGCCGCTTGCGTGTTTTCGAATGAACGCTCCCACGGCTTCCGTATGTTTGGAATCGGTCAGATTCGCGACGGCTTCGATTGCAGCAGCCTTGACCTGTTTCTCATCGGTCTTGACGAACGGGAGGACCTTCTTGAGCGCGCGTTTATCGCCCAGCTTGCCGATCGATCTCAGCGCCGTTGGCACCGATTTGCCGCCCCGGCTCAGCATCTTGACCAACGCCGGAACGGCCTTCGCGTCACCGATCTCCGCGAGAGCATCCGCCGCTCGCTCACTGACCCACCAATCTTCATCGGCTGTCGCTTCGATCAACTGGTCGACGGCGCGTGGATCGTGGCAGGTATTCAGAATTTCGATGGCGGCGCGGCGAACGTCCTCGTCTTTGTCCTTGATCAGCTCCAACACTGCGCTGACGACGCGGTCTCCACCGATGCGTGCTAACGCGTCAGATGCACGGGCGCGGACCCACCAGTCTTCGTCGGAGATAGCTTCGAGTAGATGCTTGATGTCGTTAGTTGTGCCGATCTCGTTCAAGACCTCGACCGCCGCGCGGCGGGAGAATTCATTGTCGGCCTTGAGTGCTGAGATCAGGTGTTTAACTGTGTCCGGATGCTTGAGATTGACGATGACGTCGATGGCTTTGTTGATGACGTCGACATCGGGATCTTCGAGCAGTGAGCAGATTAGTTCGACGTTGACGGCACCGTTTAACTGAGAGAGTCCAGTGAGCGCCGCCTGCCGAACCAGCTTGTTGTCGTCTTTCAACTGTTGCTGCAGGGCGTCCTGGACATCGACTCGCTCGAACTGAGAGATGACCTTGATCAAGTGCATCTTGACGACCGGGTCCTTCCCGTTCATACGCGCCAGCAAATCCGGTATTTCGGCCTCGCTCGCGAGGTCTTTGACTATCTTGAACACGGCGGTCTTCTCGCTGGGCTGCAACTCGTACACCTGAGCGAGAAGATGATTGATATTCAGCCGCTTTCGATGCGCCAATAGAATGTCAACCAGGGCGGATTTGGAATAGCTGTCCTCGGCGAGCAGATCGACCAATCGGTTGGGGTTGTATCGCCGACTGGACGAGAGCGCGGTGGTCGCTCCCGAAACGGTTTTCGGATTCGCATCGGTCAGGCCCTGCAGTATGGCGGGCAAGGCCTTGTCGTCCGCGAGCCTCGTGAGGACATCGACGAACTCCGCAGTCTGGCGCCGGTCTGCGCTGGCGAGGGCCTGAAGAATTTTCGGTACGCCTGCAGGACCGACCTGGCGAAGTTTGTCGAATGCCTTCTTGGCGCTGGGCGACGAGAGATCCGCTTCGCCTCGGATCTGCGCGATTAGTCGCTCTGCCTTGATTGCACTGATGAAGTTCATGAATTTCCGCACACGAAGCCGCACCTCCAACCCCACGCTGGGGTCGAGTATCCTACATAATCATTGACTGGATCTGCGTCAATTATGCCATACGGGTTTTCCGAAAATGGAACCTGCCTCACAGGTTCAGGTGTCCGTTAAAAAGGTTGGGAAGGCCTGGAAATGCTGATCGATAAGGTACAATCCCGGCCCCCATGGTAAGGACCCAGGTATGAGCCAGGAAGCCTTGGCGGTATTGCGAGAACACCTCGGCGAATTCATCGTCCCATTCACGGGTTTCCCGCTCAGCGAAGCGGGCAGCACGTTCGAGATCGAGTCCAGCGCGGGGATTCCCCAGATCAGCATCGATCTGGGATTCCCGGCGGCACGGAGCGGCGCGGAACTGATCGCCGCGCTGCAGGCGTATTGCAGTGATCTGGATTTACCGTCGGCGCCAGTGTTCTCATTGACCTCGACGATCTTGTCGCATTCCGTCCAGCACGGCCTCAAGCCATTGGAGGGGATCAGCAATCTGATCGCCGTCGCATCGGGCAAGGGCGGCGTTGGGAAATCGACGGTCGCTGTCAATCTCGGTCTTGCGCTGGCCCAGGAAGGCGCAAGTGTCGGCATTCTCGACGCAGACATCTATGGACCGAGTCAGCCGCGAATGTTGGGTCTCGCCGGCGAGAGGCCCGTTACACCCGACGGCAAGACGCTCGACCCTCTAGAAGCCCATGGCGTGAAAGCGATGTCCATCGGCTTTCTCGTCGAGGACAATCAACCGATGGCGTGGCGCGGCCCGATGGTGACGTCGGCGCTCAACCAGCTGCTTACGGATACGAACTGGGGGGAACTGGACTATCTTCTCGTCGACATGCCCCCGGGTACCGGCGATGTGCAACTGACATTGTCGCAACGCGTCCCTGTCAGCGGTGCCATCATCGTGACGACACCCCAGGACATCGCGCTGGCCGACGCACGCAAAGGACTCGAGATGTTCCAGAAGGTCAACGTCCCCGTCCTGGGCGTCGTCGAGAACATGAGTGTCCATGTCTGTTCGGACTGTGGTCACGAGGAATCGATATTCGGCCAAGAAGGCGGCGAGCGCCTTGCCGCAGAGTATGGATTACCGTTGCTGGGCGCACTTCCGCTGGACCGAAAAATCAGCGAGCAGACGGACCACGGGCGGCCGACCGTCGTCGCTGAGCCCGATGGTGTGGCCGCAGAGGCCTATCGCCGGATTGCCCTTTGTGCCGCGAGCCATCTCGCCGCGACGGCGAAAGATTACAGCAATCTGTTTCCGACGATCACCGTCGAGGAAAGTGAATGAGCATCAGGTCAGATCGTTGGATTCGGCGGATGGTTCGCGACCACGGGATGATAGAACCCTTCGAGAACGATCAGATTCGAACCGTTAACGACCAGCGCGTGATCTCATACGGAACGTCGAGTTACGGTTATGACGTTCGCTGTGCCGCCGACTTCAAGGTATTCACGAATATCAATTCAGCGGTTGTGGACCCGAAGCAGTTCGACGAGTCGAGTTTCGTCGATAAGTGCTCTGACATCTGCGTGATTCCGCCGAACTCATTCGTGCTCGCAAGGACTGTCGAATATTTTCGTATCCCGCGAAGCGTGCTGACGATCTGCCTCGGGAAGTCGACCTATGCGCGCTGCGGAATCATCGTCAACGTCACGCCGTTGGAGCCGGAGTGGGAAGGGCACGTAACGCTCGAGTTTTCGAATACCACGCCGCTTCCGGCAAGAGTCTATGCCAACGAGGGCGTGGCGCAGATGATATTTTTCGAGTCGGATGAGGTCTGTGAGACCAGTTATCTGGACCGTGGCGGGAAGTATCAGGGCCAGAAAGGCGTGACCCTTCCCAAGACATAGGCACCCGGCAGCCGATAGGGTTACTCGTCGGACTCGCCGAGCCACTCCAGGGATTCGAGTAGGAAGACGAGCCGGGTTTCCCCATTGCGACGTTGTTCGATCCGAACTGGTAAGTGGCGAAGATCCGGTGCAGTCCAGAACAATGTCTGCCGAGATGAGCCCGCGCGTTGCTGTATGCGTACCTGGGACTCAAATTCGCCGAGGGACGTCTCGATAACCTCGTTGCCGTCCTCCGCGTAGTTATAGATCTGCGGGCCGTCTTCGTCGGCGACCGGGTAACTGTTCGAACTCTTTGAACGCGCCGCGTCCAGCGTGAGTTGAACCTGCGTCGTTCCGGGATCCAGCATGCCTGGGGCCGCATCGAATAAAGCTCGCGCATCCGCCGTTTCGGTGACGATGGAGCCGTTGTTCCAGTCGAAGCGAATGTGGAAGTTATCGTCTCCGCCGCGTGTGCCGTCCTCGTACCAGAACTGGAGCGGCACGATCCTACCGGCTTGTGACCGGAACTCACTTCGCCCGACGATGGCCCGCGGAGCGGCTAGGCGCAGTAAGAATCCGCGTAATCTGGTGGTTGAACTAAACCGGTACACGTCGCTTTCCGCATCGTAGTCGACCGAGAATTGCGACGTGCCGCGGTCCCGGCCCTCGTATTGGACTTGATAGACGGCCGAATAGGTATGAATGGCCGGATCCGGAGCGGAAGCCGCGACGTACGGCGCGGTGGCGGCCAGAAGGGCCGTGGCACGACGAAGGAATCCTGTCGCTCGCGTTCCTACAGTCACTCGTCACCTTCGACTATTACCGGCTCGTCGAGCTGCCGACCGTCAAGCATGACGGCCCCATCGGCGAGCCTCAAGCGTCGCTCGGCGATCCAACCGACCGCACGCGGCAGAATAATATGCTCGCCTCGAGCCACGCGGGCTCCGAGCGAAGCCGAATCGTCGTCAGCGCGGACGGGGATGCGGTACTGGATCACGCACGGGCCGCTATCGAGTTCCTTCGTCACGAAATGGACGGTCGCGCCGTGCTCGCGATCCCCTGCCTCGAGGACTCGGCGATGAGTATCGAGCCCTCTGAAGCGGGGCAGTAGAGACGGGTGGATATTGAGCATGCGCCCGGCGAACGTCTCGACGAAGCCCGGGCTCAAAATTCGCATGAAGCCGGCCAGGATCACGAGCTCGGGATCGTACGCGAGTACTATCTGCGCGAGCGCGGTGTCGAACGCCGCAGTGTCGGCGAAACCCGCGGGATTCAGATACCGGGCCTCGATGCCCGCACGCCGTGCTCGTTCGAGCCCCGGCGCGTCGCTGCGGTCGCTGATGGCGGCACGGATGTCGATAGGGAGCGCGTCGGAGTGCTGCTCGTCGATGAGCGCCTGGAGATTCGTACCCTGCCCGGATATCAGCACGGTGACGGTGAGCGGTCGGTAAGGCGTCAATCGACGGTGACCTGTTCCGCGGGGTCGGCGACGACCTCGCCGATCAACCAGGCCTCCTCACCGCTCTTCGCGAGTCTTGCCAACGCGGGTTCGACGTGTTCGCGTGCCACGATCACCACCATGCCGACGCCGCAGTTAAAGGTGCGCAGCATCTCGTCGGCGGAGATGCCAGCCGCTTCAAGCCACTGAAAGACAGGCGGCGTACGCCATGCTGCGCGCTGCAGACTCACTCCGAGACCGTCGGGCAGCACTCGCGGAATATTCTCCGTCAGGCCGCCACCGGTGATATGTGAGATCCCCTTGACCTCGGTCTCGGCGAGTAGGTCGCTGATCGCTCCGACGTAGATTCGAGTCGGTTTCAGCAGTTGCTCGATCAACGGTTGACCGTCGAGATCTTGGCGAGCTGCATTCGGCAACCGATCCAGTATCCGTCTGATCAACGAGAAGCCGTTGGAGTGCGGTCCGGATGAGGCGAGGCCGAGTACACTGTCGCCCGCGCGAATATTGCGGCCGTCGACGAGTTGTTTCTCCTCGACGACGCCGACGCAGAAGCCGGCTAGATCGTACTCTCCGGAAGCATGCATGCCCGGATGCTCTGCCGTCTCACCGCCGATCAATGCAGCCCCTGCGAGTTCACAGCCCTGGGCGATACCCTTGATTACGCGGGCCGCGACCGCCACGTCGAGCCGGGCCGTGACGAAGTAATCCAGAAAGAACAGCGGTTCAGCGCCGAGGACGATCACGTCGTTGACGCACATGGCGACGAGGTCGATTCCGACCTCGTCGTGTGCGCCATGCTCGAGGACGAGCTTGAGTTTGGTGCCGACGCCGTCGGTCCCCGAAACTAGGACGGGAGATTCATAACGTTCCGTCGCGAGCTTGAATAGCCCGCCGAATCCGCCAAGCCCGCCGATCACCTCAGGTCTCGAGGTACGGGTGACTGCAGCCTTGATTCGATTGACGAGTTCCTCACCCGCTTCGATATCGACGCCGGCGGCTTTGTAGGTGAGGGTCTCCTTCGCTGTCATGATTTCCTTCTCGTGGTGCGGCGGGGATCAGGGCTGAGGCCGCTATAATAAGCCAGCTTATTCCGCCGTGGACAGCGATGATTCGATTTCCGCAGACGCTCCAGACATCGAGGGCCCTAATCGCCGTTTTGGCGGCCGGTGCCGTAGGTATCGGCGGCTCCAGCGGCTTTGCCGCAACGCTCGAGGATCTTTACAGCGTCACCGTGAGCCGAAGCATCGATCCCGATCAGCCTCTGCGTACGCAGGAGGATGAGATCCGATTCGCGATGGGCCAGCTATTGACGCGTGTCACGGGGCGGGTCGACACGGCCCTGGAGCCGGTGCTGGCGGGCATGCTGCAGAATGCGGGCCAGTACGTGATCCAGCGAGGCCAACTCGATCGCGAGACGCTTCTGGTGACCTTCGATGCGCGTGCTATCGAGGCGGCGCTGGTCGCGCGCGAGCAGCCGATCTGGGGTCCCGAGCGGCCGCTGACGCTGCTGTGGCTGGCGATCGATACCGGTCAGGGTGAGCGCAACATACTTTCCGCTGGAGAGGCTTCCGGCGATCTCGGCCCCGAGTTCCGAGAGTTGCAGATTCGCATACGGGATGAAATAGTGGCCGTCGCGAATGAACGTGGATTGCCGTTAACGTTACCGCTCATGGATCTGGAGGACATGAGCGCCTTGAGCTTCGTCGACATTTGGGCCGGGTTCAACGCGCAGGTAAGCCGGGCCTCTACCCGTTACGGCGCAGATGCCATTCTGACCGGGCGCGTTCGCGTAATGCCTTTCGGTATCGACGTTCGCTGGACCTTGCTGAAGGACGGCGGTGAAGTCGATTTGAGTGGCGGCTCCGTGCGCGATGGGCTGGACCGCCTCGCGGATTTCTACGCGGCGGAATTCAGCACGCTGGGTGCTACACGCACGACGCTGATAACCATCCTCGGCGTTGAGACGCTCGATGACTATGGCCGCGTAATGAACTACCTGGAATCGTTGAGCATTCTAGACTCGATCGGCACCGAGGTTGATTTCGACGGTGCCACACTCTCGGTCCGAGCGGACGCCAGAGGCAGTACGGCCGTACTCGAGCGAGTGTTAGCACTCGGCGCGATGCTTACACCCAGTACGGGCCAGCCCGATTCGCCCGTCGAAGACGACCGGCTGATATTCACGCTCAGCGATTAGGAGACGCGGCGCGATGTCATTCAGCTGGCTCCCGAACGCGATTTGCGTCTTTCGTGTGCTGCTCGTTGGACCCATCGTGCTGGTACTTCTGCGTGAACAGTATCTTAGTGCGCTGGTATTGATCGCGATCGCGGGGTTATCGGACGGGCTGGACGGCCTGCTGGCGCGCAGCTTCGATTGGCGCACGCCCCTCGGCAGTATCCTGGATCCGGCAGCGGATAAGCTGTTGATCGTCTGCGTCTTTTTGACACTGACCTATCTCGGGCTGGTTCCAGTCGGGTTGACCGCCGTGGTCGTCATGCGGGACGTCGTTATCATCTCCGGGGCGTTGACTTATCAGGTTCTCGTCGCCCCGGTGCGCGGTGAGCCGACGCTCATCAGTAAGCTCAACACGGCGTGCCAGCTCGGCTTCGTCTTGTTTACGCTGACCGCTGCCGCGTTTCAGCGGCCACCGCAAAGCGTCTTGATCGTGCTCGGTGCGGTAGTCACCTTCACGAGCATCACGAGTGGCCTGAATTATGTCGTCGGCTGGAGTAAACGGGCCTGGCGCGACACCCACGGCGAGTCGTCCGGTACGGGGCACTAGTGGCTCAGATCCCGCTGCCGCTCGTACTCGGCAAACACAGCCAGTTCGAGACGTTCGTTACCGGCGAGAATCGTGCGCTCGTCGCTCACCTTCGGACGTTCGCGTCGGGCGACATGCCCGCGATCCTTTGGATCTGGGGAGCCGCCGGATCCGGTAAGAGTCATCTACTGCAAGCGGCCTGTGCGGCCAGTTCTGCACGACGGGCCATGTATCTGGCGCTGCGCTCGGCCTGTTCCGTCGGTGCCGACGTGCTCCAGGGTCTGGAAACAATGAATCTCCTGGCACTCGACGACGTTGACGTGGTCAGCGGTGACGACGCCTGGGATCGGGCGCTGTTCGAGCTTTACAACCGCGTCCATTCGGGGCATGGGCGATTGATCTTCGCTGCACGTCGAGCACCGGCGGGCACGACCTTCTCGTTGCCGGATCTCGCATCCCGTGCGGCTGGCGCGGTCGTCTATCAGCTGCGTTCGCTCGACGACGATCACTCGTTGGAGGCCCTGCGGGGGCACGCACGCTCGCGTGGCCTGGATCTTCCGGATGCGGCTGCCCGTTATCTGCTCGATCGTGTCAGCCGGGATATGGGCACAGTCTGCCGGTGGCTGGATGAACTCGATACGGCTTCACTCGTGACGAAACGCCGCCTCACGATCCCATTCATTCGCGCCGCGTTGACCGCGCGAACCTGAGCAGGACCAGCACGAGCAGTAGTTCCGACAGAGCTGCGGCCATCATGATTACTGCGGCCGGGGCCGTGCGCTGTGAGGCTACGACCTCGGCGCTGCTGGCGCCGGTATAGAGGACGAGGACGAGGCGGAGCCACTGATAGGTGTACCGCTGATCCCGGAGGAGTCCCCGGACCGCGAAAAGGAGCGGAAGCGACGCCGCGGCGATGAGCAGCGCCGATAGAGGTCCAGTGGGTTGCAGGGTCAGGCACCACGCCGCGGTCGCCCCGAGCAAGACGGCGTGGCAGATTGCGACGAGTAATCTCTGGCCGGTCCGCCAGCCGGCAGCGGTCATCTACCGGATGCAGCGAGGCGCTGGGCCAGCGTTGCGACGCGCTTTCCGAGGGACTTGGCGAGATCACGTTCGTGTCCCGAGAGCGCCTCATTCCACGGCACGGCTAGGTGAGAAGCGCCGTAAGGGCCGTCGCCGGTGCGGGTTTCATGAATCGCGGTCTCGGTATAGGGTATGCCTGCCCAGATCATTTCGTGATGAATCAACGGCAACGCCATCGTCAGCAATGTGGTCTCCTGACCGCCGTGCGGGCTGCTCGTCGACGTGAAAACACCGGCAGGCTTATCCACGAGAGATCCGTTTAGCCACAGTCCGCTCGTTCCATCAATGAAGTACTTTAGCGGTGCCGCCATGTTGCCGAATCGAGTCGGGCTACCCAATAGCAGACCGTCACAGGCCTCCAGGTCCTCGAGCGAGGCATAGGGTGGGCCATCCCCGTCGGGCACGTCCGGAGCTGTCGCCTCTGTGGCCGAGGAGACGCGTGGCACGGTCCGGAGTGACGCTTCGGCGCCTGCGGCCTCGACACCGCGGGCTGCGTGTCTCGCGAGGTCTGCCGTTTGGCCTTTGTGGGAGTAGTACAGGACGAGGACATTGATCGTCATTCGAGGAGTTCCAGAACAGCTTCCGGCGGTCGGCCGATTCGCGCGCTCTGGCCGATCTCGACGATCGGTCGTTGGATCAGCGACGGCTCCGAAATCATGAGCGCGATGATATCGTCGTCCGAGGCCGTATCCAGATCGAGTCCAGCCTCCCTGAACGCGGCCTCACCCGTGCGCACGAGTGCCCGCGGTTCGATGAGAGCTTCGCGAGCAGGGTCCGAAGCGTGGAGTCCGGCGGCGGGGTCTTGAGATATTCGATCACCTGCAACGCCACGCCGTTCTCTTCGAGCAGTGCTTTCGTTGCTCGGGATTTCGAACACCGCGGATTATAGTAAATTATAATTTTCATTTGTAACCCTATGTTTAATAATATTTTTACTGCAGTATCTCGGTGAAGATGTTCATTCGTCCGAACCTGCAGTGTAGAAATCCTGCGAGCCGCTTGCCAGGCGAGCTCGAACTGGCTTGACGACTGTCTGAGGCCCCTGTTAGGTTGCTCTCGTTCGGAACCTCTAGCATAAGAATGATTCACACACGAGTCACGAATCGACTCCTGGTGCTCTTGGCTGCACTCGTCATCGTCGGGTGTGCCACGTCTCCGCCCGTTCAGGAGATGAGCGATGCGCGCCAGGCTATTGCGGCGGCCGAAGATGCCGACGCTGCCCGGTTCGCGCCGGCGCCGCTCGATGATGCGAAACGTTATCTGAGCGAAGCCGAGACTCAGATTCGGGTCCGCTCGTTCAATCTCGCCCGCAAGAATGCGATCCGCGCCAAGAACAGCGCCGTGGATGCATTGCAGGCTAGTCAGACCGCGAACCAATCGGCGGAAGACTGACGCTTAGCGCATGGGTGGCGACGAGCAAGCTGTGCGCTGTCTCGTTCACGGCCGCGTTCAGGGCGTGTGGTATCGCGCGAGTACCGCCAATAGAGCAGAGCAATTGAATCTGCGCGGTTGGGTGAAGAATCTCGCCGACGGGCGGGTCGAGGTCGTTATCGCGGGCCCGCCGGACAACGTTGCCGCGATGTGCCGCTGGCTATGGGTCGGGCCTTCCGGCGCCGAGGTCGCCGGCGTTACGGTTGTCGAGTGGACCGCTGCCGTCGAACGCGGTTTTCATGTTAGCTAGCATCTAAATGCGGTACCATTTGCTGCGCAATACGTCGATCACCCGGTCTGCGTAGCCTCGGCGGCCCAGGCTGCCGTTGTAACGTGCCAGGGCACGCACGAGTTCGCCGTTCTCGAGATCCAGGTAGTACTTCAGAATCCGGCAACCGAGCAGCAGGTTGTATCGCACTTCGAACAGGTCGCTCTGATCGCCGCCGCCGAGTTCTTCGACCCAGAATGGCATCACTTGCATGAGACCCAGCGCGCTGCTCGACGAGATTGCGAAACGATCGAAGTTACTCTCGACCTCGATCACCGCGAGCACGAGTTCGGGCGAAAGATCCGTTCGTGTGGCTTCGTGATGGACAGTGCGCAAGATGTGCAGGCGTTCGTTGAGGTCTGGTACCTGGGCGGCGAGACGTTGCGACATATCGGTGAGCCAGACCTCCGCCGAGAATCGATCGTTGAAGCTGTCGGCATCGGCAACTGCTTCGAGCAGAATCGAACGAAGCTCTGGATCGACGGTTGCGCTCCGATTGTCGAGCATCGGGTGTTGCCCCCAGCCGCTTCCCGTCACGAGGCCCAGTGCCAGGAACGACAGCAATGCGATCTGCCGGCAGGCAGATCGACTCGTGGCCCATGCCGTCGCCGGATACCCTTTCATGAGTGACGTCTCTCCGTGAGAAATTTGCTCAGAGTGGAAACCGCGACCATCTCCGTATCCACGGAATGGCGTGACTTGTATTCGATCTGGCCTTCGTCCCAGGTTTTCTCGGCGATTACGAGGCGGTGAGGTATACCGATGAGATCGGCATCAGCGAATTTGACGCCTGGCCTCTGTGGCCGGTCGTCGAAGAGCACCTGAAATCCCTCGTCCTGTAGCTGTCCGTACAGTGCCGCGGCAGCCTCTTTGACGCGATATGACTTGTCGAGGTTGATAGGGATCAAGGCGACGTCGAACGGGGCGATCGCGTCGGGCCAGAGAATGCCGCGCTCGTCGTTATTCTGCTCGATCGCCGCGGCGACGACGCGCGTAACGCCTATGCCGTAGCATCCCATCTGCATGGCGCAGGCCTTGCCATCCCGATCGAGGACCATCGCCTCCATGGCATCACTGTATTTACTTCCCAGTTGAAAGATGTGACCGACTTCAATTCCTCGCGCAATCGCGAGCGGGCCACCACCCGATGGGCTCGGGTCGCCGGCGACGGCATTACGCAGGTCTGCGATCTCCGGCACTGGCAGATCGCGCTCCCAGTTCACGCCGCGGTAATGGTGGTCGGGTTGATTCGCACCGCACACGAAATCACTGAGGTCGGCGACCGCTCGATCGGCATAGATCGGTATCTTGAGATCCTTTGGCCCGAGATATCCCGGCTCGCAGCCCGTCGTTGCTGCTACCTCTGCAGATCTGAGCATTCGTAACGGACGCGCGACGCTGGGTAGTGATTCGGCCTTGATGCGATTCAGATCATGTTGGCCGCGGAGGAGTAAAGCGACGGCCGGCGCCTCCGTCCCGGCGACGACCAGTGTTTTCAAGCAAATTTCGGGGGTGACGTTGAGGAATGTGCTGAGTTCTTCGATGCTGCGAATATCAGGCGTATGCACGAGTTCCAGGTCGTCCTTGGCCGCGCCGCGTGCCGCCGCGCCGGATTCGATCGCGACAGTTTCCAGGTTCGCCGAGTAACCATCGGCCTCGCAGTAGGCGATTGCATCCTCGCCCGACTCGGCCAGGACATGAAATTCCTCGGACCGGCTCCCGCCGATCGCTCCCGGGTCTGCCTGAACGATCCGAAACTCGAGTTGAAGGCGTGTGAAGATTCGGTCATAAGCGACGCGCATCGATTCGTACCCTTCGAGCAGTGAGGCTTCGTCGAGATGAAAGGAGTACGCGTCCTTCATCGTGAACTCGCGCGCGCGCATCACACCGAACCGCGGTCGAATCTCGTCGCGGAACTTTGTCTGAATCTGATAGTAATTGACGGGTAGTTGCCGGTAACTGTCGAGTTCCGTGCGAGCGATGTCCGTGATGACTTCCTCGTGAGTCGGGCCCAGACAGAACTCCCTCTCGTGTCGATCCTTGAGGCGCAGCAGTTCCGGCCCATACGCCTCCCAGCGCTCGGACTCGCGCCACAGCTCGGCGGGTTGAACGACAGGCATGGCGAGCTCGAGGGCGCCCGCGCGATCCATTTCCTCGCGGATGATGGCTTCGACCTTGTGCAGGACGCGCAAACCGAGCGGTAGCCAGGTGTAAAGACCGGATGCCAAACGCCTGATGAGACCTGCGCGCAGCATCAGGCGATGACTTGCAATTTCAGCCTCCGCCGGTACTTCTTTATAGGTTTTCAGGGAAAAATTCGTTAGTAGCATGGCCGCAAGTGTCTCAAGAAAGCATTGCGTCGGCTAGCCAAATCCCGCAGCATCACAAGGATGGATCATTTCTCATTCAAAGATCATGGCCGGTTCTTCAGCGGATAGATCTCGGCGCAGGGGGATTTACCTCTTGCCGAATCTCCTGACGACCGGCGCATTGTTCGCCGGGTTCTATTCGATCATCGCCGCGATTGACGGCAATTTTCTCGGCGCGGCGTGGGCGATCTATATCGCAATGTTTCTAGATGGCCTAGACGGGCGTGTCGCGCGCATGACGAGCACGGAAAGCGATTTCGGCAAGGAGTTCGATAGCTTGGCCGACATGGTGTCTTTCGGGCTGGCTCCGGCGATCGTCATCTACCAGTGGGGGCTGGAGCACTTACCCGAGTACGCAGCGCTGTGGGGTAGGCTGGGTTGGCTGGCTGCGTTTCTGTTTACGGTTGCTGCGGCATTCAGGCTTGCGCGATTCAATACGAGCACGAAGATCGACGATAAGCATTTTTTCCAGGGGCTGCCGAGTCCTCCCGCGGCGTCGGGAATAGCAGCAACGGTTTGGCTCAGCATCGAGTACGATATTGGCGGCATGCTCGCGCTCGTCGTGGGTTTGGCCGTGACCGCGTTGGGCGGGCTGGCTATGATGTCGAATCTGCGCTATCTGAGCTTTAAGGACTTCAACCTCAGTAGCCGCGTCCGATACGGCAATCTACTCATGATTCCGCTGCTGTTGATCCTCGTCTCGCTGAATCCGCCGGTCGCCCTGTTTGCGATGTACTTCACTTACTCGACCGCCGGCCCCGTGATCTGGCTATGGCGCAAGCTACGCCGGCATAGTAACTCGCGGGGAGCAATGAACGCGTGACCGCTGCGCGCGAGCACTATCTCGCCGCGATGGGTATCCCCGTGTGGGCGTTGCGCGGCGAAGAGGATCAGGGGCCGGCGGAATCCGGAGCGGAATCGCTCGATTGGCTCGCTCTGGCCGAACGCGTGCGCGGTTGTGCTAAGTGTGCATTGCACGGCGGCCGAACACAGACTGTCTTCGGCGTAGGGAACGAAGATGCGGATCTCTTAATCGTCGGGGAAGCGCCGGGTGCCGAAGAGGATCGCCGGGGTGAGCCGTTCGTCGGACGCGCCGGCGGACTTCTGGATGCGATGATCGGTGCGATCGCACTCAGTCGCGAGGAAATTTACATAGCGAATATCCTGAAGTGTCGGCCACCGAATAATCGCGACCCGCGACCGGATGAGGCGATGGTTTGCACACCTTATCTCGAGCGGCAGATAGCACTTCTACAGCCCAAGGTCATTCTTGCGCTCGGCCGGATTGCGGCGCAGTGGTTATTGCAGTCGGATGCGCCCATCGGTAGGCTCAGAGGGCGGAAACTTGGCTTCGGCAATCCGGAGACGCCCTTGGTTGCGACCTATCACCCGGCCTATCTGTTGCGGAGTCCAGCGGCGAAAGCCAAGGTCTGGGAGGATCTCAGGCTCGTAACGCGAATTCTTCGAACACAACGATGAACGCTTCGGTACAACCTCAAACTCAACTTCGCGCAATGCGGCCCGCGGATCTCAAGGCCGTAGCTGCGGTAGAGCTGTCGAGTTACCAGTTTCCCTGGAGTATCGGGATCGTCCGGGACTGCCTGCTCGCCGGGTATCACAGCCAGGTACTCGAAGTCGCAGGCGTCATCAATGGCTACAGCATAATGTCGACCGCCGGAGCCGAGGCACATCTGTTGAATCTATGCGTTCATCCCAGCTGTCAACGGTTGGGTTTCGGCCGCCGCTTGCTCAATGCCGCATTGTTGCGTGCGGAAGGGCTCGCCGTGGAGCGGGTGTTTCTCGAGGTTCGCCCATCGAACGCCGCGGCGATCGCGTTGTACCAGTCCGCGGGCTTCGAGTTGATCGGTACGCGCCCATCTTATTACCAAGCCGAAGATGGGCGTGAAAACGCAGTGATATTCGCGGCGTCGATAGATCCTACGGACTGACTCGCTAACTCAAGGCCTACCCGATCATGTCCGACCAGCTGGAGCGCCGTACGTTCGCGATCATTTCGCATCCGGACGCGGGCAAGACCACACTTACGGAAAAATTCCTCCTGTTCGGCGGAGCCATCCAGATGGCCGGGACGGTCAAGGGGCGTAAAGCACAGCGCCACGCCAGAGCGGATTGGATGCAGCTCGAACAGGAACGCGGCATCTCCGTCACGTCTTCGGTCATGCAGTTCCTTTATGACGGGAGACTCATCAATCTGCTAGATACACCGGGTCATGAAGACTTCTCGGAGGATACGTATCGCACGCTGACGGCGGTCGACAGCGCTCTGATGGTGATCGACGTGGGCAAGGGTGTTGAGTTGCGCACGATCAAACTCATGGAAGTTTGCCGCTTGCGTAATACGCCGATCATGAGCTTCATCAACAAGCTCGACCGTGATGGGCGTGATCCTCTCGAACTGCTCGACGAGATCGAGACGATCCTGAAGATCGAATGCGCTCCCGTGACCTGGCCGATCGGGATGGGACGGGAGTTTAGGGGCATCTACCACTTCGCCGACGACTGCATCAATCTTTACGAGCGTGGCGATTCGAGCCGTATCTCCGAATCGAAGCAGATTGTTGGCTTGGCGTCGCCGGAAGTCGGTGAGCTGCTCGGAAGCGATGCAGAGGCATTGCGAGAGCAGGTTGACCTGATTCGGGGTGCGAGCCCGGAATTCGACGCCAGTCGTTACCTCAATGGCCAGCAGACTCCAGTGTTCTTCGGCGCCGCGATACAGAACTTCGGCGTGAAGGAGTTACTCGATGCCTTCGTCGCGAATTCACCACCGCCGCAACCGCGGGCGAAGGTCGATCGAATCGTCGATCCGGCCGAGGGGGACTTAAGTGGGTTCGTGTTCAAGATTCAAGCGAACATGGATCCGGCTCACCGGGATCGGATCGCGTTTCTGCGCGTGTGCTCCGGTACCTACACGCCGGGTATGCGCCTATATCACACGCGGCTCAAGCGCGAGGTTCGCGTCGGTGAAGCCATCACGTTTATGGCCGCCGACAGGCAGCATGTCGACGAGGCGGTCGCCGGTGACATCATCGGGCTCCATAATCACGGGACGATCAATATCGGCGACAGCTTCTCCCAGGGGGAGGATCTTGTATTCACCGGAATCCCGGATTTCGCGCCCGAGTTGTTTCGTAGAGCCGTACTCAAGGATCCGCTGCGGCTCAAGGCGCTGAATAAAGGCTTGGACCAGCTGTGCGAAGAGGGTGCGACCCAGCTCTTCCGCCCGTTGTCGAGTAACGATTTGATTCTCGGCGCCGTTGGGCCGCTGCAGTTCGATGTCGCTTCATTCCGTTTGCGCGATGAATATGGGGTCGAGTGTGCGTTCGAGCCCGTGAACGTCGTCACGGCGCGCTGGATCACAGCCGCCGATTCGAAGCTTCTCGAGGATTTCACGCGTAAGCAGAAGGCCAGCCTGGCGCTCGATCACACCGGTCGGCTCGTCTATCTCGCGACGACGTCCGTGCGGCTTAACCTCACCGAGGAGCGCTGGCCCGACGTCAATTTTCAGGCAACCCGAGAGCATGGCAGCACCGCCGCGGGCTGACGATGCAGGAGCGGCCGCCTGGTCGCGATCAATGCTTGTGGTTGGGGGCGGTCACTCCTTCGGGGATAAGGTGGCTTTGCTACTGGGCGAGGCGGGGTTTGAAGCCTTTCACCAGGCGTTTGAGCCGCTCCAACTGGCTACCGCCCTCGTCGAGTTCATAGCGCGCCTTGACGTAAGCGTCCGTAATTTCAGCGATATCGATCGACGCGTTCGGGACGGTTTCGGCCGCCCGCCGTGCGAAATCCACGGGCCCTTCGGCCGGCCGGCGTGGCGGTACCTTCGCGCGGCTGAGCTTGTGGCAGAACTTCCCGAAGTAACGAGCAGCTGCATCGTTTCGCTGCCCACTCCGAAAGGTCCAGGCAAGGTAGAGCGTCAGCGCGCCCAGGAGCAGCACGAGGAGTCCGGCGCCGAGAGCGATCAGCTTGCTCCAATGGGGGCGCGCGAATCCCAACGATCGCAGTAGCGCTCGTTGGATTTCGGGGCCGTAACCCAGAACCCAGTCGTTCCAGTAAGTGTTCGCGGCATCCCAGGCCAGCGCCATACTCTTCAGCCACGGCAGGTTACGGAAGCCACCCGCCGCTCGCTGTCCCGCGAGAGAGCCGCTCGAAAGACCGGATTGGATTCGATCCGGCGCGACGGCTGCCGTTGGATCGACGCGCACCCAGCCTTCGCCTTCGAGCCAGACTTCGGTCCACGCATGCGCGTTCGACTGGTAGATGATGTAGTACTGACCCAGGGGGTTGAGTTCGCCTCCCTGATAACCTGTCACGACACGGGCCGGGATACCCGCCGCGCGCATGAGAACGGTGAACGCGGATGCGTAGTGCTCGCAAAATCCTTCGCGGGTCTCGAATAAGAAATCATCGGCCGCGTGGGCGCCGAGTGGCGGTGGCGTGAGCGTGTAATAGAAGGTTTCGGCGCGGAAGATTGCGAGCGCGTTGCGAATGATGTCGCGCGGCTCGGCGGAAGTTGCGCGCCACTCGTTCGCGAGTTCTCGGCTGCGCGGATTGTTGCCGTCCGGGAGATAGAGGTAGACGTCGCGTTGTGCCTCCGTCAACGTCTCGCCCGCGTGGTACGCCGGGTAAGACCGCAGGTCGTACTCCTGCCGCGAGCGGATCGATCGTGGGAAACGAATGAGCTGGTAATGGCTCTCCATGACGATGTTCTCGTCGTCCGGCCATTCGGCGGGCATGTCCAGCGCGAAAACCCAACGTCGCCCGTTCGGTTCCAGCATCAAGCGGTAGTCGATGGGGTCGCCCGAGAAGTCCAGCGTGTCGACGATACTGCCGCGCAGTTGCGTGCCTTCCCCTGACCACGTTCGGCCATTGAAGTTACTGAGCACGGGACCGCGCCAATACAGTTGGTCAGGACCCGGCAGTCGGCCGTAGAACTCGACTCGGAAAGCGACCGCGTCGGATAGGCCCAGTTGCGTAATGTCGCCCGGACTCATCGTATCGGAGAGGCCACTGCGTCCGCTCGTGTTGACGCCCGGAATTGCCCATAACGGGCCTGGTAGTCGAGGAAACAACAGGAAGAGCACGAGCATGATCGGTAACGCCTGTAATAGCAGGCGGCCCGAGAGCCGGATCGTCTCCCGTGCACTGAGGAGCGGCCCATGGCGACCGAGCTGCATGAGGCCGACGGTCGTGAACCATACGAAGCCGATGAGATAAACGACGACGAGAGGGCTGCGCTGGGCCAGGAGGCCGGCGAACAGGAGGAAGAAAGAAATAATAATCAGCACGAGCTGATCGCGGTGCGTACGCGTCTCGAGGAATTTGAGCGCCATCATGATCACGAGAAGTGCGCTGCCCGCCTCGATGCCGTTTACCGTGTGGTAGCGTTCCAGCACAGCGGCGAGCGCGCTGATGGCGAGTACGATGCGGATGACTCCGTTAGGTAGTGGCCAGTTGAACAGATCGCCAGCGAGCCGCCAGCCGATACAGGTGCAGAGCAGAAAGGGCGCCCAGAAGGGTAGCGTGGGCCAATGCGGCAGGCTGGCACCGGCAACCACGCCGGCCGTCCAGATCACGCGTTGGGTTTCACTGCGGATACCGATCGCTAGCGCGTTCATGGATCCACGGCGTCGTCGAACAATGCCAGCATTCTGAGGCATTCGTGAAGATGATCGCGCCCGGCCCCGAGTTCGATTTTCTGGCCCGGAATGCTGAGCCCGAACGCGCAGCCTTCTTCGGCCGCGTCGAGGCACCAGCGAGTCAACTGTGACAGGCGTTCCTCGACGTCGAGTCCGGAGAGAGAGTTCCAGTCGAGTATCTGTGCTCTCTGTTCGCCGCCGGCAAACTGCTTCGTTACGAGTTCGTCGTTGCGAGCATACGCCTTCCAGGCGATGTGTTGCGGTGGATCGCCCGGGATTGCGGTTCGGAGCCCCGCGAAGTCTGCATCGCCGTGCTGTCCCGTATCCTGTGAGCCGCCGATGGGTCCTGTCAGGGGCATTGACTTACCCGGGCTCACCGGCTTGGGGTAGACGATGCAACCGGCGTTCATATGAATCCACGACCAGGCCCTGAAGAGATTGCCGGGATAGCGTGTCGCGATCGAGCAGCGCTTGAGCCGCAGCCGTCCGCGCTTCTGCGTCGGCACCCGGAGTGCCACCGAGCGGTACTCGCCGGGCCGCACATCGTGGGGTGCGGAATCGACGCCGTCGCAGTGAAGCGATAATTCGTAGCGCGTCGAGCGCGCATCGTTAATGATCGCCATCCGGAACTCGCAGCTCTCGCCCGCGAACACGGATCTCGCGCCCGTGAATCGGATTCGTACGCCCAGGAGGTTGTTATGGCAGTGGTGCATCGTGACGAGCCCCAGGCCAGTCAACAGGAACGCCAGACCGAAACCTAAGCTAGACGCATAGTTCATGGCGCCGATCACCATGGCGAGAAGGACGAGCCCGAAGGTAAGGCCGAAGCGGCTCGGGAGGATATAGATGCGCCGCCGCCGCAGCACGAGATTGATCGGATCCGGTCTCTGGCGCCGTTCCGCCCAGGCTGCCGCCCCGAGTCGAATTCTTTGCGTCGCTGCGCCTAGTATTGCTTGAGCCCGCATTCGCTGAGCCATCCTGTGACCCGTGATCAGGCGACCGGGACGGCCTCCAGGATTGATTCGCCGATGCTAGCAGATTGAATCTCGCTATCCTGCTCGGGTTCGAGTCGATGATCGACCACGCTGGGCAGTACGGCCTGGACGTCCTCGGGATGTACGCCGCTGTGACCTGCCATCAAGGCCCAGGCCTGCGAGGCCCTGACGAGCGCGATCGCGCCCCGGGGCGATAGGCCGGCCCTGAATACGCCGGAGTCACGGGTATGGGCCACGAGTGCCTGGACGTAGTCGAGCAGCGCGTCGGAGACATGGATACTCGTAACGGCATTCTGGAGCTTGACTAACGCATCCACGCTCAGGACGGCTTCGAGTTGATCGACGAGATCTCGGCGGTCGCCGTTGGCCAGAAGCTGGCGCTCCTCCGCCGGCAGGGGATAGCCGAGCGTGATCTGCATGAGAAAACGATCGAGTTGGGATTCGGGGAGCGGGAACGTTCCGATCTGCTCCGTCGGGTTGCGGGTGGCGACGACGAAGAAAGGTGAGGGCAACGAGTAGGTATCACCATCGGCAGTGACCTGGCGCTCTTCCATGGCCTCGAGTAACGCGCTCTGAGCCTTCGGTGTCGCCCGATTGATCTCATCCGCGAGCACGAGATGCGAGAAAATCGGGCCTTTGTGGAACTCGAAGTGGCCAGTATCGCGCGCGTAGACGGAGACGCCGATTACGTCGGCGGGCAACAGGTCGCTCGTGAACTGGATGCGCTGATAGTGCAGGTCCAGTGCTTTCGCGAGGGCATGAGCCAGTGTGGTCTTGCCGACGCCCGGAAGATCTTCGATGAGCAAATGACCCCGTGCGAGCAGGCACGCCAGGCTCAGGCGGAGTTCTTTCTGCTTACCGACGATGATGCCGTCCAGCGTCTCGAGGACGGGTTGGACCAACTCGACGGGGTTCGATAACCCGCTACTTGCGGCGTGAAGATTCGATGTGGCCATAGGGTGGAATGGTGGCTCAAAAGGGGCCGCGGGGACAGTCTGTTTCCAGCCAAATGTGACGCAGTCTGCAGATTACGGCGCTATCAGTGAGTTTCAGCGATTTCCAGGGGGCCAGAGAAGGGACCCGAGAGTAAGGAAAAAAAGGGGCCCGGCCCCTTTTTTCGGTCCCTTTTCTAGGCCATGGTCCGAAGTCGCTCGATCTGCGTGTCCAACTGCGCGAGCTTCTGCGACAACTCGTCCGATCGTCCCTGCTCCTTGGCGACGATCTCGGCGGGCGCATTGCTCAGGAAGCGTGAATCGGCGAGCTTTTTCTGGCACTTGCTGAGATCAGCATCGACCTGCCCGCGCTGCTTCTTGAGCCGCGTAACCTCGGCATCGAGATCGATGACTCCGGCCAGCGGGACGAGTACGCGCATCTGACCGACGAGCGCTGTCGCCGCGCCGCTGACCGCGGCAGCGTCGTCCACGAGGTCGATGCTTTCCAATCTCGCCAGCGCCATGAGATAGCTCTCGTTCGCTTTGAGGCGCTGCTTATCCATGCGGGTCGAGTCTGCAAGTTTCAAAGGGAGCTTCTTTCCGGGGTTGATTTCCATCTCGCCCCGAATCTGACGAACGCTGACGACGACCGCCTTGAGCCACTCAATCTCGTCGTCCGCCTGCTCATCCGACGAGAATTCATCCGTTTCGGGGAGCGCCTCCAGCATCACGGACTCACTCACTACATGTGTGCGTTCACAGAGTGCCAGCCACAACTCCTCCGTGATGAATGGCATGATCGGGTGAAGTAGCCTGAGAGTAGCGCCTAGCATATCCGCAAGCGTGCGCTGTGTTCCGCGGACACGGTTGGCGGGTGCGGCCTGATCCATGATGATCGGCTTGGTCAACTCGAGGTACCAGTCGCAGAATTCGTGCCAGGTAAATTCATACAGTGCCTGAGCAGTGAGGTCGAGCCGATATCCGCGAATGCTCTCGTGAACCGTGGTGACCGTCACGTTGAGTCGTGACCGGATCCATCGATCGGCGGCTGTGTACTCCACGTCACCATCGTCGAGGTCTTCGATATGCGTGAATACAAAGTGCGCCGCATTCCAGAGCTTATTGCAGAAGTTGCGGTATCCCTCTACGCGGCCCAGATCCAGACTAACATCGCGGCCGGTCGTCGCCAGTGAAGCGAGCGTCATGCGTAACGCATCTGCGCCGTATGCCGAGATGCCATCCGGAAACTCTTTTCTGGTCGCGCGTTCGATCTTGGTTTTGAGGTGCGGCTGCATGAGGCCTTCCGTGCGCTTCGCAAGCAAACTGTCCAGGTCGATACCTTCGACGATGTCCAGCGGATCCAGGACATTGCCTTTGCTCTTCGACATCTTTTGTCCATCGTGATCGCGAATCAGGCCGTGTATATAGACCTCTCGAAAGGGCACGTCGCCCATGAACTTGAGACCCATCATGATCATGCGCGCGACCCAGAAGAAGATGATGTCAAAGCCGGTTACGAGTACGGAGGTCGGATAGAACGTCTCGAGCGCTTCGGTGTCTTCGGGCCAGCCCATGGTCGAGAAGGGCCACAATGCCGACGAGAACCAGGTGTCGAGGACGTCGTCGTCCTGCGCCAACTCGATGTCGTCGGCGAGCGCATGCTTTTCTCGCGCCTCCGTCTCATTTCTGGCGACATAGATGTTGCCGTCGGCGTCATACCAGGCCGGAACCCTGTGCCCCCACCAGAGTTGCCGCGAGATACACCAGTCCTCGATGTTGTGCATCCACTCAAAGTAGGTCTTGGACCAGTTCTCGGGTACAAACCGGATGGATCCGGATTCGACAGCGCGGATCGCGGGTTCCGCTAATTGCTTGGTCTTTACATACCACTGGTCCGTAAGGAACGGTTCGACGACCTCGCCGCTACGATCGCCGCGCGGCACCTTCATCGTATGGGCGTCGACACCGTCGAGCAGGCCGAGTGCATCGAGATCGGCCACCACTCGCTCGCGTGCCTTGAGGCGGTCAAGTCCCCGGTAGGCATTTGGCGCCGCATCACTAAGCCGGGCGTCCTCGTCCAGGATATTGATCAGGGCCAAGTCGTGACGCCGCCCGACCTCGTAATCGTTGAAGTCATGAGCGGGAGTGATCTTGACGCAGCCGGTGCCGAATTCCGGATCGACGTACTCATCGGCAACAATCGGAATGAGTCTATCGGCGAGCGGTAGTCGGACCTCCTGGCCGATGAGTTCCTGATAGCGCTCGTCTTCGGGATGTACAGCGACGGCCGTATCGCCGAGCATGGTCTCGGGCCGTGTCGTCGCCACCACGACATGCCCGCCGCCGTCCGCCAGCGGGTAGCGGAAGCGCCACAACCGACCTTGCTCTTCGTTTGAGAGTACCTCCAGGTCCGAGAGAGCGGTGTGAAGTACGGGATCCCAGTTTACGAGGCGTTTGCCACGATAGATCAGGCCGTCATCGTGGAGGCGAACGAACACCTCCGTCACGGCGTCGGACAGTCCCTCGTCCATCGTGAAGCGCTCGCGCGACCAGTCGACCGAGTATCCGAGTCGCCTGAGTTGTTGGGTGATGCGGCCGCCGGAGCGTTCTTTCCACTCCCAGACGCGCTCGATGAAAGCATTTCGGCCGAGGTCGCGTTTCGATTTTCCTTCGGCTGCGAGTAACCGCTCCACGACCATCTGCGTCGCGATACCGGCGTGATCGGTGCCCGGCTGCCAGAGTGTGTTGCGGCCGCGCATCCGCTGATAGCGCGTCAGAATGTCCATGACGGTGCAACCGAAAGCATGGCCGATGTGCAGCGTTCCGGTTACGTTCGGGGGTGGGATGACGATGGGGTAGGGCGCGCCCGTGCCGGAGGGAGCGAAGTAACCGGCGTCCTCCCAGCGCTGATAATGCCGCGATTCGATCGCCGCGGGTTGATAGCCCTTCGCCACGTTCCCGCCCCGGCTAATCGTCGTTGTTCTCGGTACCGAGATGCTCTCGCAACACCGAGTCGATGAGTTCCGGAAGTTCTTGCCGAAGCCGGTTCAGCACCTGCTCGAAGAGCGTGGCCTCCATCTCGGAAATCGCCGAATGAAGTAACTGTTCCGTCAGTGTAAAGGCGCCGACGGAGAGTTTGGTCTGCAGCTCGGCGATCAAGGTCTCTCCCGCCGATGGATCCTCGTCCGCGGGCACATCGGCACTCGACGAATCTTCCACAATGTCGGTGAGCACCGGGGTATCGGGGGCGGTAGTC
>CAYXNS010000009.1:0-19299 GCA_964466315.1 uncultured Gammaproteobacteria bacterium
CCGAGTCGAGGCAAGTGAAGCGATTGGTGCTCGACCACTTCGGCGAATAGTCGAAACGTTTGGTGAGCCAGGAAGGCACGCCACTGGATCAAAGGAATGATCATATCTGTAAGGATTAGACGCAGTGCTTGGATACTGACGGGGGTGCTCTGGGTACTGAGCTCCGGCGTTCAAGTTGTCGCTGACGACACGGAACTCTTCATAACGGATTCCAGTCAATTTCAGGATACGGCTCGACCAAACATCCTGTTCATCATCGATACCTCCGGCAGTATGCAGACCGAGGTGACTACTCAGGCTGCCTATGACCCGGAGATCGAGTACATCGGTACGTGTCTGTCCGATCGGGTGTACTGGCGTCAGTCAGCCGGTGACCCTCCAAGCTGTGGAACGACCCGCTGGTTCGATCGCGATGCGTTGGTGTGCGACGTCAGCCTGCAGGCGTTTACCGCCGGAACGGGGCAGTACACCGACCGAATGGCACAGTACGATCCGGATCAGGATGACCGTTGGGAGCGGATCAATGAGAACCGGAAGAGTCGCCTCGTCGAATGTGAAGACGACGGCGGCCTGCACGGTGACGGATCGGACCCCGCCGAAGTTTATGCTCAGAGCGGTGACAACAACCAGCTCTGGTCTGCTGATCCGCTCGACGAGGTCGCCTGGGGTCAGAATCCGACTTCGCGCATCTATACTATTTTTGAGGGCAACTACCTGAACTGGTACTACGGCTCCACGATTACGTCGACGCGTATTCAGATAGTCAAGGACGTCGCGACCAATCTCCTGAACTCCGTCAATGGCGTCAACATCGGCCTCATGCGCTTCAACCACGAAGAAGGCGGCCCCGTGATCCACGCTATGGAGGATATCTCTACGGGCCGCACCGGCATGATCGCCGCGATCAACGATCTACCGGCATCCGGTTGGACTCCTTTATCCGAAAGTCTGTACGAGGCTGGTCAATATTATGCAGGCCGCGACGTCGACTACGGAAATGTCGACCCCTTGCAACTCTCCGTATCGAGTAGCCGAAGTCCGACGGACTACAACGTCTATCAATCGCCGATGGAGTACGGTTGCCAGAAGAACTTCACTGTGCTGCTCACGGACGGCGCTCCGACCAAGGACTTCAGCGCCACCACGAAAATCACGGCCCTCCCGGGCTTCAGTAGTCTTGTCGGCAATATGTGCGACGGTAGCGGTGCTGGGAAGTGCCTGGATGACATGGCCCATTACATGCACGAGGCGGATCTGGTAGATCTCCCTGGCGAGCAGAACGTCACGACCTACACGATCGGGTTCGCCACGGACCTGCCCATACTCGCTTCCACGGCTTCCCGGGGCGGTGGCGCGTACTATACCGTGGATGACACGGCATCCCTGTTGACAGCGTTGACCGACATCGTTACTTCGATACTGGATACTCAGACGACTTTCATTTCGCCAACCGTATCGGTGAACAGCTTCAATCGGACCCGGAACGCGAACGACTTGTTCATCAGCGTATTTCGTGCGACCGGGGGCGTTCACTGGCCGGGCAATCTGAAGAAGTATCGGCTCCGCTCTTCGGACGGCGAGATACTGGACGGTGACGGTAATCCGGCCGTGGATCCGGAGACCGATTTCTTCTTTGACGGCGCCCGGAGCTATTGGTCCGACGTCGCGGATGGCCCGGAGGTCGCACTGGGAGGTGCAGCTCACAGGATTCCGGGCCCGGCATCCCGAAAAGTCTTTACTTACCTCGGAAATCCAATCCTTGGTTCTGCAGCCAATTTGGTGACAAACAATAATGCGAGCATCGACGACACTTTGTTGGGCATTGGACAGCCTGGGGATCCGACGAGGGAAGATCTTATCGACTTCATTCGTGGAGTCGACGTTACGGACACAGATCAAGACGACGATACAACCGAGCCGCGTAATCAGATGGGCGATCCGCTGCACTCGAAGCCGGTCGCTATGATCTATGGTGGATCCCAGGCCGACCCCGACTCCTATGACACCATGGTCTATTTCGCGACCAACGACGGCTATCTCCACGCCGTCGATGGAGAAACCGGGGTCGAGCAGTGGAGCTTCGTGCCGCCGGAACTCATTGCCGATCAAATCGAGTTGTACAACGGTGACGCTTCAGTCGCGAAGCATTACGGGATTGATGGAAGTCTCACGCTTCAGTTGCTGCTCGATAATAACGGTATCGTTGAACCTGAGAACGGGGAAAAAGTGTATCTCTACTTCGGGTTGCGTCGCGGAGGCAGTCACTACTACGGCTTGGACGTGACGGACCCGGACAACCCTATGCTCCTGTGGAGATCGGATGGCGCGACCCTTCCCGGCGTCGGTCAGACTTGGGCTACGCCCATGCCATCACGAATCAATATCGACGGCGTGCCTCAGAATGACGACAAGCTCGTGCTGATTATCGGAGGCGGCTACGACACGAGTCAGGATAACTCCAGCGGAAGTGTCGATACTCAGGGCAATGCAATATTCATCGTCGATTCCGAGAGTGGCGAACTACTCTGGCATGCTAGCCAGAGCGCGTCGAATCGCAACCTATCAAGGATGGAGTACTCGATACCGTCAGACATTAGAATCATCGATCTGGATGCCGACGGTTTCGCTGACCGGATGTACGCGTCGGACATGGGCGGACAGATTTGGCGATTCGATATCCTCAACGGACAGCCGGTAAGCAGCCTGATCAACGGCGGCGTGGTCGCACAACTAGGAGGCGCGCCTCAGGATTCTCCGCCGCTCGCCGACACGCGGCGATTCTACTATTCACCCGATGTGGCCATGACTAAGGTAGACGACGTCCGGTTCATTAACATCGCTATCGGTTCCGGGCATCGCGCACACCCGAACAGCACAGTTACGCAGGACCGCTTCTACTCGTTGCGTGACTACGATCCATTCGGTATTCGATCGCAGGTGGACTATGACACGGCGACAATAACGACAGAAGTCGATCTGATCGACATCACAGATGATGTCGACACGGATGTGCCTATTGGGGGACCCGGTTGGCGCTTCGAGTTGCGTGATGGGGGCTGGATAGGAGAAAAAGTACTCGCGGAAGCTCGCACCTTTGGGAACAAGGTTTTCTTCACGACTTTTACCCCTGGAGGCACTGCGAGTGTGAACGACTGCCAACCTGCATTGGGCACTAATCGCCTGTACATCATGGACATCGTTAACGGCATGCCTGTACATAATCTAGATCAGAGTGCGGATGAGGAAAATCTCACTCACTCGGATCGCGGTATGGAGTTTCAGGGGTCGCTTCCCAGCGAGGTGCAGTTTCTATTCCCCTCACCGGAAGATCCCGACTGCATAGGCGAAGACTGCACACCGTCGCCGGTCGCTTGCGTCGGTGTGTACTGTTTCCAGCTTGATTTCGAAAGTAACCCGATAAGGACTTTCTGGAGCCAAGAGAGCATGAAGTGACGAACTCACGATGGTTTAGGTTCTCTCTAATGCATACCGTAACAACCATAGGGAATCAGCGTACGCAGGATCGAGATGATACGGCGGAAGCGTAACGAAAAACTGGGTCTGAAGAGGCCTGCGCAGGGGTTCACGCTTGTCGAACTGCTGGTTGTCGTCGTCGTCGTCGGCATCCTTGGTGCCGTAGCATTTCCTAGCTATCGCCAGTATTCTCTGCGGGCGCAGCGCACCGAAGCGAAGACGGCACTCCTGCGACTTGCGGCGAACCAGGCACGCTTTTACCTCCAGAACAACACTTACACGAATGACGTGGCCGCTTTGGGATTTCCGGGCGGTTCCACCGAGAAAGGCTTATACACGCTCGCGGTGCCCGTCGCGGACGCCAATACCTACCAGGCGACGGCTGTTCCGACGGTAGGGGGTGGACTGAATGGTGTCGACATGCACACGGATGTCGACTGCACGTTGTTTCGCATCACCGCACAAGGCGCGCGGACGGCAACACCCGATCCCGACACGAATTGCTGGTAAGCGTACTTCCCCCGGCGTTTGCTCGACCGACACGTCGGGAGCCACAACAGGAGGATCGGCGGTTTAAAACTGGATCGTCACTATTGGCGCGTCGGCGTAGGTGCCTGGCGCCGGGTTCTGGCTTGCGAAGCTCCGACCGTAGACCGTGTAGTTCGCGTTAAACAGATTGCCCATACCCATGCCCATTCCCATCGCTCCGGGAAGAGCCTGCGATATGGTTGAGCCGCCGGATATTCCGTCACCCCATACGGTATTGAGGATTGGGTCACACTTTTTCGTGAATTAAGTGCCCGATGCGGGCCAAATAAATCCCGTCCGCTGTCGAGGGGCTCTGATCTACAATGCGGTTCATATTGGTTCCAAAAGCTAGGGGTGGGAGGAAAAAATCATGAATATAACGCTGTTGAAGCTCGATGACCTGCCGAGTATTGTGCGCGGCGATGGCGTGGAGACGACACTCTTGGTCGGTAAGGAATGCTGTGGCCCCGTGACGTTTACGTCAGGCTTAACGCGCTTTCCGGCTGCCAAAAAAATTCCGATGCACCACCACAACTGTGCCGAGCAGGTCACAATCCTCGAGGGCGATGCCGAGGTCGAGATCAACGGCGAGCGGACCCGATTGAGCCGTTACGATACGACCTACGTTCCGGCCGGGAAGCCGCACCGCTTCATCAATGTCGGCGAAGGGCCGATGCTGATACTCTGGGTCTACGATACCGATGAGGTAACGCGAACCTTCACGGAGACCGGGCAGACCGTCGCGCATCTATCCACGCAAGATACGACCCACCCCGGATGATGCGCGTTACGCAGTTCCCAGACAGTACTTTTGAGGCCCTGATGGCATGCTGACTGTAACCGTAGAGCAGCTCGAGCGCTTCATTTGGCGTTGTCTCACAGCCGTCGAGATACCGGAGCCGGATGCACGGGTCGTCGCAGAACTGATGTCGGAAGCGGATCTCAACGGCTCGGACGGGCACGGCGTGTTTCGTCTGCCGCAGTATGTGAGTCGCGTCCAGAGCGGCGGCATCAATGTCCGGCCCAACATTCACATAGAGAGAGATCAGAATGCGATGGCCGTCGTCAACGGCGACGACGGTATGGGTCATCTCGTAATGCGTTACGCGACGGAGCTTGCCATCGAGAAGGCTGCGAGCGAGGGCGTGGGCTGGGTCGGCGTTCAGCATGGCAACCATGCGGGACCGGCCGCGTTGTACACGAAAATGCCGATGCAACGGGATATGATCGGGATCTATATCGCCGTCGGCAGTGCCAATCACTTGCCGCCTTGGGGCGGTACCGAGCTCCTGCTTAGTACCAACCCCATCGCCGTCGGGATACCCGCGGCCGAAGAGCCGCCCATCGTTCTCGATATGGCCACGACAGTCGCGGCCTACGGGAAAGTCAAGATGGCCGCGCAGCGCGGCGAGCAGATTCCTGAGGGTTGGATGATGGATAAATTCGGTAAGCCGCTTACCGATCCCGCCCGTGCGGCCGAGGGCTTCCTGCTGCCGATTGGCGGTGCGAAGGGCTATGGGCTGGCTCTCGTGTTCGGGCTCCTCGCCGGGACGTTGAACGGCGCCGCCTTCGGTAAAGAGGTCGTCGATTTCAATGCGGACTCGAAATCGTCGACGAACACCGGACAACTCGTTGCCGCCCTTTCGATCGAAGCGTTCATGGATGTCGACCGATTCAAACGCAAGGTCGACGGCGTGATCCGTTCCATGCGCGCATCGCCAACATTGCCCGGTATCGACGCCGTGCGGGTCCCAGGTGAGCGTAGTCATCGGGTTCGCATGGAGCGGGAGAAGAACGGAATTCCGGTCCACCCCGGGCTCGCCCAAAAGCTCGACGAGCTCGCGCGGGAACTCGGGGTAGACGGCCTCACGGCTGCTGCCTGACACACCTCCTCCCGAGATCTTCCCGACGGCACCGTCGAGCTCGCCGACGCTCCGCGGTTTATGCGACGATGGCATCAATATTTAGGGAGATCGGCATAATTAGAAGCAATATGGGCCAGTTTCCCGGTTGCTCGGCATGACCGGTACATGCGCTGCGGGCACTTCAGAAATCTTTACACCGCGCGCCGCAATTCAAGGTATCTTTTCTACGAAAGAACTCGAGTCAAGGGCGATGATGTCGATGATCAAAACAGCCGTGTTCCTGGCGCTCGGTGCCTCCGCTGGATTTGCTTTCGCAACCTTTTTCGGTGGTGGCTCCGGTGCGCTGTCGAGCGCGCCCGATCCGGGCGTCGATGAGTGGCGGGAGAGCCGCTCGGCAAATGGACTCCTGCCGCTGACTGAGCGGCTCGAGCTGCTCGAGTCGGCACTGGACGAGGAGATTGCGCTTCGGCGGTCGCTACAGGCAGATCTCGTTGCGCTGACCGAACAACTCGCGGAACTCGAGGTCGCCGAGACCGCGAGTGGTTCCGGGCAGGAGCGGCGTTCCGAGGAATTCGATCCCACCGCGATTCAAGAGCGTATCGCTGAGCGCTTCGGCGAGCGCCGGGGCAACGACCCGAATCGACGCTTGAATCAGCTCGTCGAGGCCGGCTTCTCCCCCGATCAGGCACAACGTATTACCGAGCGAGAGTCGGAGCTTCGCCTGGAAGCGCTTTACGCGCAGTACGACGCCGTCCGGGAAGGAGAGCCGTTCGATCCGCGGTCGGAGCAGTTCGACCCTGAGGAACAGCTTCGCCAGGAATTGGGCGACTTGAGCTACGAACGTTATCTCGAGGCGACCGGCCAGTCTACGAGTGTCGGTGTGCAACAGGTGATGGCCGGTTCCGCCGGGCAGGCGGCCGGATTACAGCCGGGTGACGAGGTCATTGCCTACGGGGGCGCGCGCGTCTTCAGCACCTCGGATCTCAATGAACTCATTCTCGAAGGCGCACCTGGCCAGACGGTCGTTGTGGATGTGCTCAGGGACGGGCTGCAAATCCAGGTCTATGTGCCGCGCGGACCGATCGGTATTACGGGCGGCAGAGGAATGGGCGGCGGCCGTTAGAGCACGCCCTACGGCGCGCCCTTGACGGCCATCGATCGATCCCCGCTGATTAGAATCGCAGGCCGACCTGAGTGTAGATGAACCGGCCTCGGTCGCTGTAGAAACTCGTGTCGTAGCCTTCCGTCGCAAACACATCTAGGGGGATGTCCTCATCCGTGAAGTTCTCGATACCGAGCGTCAGCATGAACATCGGGAACCCGGTGTACTCGACGCGCAGATCCCACTCGCTGTGGGATGGGATCTTTTGTCCCTCGAATAAAGCATAGTCCTCCTGCTGATCGTGACCGCCGAGATAGTGGCTGAAGAGCCTGATCTGAAAATCGTTGTAGCTCCAGCTGAAGTCCGTCGTCGCCCGGAGTTCCGGCTGCAGATGCTGACCGACGAGTTACTCGAGCGGATCGATCGGATGTAGCTTGAACTCGTAGCTGTCGATATACGTGACATAGGTAGTCACACGAAACGTGCCCCAGTTCGGCGTCTCCTTCACGTAGCGAACTTCGAGGTCGTAGCCGTCGGTCGATTGCTTGGGCAGATTCAGGAACGGGCTCGTTACCGTACTGATCGCACCCGGCAGCCCGAGCGCGATATCAGCGGGTGTTGCCACGGCTCGCGTGACGAGCGCCGCGAGGATTTGATCACAGCCCGGCTCGCCATTGAAACAGGCGGCCTCCGCGTCCATGACATCATCCATGTCGATATCGGAGATCATGTCAGTATGTTCGAAGTTCCGGTAATCGAGCCCGACCGTCAGATTCTCGATTATCGGCACATCGATCACGACGCCGAGAGAGAAGGATTCCGAGGTTTCCGGTTCGAGAGCCTCGTTGCCCGTCGTGTCGAGTTGCTTGTCCAGCGTGCAGTCGATGCCGGCGCCCGTAACCGGACAGCGAATCTCGTCGATATAATTATCGAAACTGATCGACAATCCTAAAAACAGCTCGGCCAGTGGCGGTGCGCGAAAGCCTTCGCCCCAGGAGCCTCTGACGAGCATCCAGTCGAGCGGCCGCCACATCGCGGCCAGTTTCGGATTGGTCTCGCTGCCGAAACCGTCGTAGTCCTCGTAACGGGCTGCGACCGGGGCCTCGAAGGTCACAACAAAGGATTGCTGCCCGAACCGTGAGGGCCAGTGGGTAACGGAACATTAATTTCTCCTTACGAACGCGGTGGAAGGATGCGAAAGTCTGGAGAGATCTTCGGCAGCACTCGTCACGAGGTCGTGACATCGTTGGCGCAGGGGCGGATCTGCATCGCACGAGCCGGGTTCCAGCTGCGGTGATATTCCGATCAGGCGCAATCTCACTATCTCACTAGGTGAATAGGCTCGTCGGGCGCACCGATACTAGCATACAGACCGTTTCTACCATTGCAGCGAAGGGATACAGAAACTAGATCAGCGCGATGTATTCTTGTTATTTTACATAATACGATACTGTTGAGAGGCTGTCGCCGCCGGCCGACCATTCAGTGCAGAGCCCGTCGGGTGCGACCTCGTGACCGCATGCCGCATCTACAGCTAGTGGGGCTGGAATGGACTTTGGCGGGCGTCCCGTATGGCTTGTGCAAACTCGCACCGGTAAAATCAGCTGCCCTTACCATCGATAAACCTATGTCGTTACGAGAAAACTTTCTCAAGCTCGAGGCCCACCTCAAGAATCTCGTCGTCGGGCAGGAGCTGTTATTGAACCGCATGCTCGTGGCGCTCCTCTGCGACGGCCACCTGCTCGTGGAGGGAGCGCCCGGACTTGCGAAGACTCGTGCCATCAAAGTCTTGAGTCACAGCGTCGAAGGCGACTTCCACCGCCTCCAGTTCACGCCGGACCTGTTGCCGGCGGACCTTACGGGCACGGAAATATACCGTCCGCAGGACGGCTCGTTCGTCTTCAGAGAAGGCCCGCTGTTCCATAACCTCGTCCTGGCGGACGAGGTGAATCGAGCACCCGCCAAGGTTCAGTCTGCATTACTGGAGGCGATGGGCGAACGCCAGATTACCGTCGGTTCGGTGACTTACCCACTACCCGACCTGTACATGGTCATGGCGACACAGAACCCGATCGAACAGGAAGGCACCTACCCGTTGCCCGAGGCTCAGCTCGACCGATTTCTACTGCACGTGCTCGTGGATTATCCGGACGCCGACGGTGAACGGGCGATACTCAAACTCAATCGCGACGAGGCTAAACGTTCCGTCGGCGACGACGCGTTGTTTCAACCTCTCGACGTCCTGTCGTGGAACGAGATCATCGCCGCGCGCCAGGAGGTGTTGGACTTACACTTGGCCGATGCCTTGCAGGAGTACATCGTTCAGGTCGTCCTCGCCACGAGAGACTCTGCTCGTTACGGCGAGGATCTTGAGGGACAGCTTCAGTATGGCGCGAGTCCACGGGCGACGATAGCGCTCGATCGTTGCGCGCGCGCACACGCCTGGCTCGCGGGCCGCGACTACGTCACACCGGTTGATATACAAACCGTGGCGAATGACGTCCTGCGTCATCGGATACTCCTGAGCTTCGAGGCCGAGGCCGCCGGGCGAACGCCTGATCAGATTGTGGATGTCTTACTGGCGCGGGTAGGCGTACCGTAATGTCGGGCCTCGGGCTCAATACCGTCGTAGCAGAGCCATCGCCGGCCCGAGCATCGTTGCCTGAACTCATCGGGCTGAAGACGGCGGGCGAGTCACTGAATCTGTCTACTATTCGCGTTCGCGCTTTGTCCGCGGGCGGGCATCTTTCGCCGTTCAAGGGTCGTGGCGTGGAGTACGATGAATCTCGCCTCTACCAACCAGGTGATGACCTTCGGACCATGGACTGGCGTGTTACGGCCAGAACCGGTAAGCCGCACACGAAGGTTTTTCGTGACGAACGCGACCGCCCCGTGATTGTTTGGCTGGATCTCCGTCGGCCCATGCATTTCGCAACGCGTGGTGTTTTCAAAGCAGTACGGGCGGCGCAGATAGCGGCGCTGATCGGTTGGAGCGCTGTCGGGAACGGTGACCGGCTGGGCGGGCTCGTGTTCTCTGAGCGTGAACATACTGAACTCCGGCCCGGCCTGGGTCGTCGCGCCGCTTTGCGGCTGTTTCAGGCGATAACTCAGGAGTCGATGTGGGACAAGGACGCAGCGCCGGACGACGGTGGGCAGTTCGATGTCGAGCACACGCTAGCGCGGCTTACTCGCGTTGCGCGCCCCGGTAGCCTGATTTTTCTACTGAGCGATTTTCGCAATCTCGGCGAGCAGTTTGAGCGAAACCTTCGCCAGCTCGCAGGGCATTGTGACGTGTTCGTGATTCATCTGTTCGATCCCGTGGAGGTCGAGCTGCCGCCGCCAGGACACTATCGCATTCGCTCAGGCGAACGCACCATTTCGATAGATACGGACTCTGAAATTGCGCGTCGACGCTATCATCTTCAGTTTCAAGAACGCCATGCGATTCTCCAGAATCTCGCGAGATTTCCCTCCGTTCATCTCCTTGAGTGCGCCACAACACAGGAGCCCCGCACGATTCTTGCGGAGCAATTCGAGAGCCGATGAACCCGAGCTTAGACCCGAGCCAGCTCGGACTGCGCGATATTCACCTTCCCGGTGATATTTCCTGGTGGCCGCTCGCTTTTGGCTGGTGGCTCCTGGGTGCCGTGATATTGACGGTCGGTATCGTATTCTTGATCAGACACAATCGACTCCGGCGTCACCGTGCGGCATATTGCTCCCTGAGAAAGACCATCGACGCCATCGACGCCGGTGCCGATCCAAGCGCATGTGCGTTGGAAGCATCGACTATTCTGCGCCGCTTCGCGATGACGATGGCGCAGGATGCTGCCGCTGTTGCGGGTCTCGTCGGCGATCGCTGGCTTGCGTATCTGGATAGTTGCTGGGACCGTTCCGAATTCAGTGATGGTCGTGGCCACCTTCTCGAATCGTCGCCCTATCGTGCACCGGATGATCTAGCAGCCGAGGAGTCTCTCGAACTGTGCGAACTATGTGTCGCCTGGGTCAGAGCCCAACCGGCGAGGAATTGAACGATGTGGCAGCTTGCCTGGTGGTGGATGTTATTGCTCGTACCGTTGCCGTGGCTCGTTCGCCGCTATGCGACACCGGAGTACATGGACAAAGACGCGGCACTCTGCGTGCCAGTCGCAGCGGAGTTCGATGATTTGTACGGTTCCGGTGGCGGCGAGACAGCGAACCGCTCGCGTCTGTTGTTGCTCTGGCTGATCTGGTTATTGGTGCTTCTGGCCGCTGCGAGACCCCAGTACGTTGGACAACCGCAGTCTCTACCCATGACCGGTCGCGACTTGCTCATGGCCGTCGATCTCTCGGGGAGTATGGAAGAGCAGGATTTTCAGCTCGACGGCCGTTGGGTGGATCGACTGACTGCTACCAAGGCCATAGCTAAGGAATTCATCGAGCGTCGTGTCGGTGACCGGATCGGTCTCATCCTGTTTGGTCGCGAGACCTATTTGCAGGCACCGCTCACGTTCGACCGGACGACTGTCCAGATTCTGCTCGATGAAGCCGTCATCGGTCTGGCCGGGCAGGAGACGGCGATCGGCGATGCCATCGGTCTCGGCATTCGGTCGTTGAGCGACGCCGAGATTCAAGAGAACCGCCGCGTTCTCGTGTTGTTGACGGATGGGGCCAATACTGCGGGCGCCATCGATCCGTTGAAGGCGGCAGAACTCGCGCGCGACCGCGGCATGGTGATCTACACGATTGGCATCGGGGCGGATTCCGTAATGGTGCAGTCGCTTTTCGGCGTGCGGGAGGTCAATCCATCGGCAGACCTCGATGAGCAGACGTTGACGACGATAGCTGAGGGCACCGGTGGGCGATATTTTCGGGCGCGCGATATCGAGGCCTTTCAGGAGATCTACGCGATACTCGACGAACTGGAGCCAGCAGCGGGAGACGAGAGTGGCTTCAGGCCCATCGCGGAACGCTACCACTGGCCGCTCGGTCTAGCACTGGTCCTCTGTTTGCTCTGGGCACTACTCGCTTTCCGGCGCACATTCACGAATTCGACCATCACGGCAGCGAACCATGTCTGAGTTTCATTTTCTAAGGCCCTGGTGGCTACTAATTCTGCCGGTGGGGTTGTGGCTGATCTGGCAGCTTTCGCGTAGCGGCAATATCGGTGGCCGTTGGCGAGCCTTAGTCGACGAGGCCTTGCAACCATTTGTACTGACGGGATCGCAAGTCGTCTTCAAGGAGCGCCATACAGCCATGCTCGCCGGGATGTGCGCCTGGCTGCTGACGACATTCGCATTGGCCGGGCCGACGTGGGAGCGATTGCCGGTTCCCGGTGTGCGATCCGATGAGGCGCTCGTCGTGGTGCTCGATCTCTCGCGCTCCATGGATGCAGCGGATCTGGAGCCGACGCGCCTGATACGCGCAAGACTGAAGCTCCTGTCATTATTAGAGCAGCGCGAATCTGGCCAGACCGGGCTCGTCGTATTTTCCGCGCACGCGTTCACCGTTGCGCCTCTGACCGCCGACGTGCGTACGATCGCGCTTCTCGTCGCGAGCCTCTCCAGCGATATCATGCCGAGCCGCGGCAGCTATCCGGAGGCGGGCCTCGACAAAGCGGCTCAGCTCCTTCGACAGACCGGGCTCGCGCGTGGCGAGATCGTTTTGATAACCGATGCGGACGTCTCGCCAACGAGTCTGGATGTTGCGGAGGATATTTATCGCGAAGGCTACACTGTTCACGTGCTCGCCGTGGGTACGGCTGACGGGGGCCCCATCGTCGAGCCGGGAGGAGGTTTTCTCACGGACGAGAGTAGGCAGGTTGTCGTTCCTCGGCTCGATCTACCGATGTTGCAACGCCTCGCCCAACGCGGTGGCGGGCGGTTCGCGAGCCTGACTTCCGACGACCGGGATCTCGGGTATCTTTTTTCGGGGAGCGCGGTCGCGACCGGGAGTGAGCTCGGTTCACAAGGTCCCGATCTATTCGAGATCGACGCGTGGCGCGACCAGGGGCTCTGGCTCGTGTTGTTACTCGTGCCGCTCGTCGCCCTCGCATTTCGACGTGGCTGGGTCGTCGTCTGGGCAGTGTGGTTCGTTTTACCCCTGTCCGACGCACATGCGCTGACATGGTCGGATCTCTGGCTGACCAGGGATCAGCAAGGACAGGAAGCGTTTGAGGCAGAAGAACATCAACTTGCGGGAGAGCTGTTCGAGAATCTCGCGTGGCGGGCCGCCGCGCAATTTCGGTCGGGTGATTTTCAAGAGAGCGCTACGACTCTCGAGAACCTCGATACACCGGACTCTCACTATAATCGCGGTAATGCGCTCGCCGGCGCTGGGCAGATCGGCACGGCCATCGAGGCCTACGAGCGTGCGCTGGAAATCGACCCCGATCACGAGGACGCTCGCTACAATCGGGATCTGCTCTTGCAGCAGCCGCAGCAGAATCAGTCGGACTCAGGTGATGGGGACGGCGACCAATCGCAGGAGAATCAGGAGGGGGCAACGGAGCAGCCTCCGAACGGAGAGCCGAGCGACGACACTCAGTCGGACGATGCCCAAAGCGCTGAGCAGGAGGCGACAGATCAGCCATCCGCTACGGAGCAGGCTGCCGCCTCGCAGTCCGAGGAGCAGGAGTTTCCGCAAGGCGAACTTCCAACGGCCGATGAGCTCGAGGAGTGGGAAGACGAACAGGCCGCCGAGCAGTGGCTACGGCGAATCCCTCAGGATCCGGGCGGCCTGTTACGTCGAAAGTTTCTTTATCAATATCAACGGCTTGGCATTGACCAGGATGGCAACTATGTTTGGCCAGGCGATGAACAGCAACCATGGTAGATAGAGGAGCCCCCCGAATTCTGGTGCTCACGAGCGTGCTCGTATTGTCGAGCGTCGCTGCGCAGGATCTCTCGCTGCAGGCCATCGTCGATCGCTCAGTCGTGCAGGAGAACGAATCGTTTACGTATCTACTGCGCGCTCAGGGTTCGACAAGGGATGAACCCGATCTATCTCCTCTCGCAGCCGATTTCGATATCCTGCAACGCTCACGGAATACGAGTATTCAGATGGCCGGCGGGCGGACAATGCAAACCACCGAATGGAATCTTCAACTCATGCCGCGGCAGGCCGGCACCTTCCTGCTGTCGCCGATTACATTGAGCGGCGCCTTGAGTAATCCGGTCGAGATAGAGGTGGTGCCCACCCCAGCTACTTCGGTGGCGGGAGACATCTTCATTGAAGTGGGCGCGACGCCGGGCGATCCGTATGTCCAATCCCAGGTTGTCTACACGATGACACTCTTTCGGGGCGTGAGCACGGGCCGATCTTCGTTGACGCTTCCGGAAGTCAGTGGCGGTGAAGCGATCATCGAGAAGCTCGGGCAGGACCGCGAGTTTCAAGCCGTACTCGATGGACGAAGTTTCATCGCTCTCGAACGACGTTACGCGATATTCCCGCAAGCATCGGGTCCGCTAACGATAGAGCCGGTTACCTTCGAAGCCGTCGTGGTATCGCCTTCGGGGTTCTCCAACGTGCAACGTTACCGCTCCGAGACGTTGTTTCTCGATGTCCGCTCTGCGGTTCCGCCACCGGCCGCACATGCCGACGCGGCGTGGTTGCCGGCTCAGGCGTTGTCTCTGGAGGAGCGCTGGAGTGCGGGGGAAGCGGAAATTACTGCGGGCATTCCGCAAACGCGAACAATGACGATCAACGCCGTTGGCGTCCTCGAAACGCAACTGCCGGAACTCGAGGTCCTACAGTCGGATCGCATCCGGCAGTATGCGGACCAACCCGAACTGGGCCGCGAGTCCGAACAGGAGGGAATCAGGGCTCATCGTACTGAGCGCTTCGCGGTATTAGCTCAAAGTCCGGGATCTCATACGCTTCCGGAGATTGAGCTGCCCTGGTTCAATGTTCCCGGCGAAAGCTGGGAAATCGCGCGTATTCCGGCGAACTCGCTAGACGTTCTTCCTGGCGCGGAGCCAATCGCTACGGCCGCTGAGCCCGAGACGCTGGACGGCGAGACGCCTTCGAGCCTCCGGGGTAACGACCGCATCTGGCAGGGCATCAGTGCTGCGTTACTCTGTTCCTGGTTAGCGACGCTCGTGCTCTGGCGGCAAAGCCGGCAATCTGCCGCCGTTCCGGCAGAGCCCCGCAACGAGCCGCCGCCGACGCGCGCCGTAAATCGTCGCCTGCTACGCCAGTTACGCAACGTCTGTGACGAGAATGACGGCGCCCGTGCGCGACAGCTTCTGCTCAAGTGGGGCGAGTTGAGATTCCCTGACGCCTTACCCCGTAGCCTCGGCGCCTTGGCCACGCTGTTGCCCAAGGACCTGGCGCTTGCCGTGGAAGATCTCGAGCGAGATCTCTATGGACCGGTCTCGGGTAAATGGAGCGGCGGGGACCTGCGCGCGGCTCTGGCACGGGTAGATTCGGTGAGCCGCTCATCTGACATAATGTCCGATGACGATCTATTGCCCTTGTACCGGTAGCTTCCCAACTGCCGTATAGATGGGCGATTCCGACCGGCACGCGACTCGAATCTTGTGATCTGCGTTAGGGAACTCCTCCATCGTTTGAGTCACACTTTCCGACTCGTAGGTTTCACGAGCCGGCGCCCATGGATTTTCTCGCTCTCAATAGCCGGAACGGCAGCTCGCCGTTCGCCGCGCAGCTGAAGGAGGGCTTTGCGAATCTCAAATTCCGGGGCTTTCTGGAAAGAGACTTTCGAGAGGCGCTCGTTCAACAGGGTCTCGAGCGCGGCCGGATCTCCGCGCTAACTCTTCTCGGCATTGCTGTTGCGGTTACTCTACTCGAGTGGTGGATCGGTGGATCGATTGGACCCGATACGGGTTCCTGGTTGCGATTCGGGGTCCTCATGCCTGCATTGGCGCTGATCGTACTTGCTACCTGCCTCCCTGTACTACGGCATCACTACAGCCGTGTCGCTACAGTCAGCGTTATGTCGCTCGGGTTGGCCGTGGCCTACAAAGCTCAGCTCGCGGCCGCCGCTGGAGAGTTCTATCTGACTGCCGGCCTGATTCTCGTAATCGTCTATGTTTGTCTCTTTCCCGGCTTGACGTTCAGAGTCAGCGCATCGATCGGTGTATCGCTAGTAGCGGCCTACTTCACTGTCGGAGTGACATTGGGTATGCCGCCGGAGCAGCTGTCCTACACAACTGCCATGCTGTTGGCGACGCTCATGATCAGTGCTCTCGCTAGTTACAACCTCGAGTATGTTCTGCGTACGAGTTTTTTAGAGACGCGGCTATGGAACGAACTCGCAGAGCGGGACGGATTGACCGGTCTCTACAATCGGCGGATGTTCGACGATTTCATTCGTCGTATATGGCGCCAATCACAACGTGAAGATGTACCAGTCGAAATCGTCCTGGTAGATATCGATTACTTCAAGATCTTCAACAACCTCTACGGGCATCAGGCAGGGGATGACTGCTTGAAGAAGGTCGCGCGATGTATTGCCGACTCGGTCAAACGGCCGTTCGATTTTGCGGCGCGCTACGGTGGCGAAGAATTCGTACTCGTACTCTATGGCCCCCCACACGAGCACGCACAGAAGTTGCCGGAGCAGATTCGTCTCGATGTCATGGAACTTAGTATCCCTCACGAGGGCTCGGCGATCGACAACATCGTGACGGTGAGTGTTGGTGTCGCGCTCGCAGCGCCCGGGACGGGGCGGAGCCTGGCCGGAACCGTCCAAATCGCGGACGAGGCCCTCTACGAAGCCAAACAAGTGGGCCGAAATCGTCTGGTCTGCCGGAACGCTGAGGAATACGAGATAGTGACCGGAAACTTCCGAGTCGCCTCCCGTCTTCAGCGGTGATCGGTCGGCGTTGCCGGCTCGCTACCAGCTTCCACTATTCTCCATCGATCTCCAAGGTTCCTTTTCCGGCAGAGCTCCACCTTTCTGCAGCAGCTCGATCGAAATGTTGTCGGGAGAATGGATAAAGGCCATCCAGCCGTCCCGGGGTGGTCGATTGATAGTGACGCCGGCGGACATGAGCCGGCCGCAGGTCTCGTAGATGTCGTCAACTTCGTACGCGACATGACCGAAGTTGCGGCCCTCATCGTACCTTTCGCTGTCCCAATTGAACGTCAGTTCAAGCGGGCACTCCTCCTGGCCTTCTGGTGCCACGAAGACCAATGAATAACGCCCTGCCTTGCGATCGACACGGCGAATTTCCTTGAGTCCGAGTTTGTTGCAATAGAAATCCAACGACGCATCGAGATCGCTGACCCTGACCATTGTATGGAGATATCGCACGGCCTATCCTCCAGCGGTGTGTTTACGCAGTGCCCGGGAACTATAGCGTTTCCCCACTCTCCTAGCGATATACGGAATGATAAGTTTGCAGCCAATCGGTCCTTAGTGTGGAAGCGCGCAGAATAATCTTCGTTCCGGGCATGAAACCCAAACCCCCCGCCGATATTCATCAGCGCGAGCTATGCAGGACGATCGCGGCCGGGCTATCACGCGTACGATCGGACCTCGCTCGCGAACTCGCCGCCGATCCCCAGTGTCTGACGTTGGTATCCTGGACATATTCGTTCTATCGACGCCACGGTGATCTCGATCTCGACCGGCACGGTATCGACTCGTTGTTACATCAGCCGGAGCCCTCGTCGGAAGATATTGCCGAGATCGATTCGGTTGCGAGGAGACCAGCGCGCCTCCTGCACGTTCTTGGCGATGCATCGCCCTGGTTCGGGCGGCTCATAGCGAAACCCGATATGCGCCTGACGATGTCAGAGGCACGCCGCTATCTGCATAACCGCAAGGGTCTCGCGGATAAGGTCAGATCGATGCTCAAGAAGGTTCTAGAAGACACGTGGCGAGCGAACGAACGCGTGTTGCTGATCGGTCACAGTCTGGGTTCCGTAATTGCTTATGACACGCTCTGGGAGCTTTCTCACGAAGATCGACACGCGGGCCGAGTCGATCTATTCATCACTCTGGGGAGCCCACTCGCCAGCCGCTTCATCGCCAAGCAGCTCCGTGGGACATCGAACTCGGGGAGTCGTCGATATCCGACGAATATTCGCCGGTGGGAGAATTTTTCGGCGAGGGGGGAGATGACGTCTCTGCATCCCGAGTTGCGTCCACACTTCGAAGAGATGGTCGAGCTGGGTATTCTCGAGTCGCTGACGGATCGCGTGGATCTGTACAATCATTATCGAGGCGACCGTGGACTGAATGTCCACAAGTCTTATGGATACCTGGCACACTCGGCAGTTGCCGAGACGATCGCAGGTTGGCTGAGTTCTTAATCTATTCTATCTGGGGTTCGATGAGAATATCGATTCGACGATTCCGTGTTCGACCCTGCGGAGTTTCGTTATTGGCAATCGGACGAGTCTCGCCATAGCCGACCGCACTGATTCGGAATGATGCGATATTGAGTTCCGTGCTGAGATATTCGCCGACGGATTCAGCTCGGGTTCGTGACAACGCCATGTTCGCACCGTCGCTTCCGTACGAGTCCGTATGTCCCTCGACGATGACCTGCGAGCGTGGGAATACCTCTACAGCATCGCGAACTTTCGTCAGTAGGGGCTGATAGAGTGGATCGACGTTGGCCTGGCCACTCTCGAACGTCAGGCCGACCAGGCGCATGATGATATTGTTTCCTTCCCGATAAACGAGCGCCTCATCACGAGTGAACACCGTCTCTATCTGGGTAAACTTTTCCCTTATCAGTGCCTCGGCCTCGAGCCTCTGAACCAGAGCGACCCGCTCCTGTGATACGCCGCCCAACCGTTCGTCCAGATCTCGGATCTCCTCTTCCAGACCAACGATACGCAAACGGTTTTCTTCTAGGTCGAGGCCTTGTTGCCGGCCTTGTTGGCGCATGTCCTCGATATAGGCCACGAGTTCTTCAGCTACGGGCTCGGTCCCTGCATCGAGCCGCGCAACTCGATCGGCTGCGGCGGCAATCTGCATAATAGGCTCCTCGTACGCGAGTATGATCCGTTCCTCGGTCCAATCGTCGTCACGCAGAAGTTGCACGCGCTCGGCGAGATAGATGGCGTGTTGGGCCTCGTAATTCGCCTGCTGCGCGAGGCTTCGAGGCAGATCCGTGTCGTAACGGTTGTTGTTGAGCTCTTGTTCAGCCTGCGTGAGTAGTGAAGACGCTCTCTCGAACGTGATTGGTGCGTATCTGGGTACACGTGCCTGTTCAGCTTGAGCCAGCAGAGCTCGCGTCTGGCTCAGGTATTGTGCTTTGATCGCAGTCAGTTCCGCATCCCGAAATAGCGTTTCCGCCTCGTCGGCTCGCGTACGCGCACCTCGAATATTTCCAGATTCCAGGCGTCTCGCCGCACTATCGAATAGGTCCT
>CAYXNS010000009.1:19309-57139 GCA_964466315.1 uncultured Gammaproteobacteria bacterium
CGTAGCGAAGTTACCGGCCTGAGCTTGAGCCGCGTCATCTCGAGTCTTGATCAGCGACGCCAGCGTGATATTGGCGATCTCCGACGCTTCGGCAGCGTTCGTTAAGGCCGTAATCGCTGCGGCTAGCCGGTTCCTGACCCGGTCGAGGTTGCGTCCTCTCTCCAGATCGGTTTCCGCATCGGCGTACGCCTCGAGGCCGTCGGCATACAAACGCGGCGATAATAACGGCGCATTTGCTGACTCGGCCGTAGCCAGGGCCTGATCCGCTTCGTCGAACAGCGTGTCACGAAGGTCCTGCGCAAGAGCGGCCTGAAAGAGAGCCAGCCCGAGGGCCAGCAGCAACCATTGTCTCATCTGTCGTACTCGTAGCGAATATCTAAGTGCCTCTATATCGCCTACATAGAATATGTCAAGGACTTCGTTGGAGATCACCAGGTTTTTCGCGGCTTCCCAGGTGTTCTTTGCTGTGGAGTTCACGTTCTTGCGCACGGGTTCGCTGCAAACTACAAACTGTGGAGCCAGTCACAGCCTGAAAGGATCGGCCTCCTTGACCGGCGAAGCGGAGATAGGCGCCCGCCAGGAATTCAGCGGTGTCGTGGAAGTTAACCAATCGACGGAGAGTCGGTTCGAGCCACAGGAAATCGAAGCGTTGCTAGCTCGAAATTTCGAGCTCGACTCCAACGATGTTTGTTTGATCAATTGGTCGCGGTTGCAATAGTAATTACGATTATCGGAGTTTCTTCTCAACTGCAACCCGGCCAATCGCCGGGTTTTTTTGCCCGCCAACGACGCGATTCGCTCGCTCCCTAGAGTCATTTCTGGCGATACTCGACTCGGACGAGGGAGTAACGCATCACGCCATCCGGTGCTGTTACTACGACCTCCTCGTGTAACGACTTTCCCATGACTGCCTTCCCGAGGGGCGAGTCCATGCTCGTATACTCGGCTGCCTGATCGAACTCGTCCGGGCCGACGAGACGAAACGTTCTGCGGTTACCGGTCTGGTCCTCGAGTTCGAACCACGCGCCGAAAAATACTCGCGTCGTGTCGCTTGGAACCTGGTCGATGACACGAATTCCGTCGAGACGTTTTCTGAGGTAACGAACACGCTGATCGATTTCTCCGAGTTGTTTTTTCCCGTAGATGTATTCCGCGTTCTCAGACCGATCGCCCTGCGCAGCGGCCTCTGCCACGGCTCGCGTGACCTCCGGCCTTTTCCTGCGCCAGAGATACTCCAGCTCTTCCTTAAGCGTTGCCGCCCCTTCGGGGGTAATGTATCTGGAGCGTGGTGGACCTGGCGGCCGGTATCGACCCATGGGACGCTTCCCGGATTCCATGAGATAATGGGTACCCGTCAATAATAAGCGAACATCTCGTATCGTGAGCGACTTCCGTAGCATCCCCGTCGTTGGGACCGGTTCGAAATATCGTACCGACCAAGGGTTTACCGCTGTCAAGAATGGCGTAAAAACTCGCAATGATCGACCACCCGCGCTGCCCGGCCGAAAGCCGCCATGGCTTAGGGCGAAAATCCCCTCCGGTGAAGAATACACGGAGGTTAGGGATACGGTTCGCAGGTTTAGGCTCGCAACCGTCTGTGGAGAGTCGATGTGCCCTAACATCGGCGAATGCTGGTCGAGCGGCACGGCGACACTGATGCTCATGGGGTCAGTCTGTACTCGCGCTTGCCAGTTCTGTGCCGTGGACACGGGTAATCCGGGGGGGTGGCTCGACCCGCAAGAGCCGGAGAATGCCGCTCGCTCCGTCGAACTCATGGGACTTCAGTACGTTGTTCTCACTTCTGTCGATCGCGATGACCTGTCCGATGGCGGCGCGAGTCACTATGCTGACTGTGTCAGGGCGATCAAGGTGCGGGTACCCGGTATGGCAGTGGAAGCGCTAACGCCCGATTTCGCCGGCAAGCTCCCAAGTGTCGATACGGTTCTCGATTCGGGCGTAGAGGTATTCGCTCAAAACCTCGAGACTGTGAGACGGCTGACACACGATGTACGCGATCCGCGCGCCGGTTATGAGCAGACGCTTCGCGCGCTGTCACATGCGAAGCGCTATCGTCCGGACGTACTGACCAAGACCAGCCTGATGCTCGGTTTAGGCGAACGTGATGATGAAATTCGTGAGACGCTGGAGGATCTCAGGGCAATCGATCTCGACATCGTGACGTTCGGCCAGTATTTGCGCCCGACGATGAATCACCTGGCGATCGAGCGCTACGTCTCGCCGACGGAATTCGAGCGATACCGGCAATGGGGCCTGGACGCCGGCTTCCTCGAAGTAGTCGCTGGCCCTCTCGTCCGCTCGAGTTATCGAGCGGAACGTGTTTTTGAACAAAATAACGTCGGTCTTTGAGCAATCACCGGCGCTAGAACGCCTCACCGAGGAGAGTCATGGCCGAATTTCTGACTGACTACGGCCTGTTTCTTGCGAAGCTGACGACATTGGCCGTAGTCGTAATAGTCGTGGTCGGGTTCACCATCGCTGCGGCAAAGCGCGGTAGCCACCACGACAGGCTCGAGGTCGAGAATCTAAACAGACGCTTCGAGAAGCTGGGCGATGCCGTACGCCGGACCGTGCACGGCAAGGTTCAGTTCAAGAAGAGCTCGAAGGAGCGGCATAAGGACGAAAAGAAGCATGAGAAGGAAGGTTCGCAACGACAGCGAGTCTTCGTGCTGGATTTCAAAGGGGATCTCCGCGCCTCTGCCACGGCCTCACTGCGGGAAGAAGTATCTGCAGTTCTGGCGGTCGCGACGAAACAAGACAAAGTGCTAGTGCGCCTGGAAAACGCGGGTGGTGCGGTACACGAACACGGTCTCGCGGCGTCTCAGCTGATGCGGATAAAAAAGATTGACGTTCCGCTGATCGTGTCGGTCGACAAGGTTGCTGCTAGCGGCGGCTATTTGATGGCATGCGTAGCGGATCGGATTCTGGCCGCTCCGTTTGCGATCATAGGGTCGATTGGCGTCATCGCTCAGCTGCCGAATTTCAATCGACTTCTCGAGGAGAAGGGAGTGGACTTCGAGCAGGTTACGGCGGGCCGTTACAAGCGAACGCTGACTTTGTTCGGAAAAAACACCGATGAAGGCAGAGAGAAGATCAAGGAAGAATTAGAGGATGTGCACGACCTATTCAAGAATCAGATCGCAGAGTTCAGGCCACAGATCGATCTCGACACAGTCGCTACGGGCGAGCATTGGTACGGCGTGCGCGCTATGAGCTTGAATCTCGTCGACGAGATCAGAACCAGCGACGACTTCCTTGTCGAGGCGGCCGGCGATTTCGACCTCTTTAGCGTCGCTTATAAGCGCCGCCGATCACTATCCGAGCGGCTGTTGGGTGGCGTCGAGAGTTTATTGTCGCGATAACCCGGCTGCTACGGCGTCACTGCGATGATACCCCTCAAAGACGATAACCCGACGTCGGCCCAGCCAGTCGTCACGCTTGTGGTCATAGGCCTCTGCGTCCTCGTCTTTCTATGGCAGCTGACTCTGAGTCAGGAGGGAGGCCAGGCAGCGATCTATGCACTTGGCTTCATACCTGCCGTATTTTTCGGTAGCGTGGAGCTACCGCCTCAACTCAGTTGGGTGCCGGCGCCCGTCACGGTATTTACTTCGATGTTCGTGCATGGTGGATTACTGCATCTCGCGGGAAACATGCTCTATCTCTGGATATTTGCGGACAATGTTGAGGACAGCATGGGGCACGGCCGGTTCGTCCTGTTCTACGGGTTGTGCGGCGTGGCGGCGGCGCTTGCGCAAGCAGCGCCGGCGATAGGCTCCACGGTCCCAATGATCGGCGCGAGCGGCGCCGTTTCGGGAGTCCTCGGTGCGTATGTGTTGCTCTATCCACACGCGAGAGTCCTCGTCGCTGTGCCGCTGGTCGTCGTTCTCTACACGTTGCGCCTTCCCGCAATCCTCGTGCTCGGAATCTGGTTTCTCGGCCAACTGTTGAGCACGCTAGCTGCACCCACCGGCGGCGGTGGCGTCGCATTCAGAGCACATCTCGGCGGTTTCGTCGCCGGCCTGCTCTTGATCCGAGTGTTCTCGAATCAGCGACCCTCCGGAAAATTGTTCGGCCGGTAGAGGTGGGCTACAACTCTAGAGAGCTGAAACTTCTTTAGGGGGCGGTTATCATAGGCCTTTCCCGGTCACGAACGTCATGGCGGTCGAACTCTCCGACTTCTCCACCCTAGGAACTGAGCGCCAGTTCGACGGCAACCAGCCGATTCCATTATTCGGAGCGACCGTTACCGCCTTCATCGGTAGAGCCCAACGAGGCCCACTGAACGAGTCGGTGCCGGTAGGTAGCTTCGAGGAGTTCCGCTGCCATTTCGGTGGCCATGGCTCGTTTAGTTTTCTTAGCTATGCCGTACAACACTATTTTCAGCACGGCGGCAAGACCGCGGTCATCGTGCGAGTCGCGAATCGCGCAGTTCGCGCGACACTCGAGCTTCCCGCAGCCGATCAGCTGCTCCACCTTCAGGCTCGTGAGCCCGGGAACCATTGCTATCTCCGCGCGTCGGTGGATTACGATGGAATCGACAAGGATACGACGCGCTTCAATCTGGTCATGCAACGGTTGGCGAGGCCGGGATCGCAGCTCGTCGAGGATCAAGAACTCTTTCACTCGTTGTCGATGACTGAAGGCGATAAGAGATGCGTTGTCGATGTTCTCGAGCACTCTGCACTCGTTCGGCTCGGCAGACCTCTCCCGCGCCAACGTCCCGACGCGACCCGGGCAACACACCCCGGTCAACCTATTCCCTACGTTGAGTTGAGCTCCAACGGTTCCGATGGGGATGAGCTAACCGACTACGATGTCATCGGCTCCAACGAGGAAGGCACCGGGTTATTTGCTCTGGACACCGCCGAACAGATCGATCTGCTCTGCATCCCTCCCGGACCATCGGGCCGCGATCTCGGTATTACGAGTTTCATCGCTGCCGAACGCTATTGTGAGCAGCGAAACGCGATGTTGATCTGGGATGCGCCGTCGGCGTGGAACTCACCAGAGACCGCACTCATTGCCCTACGAGACTCCGGCTTCGCCAGCCAGAACGCACTAACCTACTATCCGCGGGTACGGCTCAGCGAGCGCAGCGGCAGAATTCAGGATGGCGTTCCTGCTTCCGGCGTAGTTGCCGGCCTGCTCTGTCAGCACGATCAAGCCGGCGTGTGGCGAACACTGGAAGAATGCGATATGCAACTCAAGGCAGGGTTGTCGCTCGCTGACAGCATCACCCCGCGACAAGTCCAGATGCTGAAGCGTAACGGTATCAACGCCTTCGTGCGTACCGGGCATGGGACAATTGAACTTCGGGGAGGTGTCAGTCTCGCGGGGTCTCGCTCGGTCTCCGAACTCTGGCAACGCTTGGATCGGAGACGACTGGCCTTTTACATTCTGACTTCGATCGAACAGCGTACGGCCTGGTGCTTGACGCAGCCGCGTGACGATGCGATGTGGCAGGATCTCATTCATCAGGTTCACTCTTTCCTGGCCGAGCTTTTCGAGCAAGGCGCGCTTGCGGGCCGGCATCCGGCCCAGGCTTTCTCCGTGAAGATCGGGCCGGTGATGCAGCAGCACGACACGGAACTCAGACTGCGAATCAGCTTCGCTCTGGCCAGAGCGGGGGAGTTTCAAGTCTACGATATCGTTCATAGCAGCGACGGTAGCCGTAGCCGGCGAGCGCTTTCACTCGAAGCTTCTCAGCGCGCTGGTTAATCGGACGGCTGGTTCTGGGCGACCTTAGTGTCGAGCCGGGTTACCTGGCCGAAGCCGCCGCCGCCCGGCGTCTCTATGATGAAGTGGTCTCCGGGCTCGAGTTCGACTTCGGCAGTTGCCGTGAGTTCTTCGATCCGGCCTGATGAACGTCTCAGGTAGTTTCGCCCGCGCTGGCCGTCCTCACCGCCTGCGAGGCCCGGAGGGGGGACGCGGCGTCGATTGGAGAGGATAGAGGCGGTCATCGAGTCCAGGAACAGAAGTTCACGGACTATACCGTCGCCCCCTCTGTACTGACCGGTGCCACCGCTCCCCTCCCGAATCCGGAACTGCATCACGCGGACGGGGTAACGCCACTCGAGTACTTCCGGATCCGTTAAGCGGGAATTCGTCATATGGGTATGGATCGCGCTGGCTCCGTCGAAACCCGGTCCCGCTCCCGCGCCGCCGCATAGTGTTTCGTAGTACTGGAAGCGGGAGTTGCCAAAAGTGAAGTTGTTCATCGTCCCCTGTGCTGCCGCACAGACATTCAATGCAGCGAGCAAGGCATCGGTTATGCACTGAGAAGTTTCGACGTTGCCAGCGACGACCGCGGCCGGGTAACATGGATCAACGAGACTCGACTCCGGCAAACGGATTGCTATCGGCTCCATGCAGCCGGCATTTAATGGGATCCTGTTTCGTACCTGCGTTCTAAAGGCGTACAGAACCGCGGCGCGTGCGATAGATCCTGGCGCATTGAAATTGCCGGAGCTGGTCGGGGAGGTTCCGGAGAAGTCCACTATCGCCGTTCGTTCATCACGATCGATACTTATGTTGACGCAGATCCGCTCACCGCCATCGAGTTCGATAGTCGAGTGCCCCTCATTGAGCTTTGCGATGGCATCCTGGACGCACTCCCGAGCATTGGCTTTGATGTGGTTCATGTAGGCATGCACAACGCGCAGACCGAAACGCTCGACGAGTTTCTCTATTTCACGTACGCCTTTGGTATTAGCGGCGATCTGTGCTTTTAGATCCTCGATATTCTGATCTGCGTTCCGTGCGGGATAGGGTTGTCGGTTTAGAATCGCTCGAATCTTCCGCTCTTGAAATTCGCCATCCTTCACGAGAGCGACGTTGTCAAACAGGATCCCCTCATCCTCGATCGATTGGCTGCTGGCGGGCATCGATCCGGGGGATACGCCACCGATGTCGGCATGATGGGCTCGAGAGGCGACCGTAATAATTACCGCTTCGCCCTTTCGGTCAAACACCGGTGTGACAACGGTTATATCGGGCAGATGAGTTCCGCCGTTGTAGGGCGCGTTAAGCATGAAGACGTCGCCCGGCCGCATCGGCTCGTCTCGCTGTCGCAGAATGGCCTGGATGCTTTCTCCCATCGAGCCGAGATGCACGGGCATATGCGGGGCATTCGCTATCAACTCGCCATGATCGTCGAATACGGCACAGGAAAAATCCAGGCGCTCTTTGATATTCACTGAGTGTGCGGTCTTTTTGAGGACGACACCCATTTGCTCGGCAATGTGCATGAATAGGTTGTTGAACACTTCGAGCATGATGGGATCGCGCCGGGTGCTGAGCCGCTCGGAAGCCGGTCTCGGTGTCTGCCGCGAAATGATAAGGCAGCCGTGCAAATCGATAGTCCCGTGCCACTCCGGTTCGATGATCGTCGTTGCATTGTTCTCTACGATCAGCGCTGGCCCGGGAACTGCCTGATCAGATGGCAGACGATCGCGACGGTACAATGGCGTCAGCATCGGAGCGCCGTTAAACCAAATCTCTCGCTGACATTCCGGTTCTAGTGCTCCGCTCCACTCGGCCCATGGTGGTGCGCGAGGTTTTGGTACGCTACCGACCGCCTCGAGTTCCAGAGAAGCGACAATGAGGGGCTTGCGCCCTGCGGTGAAACCGAAATGGCCGGAGTGCGCGGCGTCAAAGCTTGCTGACATCGCATCCGCTGATTTGTGCCATGACACCTTGAGCGTGGTGTCTGATCCTTCGATCTTCAGAAGGACGTGCCTGCGAAACTCGATGTCTGCCGCCGATATTCCCTGTTTGCGCAAGTCTTCACCGGCGTCGAGTTCCAGATCCTCGAAACTCCGCACGATCGAGTCTGCCGAAGTCTCTACCAACAGTTTATCGATCGCAAGCTGGCGCAGCGACCGCAAATCTGCTAGACCCATACCATAGGCCGAGAGGACGCCGGCGAGCGGGTGGATGAATATCTTTTCGACACCGAGTGCATCGGCGACCTGGCAGGCGTGTTGACCGCCCGCACCGCCGAAGCAGCAGAGTGTGAACTCGGTGACGTCGTGTCCCCGTTGTACCGAGATCTGCTTGATGGTATTAGCCATCCGCTCTATTGCGATTCGCAGGAATCCGCTCGCTAGCTCATGGACGCTCACAGTGCGCCCGGTCGCGGCGGTGACCGTGGCTGCAAGGGCGGCGAAACGTCTATCGACTACGTCGGTATCGATTGCTGCGTCTCCCGTTCGGCCGAATACCCGCGGGAAGTAGTCGGATTGAATTCTTCCAAGCAGCACATTGGCGTCGGTTACGGTCAACGGCCCGTCGTTGCGATAGCATGCGGGCCCTGGCTTTGCACCCGCCGATTCTGGGCCGACCTGTAGGCGCGAAGATGCGAATGACAGCACTGAGCCTCCACCGGCGGCTACCGTCTGTATTCGCAACATCGGCGCAGTGAGCCTGATGCCTGCGATAACACTACTGGACGTCCGCTCGAGTTCACCTTCGAATAGCGACACGTCAGTGGAGGTGCCCCCCATGTCGAAGCCGATTAGCTTCTCGATTCCAGCAACCCGCCCAGTCTCGACCATACCGATCACGCCACCCGCAGGCCCTGACAGAATGCTGTCCTTTCCTCGAAAACTCTCGGCTCGAGTCAAACCACCATGGCTCTGCATGAATAACAGCGGTGCCGTGTCGAGCTTGTTGGCTAGATCTGTCCGCACTTGACCGATGTAACGGTCGAGAACAGGCGAAAGATACGCATCCACGAGCGTCGTGTCGCCGCGGGAGACGAGCTTCATCAATGGGCTAGTCTCATGTGACACTGAAATCTGTTCGAAGTCGAGTTCACGGGCGATACGGGCCACGCGCCGTTCATTCTCGGGATATCGATATCCATGCAGGAGCACGATAGCGACACTCGAAATTCCTCGTTGACGAGCGTCTTCCAGGTCTTCCCTCAATCGCTGCTCGTCCAGAGGCTCGACGAGATCACCGTGTGCCGAGATTCGCTCCCGTACCTCGACGACGAGTGAATAGAGCATTTCGGGGAGCCGAATATCGAGCGCGAAGATATCGGGCCGATTCTGATAACCGATCCGCAGTGCGTCACGAAATCCCGCCGTGATAACCAGCGCAGTCGCTGCTCCTTGGCGCTCGAGCAACGCGTTGGTGGCTGCGGTGGTGCCCATTTTTATGGCGGAGATATCCGCCGCCTCGCTGCCGCCGTCGCGAAGCAGACTGTGGATCCCGAATACGGCGGCATCCGGATAGCGTTCAGGATTTTCGGATAGGAGTTTTAGCGCCGAGATCTCACCTCGCGGGCTCGCGGCGACCACATCCGTGAACGTGCCGCCGCGATCGACCCAGAAGTGCCACCCGTGTCCACCGGCGGCAACCATATCAACGGTAGATCCGTTCTCCTGACGCGGACTCAAGCCTCGCCGGTTGGGCGAAACTCGTTCTCGAGCTGTTTCTGCACTGGCGCCGGCGCCGTCTCATAGTGGTCGAACTCCAACGTGAAGATGCCTTCGCCGCCCGTGAGAGATTTCAACGTCGTTTGATAGTCGCCAAGCTCGGCCAGCGGCACCTGAGCAGAGATACGGACGCGATTTCCAGGTACGACGTCACTGCCGGCGATTCGGCCACGGATACCCGAGAGGTGTCCGGTGATGTCGCCTACCGACTCATTCGGTGTCGTGATTTCGAGCTTCGCTACCGGCTCCAGGACGATTGGCTTGGCCTTGGCGATCGCGTCCACGAAAGCGCGTTTGCCCGCGGCTACGAACGCAACTTCCTTCGAGTCGACGGGGTGATGTTTTCCATCGTAGACGATGACGCGTACGTCCTGAAGCGGATAGCCGGCAACGGCGCCGTCGCTGAGAACTTGTTTTACGCCTTTCTGCACTGCCGGGATGAACTGCCCGGGAATGGAACCACCTACGACCTTGTTCGAAAATTCGAATCCCGAACCCCTGGGTAACGGCTCGATGCGAAGAAAAACTTCGCCGAACTGCCCGGCACCACCGGTCTGTTTCTTGTGCCGATGATGGCCTTCGGCCTTACGGGTTACCGTCTCCCGGTAAGCGATCTTCGGTGGGCGCGTGGTCACCTCTACGCCAAACTCGTCGAGCATGCGCTGTAGGACCAGGCGAAGGTGCAGTTCGCCCATGCCGCGTAAGACCGTCTCGTTGGCCTGAGTGTCGAACTCCACGACCAGGCTGGGATCCTCTGTCGTTAGCTTATGTAGCGCATCTGATAACTTTTTCTCCTGGCCGCGTTGTGATAACTCCAGGGCGACGCCATGCATCGGCGGCGGGATATCAACGAAGCGCATATGCACTTCGTCCTCGTCGTGACTTGAGTGCAGCACATCGTCGAAGCTTAGATCTTCGATCTTGGAGACGGCACACAGGTCGCCCGCTATCGCGGTCGGCATCTCTTCCAGATCTTTCCCTTGAAGTCGATAGATATGGGCCAGCTTGACCCCTTTGCGCTTCTCCCCGATGAAGACTTGGTCGCCGGTCTTGATCTTGCCCTGATGCACGCGGAAGGTCGTGAGCCGCCCGACATAGGGATCGACGGTGATCTTAAAGACGTGCCCGACGAAATGGGCGGACGGATCTCCCGGATCGAGTTCTATGGCGTTCTCTTCGCCATTGGTTGAGAAGAACTCGGGCGGATTACCTTCGAGCGGGCTCGGCATCAGTTGCGAGATTACTCTGAGAAGTTGCCTGAGCCCGGCTCCCGTCTGCGCCGAAACGAAACAAACCGGTATCAGATGTCCGCGTCGAAGCGCGCGCTCGAATGGATCGTGGAGCTGGTCCAGTGAGATGTCCTCACCCTGCTCGAGATACAATTCCATGAGTTCGTCGTCGAGTTCAACGACTTGATCGAGGATCTCCGTGTGGGCTGCGTCGACGGAGGAGAAGTCGGGCTCCTCCTCCGCGGGCTCGAAGAAGCAATCCGCCACGGCCTGCCCTTTTCGGGCCGGCAAGTTCAGTGGGAGACACTGACGCCCGAACGTCTCTCTGATCTCGTTAAGAACGGATTCGAGCTGGACGTTCTCGGCGTCGATTTGATTGACGATGACGAGTCGGCAGAGCTTCCGGTCGGCCGCGAGGTCCATCATGCGTTGTGTGACGAGTTCGACGCCGCTCTGCGCGTTCACGATTACAGCACTCGTTTCCACCGCCGGCAGCATAGCGAGCGCCCGCCCCATGAAATCAGGGTAGCCCGGAGTGTCGATTAGATTGACGCTGGCGCCGCCATAATCCAGGTGGCAGACTGCAGCATCGAGCGAGTGACCTAGCTTGCGTTCCCGGTCCGTGAAATCGGAGACTGTCGATTTTCTATCTATGCTGCCCAGCTTTCGGATGGCGCCGGCCTTGTGTAGTAGTGCTTCTACCAGAGTGGTCTTGCCGGAGCCGGCGTGACCAACGAATGCGATGTTACGGATACTCCTGGTGTCGTGTGCTGAGGCCACAGATTCCCTCCTTCGTTCTTCTGAAGCTTGAGTTTAATTATTGAGTTAAAGCGGGATCCCTATATCCTAGCGCCAAGCTCCCTCGGTTGCGCAGAATTCCAGATAATTCTTTTGCAATTATAAGCGCCGCGCGCCCCGGGAAATCTCCTCAATCGCTCTCGAGCGCCGAGAGATTCTGGTTAACCTTATTTTATTTATTAACCGGTTATCCTATTCTATTCATGCTGTGAATCCGATAGTGCCCGTAACAAGTACGATGCAGTCAGCGATAGCCGAGGAGTTTTCGCAATCCACGAAACGCTGGCTGCGGGTCCGTAATGACGTACGTCGGGATCGACTCCATGTAGCCACGGTAGCTGCCCTTGCCCTCGAAGCGTTCCCGGAAATCGGATTCTGCGAGTGCCTCAATGAGCCGAGGAACGATACCGCCGCCTATAAAGACGCCACCTCGCGCATCGATTGTAAGAGCGAGATTGCCGGCAGCTGTTCCCAACAGCGCGAAAAACATGGCACGTGCTTCGGTCGCCAGTGGATTGCCGTCGCCGGCGGCGTCAGAGATTTCTTCCGGAGTCATTGCCGGTGCTTCACGCGCCGCGAGCTTCGCCAACGCGTCGTAGATTCTGACCAACCCCGGCCCAGAGAGCAGATCCTCTGCCGAACAGTGTCCGGACTGAGAACGGATATAGTCCGCCACGGCTGCTTCGGTGCACGTAATCGTCGAGATCGATACTCGACCGCCCTCACCGGTAACCGGCGCCCACCCATCGGAAGCCGGAATCAGTGCCCCGACGCCAAGACCCGTGCCCGGTCCGATCACCGCGAGTGGACTACGGATCGCCGCTTCGCCGCGCCCCACTTTGAAAAGTTCGGCGGAAATCAGATCAGGTACTGCCCACGCGAGTGCGGTGAAGTCATTGACGACGATCAATCCGGCCAGGTCGTAGCGCTCCTTGAGTTCGGCCTGGGAGAATCGCCAATCGATGTTGATCATCTGCACGCTGTCCTGCAGCATGGGTGCGGCGACGGCCAGAGCGGCACGGCGCGGGCGATCGCTGGCGCGCCGGTTTTCCAGATAGTGATCGAGAACACTCTCGAGACTCGAAAATTCTGCGTTGCTGTAGGTCTCGCCGGCGATGATTCGGCCTCTGTCGTTGAGAAGTGCACAGCGCGAGTTGGTCCCGCCAATGTCGGCTATCATATCCATAGTTTTTCCGGCCTCATCGCAGTTCGGAGACGCCTTGGTGTAGAGCCCGCATTCCCAGATCGTGAATGGCGCTGCAGCGCCTCATCAACTGCTGAATTATCCGCAATGAAGGGGGTGACGCTGTCGCGTCTGAATGGCTGCAAACGCACCCATTGACGCCATCGTTTCCGACAGCGCCTTGGCCATGCGGCGAACGAGTGCCGTCAGGCGTTCAGATCTGGAATCCGGTCACTCTCCAGCTGCGTAATCATGTCCTTGAGCATGAGCTTTCGCTTCTTCAAGCGCCGCAGCATGATCTGGTCCACGTCAGGGTCGATCACGAGCCGGGAAATAACCTGATCTAGATCTTGATGCTCTACGCGCAACTCCTTGAGTCGCTCCACGTGTTTGAATACCTCAACTTCGATCTTGTCTGTCACTAGTCGTCACTTACTGCTGCCAGCCAGTCGCGGTTAGGGTCGCCGAACGCCAAAAAAAAGGGGTTGAGAAGGCTGTCCTTCATGTTATATCTCAACGCCCGACCGGCAGCGTCCATCATACTCCCTCCGGCACTCTCTAGGATAGCCTGAGCGGCCGCTGTATCCCACTCCGAGGTGGGGCCGAGACGTGGATAAACGTCTGCCTGACCCTCCGCCACGAGGCAGATCTTTAAAGAACTCCCCATCGGCTTGAGTTCGTGGGCCCCCAGGTTCTCGAGGTAAGCAGCCAGGGTGCCGCTCGGGTGGCTCCGGCTGCAGACGACCCGCGCCGGGCCAATATGTCTTAATTTCGCGCTTATCGCCTCTGGAGCCGCATCTGGCGCTCGCCTCCAGGCACCGAGATCCAGTGCGCCGGCGTATTCGACACCCAGAGCGGGGGCCAATACGATGCCCATGACGGCGCGGTTATTCTCGATGAGCGCAATATTGACCGTAAACTCCCCATTGCGCTTGATGAATTCCTTCGTACCATCCAGAGGATCCACGAGCCAATAGCGATTCCAGTCCAAACGGTCCTTGAACTCGTCAGGTGTGGATTCTTCCGAGAGTATGGGTAGCGCAGGCTCGAGCGCACTCAACCCGGTGACGATACACTCGTGGGAGGCGCGATCGGCCTCCGTAAGCGGAGACTTATCGTCCTTGAACTCTACGTCGAAGTCACCCTCGTAGATCCGCATGATTGCGTCCCCGGCATCGGCCGCGATCACTCTGAGTTTGTCCAGCAGAGCTTGCATCGAATTCCGTTCCATTAACGTTCCTTGGTTATCATAGTGCCATCATGCGCGATGATGGCCAGTTAGTACCCGCCCAGCGGCACCCCGGAATCCCCTGGGATGAAGTCGATACGGTGATGGTCGATATGGACGGCACACTGCTCGACTTGGCGTTCGACAATTTCTTTTGGCGTAAACTCGTTCCTTCTCGCTATGCGAAGCGCTGTAACATACCCGAGGAGGCGGCCCTACGGGAGGTAACACGTCAATATAAAGCATTGGAAGGCCAATTGGCTTGGTACTGTATCGATCATTGGAGCGTTACTCTGGGGCTGGATATACGTGCCCTGAAGTGGGAGCATCGCCATCGCGTCCAATACCTGCCCAGGGCAACCGACTTTCTCGCTGCCGTCAAGCGTCGCGGCAAACGGTTGCTACTGGTGACGAATGCTCACCGGGGGGCACTGGCCGTGAAGGTTGCGCAAACAGGCCTGGATAGAAAAGTAGATGATCTGATTTCCGCTCACGATTACTTCGCGCCGAAGCAGAGTCAGAAGTTCTGGGAGAAATTGTTCGAGAACGATAATTTCGATCCAGAACGCACGCTCCTAGTCGAAGACAGCCTAAGTGTCTTGGAAGCTGCGAGTAGCTTCGGGTTGAAATTTACGGTCGCGATTCGTCGTCCGGACTCTGGACTGCCGCCGCGAGATATATCGTCGTTTCCGTCGGTCGACAGCATTCATGAGCTCAGTTGATCGCTCGAGTTTCACGAACGGTTTTCACCGGCGAGTCCAGAGTCACGACCCTTTCCTAGATCGTTTTCTCTCAGACCGCCCGCGTTTTCCTGTCGGTCGTCCTTTCTTCTTCTGAGGCTTACGAGGTCGTCGCGGTGGTTTCTCGATGTTCACCAGGCTCCCGGCTTCGATCTTCTCGACGGGTATCTTTCGTCCAATATAATCCTCGATATCGGGTAAAGACACGGCGTAGTCTTCACAGCCGAAGCTGATCGCGTCCCCGGATGCGCCGGCGCGAGCGGTACGTCCGATGCGATGAACGTAGTCCTCGGCGTCCTGAGGCAGGTCGTAGTTGAAGACATGACCCACGTCAGGGATGTGCAGTCCACGCGAAGCGACATCCGTACCGATCAGTACCGGCAGCTCTCCGGAATGGAAAGCCTTCATCATCCTGAGGCGCTTGCGTTGAGGTACATCCCCCGATATGGCCTGTGCATGAATCCCATTGTGTTCCAGATAATGCTGCAGCCTGTCGGCTTCACGGCGCGTGTTGACGAAAACCATGGTGCGACGAGAGTCCATCTGGCTAAGAAGCGTAATTAGCAATGGAATTTTCTCTTCGTTCGAGGGGAAGTAGATGGATTGCCGCACGCCGTCCACGGTCACCTTATCAGGCTCAATCCGAATCAGATCCGGATCGTTCATGTGCTCGTAAGCCAACTCGAGCACTCTGTGTGACAGCGTAGCAGAGAACAGCATATTGAGCCGCTTCTCCCGCTTGGGCAAGCGCCGCAATACGTAACGAATGTCGCGAATAAACCCCAGGTCGAACATTCGATCAGCCTCGTCAAGTACCAGGACTTGAATGCGACGCAATGTGTAAACTTTCTGCTTGTAGTAGTCGATGAGGCGGCCGGGCGTACCGACCAGTATGTCGATGCCGTCGGCGAGCGCTCGTCTCTGTTTGTCATAATCCGTGCCGCCGAATGCAAGACCGAGCTTGAACGGAAGGTGCTTGCCCAACTGGGCTGCATCGGCATGAATCTGGACGGCGAGTTCCCTGGTGGGCGCCATGATAAGCGCACGGGGTTCCGATCGATTCGTCGGCGGTAACTCTTGATCGAGTAATCGAGCGTAGAGCGCAATAAGGAAAGCCGCGGTCTTGCCAGTGCCTGTCTGGGCCTGGCCCGCAACGTCATGCCCGATCAGCGCCAGGGGGAGGGTCTTGCTCTGGATCGGCGTGCAATGCGTAAATCCCGCATCGGCTATACCGTGCAGCAACTTCTCCGAAAGCTGCAGGGATTTGAATTCCAGCTCGGTGAGGTGCCCCTGTGGGCCTGATTCGGTCTCAGAGTCAGGCGTCAAGACTTGCAAATTACGTTCTCAACGGTTAAAAAGACGGATATCTAGGCGAGAGATCTCGCCTCCTCAAATACCCACGACGTTCCCGCGAGTTTCATAAGGAAGCAATCAGCAGCGATATTGTGCCTGACCGGGCAGGCGGCGTCACTTTCAGTACAGTTTCTTTTGCCGCCACGTGTTGCAGCAGTCACGGTTGGAGTAATTACGAAATCGAAGCAAATCGGAGGATCCGACAGGTGAGTGATCAGGTCGTACATACAACGGACGGTGATTTCGAAGCAGACGTCGTAAATGCGCAGCGACCTGTATTGCTGGATTTCTGGGCGGAATGGTGTGACCCCTGCAAGATGATTGCCCCGCTACTTGCGTCGATTGCGGATGATTACAAGGACCGGCTTCAGGTTATTAAGTTAAATATCGAGGAAAACCCGATGACCGCGCCGAAGTACAACGTTCGAAGCATTCCGACACTACTGTTGTTCAAGGACGGCGCGGTCGCCGCTCAACAAGTAGGCGCGGTGCCTAAAGCGACGCTAGTGGCATTTCTAGACAAGCACATCGATTCTGGATCGGCAAAGGGATAGGACTTTTCAACAACGTTGGTAGATATTCGTGAGGGGATACTTGGGTAATTCAGCACGTGCCCGGTCAAAAGACGGCTCGAGGCAACAACGAGACAATAACGGCAAGAAGCGAAGCTCTCGCCGCAAGAGAGCTCCTCGCGAGGAGTTCCCGGACGATGAAGCGTTCGAAGTTATTCCTGCCGAGGAACTCGAGCAGTCGAAAAGCGCGATGAATCTAGCCGAGCTAAAGACCCGGCCGGCGTCGGAGCTCGTCCAGTTCGCCCAGTCAATGGGGCTCGAGAGCCTTGCGCGCTCACGTAAACAAGACATCATCTTTTCCATTCTCAAGGCACACGCGCAGAATGGCGAGAACATCTTCGGCGAAGGAATTCTCGAGATCCTGCAGGACGGCTTCGGTTTTCTGCGTTCGCCTGACAGCTCTTATCTAGCCGGACCCGACGACATCTACGTGTCGCCGAGTCAGATACGACGCTTTAATCTTCGCACCGGAGACACGGTCTCCGGGCTCATCCGCCCGCCCAAGGACGGTGAGCGCTACTTCGCGATGCTCAAGGTTGGTCAGATCAACCATGATTCTCCCGAAGATGCCAAGGGCAAAGTTCTGTTCGAGAACTTGACGCCGCTATTTCCGAAAGAGCGGATGCAGCTTGAGCAAGGCAACGGCAGCACGGAGGACTTGACGGCTCGTATCATTGATATGGTTGCCCCCATCGGAAAAGGTCAGAGGGGCTTGATCGTTTCACCGCCTAAGGCCGGCAAGACGATGCTGTTGCAGAATATCGCCGCCTCCATCGTTGCCAATCATCCCGATGTCGATCTCATCGTCCTTCTCATCGATGAGCGCCCAGAAGAAGTTACGGAGATGGAGCGCACCGTGCGGGGTGAGGTCGTCTCCAGCACCTTCGACGAGCCCGCGACCCGGCATGTTCAGGTTGCCGAGATGGTAATCGAGAAGGCCAAACGTCTGACGGAGCATAAACGTGACGTCGTTATCCTGTTGGATTCTATTACGCGGCTCGCGAGGGCCTACAACACCGTAGTACCGTCGTCAGGCAAGGTTCTGACCGGCGGTGTGGACGCGAATGCTCTACAGCGGCCGAAGCGGTTTTTCGGAGCAGCCCGGAATATCGAAGAGGGTGGTAGCCTGACGATCATCGCTACCGCACTGGTCGATACGGGCTCGAAGATGGATGAAGTCATCTACGAGGAGTTCAAGGGTACGGGTAACCTCGAGATACATCTGGATCGGCGCATCTCGGAGAAACGAGTATTCCCCGCCATCAATATCAACCGATCCGGAACGCGTAAGGAAGAGCTGCTGACCGAACCCGAGGAGCTGCAGAAGATCTGGGTGCTGCGTAAAGTGCTTCACCCGATGGACGAGTTGGCGGCAATAGAGTTCTTATTGAACAAACTGCAGGATACAAAGACCAACCTACAGTTCTTCGAGGCTATGAAGCGTTAGCACACTCGCGCGCTATCGCCAGATAGCCTATATCGTTTCGATAGAATGCCCCGTCCCAACCGATCTTCGCTACGGCGTCGTACGCTCGGTCGTGTGCCTCACTGACATCCGTGCCAAGCGCCACCGTGCACAGAACACGGCCGCCGCTCGTTACGGTCTGGCCGTTTTCGAAACGCGTTCCCGCGTGAAATACTTTGACGTTCGGCCCTAGATTCTGATCGAGGCCGTGTATTATGGTGCCCTTCGCATAGCTGCCAGGATACCCCTGACTGGCAGTGACGATGCCAAGCGATGCGCGCGGGTCCCAAGCTACGTCCGTGCGGGCCAAACCACCGTCGCAAGCTCGTAGACAGAGCTCCACGATATCGGATCGAAGTCGCGCGAGTACAGGCTGTGTTTCGGGATCACCGAAGCGGCAGTTGAACTCGATGACCTTTGGTTGGCCATCTTCATCGATCATCAATCCGGCGTATAGAAAGCCTCGATACACGGTGCCTTCCGCCGCCATTCCTTTCACAGTTGGGATCATGATTTGCTCCATGATCCGTTTGTGTACGTCCGCAGTGATGACCGGCGCAGGCGAATAGGCACCCATACCACCAGTGTTGGGGCCTTTATCTCCGTCATCGCGCGTCTTATGATCCTGAGACGTTGCGAGTGGCAGGATATCGGTTCCATCCACTATAGCGATAAAACTCGCTTCCTCGCCGGTAAGATATTCTTCGACAACGACGCTGGCACCGGCTTTACCGAACGCGTTCTGCTCGAGCATGAAGCGGACGGCGTCCTCGGCTTCGCGCTCGGTTGCGGTGACGATAACTCCCTTACCTGCGGCCAATCCGTCGGCCTTGATTACGATCGGCGCGCCCTGGGATCGGATGTAATCCAACGCCGGGTCGACCTCGGAAAACGTTTGATAGTCGCCAGTCGGAATGTTGTGACGCGCGAGAAAGTTTTTCGTGAACGCCTTCGACCCTTCCAACTCTGCAGCTGCGGCACGTGGGCCGAAACACTTGAGCCCGGCAGCCTCGAAACGATCGACGATTCCGGCCACAAGGGGTTGTTCGGGGCCGACTATCGTAATGTCGATAGCCTCGGACTGGGCGAACTCGACCAGGCTGTCCAGGTCAGTAGCCTCGATGGGCACATTACGCGTCTTCGGCTCGGCTGACGTTCCGGCGTTACCCGGAGCAACCAGGACTTCCGTTACCAGCGGCGATTGAGCAGCTTTCCAGGCCAGCGCGTGCTCGCGGCCACCACCGCCCACAACGAGTACTTTCATGGCGCGCTCATCCTTTTGTGACGCCAGCTAATGCCGAAAATGCCGCATGCGTGTCAGGGCCATGGCCATGCCGTGGTCGTTAGCCGCCTGAATTACCTCGTCATCGCGCACCGATCCTCCGGGCTGGATCACGGCCGAAATACCGTATTCGGCAGCGATGTCGATGCCATCGCGAAACGGGAAGAATGCATCCGAAGCCATCGCGGCGCCCGCGATCGCAAGTCCCTCGTCGGCCGCTTTCATTGCCGCAATACGTGAACTCACGACACGGCTCATCTGACCCGCTCCTATGCCGAGTGTTCGGCCTTCGCGGGCATAGACAATAGCGTTGGACTTAACGTACTTGACGACGGTCCAAGCGAAGTGTAAATCCTTGAGTTCGGCAGCGGATGGTTCGCGATTTGTTACGATCTCGAGTTCGACGCCCTGCAGATCGCCGTCATCGCTGTCTTGGAGAAGCAATCCTCCTTCCACTGAGCGCAAATTCCAGTGGGAGCGGGATTCGCGCACCGCTGTCGGGAGAGCACCGGACTCCAATACGCGAGTATTCTTTTTCGTTTCGAGGCATTGTCGCGCGTCCGGATCCACTTGCGGGGCGATGATGACTTCCACGAACTGTTGGTCGATGATCGCGGCTGCCGTTTCTTCATCCAAAGGGCGATTGAACGCGATGATGCCACCAAACGCAGATGTTGGATCCGTGCTGTAAGCTCCGCGGTAAGCATCGAGCGTGCTTGATGCAACGGCGACCCCGCATGGATTGGCGTGCTTGACGATGACACAAGCGGATTCCGAAAACGCTTTGACGCATTGGAACGCGGCATCCGCATCCGCGACATTATTGAAGGAGAGCGGTTTTCCCTGAAGTTGGTGAGCGCCAGCAATCGTACCCGCTCCCGGCTCCGGGTCGCGATAGAAGGCCGCGGTCTGGTGCGGATTCTCTCCGTAGCGAAGCATAGTGACGCGTCGCCAGCCGAGGATCAAGGGGTCGGGAAAATTCAGAGTGCCGCCATACTGCTCGGCGAGGTATCCACCGATCGCGGCATCATATCGGGCGGTATGCTCGAAAGCGGTGACTGCAAGACTGTTTTTCAAGTCAGCCGGCGGATCGCCGTCCCGAAAAGCATCGAGTACGCGGCCGTAGTCATCCGGATCTACGACGACGGTGACCCGAGCGTGATTCTTTGCCGCCGCTCGCAGCATAGCGGGGCCTCCGACATCGATATTCTCGATCGCGTCTTCGACGGTGCAGTCATTGCACGCGACAGTGGCTTCGAAGGGATAAAGGTTTACGACGAGCAGGTCGATACTTTCGACCCCGTGCTCCGCCAGAACTTCGTCGTCCATCCCAGATCGAGCCAGCAGGCCGGCGTGGACGGCGGGGTGGAGTGTCTTTACGCGCCCAGCCATGATCTCGGGGAAACCCGTGACGTCAGCGACATCGGTTACGGCGAGGCCCGCGTCGCGAAGCGTCCGGGCGGTACCGCCGGTCGAGATCAGCTCGAAAGAGAGTTCGGTCAGGCCTCTAGCTAGAGGTACGAGTCCTGTCTTGTCGGAAACGCTGAGTAGAGCTCTGCGAGGCTGGCTCACCGGCCGGCTCATCTACCCAGAAGCTTGTAGATCTTCAGTTTCTTGCGCAACGTTCCTCGATTGATGCCGAGAATCTCGGCAGCTTCGCTCTGATTGCCGTCGGCATACTCCAACACAGCCCTGTAGAGAGGTTTTTCGACCTCACTCATGACTAGCTGGTAGAGTGCCGCAGGCTTATGGCCATTGAGACTAGTGAGATAGCCGCGTAACGCTTCGTCGGTCAGCGCACTCAACGGCTTGTTTCGAACTCCCATAGCAGGCGGTGCTGCACTCGCCTTCTTTTTCTTCTTGCTGGCTGTTTTCTTTCTGCTGGTCGTCTTCACCACCGCGTTCTCTCCCAGAACGCACACGCTCGGCTGAAGCCTTGTGTGAAAATCGATTACAAAATGCCCGTGTGAGTTCGAGTTGTTCCCGAGCTGTCTCGACACGCACTACCCGATCGCGAAAGACATCCGCCCTCTCCTGATATTGCGCATACCAGGATAAATGCTTTCGACCAACGCGAACCCCAGTCGACTCACCGTAGAAGGAGTAGAGACTATCGAGGTGATTGAGAATGATATCATGGACAGACGGCAAGTGAAGGAATGAATTTTCATCTCGCTCTGAACTGAGAAAATTCTTTACTTCGGAAAATATCCACGGTCGTCCGCGTGCGGCTCTTCCAATCATAATCCCATCTGCGCTCGTGTAGTCGAGCACGGCGCGCGCTTTTTCGGGCGAGTCGATGTCGCCATTGGCGATGACGGGAATGGTGACGGTACCCTTGATCGCACGAATGGTGTCGTACTCGGCAACGCCGTTGAATTTACAGTTTCGAGTACGACCATGAACCGTCAGTCCGGAGACACCGCAATCTTCCGCGATACGTGCGATAACGACACCATTTCGCGAGGCCGGGCACCACCCGGTTCTGATTTTCAGCGTTACGGGCACGGTGACTGACTCGACCACGCGCTTCAGGATTCGGCGAACGAGCCGCGGATCCTTGAGCAGCGAGGAGCCGGCGAGACGCCGGCAGACTTTCTTCGCCGGGCACCCCATATTAATGTCGACGATGGCTGCGCCCTGTGCCTGCGCACGGCGAGCGGCCGCGGCAAGTATTTCCGGGTCGTACCCTGCGATCTGGGTAATATGCGGCAAGTGCTTGCCCCATGACCTCAGCCGCTGCCGAGTCTTCCTACTCTCCCAGAGATTGATATCAGCGGCTATCATCTCGCTGGTCGTCATTCCGGCCCCGAGATCGGCACAGACTCGCCTGAACGGTGCATCCGCCACGCCGGCCATCGGCGCGAGAGCAATCAAGTTGCGAAACTCGATATCGCCGATTCTCATGGTTCGAAGGTCCGGAATTACTCGAACACCGTATCGGATACGCATGCAATGGAGCCTGCCGCCGCTTCAATGCAGACGTCCAGCTCGAAGCTGTAGGCGTCTTCATTCCGGTCTACGAGGTCCAATTTTACCGGTACCGTCGTTCCGGCTGCCATCAGGCCGTCCGCGCCGTGATCCGAAGGCAGATACTCATCTGGAGCGAATATACGGCTGCCGACTGTTTGATCCCAGCGATCTTTGAGCTGCAGATATATACTCGGATACGGCTGCGCATCTGGCCCATTGTTATGAATGCGCGCGGCGATACTCAGCGTGTCTTCACTCGCGGCCACCGACTCGGCCGTTGCGACCCAATCGAGAATTTCGTATTGTGATAGGTCCCACTCGGGCGTCAGCCATACACTGAATATGCCGTAGGCAGATTGTACGGCCGAGCCGATCACTGGATGAGTTGCGAGATCGGCTCGCAAGTAATGAATCGTCTGAAAAAAGAGAGCGATCGTCAAGACGATAGCTCCGACGAGCCATCGGTATGTACGTCGCCCCGATTGCTCGGGTTCTTGCACTACTTTGGTGAGAGCCGCAAGCTGGCTCTCCAACTCATGGTCGCCCGATAGCGTCACGTCTATCTGCTCGGGTGTCAGGTCCTGGTCGGGTGCCGGGCTGCTATCTTCGAGATCCTCGGCCGTGACCTGAAGTTGCGCTACCGCATTCGTCGCCGCTCCCTGCGCTTCGCTCACGCGCTTGAAGAATGCGGTCCAGTCATCCTGAGGACCATCTGTGTCGGGAATCGACGCAGTTGTCGTGAGGGCTTCGTCCAGATCTTCCAGGGCGGGCAGGCCGTCCGGCTCTCCGTTCGCGGCGTCCTCCACGTCGGGGGAGTCATCGGCTGTGTCTTCGGCGTCGGCCAATTCGCTTTCGGCGCTGTCCTCGTCGGGGGGGGCATCCACCGTGCTTTCCAAAAGGACGAAACCGTCGGTACTGGAAGCATGATCCGTCGCCCAGTCCGCTAACACTTCCTCTGGCGCTACCGCGGACTCGACACTGATTTCCGTTGTCGGGGTCGGGTTGTTCAGCCCGTCGTCTGTGACGAATATCACATCGCAGCGGCTGCAACGAACCTTGCCTCCCGCCTTGAGCAAAGGACCGGCGGTGACTCTAAAAGTCGTCTGACAGTCTGGGCAGCGTGTAAAAAGCATGAGCTCGGTACCCGAGGATACACTCTATAGGTTCTACCGCGTAGTCATCCGTATTCGCCACCGGTATCGGCGCGCAGCGAGCATAATCAGGCTCTGGGTGCAGATAGACAGACCCAGCCGTCCGCGTACCGTTCGGAGAACGGGCCGAACAGCCCGCGGAGTAGGCATCTCGAGCCGCATTACTCTGCCTGCTCAGGATGCCGCTGAGCACGATATGACCACCGGGCACGACGAAATCGTGGAATCGTAGGGCAAGTTCCTGCAGAGGGTCGGCTAAGATATTCGCAACGAGTATATCGACCTCGAGATCGGGGAGTTGCGTGGGCGACCCGATCCAGAGCCGGTCCTCGATATCGTTCAGGCGCGCATTGTCATGACTTGCTGTGAGCGCTTGCGGGTCCAGGTCAACAGCCCACGCTGCGGCGGCTCCTAGTCTCAAAGCCGCGATCGCCAACACGCCCGAGCCGCAGCCGTAATCGAGTAATCTGGTCCCGGGCGCGAGATTCGCGTCCAGCTATTCCAGGCATAATGCTGTCGTCGGATGATCTCCCGTACCGAACGCAAGACCGAAATTCAATTTCACACCGACACGGGCAGGATCATTACATTCCTGATTCGCGGCGATGAGAGTTAGGCGCTCGCCCACCACTTGTATCATGGGTCGCTGTGCGGAAGTCTCGAGCCAGCCGTCTTCGTTCAGCTGCCGAACGTGAGTTCGAATGTCGCGATCGAGCCCGCTCGCCAGCGTTCTACCGGCGAGTTCTGCGATCGTCTCCGTCGGAAACAGTGCGCGGAGGGAGACGTTCGGCCAAACCGGCGTGGTGCCGGGATCAGGTTCCAAGATATCGGATCGGGCAGCGTCTCCGAGTGAGATTTCCTCTGCGCCGACAAGTTCCAGCAGGGGCTCTGCCTTAGGAAGTTCGGCCGCGTTGAGGGACAGTTCTAACTGATGCCACGGCACGTCTGGCTAGCTCAGTCCGAGGCGTTTCTCTAGATAATTGATATCGGTACCGCCTTTCTTGAACGCGGCGTGCTGAAAGATTTCCTGATGAAGGGGAATGTTCGTTCGTATGCCCTCCACGATGACCTCGCTTAACGCGGTAGTCATACGCGCGATCGCGGATCGGCGGGTCTCGCCATGCGCGATGAGCTTACCGATCAGAGAATCGTAGTGCGGTGGGACTGAGTAGCCGCTGTACATGTGGCTATCGACACGAATGCCCGGGCCGCCCGGAGCATGCCAGAGATTCACGGTGCCGGGAGAGGGCATGAAGGTCTTGGGATCCTCGGCGTTGATACGGCATTCGATGGCGTGCCCGACCCAGTTGACGTCTTGCTGTTTCCACGGGAGCGGCTCGCCGGCGGCAATCAACAACTGCGCTTTCACGATGTCCAGTCCCGTCACCATCTCCGTCACCGGGTGTTCGACCTGCAGACGCGTGTTCATCTCGATAAAGAAGAACTCGCCGTCCTGAAAGAGGAACTCGAACGTCCCGGCCCCGAGGTACTCGATCTCGCGGCAGGCTTCGGCACAACGTTCTCCCACGCGCGAGCGCTGTTCTTCCGTGATCCCCGGCGCCGGCGCCTCTTCGACGACTTTCTGGTGGCGCCTCTGCATCGAACAATCTCGCTCGCCCAGGTGAATGGCATTGCCATGACTGTCGGCGAGAACCTGAAACTCGACGTGCCTCGGACTCGGGAGGAATTTCTCCATATAGACCTGGTCGTTACCGAATGCGGAGAGAGCTTCTCCCTTCGTCACGGCAATGGCATTGAACAACGACGCTTCGCTGTGAACGACGCGCATGCCGCGTCCGCCTCCTCCGCCCGACGCTTTGATGATGATGGGATAGCCGATATCATGTGCAAGACGCGCGTTCTCTTCGTTGTCCTCGGCAAGGGGTTCGCTCGAGCCGGGGACGCAGGGAACGCCCGAGCTTCGCATAGCATGGATGGCCGATATCTTGTCTCCCATCAATCGTATGGTCTCAGGATTGGGGCCGATATAGGTAAAACCGCTTTCCTGAACCCGCTCCGCGAAGTCGGCGCTCTCGGATAGAAAGCCATAACCGGGGTGGATCGCGACGGCATCGGTAACTTCCGCTGCGGCGATCAGCGCCGGCATATTCAGATAACTCTGGGAAGATGCTGCCGGCCCAATGCAGACTGTTTCGTCGGCCAGGAGCACATGCTTGAGATTGGCATCGGTGGAGGAATGCGCCGCAACGGTTTTAATGCCGAGTTCCTGGCACGCGCGAACGACGCGAAGGGCAATCTCTCCGCGATTTGCGATGAGGACCTTATCGAGCATTGCGCCGCTATTCTTCGATGATGAACAGGAGTTGGCCGAATTCCACGGGCGCGCCGTTCTCGATCAGTATGCTGACTACCCGGCCGGCGACCTCGGCTTCGATCTGGTTCATCATCTTCATGGCCTCGATGATGCACAGAGTATCGCCGACGGTAACGTCGGTACCAATCTCGATGAAAGGTTTCGCGCCCGGTGCCGGACCCGAATAGTACGTTCCCACCATCGGAGCAGTTACTTCGTGTCCTGAGCGCATCGCCTCGGGTACCGAGGCCTCCACTACTCGTGGTTTCGCGACAGTGGTGGTAACCGGTGCCAGCCCCGCGGCGGGTGGCTCTTCACGAGAATATCGACTGATTCTTACCGACTCTTCACCCTCGGTGATCTCTATCTCCGCAATCCCGGATTCCTCGAGCAGTGCGATCAGTTTCTTGACCTTTCTGATATCCACATATTATTCCTTGTTGTTCGGCGGCGTTTTCTTGTGTAGGACAGGGCACTAGGTAGCCGCGAGATAGCGTTCGGCAGCAATTAACGCAAGTTCGTAACTCGTAATGCCGAATCCGGCCACGGTCCCGATCGCGATGTCGGAGAAAAACGACTGCTGCCGAAAATCCTCACGGGCGGCGACGTTCGACAAATGGATTTCGATGAACGGGATTCCGACAGCGAGCAACGCGTCTCTCAGGACGATGCTCGTATGGGTGAAGGCAGCCGGGTTGAAGAGAATGAGATCGATATTCTCGTCGCGAGCGCCGTGGATGCGTTTGAGTAGTTCGTGCTCAGCGTCGGTCTGATAGCAAGAGAGCTCGTGTCGCCGTTCCTCGGCCAGCTCGGTCAGGCGCCCCTCGATCTCCTTGAGTGTGGCGCGCCCATAGATTTCCGATTGCCGCTGTCCGAGCAGGCTCAAATTCGGGCCGTTGATGAGCAATAAGCGCGCCATATCCGAAGATCGAAGCAAATATAGGCTAGTTTACACCATTTTCGCCGAAATTAGCCGTACTTAGTCGCGTTCAGTTCGTGGCGGCTACATCCGCCCGGCTAGGCGGGCGCGGGCGCGGGCGACGTCTGTGTCGCCGGTCTCGAGCGCTTCCAGGATGCCCACGAGGTTGTCGAGATCCTCGGCGTGTAACTCGCCGGTGTGTACGCCGAGTACCCGGCCCGCGGTATCCGTGAAGACGCTGAACGGCAGGCCGAAGAACTCCACTCCGAATGAAGCCGCTGCATCCATCGCATCCGACTGCCCGATGAGGACGGGGTCGTTGAATTCCATGTTTTCCATGAATGCGTGTACCGGGTCCGGCCGATCGACGGCGATCCCGACAACTTGCAGGGAACCTTCACGTTGTGTGTTCTGATACTCGACGAGCAGCGGAATCTCCCTGAGGCAGGGCGCGCACCAGGTTGCCCAGAAGTTGACGATCAAAGCCTTGCCGGGCCAGCTCCGGATCGACCGCGGAACGCCGGCGGCATTCTCCAGCGTGAACTCGGGAAGCATCTCTACGGGTTCTGCCGGCGCGAAGAGGGCTGCCACAGGTTCGGGCGGGATGGGCACGAGATCGAGGGCGCGGTAGCCGATGTATGCCAGAACGGCTGTGCTACTCAGCAACAGGGTGACTAACGCTGTGCGGGCCATGGTGTGCCAGTCGTTATAGAGCGGCCAACCGCTTAACGTGTGGCGCAAAATCCTCCGGCGGGACGAATCCGACGAGCTTGAATGCGGGCTGTTCCTGCCCCGCAGCATCGAAGAAGGCAATGGTCGGTGGTCCGAAGCTACCGAAATACTGAAGCAGCTCCTTATCGTCGTCGTCGTTTTCGGTTACGTCAGCCTGTAATAGAACGAAGGAATCCAGCGCTGCGATGACGCCCTTATCCGGGAAAGTGTATTTCTCCATCTCTTTACAGGCGACACACCATTCGGCGCTGAAATCGAACATGACGGGTGTCCCCGCGGCTCGAGCTTCGGATAGGGCGACTTCGAGCTCGGCAACAGACTCCACGGGCTCGAAAGCCAGGTGCCTCGCGGACACATCCTCGGCCGAGCCTGCCAGGAGGCCGCCCCTCGGAATCGGCTCGAGCGGATCGTCGCCGCCAAGGGTTACGCCGATAAGCATGACGGCACCGTAGATACAGGCCATGACGCCGAGTCCTTTGCCGAGGCGTCTCCCGGCCGGCGCCGCCTCGGGCAGCAGCTCGAACGCGCCGAGAAAAACGCCCGTCAGGAAGACGAGCAGCGCCCACAGCAGCAGCGTGACACTCCCCGGCAGTACGCGTTCCATCATCCAGATTGCGAGCCCGAGCATCATGACGCCGAAGCCCGCTTTAACGGTATTCATCCACGGCCCGGCCTTCGGCAAGAATTTGCCACCGGAGGCGCCGACCAACAACAGCGGCGAACCCATTCCCATGCTCAGCGCGAATAACGCGCCGGCGCCGCGCGGAACGTCGCCCGTTTGCCCGATCACGGCCAGCGTCGCGACGAGCGGCGGCGCGACACAGGTCGTTACTATCAGTGCGGACAACACGCCCATGATCGCCGTGCCCACGTAAGTGCCCGCCTTCTGATTGTTTGACAGGTTGGCTATTCGCGTCTGGATCCCGGTTGGCATCTGTAGCTCGTACATGCCGAACATGCTGAGCGCGAGCGCAACGAATAGTCCCGCGAATAACGTTAGTATCCACGGCTCCTGAAACGCGGCCTGGACCTGCTCTCCGGCCAATGCAGTGAGCGCGCCGGCGACCGTGTAGGTCAATGCCATGCCCATGACATAGGTGAGCGACAGCGAGAAGCCCTTGGCGGCGGTCACATCATTACCCTGTCCGGCGATGATGCCGGAGAGGATGGGTACCATCGGCAGCACGCAGGGGGTGAACACGAGCAGCAGACCGGCGGCATAAAAAATCCCGAACACCTTCCACCACGAGTTGTTGATGATCACGGACGCGAGCCGGTCCTGCTCGGAGACCAGCAACGGTGCATCGTCGACGGCCGCTGCGAACGCGCTCGACGGAGGAACATCGAGCGTAGCGGATTCGGTGATGACCGGATAGCAGATGCTGTCGACCTTACAGCCCTGATATCGCGCATCGATGATGACTTCGATGGCATCGGGAGACGCTCTCGAGAATGGCAGTGTGGCCTCGACATAGTCGTAATAGACTTCGACGTCGCCGAAGTGTTCGTCGTAGTGAGGCTCGCCGGTGGGGAGACGCGCTGCGCCGAGCTGGATCGCACTGTCGGAACTGAATTCGAACTTGTCTCTATAGAGGTAGTAGCCGGGCTCGATCTGCCAGCTCAGCGTAATCTCGTTCGCGCCGTCGATGCGGCTGTTCGTGACGAACGCTTCTTCGGCCGGCAAAATCTCGGCGTCCGATGTGCCAGAGATCAGCTCGCCGAACAAACTTCCGGCGAGAGATTCTGTCGGCAGTGAGACACTGCTGATCCAGCGTTGCGGGGGATAGCATAGGCCAATGTCGGTGCAGCCTTGTAGCTGGAGCTGGAAGTCCATCGAATCGACCTGCGCCGAGCGCGCATAAGGAATCCGGACTTCGAGCGGGCCGCGATAGGTCTCGACGACGCCGAAGAACTCATCTTCATAGATCTTTCCGTCGGGGAGAGCGGGTTCGCTCAGTGTGACGGCGTCCGTCTGGCTCGCGAAGCCGAATCGCTCACGGTACAGGTAGTAGCCATCTTGAATCTCGAACTCCAATACGAGTTCGTTCGCCGCCACGTTGATCGTGTACGGGAACGCCTGTTCGGGCGGCAACACGTCTTGTGCCACGGCGATTCCGTACCCCGCAAGGCTCGGAATAAGAACTAATAGCTTGGTCGTTACGCTACACGAGTAACGCATAGGTTATTCCTCCGGGCTGACCGATGCGGCGAGCCACTTCAGATAGTCCGAAGAACCGCTATGAATAGGGACAGCCAAGACTTCCGGTAGTTCATAACTCGTGTGTTCGCAAATGGATGCTTTCAGCGCCTCGAACCGTTCCTGTGTGGTCTTTATTAGTACGAGCACCTCTTGATCATGCTGTAACTTCGACTTCCAACGGTAAGTTGACTCTATACCCTCGAGCCTGCTGACGCACGCTGCCAGGCGCTCGCCGACGAGTACGTCAGCGAGCTCGCCGGCCTCTTGGGCGTTGCCACAGGTCGTCAATACGAGCAGGGCTTCCGGGCTCAACAGACGAGTCCGCCAGTGCTAATGAGGCGGCTAAGGATAGCCTCGACGGTGCCTTGTGTCATGGCAATCGGTCACAACCCCTTGAAATTTGACGATCCATCCCTATTATTAGCACTCGATCCGGCCGAGTGCTAATAGTGAACGCGGCCGCCGTATTAATTTTTCCATTAAATCATAGACTTGGAGAGGGAGGCCCAGTAATGAATATTCGTCCCTTACACGATCGTGTCGTCATTCGGCGCACGGAGGAAGATCGAACGTCCCCCGGGGGCATCGTGATTCCCGATACCGCGACCGAGAAACCGATCAAAGGCGAAGTGGTTGCCGTCGGTAACGGCAAGGTGCTCGATAACGGTGAGACGCGAGCCTTGGACCTTAAGGCCGGCGACAAAGTCCTGTTCGGCAAGTACTCCGGCACGGAGGTCAAGGTCGAGGGTGAAGAACTCCTGGTCATGCGAGAAGACGACGTCATGGCCGTAATCGAGGGCTAACCTCGATTCCATATCGCACAAAGTAATTCAAGGAACACGGGAGACCGAAATGCCAAAAGAAGTGAGATTTGCCGATGAGGCACGTCAGCGGATGCTCCAGGGCGTCAACACGCTGGCGAATGCCGTCAAGGTGACACTGGGCCCGAAGGGCCGCAACGTCGTGCTCGAGAAGAGTTTCGGCGCGCCAACCGTTACGAAGGATGGCGTATCCGTCGCCAAGGAAATCGAACTCGAAGATAGATTCGAGAACATGGGTGCTCAGATGGTCAAGGAAGTTGCTTCCCAGACCTCTGACGCCGCGGGAGACGGCACGACGACCGCCACGATTCTCGCGCAGGCCGTTCTTCGCGAGGGACTCAAGGGCGTCGCTGCGGGCTTCAACCCGATGGACTTGAAGCGCGGCGTGGATAAGGCGTCCGTGGCGCTCGTTGCGGAGCTGCAGAAGCTGTCGCAGCCGTGTGAGGACGACAAGTCGATCGCGCAGGTCGGCACGATTTCCGCCAATTCCGACTCCGAGATCGGCAGCATCATTGCCGACGCCATGGGCAAGGTCGGCAAGGAAGGCGTGATCACGGTCGAAGAAGGGTCCGGACTCGAGAACGATCTCGACGTCGTCGAAGGCATGCAGTTCGATCGCGGTTATCTGTCGCCGTACTTCATCAACGACCAGCAGAGTCAGTCGGTACAGCTGGAAGACCCTTACATCCTCATCCACGACAAAAAGGTCTCGAACATCCGTGATCTCCTGCCGCTACTCGAGGGTATCGCAAAGTCGAGCCGGCCGTTGTTGATCATTGCCGAGGACGTGGAGGGCGAAGCTCTCGCGACACTGGTAGTGAACAACATCCGCGGGATTGTGAAGGTCGCTGCCGTGAAGGCGCCGGGCTTCGGCGATCGCCGCAAGGCCATGTTGCAGGACATCGCGATACTGACCGGCGGTCAAGTGATCTCCGAGGAAGTCGGGCTGTCGCTCGAGAAAGCCAGCCTCGAGGATCTGGGTGAAGCGAAGAAGATCCAGATCACAAAGGAAAATACTACCGTCATCGATGGCGCCGGGCGGCCCGAGGACATCAAGGGTCGCGTCGATCAGGTCAACAAGGAGATGGAAGAGTCGACTTCCGATTACGATCGCGAGAAGCTCCAGGAGCGGGTCGCGAAGCTTGCAGGGGGCGTGGCCGTCATCAAGGTCGGCGCTGCTACGGAAATCGAGATGAAGGAGAAGAAAGCGCGGGTCGAGGATGCTTTGCATGCGACGCGCGCTGCCGTGGAGGAAGGCGTTGTTGCCGGTGGCGGTGTGGCATTTATCCGGGCTCTGGCGGCCGTATCGAAGCTCGAGGGCGACAACGACGATCAGAATGTGGGAATCAACATCCTGCGTCGTGCCGTCGAGGAACCCCTGCGTCAGATTGTGGCAAATTCGGGAGAGGATGCGTCGGTGATCCTGAATGCCGTCGAAGCAGGCGAGGGCAACTACGGCTTCGACGCAGCCCAGAGCGAATACGGCGACATGGTCGAGTTCGGGATCATCGATCCGACCAAGGTGACTCGTCTCGCGTTGCAGAACGCTGCCTCCGTCGCGGGGCTCTTGCTGACGACCGAAGCAATGATTGCCGAAGCTCCTAAGGATGAGGCCGCCGCTCCGGCGATGCCACCCGATATGGGCGGTATGGGTGGCATGATGTAAGTCATATCCGCCGGGTATCGAGTGAGACACAGCCCCGCCAAGTGCGGGGCTTTTTTCTCGCGAGCCGCAACGGCTAGCAAGTGCTCGGTATCTGGCGTTAGAGTCGGCGAAGCATCCACATCAAGCAAGATCGTGGTGGATTGGCGGATATCGAATTTCTCGTGGACTATTGGGTACTCCAGCATGCGGCCGAATTTCTGGAGTTGGTCGAATTTCCGGACAACGTTCGTCAGCTCGAAGCACTGGAACTCGCAAAGTTGGTGCCCGCCGAACGGTGCGCGCAGTTGACGGCGATCTATCTGAAGCTCAGGGAGCGCTCGCACGTACTCGCACTCGACGATACGGGAAGGGTCGTGGATTCATCGGAGTTGACGGCTGAGAGGGAGTACGTTGCTTCGGTATGGGATGAGGTATTCGCCGGGTAAGCCTCGAGCCCAGAGAGTATAATCGCGGCACTTCAGATTACGGAGAAGGACAGGTGCGGAGACGAGCGGGCGGTGTCGAGGAGGACTTAATCGTTGCGAACGCGGAGAACACCTACCGCGTCAGTCGGGAAGCTGTGCCTCTCCATTGTCCTCTGCCCGGGATGTATCTGTGGAACTCTCATCCAAGGGTCTTCCTACCCGTAGAAGCGACTGGCGAAGCCAAGTGCCCCTACTGCGGGGCAAGTTACGAATTGATGAACGTCGCGTCCTAGTGACTGAATGGTGATTGCCGCTGACAGCGGTGGTTTCCTGCACCACATCAATCTCGCTCGCGTGTATCGAGGCGGTGAGCGTCAAACGGAAATCCTCATAAGAGGCCTAGCGGCGCATCTTCCTCGGCAGCGCTTGATCACGCGCCGGGGTATGCCTCTTCATACACGGCTGGGAAATACCCCTGGAATCGAAGTCATCCCAGTGGACGGCCGACTGGAAGCGTTCATGGCAACCGCCGGAGCAATACTTCTGCACGCACACGAGACGCGTGGCGCACAGGTTTCCTGTCTCAGACATGGTCTGTCGGCTACCCCCTACGTCATTACCCGTCGCGTGGATAACCGCCCCAGACCGGATCCATTGACGCGTTACATGTATCGGCGAGCGGCGACCGTCGTGGTGTTGTCCCGTACGATAGGTGAAGTTCTAGCTGACAGTGAGCCGCGCGCGATCATCCAGCGAATTCCCAGCGTCGTCAGTGATTTCCCATCCGATAAGGCCTGGGTCCGGCAATACCGAGAGTCGCTCAAGGGAAAGTTCCTCGTCGGCCAGGTCGCGGCGCTCGATAATAGCCACAAAGGCCAACTGGTACTGATCGAGTCGGCGCGCCGGATTGCGTCGTCGTGTCCGGACATCCAGTTCGTGCTGGTCGGTGACGGCCGGGACGAGCAGCGCATCAGGGAAGCGGCCGCGGATCTTAGTAACGTAAGTTTTACCGGCTGGGTTGAGAACGTCGGCGACTATCTCGCGGCGTTCGATCTCTTCGTCCTACCGTCGCTGCGAGAAGGGTTGGGATCCGTGTTGCTCGACGCTATGCAGTTCGGATTGCCGATCGTTGCGAGTGCCGTGGGCGGAATTCCGGATATCGTGATTGATGCTGAAAACGGTACACTCGTTCCCCCGGGGAATTCAGATGAGCTGACCGAGGCGATCCTGCGCTTGTACAGGGACGGCGGGTTGCGCAATGCTATGTCTGTGGCCGCTCGGCGACGGGCGGAGCAATATCGCCCGGAAGTGATGATCGAGCGATATTGGCGGCTCTATCAGGACATAACCCGCATCTCGCACAGAGGTCGTAGCAAACCATGATTATCGTGACCGGCGGTGCCGGATTTATTGGTAGTAATCTCATTCGCGGCCTGAATGCCCGCGGTGAGCGGGACATTCTGGTCGTGGATGAACTGACCGATGGGCATAAGTTTTCGAACCTCGTGGACTGCGAGATCGCAGATTACTGGGACAAGGATCGTTTTCAGCGACGCATGCGTTCAGGTCTGGGATTTAAGCCCCGGTGTATTTTTCACCAGGGGGCCTGTTCGGTGACGACGGAATGGAACGGCCGCTACATGATGGACACCAACTATCGCTACTCTACCGAGTTGCTCGACTACTGCCTGGATCAGGGCATCCAACTGATCTATGCATCGTCGGCCGCCGTGTACGGTGCGGCCGAGACGTTCAGGGAGGATCTCCACCTCGAGCGTCCGCTCAACGTTTACGGTTATTCCAAACTGTTGTTTGACCAGTACATCCGACGCCGGATTTCCGATAACCGGTCTCAAGTCGTGGGGCTGCGTTATTTCAACGTATATGGTCCCGGTGAAGCACACAAGGGAGCAATGGCGAGTATCGCCTGGCATCTCCATCAGCAGATCCTCGAAAGTGGCGAGGCGCGATTGTTTGAGGGCAGCGGTGGTTTCGAGAGCGGCGAACAACGGCGGGACTTTATCTACGTGGATGACGTCGTGAATGTCAATTTATGGGTTGCCGAGCGTCCGGAGCTTTCCGGAATATTCAACGTCGGCACTGGTCAGGCTTCGACGTTCAATGAGGTGGCGCGTGCCGTAATCGAATCCCATGGCAAGGGCAAGATACTCTATATCCCCTTTCCTGGGGTACTGAAAGAGAGCTACCAGAGCTTCACCGAGGCGGATATCGGCGCGCTCAGAGCCGTCGGTTACGAAGGCGATTTTATGGATGTCAGTAGTGGAGTAAACGTTTATCTAGATCGCCTTGCCGAGGTTAAGTGAGCTCACCGCAAAAGATCCTGATTGTCGGCCCGTCCTGGGTGGGCGACATGGTTATGGCTCAGGCCCTTTACAAGTTGCTACGACGCCGTGCACCGGACGTTGAGCAGCACGTACTGGCTCCAGCGTGGTCCAAGCCGGTACTCGAGCGCATGCCCGAGATTGCTCGAACGATCGAGCAGCCTCTCGGTCATGGGAAAGTCGGTCTTCGTATGCACCGGAAGCTTGGCCACCGTCTGCGATCGGAAGATTATGCACAGGCGATCGTTTTGCCTCGATCCTTCAAATTCGCGCTCGTACCTTTCTTCGCGTCAGTTCCGGTACGCACGGGTTTTCGCGGGGAGTGGCGTTACGGCCTGTTGAACGATATACGTCCATTCAATGCCGAAGTGCTCGATCAAACCGTTAAACGATTCATCGCGCTGGGTATGGGTCAGACAGAGACCGAGATGCCGTTGATCGAAGAGCCGTCGTTGCGAGTTGACCCGGAACGACGTGCAGAGACATTGACCCGCTTTGGTCTGGAAGCCGCTGCCGACAGTGTCGCGCTCATGCCGGGTGCAGAATACGGGCCGGCAAAGCGTTGGCCGCTCGAGAATTTTGCACAACTGGCGTCACGCCTCGCACGGGTCGGTCTCAGAGTGCGCGTGCTGGGATCCGCAAAAGAGAGAGAGTTAGGCGACGTGATACTGTCATCGGTCGATAAAACCAGTGCGCGTAATCTCTGCGGAGAAACCAGCCTGGCCGAGGCGGTGGATCTCTTGAGCGCCGCTACGGTCGCCGTCACCAATGACTCGGGCCTCATGCATATGGCCGCTGCCGTGGCGACGCACGTCATCGCGATTTATGGTTCCTCCACACCGAGCTTTACGCCGCCGCTGACTCAGACGAAACGAGTCTTCTATCTCGACCTCGAGTGCAGCCCCTGCTTCAAGAGGAACTGCCCGCTCGATCATTTCCGCTGTATGCGGGAGATCTCCGTCGATGCGGTCTGTAGCGCCGTCGTAACCGCTCTGGGTGGACCGTACCTCTATAAGGGACTTTCCTAACGAGCCATCGAACACGCAGCGCCAGCCAAACCGCTGTACGGTACTATGGTGATAAGATTTGTGCCGGTGGTGGAACCTACGCTCAACTATCAAGCAAACAGCGCCGTCTTGTACGATGCGTGTCGCTTGGCGCAGGTTTCCGACGACTGGTTCCAACAATCCTACTGGCGAACGACGGATAAGGTCGTCGGTGAGGCTGCCGGGCGGGGATCGGTCGTCTTCGTCCGCCACAACGACGAGACCTGGGTTCTGCGTCACTATCACCGCGGCGGCTTCGTCGGCCGCTTTGTCCGTGATAGATATTTTTGGCGCGGTCTCGAACAGACGCGGGCGTTTCGGGAATGGCGACTTCTTTCCGAGCTGCGCGAACGAAATCTGCCCGTGCCGCCACCCATCGCGGCGCGCGTGCGTCGTTTCGGGGTCGGCTATACGGCTGACATTATCACCGGTTATCTGGATAACACGCGTTCACTCGAATCGATCCTCGACGATGGTGACGCTTGTATCGAACACTGGACTCTCATCGGCCGTACATTACGGCGCTTTCACGATCACGGCGTGGATCACAGTGACTTGAACGTACGCAATATTCTCGTCGACGACAAGCAGCGAGTATTTCTCGTCGATTTCGATAAAGGTGAGTTCCGAAGCTCCGGGTCGTGGCGCGACGGCAACCTACGGCGGCTCAACCGGTCACTGCATAAGGTTGCGCTGGAGATGGGTACTGCGTTCGACTCAAGCGGCTGGCAGGCCCTCGAACGGGGCTATCAATCGGCTCGGTAGATGTCGGGATAGGATACCGGGCGGCCTTTGAATCTTCGATACGTCCACAGATACTGTTCGGGGGCCATACGGATGTAGTCCTCTAGCTGCGCGACCAGGCGCCGCGTGTCATCGATTGGATCGTCGCTCGGGAAATTGGGAAGAGGTGGCGAGATGTTCAGGACGTAGCCCGAGTCATCCGGAAGACGGCGAAAGAAGTAAGCAAGAACGGTTGCGCCGCTGAGTTCAGCTAGTCTACTCGTTGCTGTGTTCGTGACGGCGGGCTCGCCGAAAAACGGCAACAACTCGCTGTTCGTTCCCGCATAGGCATGGTCGGGTAAATAGACGACGGACCCACCGTTGCGCAGAGTCCGGACCATCGCGCGCACATTGTCGCGAGGAATCGATTCGTTCAAGAAGCGTCTGCGTCCGCGACGAACCAACGTGTCTATCATCGCATTCCTCTGCGGACGGTACATGGCGGCGCACGGTAGGCTGAGATCTTCGAGCATCGCTACGCCGACCTCTAGACACGTGAAATGGGCGACGTACAAGATAATGCCGTTACCTGCCTGCTGGGCCCTCTCTAGATTCTCTCGCCCTTCAACTCGAACGAGTTTACGCAAGCGCTTGATTGGAGCGAACCAGCCCAACGCCATTTCGGCGATAGAGACGCCCAACGCCTCGAAGTGCTGCTCGAGCAATGCTTCCCGCTCCGTGTCCATCAGTTCTGGAAAGCAGACCTCGAGATTGCGCAGCGCCGCACGAGGGGTCTTGTGAAGGAGGGATTTCAGGGTTCGCCCGTGCCACTTCCCGATCGCGACTTGCCAGCGGAATGGCAGATACACTGAACTCTTCAGCCAGAACAATAAGCACCACGTTGCCCAATAGCGTGGCGACCAGAACTGCACCAACGACAGGTCGTATTGACTGGCATGTGGTTCCGAAGTGCTTGACGGCGGCTTCAATCGGATTGCTTCTGTGTCTGATAAATATCCGGATACGGTTCGGGCCGGCCTTTGAAGCGTTTGTGAATCCAGCAATATTGCTCGGGGCACTGACGCACATAGGTCTCGAGTTCCTTCATCAGGCGTGCCGTGTCTTCGACGAGATCGTCGCTGGGAAAATTCTCGAGCGGTTTTCCGATGTTCAGGACATAGCCTGAGTCGTCGGGAAGCCGACGGCAGAAGTAGGTAAGCACTGTTGC
>CAYXNS010000009.1:57149-65846 GCA_964466315.1 uncultured Gammaproteobacteria bacterium
TTGCTTTACTCATCTTCGCGATCCGACCGGTCGCCGTGTTCGTCATTGCGGGCACACCGAAGAAGGGAACAAGTGCGCTGTATTTGCGCCGATAACTCTGATCAGCTGCGTACCAGACGACTGAATTTCCAGCAAGACTTCTCACCATGTCCCGGACGCTATCTTTCTGAAACAGTTTGTCGATGGCGCGCCGGCGTCCTCGTGTCATCATGACATTCATCATCTCGTTACGCTGCGCGCGGTACATTGCGCACAAGGTGGGACAAAGCTCCTCCAAGACCGGAAAAAAGAATTCGAATGTCGTGAAATGTGCGCTGAACAGTATTATGCCCTTACCTTTTTCGAGTGCAGCCTGCAGATGTTCCCCGCCTTCCACGCGGATTAGATCGCGAATGATCTTCTTCGAGCCAAACCACGCCATCGACATTTCCGTCACGGATGCGCCGATTGCTTCGAAATGCCTTCGCCGTAGAGCGTCCCGCTCCTCATCGGTTAACTCGGGGAAGCATTCCGCCAGATTCCGCTCCGCTATACGCCGCCTCGGATAGAGAACGACATGCAATATCCGGCCCAGCCCCTTGCCGAGCCAGAGCTGCCAGGCGAAGGGTAGGAAGACGACGGTTCGCATCCATGCATAGACGAGCCAGGTGAACCAGTACCGTGGCGCCCAGAACTGCAGCAACGAACGATTCTCTAACGGCTCCATGGCATATCGGTTATTGAACGGCCTCGCATTTCGCGGCAGATTCTACCAGTGAGGACTTAGGCTGATACACTCGATCGGGTAAAATTCGTGTCGTTGCGTTTACCAGCGCCGGTCACGACGGTGTGCGGTGAGTTGAATTTCTCGCGATTGGCCCAATCCAATCAAGTCTGGCGATGCCAATACGAGCCTCAAAGGCGGATCAGCTATGAAACGTATATTGCTATTCCTGGCTACCAGCATTGCGATACTTTATGTTCCGGCCATCGTACTCATGATGCTGTATGTCGAATTATAGCTGCTCGGAATCGAATCGATACTGGCAGAGCAGGGCACACAACTGGACCTACAGGCGTTACTGATATTCTCGGCAGCCATCGGTTTCGCAGGTTCCTTTATCTCTCTAGCCATTTCCAAATGGTCGGCGAAACGTATGACTGGGGCGAGGGTAATCGAAACGCCGTGGAACGCGACGGAAAGTTGGTTGGTCAATACGGTACAGCGACAGGCACAGATGGCCGGTATCAGTATGCCGGAAGTGGCGGTATACGACTCGGCCGACGTCAATGCGTTCGCGACCGGTGCGAGACGCAACAATGCGTTGGTCGCGGTCAGTACCGGACTACTCAATCGACTCGGTAAAGACGAAGTCGAAGCCGTACTCGCGCATGAGGTTAGCCATGTGGCAAACGGCGACATGGTAACGCTGGCCTTGATTCAGGGAGTCATCAATACGTTCGTCGTATTTCTGTCCCGAGTGATTGGCTTCCTTGTCGACCGGCTGGTTTTTCGAACCGAGCGGGGTTACGGCCCGGGTTTCTTCATCGCGAGCATCGTGGCACAGATCGTGTTGGGCGTGCTCGCGAGTACGATCGTCATGTGGTTTTCGCGTCGCCGCGAATTCCGCGCAGATGCCGGCGGAGCTAAACTGGCCGGGCGTCAGGGCATGATCGGAGCACTGGAAGGGCTGTAACGGCTGCAGCAACCCTCGCAGTTGCCGGCGTCTATGCAGGCATTCGGTGTTTCGGTCGGGCATGCGAGCGGATTCAGGCGTTTGTTCATGTCCCACCCGACACTCGAACAGCGCATAGCGGCGCTCTGCAACGCCTGAGGCATCAATTATGCTGCGTAGTTCATTGATATTCCCGCTCGAGATGCTTTAGAGTCGTCTGCATGACGAAAACGGTTGCCCGTATAGCGATGTGCCACGTAGGACTATGCCGCGTAGGGCTATGCCTCGGGCTCGGCTTGTTTCTGGCCGGAGGTACAATCGCCGCCCCTGGTCTGACTCCTCAGCATGAGAAAGTGGATTATCTCCTCGTCATCAAATCCGAACGCAAGCTGTACCTGTATAAGGAAGGAGAGGTCTTGCGTAGCTTCGATATTGCGCTCGGCCTGATACCAGAAGGACCCAAAAGACGCGAGGGAGATTTCAGAACTCCGGAGGGGACCTACCGACTCAATGTGCGGAATCCTGATAGCGATTATTTTCTTTCGATCCAAATCTCCTATCCGGACGAAACTGACGTCGCCAGGGCGCGAGCCGCAAATGTTGACCCGGGCGGGCAGATCATGATTCATGGTCGGCCGAATGTACCCAAATATTCGGAGAGCCGCTATCAGAGCTGGGATTGGACGGACGGTTGTATCGCCGTCTCCAATTCCGACATGGTAGATATCTGGTTGATGACCGACGAAACGACTCCAATCGAGATCCGCCCCTGAGATCTCCAGCATCGCCATATCGACCCCAATAGACCAGGTTTCCTGAGCGGTGGACGCACATATCAGTCCAGAGGGAAGCTTGGAGATACTGTCGCGCTTCGAGGTCGCGAAGCTCAGGGACACGGGTGAAGGCGGCCTCTACGAACTCTGGCGGCAGTGTTCTCTTGCGGTCTTGAATGCGGGTGTGGAGAGCGACGATGTCCGGGAGATCCTCAACCGCTTCCGGGACTTCGGAATCGCGATCATTCAACAAGAGCGCGGTATGGAGCTGGCGCTAAGAAATGCGCCCGAGTCGGCATTCGTCGACGGGCAGATGATTCGTGGAATTCGAGAGCAACTCTTCTCAGTCGTCAGAGACCTGATCTATATCCATGACGAGGTTGTGAGTAGCGACTGGTTTGACTTGTCGACATCGGAGGGCATTACCAACGCGGTCTTTCATATCTTGAGGAACGCGCGCGTCTTTCGTGCGGACGAGCTACCAAAGCTCGTAGTCTGCTGGGGAGGGCACGCGATCAGCCGAGAGGAGTATAATTACAGCAAGGCGGTCGGTTACCACTTCGGCCTGAGAAAATTCGATGTCTGCACGGGATGCGGCTCCGGGGCGATGAAGGGACCCATGAAAGGTGCCGCACTCGGCCATGCGAAACAACGCATGAGAGCCGGCCGTTACCTCGGCATAACCGAGCCGACGATTATCGCTGCGGAATCGCCGAATCCGATCGTAAACGAACTCGTGATCATGCCCGATATGGAGAAGCGCTTGGAGGCATTCGCCCGCCTCGCGCATGCGATCGTCGTGTTTCCTGGTGGCGTCGGTACGGCCGAGGAGATTCTCTACATCCTCGGCATCCTGTTGAGTCCAGATAATGAGGCTATGCAGTTGCCGCTCGTCTTTACCGGACCCAGAAGTAGCGAGACCTATTTCCAACAACTGCACGACTTCATAGGCGCTACCCTCGGCCCGGCGGCACAAGCACGCTACAAGATCGTTCTCGACGACCCGAAGCAGGTCGCGACGGCTGTACACGAGGGGTTACGGGAGGTTCAGGAGTTCCGCGAGGAGAAGGACGACGCGTATTTCTTCAACTGGATACTAGCTATCGATCATAAGTATCAGCAGACGTTCGAGGCTACTCATGAGAGTATGGCGATGCTCAATCTTCAACGAGATTTGCCGACTCATGAGTTGGCCGTCAATCTACGACGAGCGTTCTCCGGAATCGTGGCCGGAAATGTTCGTGAGTCCGGCATCCGGCTAGTGGACGAGCATGGACCGTTCGAGCTTCATGGCGAATCATCGCTCATTGAGCTGCTCGATCTGCTGTTAAAAGATTTCGTGTCGCAACGTCGTATGAGACTTTCTGACCCTGCCCACTACGCCCCCTGTTATCGAATAGTGACTTGAGCGTTCGCGAAGCTCAGGCTGCGGCATCGAGCGTACCCACGGCCTGGTTGATTACGTAAAAAACGGCCGTAACACAATATTATATAACATAATTCATCTATTTTGTTTGTGATGTAGTTCCTGGCCGATTGAGGTTGGCGATGGTTTAATTGCTCTTACACAACGACAGGGAATGTCACTGGGAAAATGAGCGACCAGAAAAACCATCAATTCCACCCGGCACTTTATGATGGGTCGCGCGAGAACAGAAGCGCACCGAACGGCACATCTAGAACGATGAACTCCGCAGCGGGTGGCGATCGTCGCATCAGCGAGCAGCAGGGCTGGGAAGCGTATCGAAAGTGGTTATCCCGAGTTAACACCCAGCCGGCCCAGCGGTCGGCCCTGGACGCCTCTATCTATAGCTGGCGTGGATATAACAGCTGGGTTGACAAGGTTAGACAAACCTGGAAAGAAGACGAGCCTGCCGATTCTTAGGCGGTACCCGTCGCTCCGGCTTCAGACTGACAGACTCGGATCCAGCTCGACACCCTGATTCTTGCTCTCGAGCCAGCGCATCAGCGCGCCCCACTCGCTCAGGTCCTGTCTGACGCGCTAACTCGGCATCTCGAAAATTCCTATTCCCAACTCCGCGGAACGGACATAGTTCCGCGAGTCTCTAAATGTTGCGACCAGCGGGATATCCAGGCTGATGAGGAATCTCATCAGTGACTGCGAGACGAGAGTATTCGACCGTACCCGGTTCGCGATAGTCCCGATCCGTTCATCGGACCGCTTGATCTTCGTGACTAGTAGCAAATCTCCAATACACCTCGCGGCAGCGTGAATGTCGATGTCAGAGGGCATCACAGGAACGAGAATGACATCCGCACTGCGCGTAAGTTCGGGAAGGCCCTAAGTCTCGAGTGCGGCTGGCGTATCAATGATGAGCGGGTCTCAGTTCTGGGGCACGCGACGTTGGCAGCTCCGGGTAACGGCAGCGGATCGCTCATAGCCGGCGATGCCATATACGGGCGCTTGCTCGGTTTGTCGTTTTGTAAGCCACCGCATACTGGAGCCCTGAGGATCCAGATCCATGAGCGCGGGCCGGCTTCCCGACACAGTGAAATTGGCGGCCAGATTCGTGGCAAGTGTTGTCTTGCCGCTTCCGCCCCTGGGATTCAGAAAAAGGATTCTTTGTATATCGATCGCTGCGGTTGCCAGTTTCATTCAGACTGAGTGTGTTCAATCTGTCAACCTATAATAAGTTAAACCCCTTTGTCCCGTGGATCGGTTCCTTTTTTTGAGAGCCCTCTCACAGCGGTACCCGTCTTCTGCAGGTAGTCTGGCTCGGCACCATGAAGTGACCGAGAACCAGGGGCAGATACGAGCTGTGGAAATATTCCTTCAGTGGCTGGATGATATCGAGGATCTCATGTTCTCATTGCTACTGACATGGGAGCGCCTCCGGCTTCGTTGTTTACTGATCGGCCTGGTTGCCGCGCTGATCCTCTCGGTCATACGACTCGTAGACGTCAGGGCACCGTTGGCTTCGACGTTCGCCGTGGCTGCGTGTGCCAGCGTCGCGTTCTGGTTCACCGGGCTCATAGGCGCGCAGATTCTACGCCTGTATCACGAATCCTCCCACATATCGAGCCGAAGCGGCGCTTGAAAAACTCATCATCGCCCCCATCTAGCCTTGCACTTCCAGTGCTCCGGGCGTACGTATGGCGGACTCCGAACAGCAGACAACATTCAGTTTCCAGGCCGAAGTAAAGCAATTGCTGCACCTTATGGTGCACTCGCTCTACAGCAACAAGGAGATTTTTCTACGGGAACTTATCTCCAATGCTTCGGACGCCAACGACAAATTACGATTCGAGGCGATCGCGACGCCCGAACTACTGGAAGATGAGACGGATCTCAGGATTTCCGTGACGCTGGATGCCGAGAACCAGTCTCTCAGCGTCTCCGACAGCGGTATCGGAATGACGCGCGACGAGATCGTCGAACAACTCGGAACGATAGCTCACTCCGGAACGGCGGAGTTTCTCGGTCGATTGAGCGGTGAGGCGAAGCATGATTCCCAGCTCATCGGCGAGTTCGGCGTAGGCTTTTATTCGTCATTCATCGTGGCCGACGAAGTGGAAGTATCGAGCCGCCGCGCCGGCACACCGGCCACGGAGGGCGTAAGGTGGTCGTCGAACGGCGAGGGTGAGTACACCGTGGAGACGATCGAGAAGCCCGAGCGCGGTACGAGCGTGACACTCAAACTGAAGACGGGTGAGTCGGAGTTCCTGGAGAAGTTCACGGTCGATACGCTTATTCACAAGTACTCCGATCACATCGCATTCCCGGTCTATCTCATCGACCGAACCGATAGTATCGACACGGCGGAGCCCGTGAATCGGGCTAAGGCACTGTGGACACGTCCGCGGACAGAGATCGAAGACGAGGAGTACAAGGAGTTCTTTAAGCACATCGCGCACGATTTCGCGGACCCGCTGATCTGGAGCCACAATCGTGTCGAGGGCAAGCGCGAATATACGAGTTTGCTCTATATCCCGACGACAGCGCCATTCGACCTCTGGAATCGCGAGGCCCCACGAGGCGTAAAGCTCTATGTTCAGCGGGTATTCATAAGCGACGAGGCGACACAGTTTTTACCGCTGTATTTTCGCTTCGTCCGCGGCATCGTCGATTCCAACGATCTATCGTTGAATATTTCACGTGAGTTGCTGCAGCAGGATCCTAATGTCGCCGCCATCAAGAGCGCTCTGACGAAGAGGATGCTGGATCTGTTGGAGAGATTGGCTAAGGACGATGCCGACAAGTACCGTACCTTCTGGGCCACCTTCGGTTCGGTGCTCAAAGAAGGGGTTGTCGAGGACCCGGCCAATCGAGAGAAAATCACGACCTTGCTTCGCTTCAACAGTACGCTGTCGGATGGCCTGGACGCAGACCGATCTCTCGATGACTATCTCGATGGCAATTCCGCCGAACAGGATACGATCTACTACCTGACAGCGGAGTCGCTCGTTGCCGCTCAAGGCAGCCCGCATCTGGAGGGTCTGAGAGAGAAAGGGATCGAGGTATTGCTCCTCTCGGAGCGGATCGACGAATGGGTCATGCAGCATCTCACGGAATATCGCGGTAACTCGTTTAGAGATGTCAGCCGCGGCGAACTGGATCTAAAGGGTGGTGGTGGCGACAAGGTGATCGAGCCGAAGCCGACTAAGGATCAGCAGCACTTACTCAAGCGAGTCAAGCGAGCACTCCGGGACAAGGTCGATGAGGTCCGCATCAGCGAGCGTCTCAGAGAATCTGCCGCATGCCTAGTATTTCGCGAAAACGAGCTCGGTTTCCAGATGCGTGAGTTGTTGAAGGCCGCCGGACAAGACGCTCCGGATGACGCGCCTTCTCTCGAACTCAATACTGGTCACCCGCTGATCCAACGCCTCGATCAGGAAGCGGACGACGCCAGATTCGAGAATCTGGCATTGGTGATCCTGGAGCAAGTGACGCTCATCGAGGGCCAGTCACTCGAGGATCCTGCCGGATTTGTGCAACGGCTCAACGAACTGCTGCTGTGGAACGACGAGCCGGAGAACACTTAAGTCATAAGCCGGCCCGAGGTGAGGTGACGTGGCACCAACCAACGCTCGAGCGCTTCGAAAAGTAACTCGGTACAGAGCGCCAGCAGCGCTGCCGGAATAGGACCCTACAGAATCAGAGTTACCGCCCGAAGCTCGATAATCCCGTTCATCGTGTTCTTACGATAACATTGAAGATCGGTTGGATGACTTCGTGATGACGATGTATCTCGTTGAATAACAGGGCAGGAAGTGCATGAGTGACAGTAAAGACTCTTCCGAGAAGGCGTTGGCTGCGCGTCTGACGCCGGAGCAGTACCGGATAACGCAGGAGGTAGGCACCGAGCCACCCTTCAGCGGAGAATACGTCGCCAACAAGGAGGCCGGTATGTATCACTGCGTTTGCTGCGGCGGTGCATTGTTCGCATCCCGTGAGAAGTACGACTCGGGTACCGGCTGGCCGAGCTTCTGGTCACCTGCCACGGATGACTCGGTTGCGACGCGCGAGGACCAGACTCATGGAATGGTTCGAGAAGAGGTGGTGTGTACGAGCTGCAATGCGCATCTAGGGCATGCCTTCCCTGACGGCCCGCAACCCACCGGTCAACGATATTGCATCAACTCCGCGGCGCTGGCGTTCGAACAGGACACAGATGATTGAGCGCCGGATGCAGCCGGCTTCCGCACAGTGCCGATGACGAGTCGCGCTCCCGTCGTCGAGGCGCTTCGCTTGCGCGGTCCCGCGGGATTGATTCAAGGTCGAAAGGAGTGCCCCGCCGATCGGGAACCACGCGGCGTAGCGCTTGTCTGTCACCCTCATCCGCTTCATGGTGGCACGATGGACAACAAGGTCGTATATACGCTCGCTCGCAGCTTTCTTACTCTGGGCTGTGCGGTTATACGGTTTAACTATCGCGGCGTAGGCGCATCGGAGGGAAGTTATGGAGACGGGATCGGTGAAGCTGAGGATGCCGATGCCGTGGCGACATGGATTCAGCAGCAGTGGCCCGATATCCCGTTATTCCTCGGCGGGTTCTCTTTCGGCGCCATGGTCGTTCTCACAGCCAACCAGGATCTCTCGCCCGATGGACTCGTGACCGTTGCTCCACCAGTCGCACACCTTCCCGCCGATATCAGTCAGCCCGGTTGTCCATGGCTCGTCATGCAGGGTAACGAAGACGAGATCGTCGACGCCGATGCAGTCATCGATTGGCTGAACTCCTTGGAGCCCGGACCCGAACTCAGGGTGATGAGCGGTGCCGATCATTTCCTTCATGGCAGATTGATCG
>CAYXNS010000010.1:0-60945 GCA_964466315.1 uncultured Gammaproteobacteria bacterium
CAACGCCTTTTGCGCAGATACGCAACCAAAGTTTTTGCCACTGCCTATCCTGAATAACAGAGTTTTTCAATTACTTGCAGAGCTATGGCGCTCGGATTCATAACCCGCAGGTCGGTAGTTCAAGTCTACCCATCACCACCATAAAACAATGACTTACATTCGGCCAGTGGTCGCCGGCTCCCCTAGCGCAACCCAATTGCAACCAGTGTGTAACGATGGCGATATTCGGCTCGAGACCTCAGTATCCTCAGAGATGCTCTGCCGAGAGACTCGATAAGCCTCCAGGGCGGAGATCATCGAGCCCAGGTTGGTGTATTACGGCCCGGCCCTCCAAGGTCAGATAGCTGCTCCAGGCGATCGGAGAGCACTTCCGCCCAGCGCTCCACCAAATCGGCAGTTTGCACCCATACCGTACCCGAATCCACAAGCCCTTCCGCGTTTCGCCTGTCGTTGGTGCGTGCCAACAGCTCGGCGGTCATACCATCCCGCAACTCAAGGATGACATTGGCTGACCAGGGATCCCTGACGAGGGTGAAGTCACTGCCAATAATAGGGGGAGGAATGCGAGAGACGACGTCGACAAGGAATCCTTGAACGACGAGTACGTTAGACCCTGCCCCGTCGTAGAGCTCATAAGACTGTTCTTGCGTGAATTCTGCATCGACGGCCTGGCGCCACACCCCACGAAGCCATTCTTTCTTAGCGTCGTCGAGCGAGAATTCCGTTACACCGATTCCACTGCGCGGGTTGTAATTTATTTCGACCGCTTCGCGAAACTGGACGGCGGTGGGCATGAGCAGAATCCTCGTGTAGCGCGAGAGATCCAGATCCAGCCTCACCCAAGCAGCCTCCATAATCGACGGATCCACCCGGTGAAGACCCTCTTCAGTGACAGCTGTGTCCGGCTCAGTTGCCAGTATGGGTTGTGCGCCGCTTCCTCCCGCATGCCACAAGAACACGAGCCCGGCTGTAACAGACAGGATCGCTGGCAGTATTCTGAGTCTCATGGCTTCCTCCAGTTTTGGACTCATTCCGAACGTCTAAGTCCAGCTGCTCACATTTAAATCAAGGTCAAGGACTTCTCAGCTAGAGGAGCGAATCCATGACCATCTCACAGTTTATCAGTTCTTTGTAGCAACGCATGCTCAACGACATGAGAATGCGCCAGCTTGCCGACAAAACCCCAGTTGCCTACGCGCGCGCCGTCAAGCGATTGGCCCAGTATCTAGGCCGCTCGCGGGTTACGGCATTTGTCGAGTGCAACCTCGTCGATACCGTTGAGAGGGGCGACCACTCGGTGCTCATCGGCGAGGTCATCAACGCTGGGATCCATAAGCCCTTTGACGGGCGTGCTGATCGGGCGGTCCTGGCGATGGCCGATCTCGGCGAGAAGGTTTTCTATGGCGGCTAGGAGTATTGTCACGTGGCGAAATATTTCTTCGACGAACAATGCCGCGTAACGCCACTTCCACACTGGACCGGTCAATGTTGACGGGTCACTTTCACGTCACCGAATAATTCAGTTCCCGACAGAGCCGACTTCGGACGGGCGCCACTCGCTCTGATCATCACCGTATCCGAATTAGAGGCGCTGGCGCTGGGCTGGATGCTAGTCATCGCCAACCTCAATCTGAGGAGCGTGAGCGGGTAGATGCAGCGATATTGAGATAACATAACGAAACCCCAGCAAGGATCCTGGAATGAAACGATTGATACTCCCTGTTGCCGCGTTGATGACCGCAGGAAGCATGAGTTCTCTATGCGCGCAGGAGCCCCCAGATACGATCCTCTTTAACGGCAAGATCGTCACCGTGGATGACTTCTTTTCTATTCAAGAGGCCGTCGCTCTACGGGGAGAGCGAATAGTAGCGGTGGGAAGTGACGAAGTGATTCAAACGCTTGCTGGCCCCGATTCGAGGTCGGTGGATCTGGGCGGGCGAACCGTGATTCCGGGACTAATCGACAATCACAATCATGTCATTCGAGCGACAGAGTACTGGCCGAATGAAGCACGACTCGACGGCGTCACGAATCGTGTGGAAGCGCTGGCACGTCTGGGGGCCAAGGCGGACGCCCTGCCCGAGGGTGAATGGCTGATGTCGCTCGGAGGCTGGAGCGAAGACCAGTTTATCGGCAATTCTGCGGACTTCACGTTGGGGGAACTCGATGAGATCACTCCGCAAAGGCCCGCATTCATTCAATCGACCTATGACCACGCGTTTGCCAACACGGTTTGGTTCGCGGAGATGGGTATCCCGCTTCAAGCCGATTTCGAAGAGCGTTCGAGCGCGGTTGGTCTCGCATCGCGTGTCGTGCGAGATGAGACCGGTAAGGTCACTGGTCGGCTGAACGGCGGCATGCCGATGGTTATTGATGCGCTTGAGCGCTTCCCTGAAGTTACCGCCGAGCGTCAGGCGGATGCAATTCGAGCATCGCTCTCCTACCTGAATAGCATCGGCCTTACAGCCGTCTACGATCCAGCGGGCATGGGTATCAAAAGGGAGAGCTATGCACGGATCCGAGCACTCGCTGCCGACGCCGAACTGACGGTTCGTATCTTTCATACGCTCAGCAGAGGCGTAGTGCCATCCACCCCCGAGGAAGCTCGGGGACTTGTTGAGGAGATACGCGCATCACGGCCGTTCCAAGGCGACGATTCTGTTGATCAGATCGCGATAGGCGAATCTTACTACGCCCCGTTTCACCGGGATAGCTTGTTCACGCCGACCAACCCGACGGCCGAGGATATTGCCGCGGCACGCAGCATTCTGACTGCTGCCGCAAAGGGCGGCTGGTCAGCCCAAACACATGCTTCGCGGCCGGAAACGATCGACACCCTGCTTGACGTCATAACAGAGATCAATGAGAACTATCCGCTCCGCCAATTGAGGTGGTCGATAACGCACGCAGACCTGATCGGAAGGGAGCAGGTAGAGCGCATGCGGCACCTCGGGATGAATCTACAGATGCGCAGCATCTCCGTGCTGCATCAACCGCGACGCGGAACTCTGATCGAGGAGATGGGTGGCGCCGGCTATCACGTGCCGCCGCTTCGCATGATCCAGGATAGCGGCATTCCCTGGGGACTCGGCACTGACGGTACCAAAGCGTCGATGATCAACCCCTTCGTTACACTCTGGTGGGCGGTCACAGGATTGGCGTTAAACGGCAAGACGGTTCTGAACGAAACTCTGACTCGAGAAGAGGCGTTAATTGCGCACACTCGCTCAAACGCCTATTTAATGTTCCAGGAAGCCAATATCGGTTCGATCCGGCCGGGATTGCTGGCCGACCTACTCGTATTGGACCGCGATTACCTGACGGTGCCCGCGGACGAAATCAAGATGATATTGCCCATTGCGACCATCGTCGATGGACGAGTCGTGTCGGGGGCACTTTAACGGGCCAAATTAGCACAGACTCCTACTGAAACCTGATTCGGTATAATTTATCTTAATCGGTGGTATCTACCAGGCGTTACAGTACAGCCCTACGAGTCCGTGGAGCGCCAGCAACGCAGAAATTGGCGATGAGACTAGCGTCACTACTTGCCACGAGCGCATGCATTTTATGCCTGATGGGTTGTTCGTCATCAGCCGTGCAAGGCTACGACGGCCCCGCTCTGTCCAGAGATGAGACGGCGCTCATCAGGATGCGGCGCCCGAACCGAATGCGGCGTGTCCGCAGTGCGGAGATAGTGGCGATCGATACACCGGTCGGGGCGATCTCTGTCGATACCCAAGCCGCTACGCTGCTTCCGGGCGAGACCTGCATTGCAGTCGAAGCACGGACTATCAGCCTGCATTCGGCTTCCGGCTACCTGTGTTTCGATGTGAGGGCCGGAAGCTCATACGAGATCCAGATTCTTACGGTCGTGAACGAATTTCCGGCGTTTCCAGATCTCTATTCCAACGAGGAGATCGGGGTCGCCGAATTCAGCCTGATCGACACCACTACCGGCGATACGGTCGTCGCTGTAACGCCCTGAGCTTTGGTTGGCGAAAAGCTAGAACCTACTGACGCTCTTTGATGGATATACGAGGACGAAGGCCGTGCTCGTTGAGCATGCCCCTAATCTCCGCAATCCGTTCCGCATCCGAATTTATGACCGCCGCGGTATCGAGATCGTATGTGGCTTCCGAGAACATGCCCTTGAGCAGATAGGCATACGCCCGATTTGAATAGGCGCACCAATTCGAACCGCCCGGACCGAGTGACTGGGTACAGTAGTCGATAGCCAGATTGAGTTCTCCGACCGCCACGTGTGCCGCACATAGATTGGAGAGCGCGGCGACTCGATCCTCGAGACTCGGCGGGTAGCGCGTCAGGCCCAGCAATGTCAGACAAATCCCTTCCTCATACTCTCCGATTTGGATTGAGTAAGTCCCCGCCGCTAGGAACTCGTTGCCAGAACCCACTATCGTCGTCTTGGGATCACCACTCGCGGCCCCAGCTTGAACGCCGTAAGCCAGGGTACAGGCAAGAATAAATCGTTTCATAGCACCCTGCCAGAAAACGTGACCTATTCTTGAATATCTGGCCACCGAGGCCTTTCTTCAAGGACGGAGGAGCGGATCAGAACCGGAACGTGTAATTGATCTTTGCGGTAAATTCCGCGGTATCCGAACGGAACGTCCTGCGCCCGTCGATGTCACGCATATTGTGGTTGAGCACAAGATACGCCTCGCGCCCCGCCTGGGGAATCCAGTGGAGGCGGCTGTTGATGCCAAGCGTGTTCGACACATTGTCCCACTGAAAGAGATTCACCCAGGAGAATCGAGATGAAAATACGATATCGGTCCTGATCCGAGCGAGGCGTGTCACGAAGGAGCCGTGCGGAAGATCGACGTCATCCATGCGGTATTCGACATTCAACCGAAAGTGCTCCGAGGGGCGCCAGTTGAAATAGGGTCGTAAGCTCAAGCTCTCACCATCGTAGAAATCTCCAGCTTCGTAAGCGAGGCCACCCGAGAATCTCCGCTGACCGCCGGTATTGAATTGCATCTCAACCCGATCGAACTGATAGTCGCCGATCGGAATCGTGACGCCATCCGAAACATCGAACGGCTCGATCAGTCCTTCCTTGTGAGCAGTGAAATTGATCTGAAAATCGTCGCCTGTGTGGTTCTCCAGTTGAATCGGCTGCAGAGTGACGGCCTCACTCTCGAGGCCGCCGTCTGCCAGGCGCTCGAACCCATCGACGAACACGCGAGTTTGAACCGCTCGTAACCAGCTATTTGTCGGGCGATAAATATAATGCAGTGAGTACTCCAGGTTTCGAATCCCCAGACGGCTGACGAATCCGAGCGCCGGCCTGAAATTCTTCTCGACGGCCTTATAGCTGACGAACCCGCCAAGCCCCTCGGTCGTATTAGCGCCCGTCGAGACACCGAACGCCGCATTCTCGCCATAGAGCCCAGATGTGTCGCTCACCTCATACCAGAGGTTGCCTTCGACGCTTCGACCGTTAGCGAGCCGCGTATTCAGGTAGTAAAAATCGACACCGAAGACGCTGTTGTCGTCGTTCGAGTTCGGGTCTCCATCGGTCACGATCATCCCTAGCGAGGACTCCCGCAGGACATTCGCGGTGACCCGCCCGACGAACAGACTGCTGGCGTCGACGTCCTGAAAGGCGTCCTGGCGCACGCCGAGCACACCCAGATTCCAGCGCCCCACCCGGCCACTGAGTTTGAGTCCGCCTTCGAGATCTACCGGTTCGCGATTCGGGCTCAAGCCAATGGTTCTCGAGAAAAACGGTCTTGCATTATTGTTGTCGGGGCCGCCATAGGCGCCCAGTCCGCCGAAACCGAATATATCGGCGTCCTGAAGAAAGAAATCGCGTTTCTCGGGAAAGAACAGGCTAAAGCGCGTGAGATTGACCTGCCGATCGTCGACCTCCGTCGCGGAAAAATCCGTGTTCAAGGTCAGCACGCCAGTCAAACCCGACGTCAGTTTGTAGAATATGTCGAGCGACGGCTCTATATCGGAGTCCATGCGCCTGGATGAATATTGCTTGAACTCGTGCAGGCTGAGTGAGGGCACGATATCGAGTCCCACACCCTGTTGCATCTCCGAAAGGCCTTCGGCGATGCCGAAGATGCCCGGATTCTGGTTACGATTACGGGATATCCAGCCCATCGTCTCCTGTTTTCGGGCCAGTCGCCGATAGAAGTTGATTCCCCACTCGTCGCTATTCGGATTGAAGGAGAGGCTCTTGAGCGGAATGGCAAACTCTGTGGCCCAGCCGTCGTCATCGACAGTCGATCTCGTATTCCAGATTCCGTCCCAATCCATCAGTATCCTGGTCGTATCCTCAAAGAGTCCCTCGACGCGCACCCCGTTGGGATTGGCACTGAATACGTAACCACTGCGTTGATCATTGAACGGGCTAAGCATGACGGCGAATACGTCATCCGCCGGCATCAGTTCCCCCTGGCGAAGAATCTGCGCCGTTATCTGCCCCGGCTCGCTGTCCCAGAGTCTCGCTCCGACGTAGAGCGCGTCTTGATCGTAGAGAACGTAGACTGTGGTGGGCTCGGTCGGCTCAGCGTACTCGACCGGCAGCATCTGATGTAGATCTTCGACGATAGCTGCCCGGCCCCAAACGGCGTCGTCCAGCCGGCCGTCGATCACGGGCGGGGTGTCCGTCAGTACGGGGCGCATGCGCTTACCACCGGCCCCGGGCGGCTGCGCCGACAAGGCTACTGGGAAGAACGCGCAGACGCCCAGGATCCAGGTTGCGGTCGTCAATCGTCGCAAGATTGTGCCTCTACTCACAATGACTTCGCTTAGTCCTGCTTGCCACCGGACTCGCGCTTGTAGTTGCTGTCGATATACCAGCTCATATAGTCGAGCATAGTTACAGGTTCGAAGGCCGGGGGGTGTTCCGTCGACACGCAGCTCGGGAGCGGCGCGGCGAGTGTATCCGCATTCGGGTTGAAGAACATAGCCATAGAGCAACGATCTTCACCGGGCACGACGACACGATGGGGCGTGGCAAGAAAGCGCCCATTCGACCAGCGATTCAGAAACTCCCCGGTATTCACGAGAATACCGCCGTCGATGGGCACCGCCGGAGACCAAGTACCGCCCGGCAGCAGGATCTCGAGGCCAGCGACATCGGAGAACGGCAGCAGGGTGATAAAGCTGTGATCGGAATGCGGTGAAATTCCGAACTGATTCTCCTCGGGTTCGAGTGCCGGGTAAAAGGTATTTCGCGTCCACCACATCGGCTCGGTGAAATAGGGCGCGAAATAATCTACCGGCAGATCCAATGCCCGCGCATAGAGCGGCAACATCGCATAGCCCAGGGCCGACAGAGCTTCCTGGTACGCGATCATCGCATCCCGAAAATCTGGAAGATTGCCGGGCCATTGATTCGGCCCGACGAAACGCAGCCCCTGTTGAATCGCGGGATCATCTGCGGATCGCTCGCGGGCGAGTGTGAGCGTCTCGTTGAGATCCGGCTTGGTATTCCTGTTGATCTTGGATGTAACGTAGATCGTCGTTTTGGCCGGAATGTATCCGACCGATCGCTCGTCTATCCTGAGTTTCAGTTTCTCTTCCAGGGGCAGCGCAAAGAATTCCCGCAATGCCGTATACGCAACCTCGATCGGCTCGACCGGTACACCATGATTCACAGCCGCGTAGAAACCGATCTTTTCCTGTACACGGCGGAGTTTTTCGGCCAAGCGCTCGCGAGATTCAACGTCCCCGGACAGATAAGGGCTGAGATCGAGCGTTGGTATCTCAGTCACGGTGTCTCGAGACGTCCTGGCCCTCTACTGCCACGCTGCGAATGATCGGAGTCGTGGAGCCCTAGTGCCGTTTAGGTTCCATCCCGATCTGGTGCATCAGCCAGGGCTCAACGATTTGCTCCAGAATCCGCCCCATCGGCCACTGCTCCGAGCGTCCCATGTGACCGCCCACTGGATTCACCCAGGCCTGTTTGGGGTCACCGTGTTTCATCATAAGGTAGAGGTCTGCGATCGGTTGTTGAGTATCGAGTTCACCATTCACGAGCAGCATGGGCGCTGAAGGCTGATCGATGAGGCCACGCTCGACGAGCGACAACCGTGGACCGTAGGCGAGAAACCCTTCCATCGTTTTCGTGTCGTAGACGGCCGAACGAGCTGGAAACAGGTCGAACAAATATTCTTCACTCAGTAGAGCATGCTCCTGCCACTCGGGTTGATAGTAGCCGTGAATACCGACGCCGTGTATGGCAGCGCCGCGGATACGGTCGCGTTCCAGATAGGCGACGAGTGCGGCCCAGTAGCCGCTCCAACTCCGGCCCTGCACGGCGATTCGGCTCGCGTCGACATCATCGCGAGTCGCGAGATAATCGAGCGCAGCGGAAAATACGCGTTCCGATCCGACGTCGATCAACACCGGAGATTGCCCCGTGCCCGGCATGTCCATAGCGAACACGCCTACGCCGTTCGCGACATATCGATCGGCACCAGCAATGACATCTTCCTTACGGGAGTCCAGCCCATTGATACCTAGAACGAGCGGAACCGGATCGGCGGACACCGGAATCCTCAAGTAGGCAACGAGTTCGGAGTCCTCGAACGGGATCCGGACCGTCTCGACGGGTGGTTCAAGCAACTGGCCGTATTCATGAAACGCTCGCAGTGCATTCTCATACGATTCACGTTTTCCGGGTGAGTTTTTCTCGGTTGGCCAGCGGCCGACATTGAAGTTACGCCAGGCATTGAAATAGTGGTCGCGTGCCTCATCGCCTGAAGCCGACTCCGCCCGCGCCATGTACTCGTCACCGTTTCTCATCCACACGGCGGCCCACAGGTTCTGGTCCAACCGGCCGAAGGCGGCCATCGCCCGTTCGGCATCTTCCGCCCTAACGCCCGTAATCGGACCGAGATTGTTTCGCGCGCGTCGCAACGTCTCGTGCTTGAGCTCTTCGAGTGTACGTGGCCCCCAACTCTGGGCATCGGCAGCACCCGACAGAAACACTAAGCCGACAACGGCCAGGAGCCCGGCCAAAACTGTTCCTATTCTCATAATCGCTCTCCGATTGGAATCGAAAATGCTCGGATCGGGAGAGTTTTGCGCCTGCGCAATATTGCTGGCGCCGCTCGCGGCGGCTGCAAGACCTGCTGCTGCGGATGTCTGAAGAAATTCACGCCGATCGACGTGCGGATCTAGTTTCGCCATGGGTTTCTCCCGTTATTGTTCTCCGGTCGTCCAGGATCGATTCTAGCAAGATCTGGCTCATTCCGGCGTTCGTCTTGAAGGCGCAATGCCTGAGCCTGCGCGACCCTATACGCATTCGGGTATCGTGGTTCGCGCGCCGCAACACCTCAGATAAGAATGCCCGAATCGATGACGCCACGGGATCGAATCGGGTCGGTGCGTCAGGCGGCAAGAGCTGCTGCCGCACGATCGACCTTGGCAGCAAAATAGAAGTCGCTCTCAGCCAGCCCGTCGATCTTGTGCGTCCAGATCTCGACCTTACACTTCCCCCAGGCGATACAGAGATCGGGGTGATGATTCTCTTCGTCGGCGATCGCAGCGACAGCGTTGGCGAGTGCCGTGGCATCGTCGAAATCCCTGAAGCCACCGGCAGCTCCCTGCTAGCATTTGGGTATCCGGCAACTCAATCGCGGGTTTCGTTCTCCGAATGCCGACACTGGATCGATCGCAGCGACCCCGGAGCCTATTGACAATTTGGGATCGGAAATCGATATCATGCATGATGAATGACGACAATGCGCCGCCGTCAGGCAGCAAGCATCTCAGCCTTTGCGCCGAACCGGACGAGCCTCACGAATCCGCAGACGATATCCAACAACTGCGAACCGAGCTATCCCGATACCGCGAAGCCCTGGAAGACATTCGGGATCGAACATTCGAACAGGGCAACTCGCCGCGTCTCATCGATCAGCTGTGGCACTTCGTGAGATGGTCCAAGGCCACCGCGCGGGATGCGCTGGAGCAGCCCGGGGAGAAGAACGACAAATGATGCGCACCTTCGGGCGAGCCTTGTTTCTGCCATGCTTGTTGCTGTTTGCAGGGTTCGTATCGGCCCAGGAGGACCGTAGCTCGCGCGTGATCCTAGTATCCGGCGCGACCGGCACTCAAGGCGGCGCCGTTGCTCGCGAACTGAATGCCCGCGGTTACCGGGTCCGCGGATTGACCCGGAATCCGGACAGCGATGCATCCATGGCCTTGACGGCGTTAGGAATCGAGATGATGCGCGGCGACTTCGATGAACCGGAGTCTCTCGACGCGGCGCTCGATGGCGCCTATGGCGCATTCTCGGTACAGCAATATCGGGGCGTCGGTGTCGATGGCGAGATTCGGCAGAGTAAGGCTTTCGCAGACGCTGCAAGGTGGGCGGGCGTGCAGCATTTCGTGTACACGTCCGTCTCCAAGGCACCGCTCAATACGGGCGTGCCGCAATTCGAAAGCAAGCTGGAGATCGAGAACTACATCCGGGCGCTCGATATCCCCTACACGATCATCCGACCCGCGAGTTTCATGAGCGGCTTCGAGGCCTCACGCGAAGCGGCATCCGCAGGCGAGATCAGCGGGCCGCTGCCCCCGGAGCTGGCGCGCGTCTACATCGCGCCTCACGATATCGGTCGCTTTGCCGCTGAGGCCTTCGACCACCCGGAGGACTGGCTCGGGACGACGACGTCGATCGCAAGTGATCGCATCAGCTATGCGGATATTGCCGCGGCCATGAGTCGCGTAATGGGGACACCGGTCGTCTACACGCAGATACCATGGGATGTTTACACCGCGACCGCGACCGATACGGCCATTTCGAGAGAGCGTTGGTACATGGAAAATGCCGATCCGGTCGATGTCAACGCGTTACGCCGTGAGTACACTTGGTTGATCCGGCTGGAGGACTATCTCATCGAGAGCGGCTGGGGCGAGCCGCTACCCTAGCCGCTCCATGATTCATCTCTACACGGCATCGACTCCGAACGGGCGCAAAGTCTCTATCGCGCTCGAGGAGTTGGAACTCCCTTACGAAGCGACCTGGTTCAATCTCGGAGAACTAAAACAGAGAGAACCGTGGTTCCTGGAGATTAACCCCAACGGACGAATTCCCGCGATCGTCGATCACGACGAAGACGATTTCGCTATGTTCGAGTCGGGCGCGATCCTGATTTATCTCGCTGAGAAGACAGGCCGGCTGCTGCCAACCGAGACCAGAACACGATCTACCGTCCTGCAATGGCTGATGTTTCAGATGGGCGGCGTCGGCCCGATGCAGGGCCAGGCTAATGTCTTCTATCGCTATGCGGCGGAAAAGATCGATTACGCCATAGAACGTTATCGCAGGGAGACTCGCCGCCTGTATGAAGTGCTCGATTCACGTTTGAAGCAGAGTGAGTATCTTGGCGACGACTACTCCATCGCCGATATCGCGACCTGGCCCTGGGTAACGGGCCACGAATGGGCGGGAATCAGCATCGACGGCCTCGAGAACCTGCAGCGATGGCAGCAGGCGATCTCGGAACGGCCGGCCGTACAACGGGGAATCACAGTTCCCGAAGCTCAAGCGGTATCGACGCGAGACAAAGCCGCTGTCGAGAAGATTCGGAAAATACTGGTCTAGTTTCGGAACGAGCCTGACTGCACCTCATATGGGTTGGAACGCCGTCAGTCGACGGCCCTGACGACTAGCGTCAGACCGGCACGTGCAACGATATCGACGCGGTCGCCGGGAGCGAGTGAAGCGGCCCCCTCGCAGCGTGCTCGCCATCGCTCTCCCTTGACCAGAACCTCGCCTGTCGCGCTGTTGCCGAAACCGTGAACGACCTCGGCCGACCGTCGTGAGGCCTCGCCTGGCTCGAGCGTAATCCGCGTCGGTGCATTCCATTGTAGAAGCAATACCGAAACGATATCTCCGACGACGATAATTCCCAGGGCGACGGCGATCCCGAACGGCTCGAATAGTCGCTCGAATTGCCAGAGCACCCAGGCCGCCAGCAGGGCCAAGAATATCGTCTCCGCCCCTAGAAGAAACCAGACTTGCCGTCGGGATAGACGCATCGTCGATGCCCCCTCGTCGTACGACGTCTATTATGCCGCAGGTTTCGGCCGCATCCTCAACTCTGCTACCTTACCTCCCGGGTGGGGGATCGTAACGGAGATTAAACGATGAGCGACAAGAACTGGAATATCTATCTGGCTGGCGAAATTCACTCGGACTGGAGAGATCGGATTGTCGCGGGCGCAATAGAGAAAAACCTTCCAGTGACATTCTCGGGCCCCATTACCGACCACGACGCCAGCGATCTGTGCGGCGTAAACATTCTGGGAGAAGAGCCGCAAGCATTTTGGCAGGACAGAAAGGGGGCCGGCATCAATGCCATCCGCACATCCAACATGATCGGGCTTGCGGATGTCGTCGTCGTTCGGTTTGGGCCGAAGTTCAAACAATGGAATGCTGCATTCGATGCCGGGTTTGCAGCCGCCTTGAACAAATCCCTGATAATCCTCCATGAAGAAGAGAATAATCACGCGTTGAAAGAGGTCGATGCGGCTGCAAACGCCACGGCGAGAACGCCGGAGCAGGTCGTCGATATACTCGACTATGTGTTATCGAGCTGAAATCGGGTTAGCTCGACGAATTACGTTTCATGCCGTTACACTCGCCGTTCTGATTCTCGGAGCGTAGATGCTCTTGCCCTGCGTGTTGCCAGGTGGCTCAAAGAGCCCATGAAAACTCACAACTCCCTGGATGTCCACGCCGATGCGCGCGAGATCGAACACACACAACCTGCCAAAGCAGTAACCGATCGCCGCGAGACGCGACGCATCGACCCTATCGAGACCCGCGACAACCTCGACCGCTCGGACGAGGCAATTCTGAAGCGGGGGGGGCGACCGTCAAGCAGTGGCTGCATGAGCGCGAGATTCTCTTCAGGGCTAGTACCACGCAAGCCCTTACCGTAGAGGTCGAGTGAGAATCCTGCGTAACCGAGTTTCGCGAGTTCCCGCGTGTGCCCGTGCTCGAAATCGCCTGCCCCCGCCTAAGTATGGGACACGAGCACGCCAGGCAACGGCACACTTACGTCATCGTCCCGCGCTGCGTAGCCCTCAAAGACACCATCGTCATGCGTATATTCGATGGTCTGGTTCTGAATCGCCACGCTCGGCCTTCGACGCAGGAAACTTTGTATATTACGGCTTCAAGGCGATGGCGGTTGACTTACATCATGCCACCCATACCGCCACTGCCGGGCGTGGGACCGCTGGTCGCCTGAAAGGGCGTTGTTGAAAAACGCGCGGAGATGAAGTTCTGAATCGTTTCCTGCTGCTCGAACAGGCTCGAGCTCGGTAACAGCAAAACCTGCGCGTTCGCCTCGAGTCCCGCGACTATCTCGCTGTACTCGAGATCCGTTAGCCCCGTACGAACGGAGACGGGGACGGCCTCGCCGTCCTGCATCATAACGACCCAGTAGTCACCTCCGAACTGATAGTCGGTGATGGAGACCGTGGTGGAAGCGCTACCTCGACCGCTGCCCATGCCACCGCCGCCGCCATCGCCCCTACCGCCGCCGGATTCCTGAACTCGCTGCTGCAGTTGATCGATGAGTGTCTGCTCTTGCGCGGTCAAGCTCTCGCCGTTGCGTCGCTTGGCGATGATGTTCTGCATCTGCGACATATCGACGTCATCCGGTAAACGGCTGCCTCGCTCCACAGACCGCTGCCGTGCCGACGAGTCTCGATCCAACCCAGAAACGTCCGGGGCGCTGGCCGCGAGTATCTCGCGAAGCTCCGGTTCCGTGATGCCGAGCATCAATGAAGCTGTCGGAATATCGGTCTCGGCACGCAGCGCCATGGTGGGTACTGCGGATACCGATTCATTACGTGCAATCCGAATCTCGACTTCGGCGTTCATACCAGGCTTCAGGAGATCGCCGCGATTCTCCAGGCGAATCAGCACCGCGAACATCGTCACGTTCTGCTCGACGATAGCCTGCGGTTCGATCTTCAGGACCTCACCGTCGAAGGGCTGATTCGGATACGCCGCCACCGTCACACGCGTCGCCATACCCGTCCTGATCTTACCGATATCGGTCTCATCGACCAGCGTCCTAACCTGGACCGTCGTCAGGTCCGCCATCCTCAGCAGAATGCTTCCGCCGCTGACATCCTGCGTCGGAGACGAGATCACCGTCCCGGGCTCCACGTTACGCGCGATGATCGTACCGGTGATCGGCGCGCGTACTTCCGTATCGTCCATCGAGATTCTGGAATTCTCGACAGCAACCTCCATACCGATAACCTGGGCCTCGGCGTTAGCGAATTCCAGTTGGCTCTGCTCAAAGTCGGACTCGGTCAGTGTGCCCGACTCGAAGAGCGTTTTCGAACGCTCCATCTGAGTCTCCGCGATCGTTCGTCTCGCCTTGGCGGCGACGAGTTGTGCCTCGGCTTCCGCCAAGCGATTGCGCGGAGTACGCCGATCGATCTCGACGAGCAGGAAACCCGCCTCGACGACATCACCCGTCTCGGCGTGCATGGCGAGAATCTCGCCGGAGGCCTTTGATTTTACCTCGACCGTAATCTCCGGCTCGATGACGCCTGCCGCATCCACCGATACCTCGATCGCTCTGGTCTCGACGGGCGCCGTATCGTAAATCGGCACGATTGATACCGGTTGCTCCTGTTCGCATGCTCCGAGAAAGAGCACGAACGCGATTGCTATCCATACTCGCATTCTCAATGACTCCTCGTTCTTGTTCGTTCGTCCGTTTCGATCGAGCCGTCGCGCAGAATAATCGTGCGCTCCGCGTGCGCGGCAATATGCGCCTCGTGCGTTACGAGGATGATCGTATGGCCCGCTGCATGAAGTTCGTCGAACAGGGCCAGGATCTCTTCCCCGGTCGCAGAATCCAGATTACCGGTCGGTTCGTCGGCCAATAGGATGCTGGGCTCCGTCACGAGCGCCCGCGCGACCGCGACTCGTTGCCGCTGACCGCCCGACATCTCACTGGGTCGATGGCTCATGCGGTCCGCGAGGCCCACGCGCGCCAGCGCAGCGGCCGCGCGCTCCAATCGTTCCTTGCGCCGGAGCCCACCATAGATCAACGGCATCTCGACATTGTGTAGCGCGTTCGCCCGAGGCAGCAGATTGAAAGTCTGGAACACGAATCCAACTTCGCCGTTGCGGATCCTCGCGAGTTCGCGGTCGTTCATTTCCGAAACGAGCTTGCCGTTGAGCCAGTACTGGCCGTCATCCGGGCTATCGAGACAACCGATCATATTCATCAATGTCGACTTGCCCGAACCCGATGGGCCCATTACGGCGACATACTCACCATGATCGATCTGCAGATCGACACCACGCAGGGCGTGAACAACTTCACCGCCCATATCGTAGCGGCGCTGCAGATCCTGAGTCACGATTGTCGCTCCTGACCATTTTTCCATCGTTGAATTATCCCATCATGCGCCGGGAATTTCGCCGGTCTGAGCGCGTAACCCCCTAGGACTAAAGGATTCTTTGCATTGCTGGCGTGCGCGAGAAACCGCGCGGACTTACTGCTCGCCGCGGCTTAGACGGCGAAAGTACTCGGCAACCGCTTCTTCGTAACCCTGCGCAACCTGATCCGGCGCCCCGGTTCGAACGCCGGATTCATCCACCCCGATCGCATTCTGGGCAAGCTGCAGTTCTAGCTTCTCCACGAGACCGAGCATGGCAAGGAACTCCTGTTCGATGAGTTCCGGGTTGCCCGTCAAGCCGCCACGCAGAGCATCACCAAGGCGCCGAACCGCCTCGAGTTCCGCATCGGTCAGGCCTTCCGTCCGCAGTCGCGAACCTAGCGTCAGCAGGTCCCGCCCGGCCTCTTGGAGGCTATCCTCTAACTCAGCCTGACTGCTGGCATCGAAACCCGCGATGCCTGCCGGGTCCCACGCACGGAGCCCGCGGCCGTATGAACCATAGGCACCGCCAAAGCGGTTGCCGCCGAACGCCCCACCGAACTGCTGCCCACCCTGACCACCCTGGGCCTGACCCTGGCCTTGCTGGCCCGGTTGACCTGGTTGGCTTTGGTTTTCGCCTGCCGAGAGCTGTGCGAGTTCTCGTCGCAGGCTCTGCAACTCCGCCAGTAACTCGGCGGTTGGGTCCGGCTCGGGCTGAACACCGTCCTCCGCTTCCCTCGAGGCTAGCGCGAGCGCCCGCTCGGTACCGCGTTGTAGATCGTCCAGCGCCGTCGTCGTGATTCCTTCGAGCGCCGCCGCCTCTTGCGCCTGACCGTAACGAATTCGTGTAGCCGCGTCCCCAAGCCGTGCTATGGCCTGCGACTGTTGCAGATCCGTAAGCGATTCCTGTAGCTCTTCGCTCGCACCAGGCGTCTGGCCCCGGAACTGCTGTGCGACTTCCTGAATATCCTGCTCGAGCTCTTCGAGTACGCGCTGCATCGTCCATTTCCGATCCGCGAGGTCGTAGGCTTCCTCCGGACTCATCACGTCGCGCATCGACTCACCACGCTCGCGCGCTTCGAGATAGCGGCGGGCGACTTGCTGTAACTCCTGCGCAACCTGTCGCTGGTCATCAAATAATTCACCGGAGCGCTCGGATAAATCGGAGAACGCCTCCTCAGCGGCCTCGCGACGCTGCGCTGTCATCTGCTCGAGTGCGCGGTCGAGTTGTCGGCGAGCTTCTTCGATCGCCCGTCGCGCCTGCTCGGGGTCGAGATTCTCATCGCTCTGACCGCTGGCTCTGTCCATGGCCTGCAGCGCGTTCTCGAGCTGTTGAATCGCTTCGGCCGCCTGTTGACCCTGTTGGCCTTGTTGACCTTGCATCGCGCCGCTGGCCTGGCTGCTGGATTGTTGTCCGGATTGCTGCCCGGATTGGGGCTGTGACTGCTGTTGATTGGCAGCCGCCTGCCGCAATTGCTCCAGCTCACGACGAAGTTCCTCGGTTTCGCGGCGCAATTGCTCCTGCTGCCAGCGCTCTTCTTCCGTAAGGGCGTTGTTGCGCTGGTTCGCCTGCCGCGCCAGATTCTCCTGCCGTCGCGCTAGCTCCTGCAACTTGGCGATCGCCTCGTCGATCTCCTGCTCCTCGGGATTACTACTACCGAAAGAGGCTGCGGACTCCGTCTCGTACTGATTCTTGTCGAGATCCATCTCGAGTTCGAACAACTCGGCGAGGTCGCGGCCGGCGAATCCGCCACTACCACCGCCACCGCCGCCCTGTTGAAACGCGACCTGGATATCGGTAAAGACCGATTCCGCTCTCAAGAGATGTTGCAGTGCCCGTTGCTCGGGTGGTACGGCTTCATCGAACTCGACATTGGCCAGACGCTCGGCAGCCGGTAACATCGCCTCGGCCGCTGCCTCGAGACTCTGCACGAAGGTCTGGATCTGTTCGTCAACACTCGTGAGTTGGCGCGCGCGTGTTCGGGATGCCAGAGTCTGAGCCTGCTCGGCCAGCGTACGCTGCAATTCCGCCAGAAGATCGCCGTTGTCCTGAATTTGCTGTTCGTCCTGGAAACCCGTCTGTTCTTCCTGTTCGCGGATCAGATTCCACGTCGCAATTAGAATTTCTTTCTGACGCTGCGAGATCTCGCTCTGCTCGCCGCCACCGCCGCCACCACCACCGCCGGCCTGTGAAGACTGGGTGAAGGAGCGATCGAACGGCTGCACTTCGACGAAGTAGAGATCGGTCCGCATCGAGGAGCCGCGATCGTGCGCCTCCGCGAAATAGGAAATGAGATCGCCGGGCTCGAGCCCGCCGTCACTATCCGCTAGATCGCCCCCGCTCAAGAACTCCAGAACCATCGACTCGTCGAATCGGTCGATATCCTCGAGATAGAGAATCTCTTCGCTAAGGGCAGAGTCGCCCTCAGCGTCGAGCGGCGTAACCTGCCATTCCCCACCGTTGACGGCGTAATGCAATTCGAGCCGGTCCAACCCAAAGTCGTCGCTGGCCTGAACGCGCACGGAAACCTCTTCGATATTACTGGCGCGCCAGTCGCGGCCGGGCTTGACGACGGTTACGACCGGGCGATTGTCCGGCACGGCGTCGATGAAATAGGTATCGGAGAGTCGAACCGGATCGCCATTGAAAAGAGTCGTGACGAAGTACTCGCCTTCCTCGGTGACCTCCAGGGTCGCCGTCGCGACACTACCGTCGGCAGACATCGTCAGCGCGTCACCGTTGACGACGAGTTCGGCATCCGCGAGCGGCTGATCGGTTCGGATCTCGACCTCGACCTCCGTCCCCGCTACCGCTTCGATGTCATAGCCCGGATCCTCGATAACGGTCTCGAGCTGCGTCCACCGTGGATACGCGTAAGTCAGCTTGATGCTGTTGACGCGCGGCAGATCCACGACCTGAATCTCGAACTCGGGACTGCGAACGCCGGCCGAGGTCACGTAATAGCGCAGCTGCTCTCGCACCGCGAAGAATCTGAAGTCAAAGCCGTCCGCATCCTCCGCAACGTCCATCGGCGCGCTCTCCCAGGTATCGCTTCCCTCGAACAACGCGAAAACCTCAGCCGCCAGCGGGTCGAAGCCAGCAGCCTGTGCCGTGATCTCCAGGTCGCCCCCGCGCCGGACCGCACCGTCGCCCGGCGTCACGAGAATCCGCTGCGGCGGCAGCGTGTCGGAGATCGCCCAACCGGCCCAGAGGTGACGGACACCGTAGCGCCAATTATCGGGACCGAAGGCCGCGAACCATATCAATGCCACCACAGCCACGGCAGTAAGCACAGTCGGCACGGAAATCTCCCAGTTCGGCACCTTCAATGCCGCAGGGATGCGTCGCGCTATCTTCAAACTATCTTCGGCCAACAATCCGAGGAACGGCGAACGCTGCTCGGTATCTTCCGCCGCCTTCGCGAGCCCTCGATAGGTCTCGATGCGGCCGTCGAAATCCGGCGCACGCCGCTCGATATTCTGCACGCCCTCGGAGCGCCGCAGCGCCCGCAACGGGTAGATGAGCGTGCCAATGATGAAGCCCGCAAGCAATAATACGAGCAACAACCGCGCGTTAATCATGAGTTGATTGGCGAACGCCTGACGCGTCCCCAGATAGACCGCCCCCAGAGTAACCACCAGCGCCGTGATCGACAGGACTGCAGCACCGCGAGCGACGATCAGAGCCCTGAGCCGGTGACGAAATTCGCTCAGATAGCGCTCCAGTTGTGCCTGTACGGTCATGCGGCGATTCCCCTCCGGACTCTAAGATGCCAGTTTCCGACCAAGGATTCCACGATTACCATCACAGCCAGTAGCCCCAAGAGCCACGGCCATAACGGCGTAGGCGGCGTTTCGGCTACATTTATCGCGTTGTTGGCCACAGTTTGCGCAGCTCCGGGCCCCAAGTCCGCCCAGCGTAGAACGGCATTCGGCTCCATGGTAGTCAGGTCTGACTCTCTTGGGTCCACGTTAACGGCAACGAGTTCCGTCTGGCCTGAGCCCACGATCTCGTAGAAGCCGGTCTGATCGAGCAATACCTCGTCTCCGGAGCCCGTACCGGCAAGGCCGAGAGCCTTGTCGCCGTCGGGGTCGAAGATCTGCCCGCCTGCCAGGCCGACCGCCCGCGGCGACAGCGTGGAACCCAGACTGGCCTCGCTGCTGAGTGCGAATCCCCCCGTCAGATAAGACGACAACTCGGCCAGCAAAGGAACGAATACGGGCATGACGGGCAGATCGTTCCACTCGCGGTCCAGAGATGAGGTGAACAGCAGTACGCGGCCGTCGCCAAGCGTGTGGTCGATCAATAAGGCTGTTCCGTCATCGAGTTGTGCCATGACACCGTCGCCTTCGTCCGGCTCGACGGCGAGATAGCGAAAAAATCTCGCGGAGCGAAGCTCGTCGACGCTGCGAAGGGCCGGATGGGTCCGATCTAGATTTCCAACGGCGGCATAGTCTTCGTCGGCGCTCCCGAATCGGGAGACAGCCAGAAAATCATGCGCTGTCACCGGCACTTGATTCAAGCCGGCGGACCGCTGGCCCAGCGCCATCATGAGCGCACCACCCGATGTGACGTAGTCCCGTAATAGCGTCGCGTCCTCCTCGGCCAGCGCCCCACCGTCGCCGACGATGACGAACGCATAGTCCGTCAGCGTTTTGTCGGGTAGCACGCCAGGCGCAATCTGTTCAAGCTCGAACGCAAGCTCGGGCATCGCGTCCATCGCAGCGGAGATAAACAGCGCGTCGCGGGAGCGGGGGTCTCCGGCGACGAGCAGAACCGGACGCGGTAACGGACGCCTGACAACGAGTGCTCTCTCATCGTCCGCCGCCAGCGCATCACCGGGAATGAGTCTAACAAAAACGCGGTTGGCGCCGGACTCGAGCTCCAGGCCATCGAAACTGAGTTGAGCGCTCGCATCGGCCGGCACCATGACATTCCGTCTACCCACCTCGTTGCCGTTGAGTTCGAGTACGACGGTCGTTCCCGTTGCTGCCGTGCCGTAGCCGCGCAGACCAATGGCGACCTCACCCGAAGCGGCGGTCCAGCGTACTCCGTCTACGCCCGAATTGACCTCTCCAGGAACGGAGATATCGTGCACCTGAAGCTCCAGCGGCACCTGCGGCGCGAGGTCGGCAAAACGTGTCGGCGACGATGTCTGTTGGAGGTCCGTGACGAGATGCATGACGACAGGCATCTCGACACCTCGCAGGATTCCATCCAGCGCGCTGATAACCTGGCCGTAGTCGATGCGGAATAATTCTGGCTCCAACGCGTTGAGCCCCTGTCTCAAACTCGCGCGGTCGAGAGATGGCTCCACGAGAACCCGGGTCAGCCTTCCGGCGGAAACGAGCTGACCGAGATCCGAAGACTCCATGTCGTCGATAATGTCGGCGGCGGCGTCTTGCGCGTGCGCCCAGCGCTGCCCGTAACCCATGGACGCGGACACATCCATGACGATGACCTGCAGGCTCGCGCTCTCGCCGAGCAGCGTCTGTGTCGCGCCCTGCAGAGCAGGTCGCGCAAATGCCAACGCCAATAGCACGAGAACACCAATCCGCAGCGCGAGCAGCAACAAATACTGCAACTTCTTTGCAAGCACTCGTCGTGGCTCTCCGGGTTCGAGGAACATGACGGAGCTGAATGGCTGGCGGTCCGGGTTCTCGGACGACAGGCGGTGCAACCACAGCGGTACGCCGATAGCGAGCAAGCCGAGGAGAAATGCCGGGGCAAATAGCGTCATGACTTCGTCCCTTCGATCATCCTCGCCGCTGCCGGAACAGCAGATAATTGCGCAGCGCAGTATCCAGTGGATCGGAAATGTTCACGAGCTCGTGATCCGCGGCCGAACCCGCCGCCACGTCACTCAGCGCGGCGATGTGATCCTGGATACGCTCGCGGTAACGTGAACGCATGAAGATCGGCGAAACCTCTATCGACTCGCCGGTTTCCATATCCTCGAGGAGTGCCGACTCCTTGAGTTCGGGTTCGAGTTCCTGCGGATCCAGAAGCTGGAACAGAATGACGTCCTGCCCCTGGTAAGCCAGGGGTTGCACGCTCTTGATCATCGCTTCGGGGTCGCAATAGAAATCCGAGATGACAGCAACCAGCCCGCGCCCCGCTTGATACTGCCGGAAGCGCTCGAATGGCACACCGAGATCGGTGCCGGTTCCCGGCGTCGTGCGGTCAATCGCATGCAGGATCGCGCTGAGCTGGCCCGGGCGCGACGCCGGCCGGCGATGCTCCCGTACTTCTTCATCGAAGATCACGAGACCGATGGCGTCGTGCTGGTGCGAAGCCAGATAGGCCAGCGTCGCCGCGAGAAACTTCGCATACTGAAGTTTATTGACGGCTCCCGACCCGTAGCCCATGGATGCGCTGGCGTCGAGGAGTATCACGAGATGCGTATTGGTCTCGCCGAGAAATCGCTTGATATAGGTACGTTCCGTGCGAGCGTAGACATTCCAGTCGATGAAGCGCGGATCATCACCCTCAGCATAAGCGCGATATTCCGCGAACTCCTGGCTGAAGCCGAAGAACGGGGAACGATGTAGGCCGTTCAGAAAACCATTGACGGCCGCACGCGCAACGAGTTCGAGATTATTGAGACTCGCGAGCACCTCCGGATCGAGGAGTTCTCTCGGCGTTCCGGCGGTTCTCGTGGTGATCATTGCGGCGAGGTAGCCTTAACCGGCTTTGGCCTGTTGTCCTGGAGCGCTAAGCGCCTGCACGAGTTGCTTCAAGATTTCGTCTACGTCAACGTTATCGGACTCGGCAAAATAGTTTGTCAGCACACGATGCCGCATGACCGGCAAGGCAAGCGAAGCGATATCATCCTGGGTAACGTGATACCTGCCGCTCATCAGTGCGCGGGCCTTGGCGGCCAGTGTCAGAAACATCGTGGCCCTGACGCTCGCGCCATACTGAACATAGCGGCGCACCGCGTCTGGTGCATTCGGATCGTCCGGTCGCGACGCGCGCACGAGGTCGACGGCGAACCGACTGACGGTTTCTGAGACCGGCACCTGACGCACGAGCCATTGGAACTTCAGTATCTGCTCGGGCGTCGTGCAGGCTTCGACCTCAGGGATGTCCATCCGCGTCGTGTAGCGCTCGACAACCTGGAGTTCCTCATCGTCGGTCAGATAGTCCAGGATCACGTTGAAGAGGAACCGGTCCAACTGCGCTTCGGGCAGCGGGTAGGTGCCCTCGAGTTCGATCGGATTCTGTGTCGCGAGGACCAAGAACGGCGGTGTAATGGTGTGGTGGTTGCCACGTACAGTCACCGAGAGTTCCTGCATGGCCTCCAGCAGCGCCGACTGGGTCTTGGGCGGTGTTCGGTTTATCTCATCGGCGAGCATGACATTCGTGAACAGAGGGCCCGGAACGAAGGTCCAGGTACGGTGTCCGGTCGTGATGTCCTCTTCGATGATGTCCGTGCCGGTAACGTCGGTGGGCATGAGATCCGGCGTGAACTGAATTCGCTTGAACGTCAATCCCAACGCATACGCGAGGGTACGCACCAACAAGGTCTTCGCCGTCCCGGGCAGGCCCGTGATCAGGCAATGGCCGCCGACCAATAGCGTCATGAGCAGATGCTCGACGACCTCGTCCTGCCCGACGATAACCTTCTGTATCTCCCGGCGAATGCCGGTGAGGGATTCCTGAAATGTTTCGATCAGAGCTCGAGCTTCTTCAGTCTCGAGTTGGCTGGGTGATTCAGAACTCAACGCGCGATCTCCAGTAAGAGTTGTTGTGCTTCCCGATAATGCGGGGCGATCTCCAGAGCATACAATACATGCTCGAGTGTCTTGGCGTCGTCATCCAGTTGCCTGTATGCGGTCGCCAATCGATAATGTGCCGCGGCCCGGTCATGTGGATTCATGGCCAGGGATGCCCCGTACTCGCGGAGTGCCTCGGCCGCCATCTGCTCTTCGAGCATCCAGCCGCCGAGCTGAATATGCATCTCGTCATCCAACGGCGACACATACAGGGCATCGCCCAGCACTTCCACGGCCGTCGCTGTTCTCTCTGCTTCGGCCAACCAATCCGCGAGCCTCTTCAATGCCGTGGGCTCATGTCCTCCGTGGCGCCAGTATTGCTCCAGCACCTCGGTCGCCATCTCACGCTGATCAAGTTCGTCATGTGCCCGAGCCTTTATCAGGTAAGCGGAACTGTCCCCCACATGGTCAGGGTAACTCGCGATGGCCTCCGCCGCCGCCGCAACCGCGTCTTCCCAGTCTTCTTCGTTCAGCGCCTCCGCACCCGCTCGAATCTGGTCCTGCCAGTCCTCTAGTCCCGCCATCGTGGGCCCGAGTTCTCGCTCGATAAATTCGTGAAAACCGTGGTCAAACTCCGCGGGCGACATACCTAGCGCCGGTTGAACCACTTCTGCGGTCGTCAATCCGTCTCGATAGAGATTCAGTACGGAAACGAGTCCCTGTTGCCCCCAGCGCTCGTCGATGTACTGGCAGATCAAGCCGGCCTGCATATAGGAGACCATGATCTGCCCTTCGTAGGTCGGACGGATGAAGCCGCTGTCCAGATCCTCGATCGGGAGCAGCTTGTCCTCCTGTATCGCCTGCAAGACATGCATCGGAATATGCCGCCCGGGAAGCGGCCCCGTGCTCCACTCTTCGAAGACTGAAACGCCCTCACTGAACCAGCGCGGCACAAGGTGAGCGGTCGCCTCGAGCGTAAACACGTGCGCCATCTCGTGCCAGAGCGTCGTTCCCCAATGATAGTCCCCGTCATTGCGCCCGGAGGGGCTGTCCATTGCGACGAGGTACCCGAAGGTGACACCCAGAAGTCCGATCCCCGGCAATCCCGAGGTACGCACGGCGAAGTCGTCGTGCTCAGGATACAACTCAACGATCGCGGGCTCTTCGAGTTCGAACTGATAACGCTCAGCGAAGGTCTCGATACTTCGCGAGACGAGGTCGACGACGTACGGCTCTAGCACTTCCACCTCGTCGTTATGCAGGCGCAGGATCATGCCGGGCGGGTCCGAGGGATCTTCGGGGTCCCCTACCTGTTCGATGACTTTGAAATTGTCGAAGCTGTCGATCAATCGCAGCGTGTTGACGATCTTAGCGCTGAACGGGTCGCCCCCATACGCGATCGTCAGATGCCGCTGCGCCTCCGCCACGCGATTCTCGCGTAGCAAGTTTACCCCCAGCTCGGCATGCGCCGACCAGAGATCGGGCTGAATCTCTACGGCCTGCTGCAGCAGCTCTATGGCCTGGCGATAGCGCCGTGTAATGATGTAGTAGTGGGCTTGTGTCTCGTAGATCTCGCCGTAGCGTGAGTTGTACGCCAGGGCGCGTTCGATCCACGGACTGTCGGTGATGTCGCGTAACAGATCGCTCGAAGAATTCAGCGCGTACAACTCCAAAGGCGGCAAGTCCCCCGCCGTAACGATTTCGAGCGCCTCGGCGAGCACATTGTCGGCGTCCGTCAACGCACCTTCTTCGAGGCTGATTCGCGCCTTCAATAAGTACGCGTCGAGCCGCGTCGGGTTCGCCTCGATCACCTCGTCGACGAATGACCGCGTGCGTTCTTCGAACCGGCCTGCGGCGACGCTTGCCAGGCCGAGCTTGGCATCGGGTTGGTCGGGGTCGAGCTCGAGTGCTTCTTGAAACAGCTTGGCGGCCTCGCTGTCCTGGTGCGTTGCGAGATACAAGAGGCCCCAGCGCGCCCGGGTGCGAGCGTCGTCAGGATAGATCTCGATCGCTGTTTGAAAATAGGAGTTGGCGGTACGAAGGTCGCCGAGACTCCACGACGCCTCGGCCCGAATTCGCGCATCCTGGCTCTTCGTCAATAGCGCGCCGTAGCAGAGCTCCGCTTCGGAACGCTCACCCGTGTAGCTGTACACATCGCAGGCTTTGAGCTCGGCGTCGCGCTCCGGCGAATAGTCGATATCCAGGGCGACGACGGTCGAAGTACCCGATAGCAAAACGCCAGCTACTGTGAGCGGGAATCTCATGATCTATTCTGAACTGCGTATCTCGTCGATCTCTCTCTGCACAAGTGCGAGCTCGAGCAGCAGATCCTGCAACTCGCCCAGGTAGACATCGCTATCCATTTCACTCCGACGTGACCTGAGAATTTCTATCTCCTCTTCGAGTACAGTCAACTCACCGATCAAGCCCTCCAGCTCAGCGGTCGTCGCGATTCGCGCGTCGAGTAACGCGACGTTGAAACTGCCGGCCGTATCGCCGACGAGTTGCGGATGCTCCGTCGCGAGGGTCCCAGCACTTTCGTAGCTGTCACTGACCTTTCTCTCCGCAAACTCGAACGCTTCTTGTGCGGTAATCGCACCGTTCTTGTTCGCGTCCGCTTCATCACTGGAGAGTGCGGCCGACCAATACTCACCGAAACGCGTTGCGTTGCGCTCCCCGCCGCTTCTCGTCGCCGTGATCAGCGTACGTCCTTCTCCAGCCCAGCTTTCGAGCACGGCGCCACTTGCGCTCGTCGCGTTGACGACGAGTTGTCGGTCCGCGGGAATAGCCCCGAGCAATTCCGCGAACGCATCGCCGTCTATGTCCGGACCCGGAAGATTGTACTTGTAGAACTCGCCGTCATAGCTGCCGTGGCCGAGCAGAAAAATTGCGACGCTGTCCTCGTCGATCGTAACGTCCGCGAGCCGGGCAAGCTCAGCCGTCAGCGCTTCGCGGTTCGCCGCTTCGCCCGACAACACCGCGACTCTGGACTCGTCGCCGAGCGTACGCCGTGCGGCGCTCGCCAGAGATTCGGTCTGCGTGACGAACCGCTCCTCGTAGGCTGGCTGGCCGCCGATACCGCCGACGATCAGATAATACAACTCGGCGTGCGCAGACGCGGCGAGTAGAACCGTTCCGAGGCTCAAACACGCGGTTACCGTCCTCATAATCTTCCCCAGAACAACCGCAATACCCACTCACCCACCTTGAGCAGAATCAACAGCAAAAATATGATCGGCATGTTCCAGAGATCCAGGATCTCCGTCTCTAGAATACCGGCATCGGAGAACTGGATGGCTTCCGGCAAGTCGGCGAGATCGTCGAGCGCAAAGTACTGCCCGCCCGTGAGACTGGCAAGATTTTCGAGCAGCGGCCGATTCTGCTGAATCTGGAAATGCTCGGCGATACCGTCGGCTCTACGGACCGCGAATCGTGCAGAACCGAGCACGTCTTCGTCGAGGCGTGCCTCCGTTTCGAAGCGGTACATACCCGTGGCATCGGCTTGAATGACCGCCTCGTATTGCCCGGGTTCCCCGGGCAGGGCCTGCATTTCGACAACGTCGCGGTCGCCGGTGACAGCCGTCGTAACGGCTACGGTGACTGTCGCATCTGAGACAGGTAGATACTCCCTGTCTCGTACCTCCGCGCGCAACCTGACTTCGTTCTCGTCACCATAGAACAGCCGGTCCGCCGACACGACAACCGAGCGCGGCGCAGCGGATGCCAGCGCATGGAAGATCTGGCGCCAGAAGATCTCGTGCCGCATATCCTCCGAGGGCAACTGCATCTGCCAGCGCCAAGTTCCACCCGTGGCCAGTATATAAGCATTACCGAGCCCGAAGCGTTGGTGGACGAGTAAGGGATGGGTCGTTCCCTGGACATCGGCCTCGAGCAGCGCAACAGCGCCCGGTTTCAGTTCGTCGAGGAATTGAATGTCGGCGATGTCGGGCATCTCCTCCCAAAGTTCGATGTTCGTATCTCGATCCGGGTCCAGTCGCGTGAGCACGGAGTCCTCACCATCGACCGTGAGACTGGCTTTTGCGGGCCAGCGGAGGAAGGTCGGCGCATCGATATCGGGAAGCAGTACCGGCAACACTTCCGCCACGACGCTGTTATGCCAACCGCCGTCGGCGAGACCCCGAAGTCCCGCGAGCATCAGTAAACTGCCGCCGCGTTCGCTGACGAAAGCGCGGATGTCTTCCTGTTGTTCCGGTGTGAGGGCAGCGGCCTCGAAACTTCCGATGATCAACGCATCGTAATCAAACAGTGTTTCTCGGTCTTCGGGGAACCCGTTCTCGAGTTCCGTTGGGTCATCGATACCCTGACGATAGAACTTGTTCGGTGTCGTTCGGAGCAGGCTCGCAAGCCGGATCGGAGAGTCTTCCTCGACCGCGCGGCGCATGAATTTATATTCCCAGCGAGGCTCACCCTCGACGTAGAGAATACGGCGTCGCTCCTCCGGAACCTCGAGTACGCGAGATTGCGCATTATTGATGGTGTTGCGTTCACCGGGTACGGCATCCATAACGAAACCCAGATCCTTGATACCCGTTTCGCCGATATCGAAATCAACCCAGTGAGTCGTTACGCCGTTTCGGTTGGGTAGATCGAGGTCCTCGGATGCCAGAATGGCGTCGCCGTCATAGACCTTGAGCGTCGCGGTATTTGACCCCGAATGTCGGATGCTGACCTGGGCGCTCACGCGCGAGCCGGCCATGACCTGCGTCGTGAGACTCACACTCTCGAGTTCGATGTCCTCGGGTATGAACTCCCGCCCGACGCCGACTGTGTGCACGGGCACGCCGAAACCCGCGATCTCGGCGAGGCGGGCGGAATCGAGTTCGTCTGAGTTATCCGCTCCATCGCTGATCAGCACGACGGCGCCAAGCGCCGATGCGCGAGCCTCGCGAAGGACGCTGAGCACGGCATCGCCCAGGTGTGTTGCCGTTCCCGGTGGTGGCACCTGCTCCAGGTCGTCTATCGTCGTCGAGTCCTCCGAGAAAGCGTACAGCCGCGTCTCGAAGTTCGCGGCTAGATCTTCAAGGAAGCCGTCGTTCAACGCAGCGGCGGCCTGTTGGAGGCGGGACTCTTCAGACTCGCCATAGCTCATACTCGCCGAGGTATCTATGAGCATGGCGACAGCATTGTCCTCGGAGCGAAGCCTGTCGCTGGATAGCGCGGGCTGCCACAGCAGCACCAACACGAGCGCCAGCATCACGGATTGGATGGCAGCCAGAGCGATAAGCTTACCGAGCGAGAGTGACTCACGGCGCTGCAGCACGCTGTAGCCGACACCGATTATTCCGACCATGCTCGCGACCACGAGCAACCAGACAGGCCAACCGCTAGCGAATAGAAATTCCCCCTGCTCGAAGGTCGTCCTGGAATACTTAAAGAGTAATTCGAACAAGTCTGTCAACCTACTAGACTACACCGTCAATTCCCTGTGACCGCTAAATACACAACAAGTGCCACAACGCACTTACGCGCCGGATGGCAGACGTAGGACGGGATTCGAGTTTAACCACCTCGCGGCAACCTCACACCGCCGCGGGCCAATCCGAACTCCGAGCTCTTTGGCTTCACGGTCGGCACGCGCGACATCGAGGCCACCGCGTACGGGACGATGGTATCATTTTCGACCCTCCCGCTATGAAAATATTTCTCGACCTGCCCACATGATTAGATCGACTTCAGCCCGAATCTGTGCAGGCGCTCTCCTCGCCACCAGTGCCGGATTCGTCGCGACGCAGGAGACTGTCTTCGACACCGCCAATCCGACGGCAGAGTTTCAATTCACGCGGCTGATCTACAGCAGTGGTTACGGGGACTTCGATGGCTGGGGCCGGAACTGGCGGATCGACTGGCCGCACGCGGAGTTCCACTTCATGCAAGGTCTGACACGCCTGACGCGTATCGACGGCGAGGAGGTCAACCGTTATAGCGGCGACGGCGCGCGCGCGATCAGCCTCAGCGACGATTCGATCTTCAATTACCCGTGGCTTTACGCCGTCGAGGTCGGCCGCTGGGTGCTCAGCGATTACGAGGCGGGGCGGCTCAGGGAGTATCTCCTGCGCGGGGGTTTTCTCATGGTCGACGATTTCCACGGCAGCCGCCAATGGTCGGGCTTCCTCGCAAGCATGGTCCGGGTCTTCCCTGATCGGCCCATCCTCGAGATTCCGGAAGACGACGAAGTACTACACGTTCTCTACGATCTCGACCAAGGCGTGCAGATTCACGGCATCCGCCTACTCGGTAGCGGCCAGACTTGGGAGGGCGACGGGTACGTGCCGCATTGGCGCGGAATCTACGACGACAGCGGACGCCTCATGGTCGCGATCAATTTCAACATGGATCTCGGGGACGCCTGGGAGCACGCCGATTGGCCGGAATATCCGGAACCGCTAACCGCGCTCGCGTACCGCTACGCCGTGAACTACGTGATGTACGCAATCACGCACTGAGATGAAAAGGGGCCGGGCCCCTTTTTCTTTCGTCCCTTTTCCCCAGGCAGGGTTAACCCATACCCATGCCCATCCCCGGGCGATTGCTAAACTCCTCCTCGGAGACGGTACCGCTACTGTCGGTATCCAATCGAGTCAGAATCTGGTCGGCCTGCGCGTTACCGGATTGAACGAACGGCAGGGCCGCCAGTTCTTCGACCGTAAGCTCGCCGTTCGAGTCTGAGTCCAGGGCCGCGAAGTTTGCCGCTCCTATGCCCATTCCTTGTGCCGCGGCATACGTCGTCGCAAGCGCCATCGCGATCGCGGCAACAACCATCGGAAAAGCTCTCATCGTCACTCCTCTATCCCAGGGTGTTAGCTATCGAGTTACCCGCAGATCCTGCGGCTGGCTCAGCCTAGCCGCCGCGGCCCTGAAGTGCAACGGCTCTTAGCCTTTCTTAAGACCGAGCCGACTCACCAAAGGAGCGCCCGCGCCATTTAACAGAATGCGCCCTACCGGGCGGATCGAGCGCTACTACCTCCCAAGCCAGGTCATGATGGCGGCCGTCAGTTCCGCGCCGCCTCGACTGGACCGGAAGATATGTTGCGCGTGGTCGCTGCCCGCCAGCACGGTCAGTTCCTTAGGCTCGGGTGCGCGCGAAAACTGATCCTCGACTGCATCCCGCATCGAGTCGCCACGAGAGACGATAAAGAGCTTATTACCCTGAATGCGCTCCGGAGTGGCAATCGGTACTCCAGCCAGAAGAACCAGATTATCGATCTCATCCGGCTCGGCGACGACAGCCGCCTGCCCAACGGCACCGCCGCCCATGCTCGCGCCGATCACCGAGATTTGCCGCGAACCCGCGCCGCGTAAATAACGTATTCCCGCTAGAACGTCCTGATAGAGTGTGTTACCTGCACTGCCAGCGGTCGAGTTGCCATAGCCTCGAAAGTCGATGGCGATCACCTGATATCCCGCCGCCGAGAGTTCCCGAGCGAGGCCGTCCCAACTCTCCTTGTCGAAGATCGCGCCGTGCGCGAGCAGCACCACGTGCTGCCCGTCGCCGTAGAGGTTCCCGTAGATCGTTCCACTGTCAGCAGTCGGGTAGAAGATCTCCTCGAAACCCTGAGCACCGGCGTTAGATCCTGCGGAGCCCAACAATATAGCCATTAGCCATACCGCCGTTTTGCTTGCTGAAGTTACTGATGTCATTGCTAGAAGGTCGAATCTTCGTTGAGCTTCGATCGTAGCGATTCGCGGGGGCAGGGTACTAGCCGTTCGAAGCTCGAGGAACCGCGCCGTAGACGCGCCAAGCGAGCAGAATTGCAAGCAGCGAACACAAGAGCCCGCTGACGAGCGTCGTAATCCCGACACCGATGCGATCCGCAACCGCGCCGATGATCACACTGCCGATGGCCGGCGCGGAAAAGGCAACTGCGGCCCAAAGACTTAAGACACGACCACGCATGGCCTCGGTCACCCTAGTCTGAATCAGCGACTGGGAGCCGATCCCAACGAGTGTCAGCACAAAGCCGAGCGCCGCGACCAACGCGATGCCCGCAGAATAACTTCGAGTCATCCCGAGTCCAGCCATCAGAACGCCTGTCAGAACGGTCGCGATCACTGTCGATCGTAGCAGACGGTCACCGGCGCCGAGGCGAGTCAGACAGATCCCTGCGACGACTGCGCCCGCGCCGGAGACCGAGGTCAGTGTCGCGAGCGTGCTGCTACCGCCGCCGAAGACGTCACCGGCGAATGCCGGGAGCATCACGATCACACCCCGACCGAATAGTGCCGAAACCGCGACGATCAACAACTGCTGCCGAATAGCCGCGTGCTGAAACGTATAGGAGATACCGTCCCGAAGTTCGGCGAAAAAATGGCTCTTCTTGCCGCCGGAGTGCAGTGTGCGCAGGTCCAGCAGCACCAATGCCGCGATCATCGCGAGATAGGAAATCGCATTGAGCGCGAAGGCCGATGCCAATCCCATCGTCGCGATCGCAATGCCCGCAAGGGCGGGGCCCATGAATCTCGATATATTGAACACGATCGACTGCGCCGCCACAGCCTCAGACAGCAATTCCCGTGGCACGAGACTCGGAATCAGCGACATTCTCACGGGCTGAAACGCACTGCTGACGATGCCTACACACGCTGTTAACACCCAGAGGATGTAGATGTCCATGCGTCCCGAAGCGGTCAGGACGAACAGCAGTGTGGAGAGACTGATGCTTAGGACGTTCGCGATGTAGGCAACGGTTTTCCGGTTGAGGCGGTCCGCCCAGACGCCGAAGAACGGCCCGAATATTACCGTCGGCAAGAATTCGGATAGCGCGATGAGACCCAACCAGGCTTCGGAGTTCGTCAGCTCCCACGTGAGCCAGCCGACCGCCACACGCTGAATCCAGAGGCCATGCAGTGAGAACGTACTTCCCGCGAGGTAGATCGTGAAGTTTCGGCTCGAAAGGACTCGAGAGACCATGCCTAGTTATTCCGGGAGCAGACGATTGGGATGAGCGCGCGGACTTTCGCCCGGCGTCCTGCGCGCTGAACCATACACCAGGTGCACGAGCGGTGACAGCATCATCTTATAAAAGAATGATTACGGGTACGGTTAAGCGGATTCCCCCAGTCGACCGCGAATATCGGCGAGCCGCTCCAGCGTGCCGACATCCTGCCAGATGCCTGAGTGCCTCACGCCTTTAAGCGTGCCACGGTGGATCGCGGACTCGAGAATTGGTCGCAGCGGACGGCGCCCCGGATCGAAGCCCATGAACAACCCCGGCGCCAAGACCGCGATCCCCCCGTAGGTCGCGAGCGGCGGCTCGCGTGTGACGGCGCCCGACGATGCCAAACCAAAGTCCCCCTGCGCATGGTGAGGAGGATTTGGTACCAGCACGAGAACGCCTTCGCATCCATCACACCGAAGCTCCGCGCAATCGAAGTCGGTATAGACATCGGCGTTGACGACAAGAAACGGATCCGGCCCGAGAAGAGGCAGTGCGTTGATAATACCGCCACCCGTCTCGAGAGCCGGAGCGCCCTCCTCGCTGAAGCGGAGCCGTTGACTCCACCGCGAGACATCGCCGAGAGCTGCCCGAATCCGCTCGCCGAGGTATGAGATATTGATGACCACTTCCGTCACGCCTGCCTCATGGAGGCGCCGGAGGTGCCGTTCGATCAGGGTCTCGCCCCCTACCTCCAGCAGTGGTTTGGGTATCTCCGTCGTCAACTCGCCCAGGCGTTCCCCGCGGCCGGCGGCTAATATCATCGCTTTCATATCGGCCGCACCCGCGAGACAAACAAGGGCGATCTCCGATCCATGTGTTGCTCGTCCAGCACTTCCGGTCTCCTACCTAATTCATTGAAGCGACACAAGAACTGTGCCATTGTAGTCGTTTGTCCTGCCTGAACCTTGTGGTCCCCAAGAGAAGTTTAGCGTTCCTCGTTTGGTTCTCGCTCTCTACGCCGACTGCGGTGTGGGGACAAGCGTTGATGTGCGCACCTACCGCGCCCCCTGTACAACCCACTACACCACAAGACGAGCCCGCTCTCGATTCCACGGAAGAGACGCGCATCGAGATCATCGCCGGGCAGGTAGACCTGTCGAGCGAGAATGGAGTCGATTTTTTTGACAACGTCGAATTTCGTTACGGTGATCGCAGTATCTCGGCTGACGGTGCAACCTACGATCGTGAAGAACGACAAATTCATGTATCTGGTACCGTCAGCTATACCGATCCCGATGTAACCATCTACGGCGAGGATGCCGAAGTAGACACCGAGACCGAAGAGATCCGCTTCACGGGCGCTGGCTTCAATATTCCGGCACGTCCGGCACGTGGCTCTGCGCAGGAGATCAGCATTCGCAGCGACCAGACGATCTCGCTATCGGATGTGAACTTTACGACCTGCCCCGAGGGTCAGACCGACTGGGAGTTGATGGCAGACGAAATTGGGCTCGACGTCGAAGAAGGCTTCGGCACGGCTCGTGCGATCAGACTCGAATTCAAGGGCTTTCCCATCCTGTATGCGCCATATATGACCTTCCCTATCGACGACCAGCGCAAGAGCGGCTTGCTCACTCCACGCTTCTCGGAGCGGGATAGGACGGGGCTCGACATATCTGCACCCTATTACTTTAATCTCGCGCCGAACTACGACCTGACATTGGAGCCGCGTTACATGAGCAAGCGCGGCCCGCAGCTAAATACCGAGTTCCGCTACCTGTTCCCGAGCAGTGACGGGTTGCTGCGCTTCGAATACCTCCCCGATGATTCCGATGCGCACAAGCGTCGCAGCTATTTGACCTTCGATCACGAAACGACGCTGAGTCAGGGCTGGCGCATCGTCGCGAGTTTTGCCGACATCTCCGACGATGCCTATTTCGAGGATCTGGGCGACAGTCAAACCGTCGCGAGTCAGACGCACCTGAATCGATATCTCGACATCGGGTACCGTGCCGATGACTGGTCACTACTCGCACGTTTCCAGGCGTACCAAACGATCGACTCTCTCATCGCGCCCGAAGACCGGCCTTACGAACGTGTACCGCAAGTGTTGTTCAGCGGCCGATGGGCGGGAGACCGCTTCAGATTCGAGTCAACCAACGAACTCGTACTCTTCGATCGTGACGTAGGCGCAACGGGCTGGCGCCTGGATTCCACCGAAGAGATAAGTTACTCGCTCACAGGACCCGGCATGTACCTGACGCCAGCGGTCGCGCTACGGCAGACGAATTATTGGCTGGACAATGCGCCCCCCGGGCAGCGGGACAACTTCTCGCGGACACTCCCTGTTGCAAGTATCGACGCGGGACTCGTTTTCGAGCGTCTACCGCAGCAGAGTTCGGGCTGGATCCAGACAATCGAGCCCCGCATCCTTTACGTTAACCGGCCTTTCGAAGATCAGTCGAACCTGCCGATCTTCGACACGATCGAGCCTGACTTCAATCTCGTCCAGTTGTTTCGTAAGTACCAGTATCTGGGTGCAGATCGGATATCCGATACCGATCAAGTCAGTCTAGGTGTCACGGCCCGCCTGATCGATGGTGAAACCGGCAGGGAGCGACTGATCGCGACGCTTGGGCAAACGCGGTATCTCGATACGCAGCTTGTCAGGCTCCCGGATCAGCGGCAGACCGATTCCAGCGCGTCCGACTACATCGCCGAAGTATCGCTCAATTTGTCCGATGCCTGGAGACTGGATGTTGATTATCAGTGGGACAGTGAAACGAATACAACGGCCCGGGCGGAGACCAGCGTCCGCTTCACGCCTGAGGACGACCGCTACGCGGGGTTTTCTTATCGTCTTCGTGAAGGCTTGCTCGAACAGGGCGATTTCTCGTTAGTCTGGCCGATCGGCCAGAGCTCGCGCGTGATCGGACATTACAGTTACTCCTTCCTCGAGGAAGAAGCCCTCGACCGCTTTCTCGCCTGGGAGTACGAGTCGTGTTGCTGGCGGCTACGCTTGATCGGCCGGCGCTACATCAGCCGCCGTACCGGAGAATCGGACAGCTCCATTTCGGTACAGCTCCAGCTCAGGGGTTTCTCGGATGACGGCAGCTCTCCTGAGGAGCTGCTGGATCGTGGTATTCTTGGCTATCAGCAACTCGGCAATACTTTTTAAGCTATTGAAAAATAGATTATTTTCAACCGCAATCGCGACGGCGCTGACAATATCGGCGGGCCATGCCTGGTCGCAGACACGCGAACTCGGCGGGACCGGTGAGCTTCTCGATGGCGTTGCTGCGATCGTCGACGACGGCGTCGTCTTGAAGAGCGAACTCACAATGCGCGTCGAAGTCGTCATCGAGAACATGCGTCTGTCGCAACTCGAGATTCCGACCGAGCAGCGTCGGCCCCTTCCGCCGCTGTCCATAATCGAAGACCAGGTACTCGAGCAATTGATACTCCAGCAAATACAGCTTCAACGCGCAAACCGGTTCGGCATCGTCGTCAACGACGAGATGTTGAATCAGGCGTTGACGGCGATGGCGCAGGACAACGGCATGACTCTCGAAGATCTGCCGGCCGCACTCGCCTCGGAAGGTATCGATTATGCGATGTACCGGCAGGATACGCGGGAGCAGATGATTCTGGAGCAGCTCCAGCAACGCGATGTCTACGGCAGTATCGTTATCTCGCCGCGCGAGATGGAACTCTGCCTCGGGCGCAGCTCCGCGAGTCTTGCGGAAGACGTAGATTACGACATTTCGCATATCCTCGTCGGCTTGCCGTCGAACTCGACTCAGGAACAACTCGACGCGGCCAATGAACGCGTGGCGGACATCCTCGCCAGACTCGAATCCGGTGAGGAGTTCTCCCAACTTGCCGTCACCTACTCCGATGGCCAGACCGCTCTAGAGGGTGGTGCGCTCGGCTGGCGCAAGGGTTACCAGCTGCCGACATTATTCGCAGACATCGTCATCGCGATGGAGCCGGGCACGGTCTCAGAGCCAATTCAGAGCGGCAGTGGCTTTCACATTGTGCGACTGAATGAGATCCGCGGCGCTCAGGTTGTGATCGTGGACCAAATGAGAGTACGGCATATTCTCCTGCGGCCAAACGAAATACAGGATGACGACGCAGTAGAAACGAGGCTGTCCGGTATTCGGGACCGTATCCTAGCCGGCGACGAATTCGGACCCATCGCTCAGTCCGTGTCCGAGGATCCGACCTCTGCACTGGAAGGTGGCGATCTCGGTTGGATAGAACAAGGCGTCTTCGTGGCGGAGTTCGAAGAGATGCTGAACTCACTTGAGCTCAACGAGCTCAGCGAGCCGTTCAGGACGCGTTTTGGATGGCATCTCGCGGAAGTCACGGATACGCGCACTTACGATACGACGGAGGAGATCAAGGAGCAGCGCTGCACCGATCAAATCCGCGCCAGTAAGGTCGAAGAGGAGCGCGAACTCTGGCTGCGGCGCCTCAGGGATCAGGCATTCGTCGACTCGCGCCTTTAGTCCCTTATTCTCGGGGGTCTGGCTCTTGACCTCTTCAGATCCGATCATCTTCTTGAGTTCCGGTGAACCGGCCGGCATCGGCCCCGATGTCTGCGCGATGGTAACGACAGAGGATCTACCCGCACGGGTATTGGTACTGGGCGACGCGGAGCTGTTGACACAGCGTGCGGCAGCGCTTGGGCTGCGCGTTACCGTACGCAAAGCCGCCGACCCGGGTGACGTCGAGCAGCATGTTGTCGGGGTCATGTCAGTGTTGGACATTCCCGCGCCGGCAGCGGTTCGCCCCGGACACCCGGATTCGGCAAATGCGCCCTACGTTCTCGAGTTACTGCGCCGCGGCGCCCAACTCTGCGCCAACGCAAGCAACGCCGCACTCGTCACGGCGCCCGTGCAAAAAAGCATCATCAACGCAGCCGGAGTTCCTTTCACGGGACATACCGAGTTTCTTGCGGAGGTGACGGGCGCACAACTGCCCGTCATGATGCTCGCCGCCGGCGACCTTCGCGTCGCCCTGGCTACCACGCATCTACCGCTCGCCGAGGTCGCGGGCAAACTCAGCCGGGGGCGGCTCGAGTGCGTGGTCAGGGTACTCGACACGGAGCTGCGCGAGCGCTTCGGGCTCGAGACGCCGCGTATCGCTGTTCTCGGACTCAACCCTCATGCCGGCGAGCAGGGCGTTCTGGGCTGCGAGGAACGGGAGATCATCGAGCCCGTCATTCGAAGCCTCACGGACCACGGCCTCCGGTTACACGGTCCAGTCCCGGCCGATACCGCGTTTACGCCGGCGGCACTCGAACGATGCGATGCCGTACTCGCGATGTATCACGACCAGGGCCTGCCGGCCATCAAGGCGCTCGCATTCGGTGAGGTGGTCAATATCACGCTCGGACTCCCAATCATCCGCACCTCGGTCGATCATGGCACCGCACTCGTACTCGCCGGGGAAGGTCGAGCAAACCCCGGAAGCCTGCGCGAAGCAATACGCGTCGCATGCTCCCTCGCCAGAGCGCAGACTGGATAATGCGGGTACACGCCCGTAAGCGGCTGGGCCAACATTTCCTGCATGATCCGGCGATCATCGACAAGCTGGTCAGGACGATCTCCCCCCAACCCACCGATACGATGGTGGAGATCGGCGGCGGCAGGGGCGCACTGACTTTTCCGCTGCTTGAACGCCTAAAGGCGTTGCACGTGATCGAAGTCGATGATCGATTGACCGATCACCTCGCTGAGACTGCGCCGCGGCACGGCGAACTGATACTGCACCGCGAGGACGCGCTCGAGTTCGACTTTTCCTCACTGGTGTCGATACCGGCGTCGCTGCGCGTCGTCGGCAATCTACCGTATAACATCTCGACACCCCTGCTGTTCCAGCTGCTCGCACACCGCGCGGCCATCGCGGATATGCATCTGATGCTGCAGAAGGAAGTCGCCCAGCGAATAACCGCATCCCCCGGTGGCAAGGACTATGGGCGCCTGACCGTGATGCTCGCGCTCTGGATCGAAGCTGAACCCTGTTTCGACGTCGGCCCCGGCGCGTTTACTCCCGCGCCGCGAGTGCGGTCGACGGTAGTTCGGCTGCGGACCCAGGTCGAGCCACGTTTCCCGGTCGCGGATATCGATCGTTTTACTGAACTCGTGCGCCTGACGTTCTCGATGCGCCGGAAGACACTCGCGCGCTCGCTCAAAGGTCGCTTGAGCAGGGACGAGATCGCATCGGCAGGGATCGATCCGGGCGCTCGTCCGGAGACACTCCACCCAGCGGAATTCGCGAGACTCGCGAGCCTGGGCTCGCCTTCGGATACGGACTAGAATCGTGTGAATCTGCTTAAGTAACGAGTACTCGTGACACTTTATGCGATAGGCGACATACAGGGCTGCGGCCAGGCGTTCACCAACCTGCTAGGCGCTATCTCGTTCAAGCCGGAGCGAGACCATTTGTGGTTCGTCGGCGATCTCGTCAATCGTGGCCCGGACTCACTCGACGTTCTGCGCGAGATCGCCAGCCTTGGCGAGAGCGCGACCGTGGTACTCGGTAACCATGACCTGCATCTGCTCGCAACCGCGGCCGGAGTGCGGAAACCGAGCGGCGGCGACACGTTTCAGTCGGTCCTCGCGGCTCCCGACGCCGCAAACATCATCGATTGGCTCAGGGAGCGCCCGCTGTTCCACCATGACGCCGCGACCAACCGGCTCCTCGTCCATGCGGGATTGCCACCTGCTTGGACTGTTTCCGAGGCCATCGCATACGGTGGCGAGATCGCCGCCATTCTACGCAGTCCGAACTGGGCTGGCGCAATAACGACGATGTATGGGGACGAGCCGTGTTCCTGGTCGGTCGATCAGACCGGCGATGACCGTGTTCGCTACATTATTAATGCGTTGACCCGCATACGTTACTGCAACGCACAAGGCGATCTCGATTTCGAACACACGGGGCCGCCTGGGACGCAGCCCGGGCATCTCGTGCCGTGGTTCGAGTTCCCCGGCCGGCGGAGCAAAGAGACGCATGTGATCTTCGGTCATTGGGCCTCGCTGGGATTGCTTCGTCGTTCAGACGTCACGGCACTGGACAGCGGTTGCGTCTGGGGCGGCTGGCTCACGGCACTTCCCATCGAGCCTGCAGGCGAGCCCATTGCGGTTGCCTGCACCGGTGCGGTGATAGCCGGCGCGGACTAGAACCCGGAAACCCTAGACCGCCACGGGCGCCCTAATATGCGAGTGCGCCCGATAATCGATCAACTCGAAGTCCTCGTAGCGATAATCGTAGAGCGATTTGGGATGATGCTTGATGACCAGCTCAGGCAGCGGTAGCGGCTCCCGCATCAGTTGCTCATCGGCCTGAGCCAAATGATTGAGATAGAGATGACAATCACCACCCGTCCAGATCAATTCCCCCGGTCTGAGCTTCGCCTGCTGTGCCATGAGCACGATCAGGAGCGCATAGGACGCGATGTTGAACGGCACGCCCAGGAAGACGTCGGCGCTACGTTGGTAGAGTTGGCAGGACAGCCTGCCGTCTGCGACGTAGAACTGAAACAAGGCGTGACAGGGTGACAGAGCCATATCGCCGAGCTGAGCGACATTCCACGCACTGACTATGATTCGCCGTGAGTTCGGATCATTCTTGATTAGCCGCAGTGCCTGCTCGATCTGATCGATGTACCCGCCATCGGGCGTCGGCCAGGAACGCCACTGGGCACCGTAGACCGGCCCGAGATTCCCTTCCTCATCTGCCCATTCATCCCAGATCGTAACGTCATTCTTGTTGAGATAGGCGACGTTGGTATCACCTTTCAAGAACCACAAGAGTTCGTGAATGATCGATCTCAGGTGGAGTTTTTTGGTGGTCAGAAGAGGAAAGCCGGCATCCAGATCGCAACGCAGCTGGTGACCGAACACACTGAGCGTCCCCGTACCGGTCCGGTCGGGCTTGCGAATGCCATGGTTACGGATTTCGGTTAGTAAATCCAGGTACTGCTTCATTCCGCCCGTCTCTCCACATATGAATTTGCCCGATAAGCGAGCCAGGATAATACGATGCCGATGACAATCATCGGCGTGGACAACAGCTGGCCCATAGTAAGCCAGCCAAATGCAAGGTAGCCGTCAGCCGCCTCATTGAGATGCGTATCCGGCAGACGAACGAACTCGACAACAACGCGGAAAACGCCATAGCAGATCAAGAATAGGCCGGAGATTGCGCGTATCGGCCGCGGTCGCAACGAGAAGCTCCAGAGTATGCAGAACAATGCCAATCCTTCGAGTGCCGCCTCGTACAGTTGAGTGGCATGGCGCGGCACGCCGTTGACGACGACTGCCCAGAACGCATCGGGATTCGTCTCGGCGCCCCAGAGTTCGCCATTGATGAAGTTGCCGATGCGGCCGAGACCCAACCCCGGTGTCACCCAGGTTGCGATGAAGTCGGTCACGGCAAAGTACGGTTGCCCAGCGCGCCACGCGAACAGGCCCATGGCGAGGAGCACGCCCAGGAGCCCGCCATGAAACGACATCCCGCCTTCCCAGACCTTGAACAGGTTGAGTGGATTCTCGAGCAGTCCGCCAAAATTGTAGAAGAGCATGTATCCGACCCGGCCACCGAGTATCACACCTAGCGCGACGTAAAAGACCAGGTCGTCTACTCGCGCGGGTGAGATCGGACTATCGGGGCGTTTTGCTCTGGAACGCGCGCCGAGCCAACCGAGCAAGAAGCCACCCAGGTACATCAGACCGTACCAGCGTACCTGCAGCGGACCGAAGCCGAACGCGATGGGATCGATGTCGGGGTAGGTAAACACGAAGACGGTAGTGTAATTGTCCTCCTGAGCCGGGGCTAGCTGAGGCTGCTGCTATAGCCGTCATATGCCGAGCAAGCTCGCGAACGAGACGAGCCCCTATCCTCTCCAACACGCCGACAACCCGGTGGACTGGCTCGCGTGGAACGAAGAGGCGTTGCAGCTCGCACGAAAGCGCGACAAGCCCATCCTCCTCTCGGTCGGCTACTCGGCCTGTCACTGGTGCCACGTCATGGCCCACGAATGTTTCGAAGACGAGGCTACGGCGACACTCATGAACAGTTTCTTCGTGAGCATCAAAGTCGATCGCGAGGAACGTCCCGATCTCGACAAGATCTACCAGAGCGCCCATTACCTGATCTCGTGACGGCCGGGCGGCTGGCCGCTGACGGTCTTCCTGACTTCTGAAGGGCAGCTACCGATCTTCACAGGAACCTACTTCCAACGCGAACAATTCAAAGAACTCCTGCGGCGCGTCGAATCGTTCTTCCGCAGTCATTCGGGCGCGATAGCCAGCCAGAGGAGAATCCTGCAGGAGGCCCTTGGTAACCTGGATCCGTCCTCACGCGCCGGGGACGCAACCGAGTTCAGCGAGACGCCGTTACAACTGGCCCGCAAGCAACTCGAGGCATCGTTCGGTCCCGACTACGGCGGCTTCGGCGGGGCGCCCAAGTTTCCACACCCGGCCAACGTCGAGGCCTTGTTATCCGGATGGCGCGCGACGGCGGAGCCGGTGGAGCCGGATCTGCAAGCACTCTATATGGTGACCCTGACGCTGACGCGAACGGCAACCGGCGGACTATACGACCAGCTCGGCGGCGGTTTCTTTCGCTATTCCGTGGATCAGTGCTGGACCATACCTCACTTCGAGAAGATGCTCTATGACAATACCTCACTGCTGGCCGTGTACAGTGATGGGTACGCGGCAACGGGCGAGGCCTTGTTCGGCCGTGTCGCGTCCGAGACGGCGGAGTTGACCTGCCCGTGCTCGACGAAGAGGTCAAGCACAAGCAGGCTAACGAAGAGTGGCAGGCTCGCCTAGAGGTGTTACCACAGTCTCCAAATAGAGTTACTGACTACAGTCGTAAGGCTGCACAAAGGAACCGAGTTGGAATTCCCACCATCTGCTATTTTCGGCTGGGGCATTACCCGATTCTGGATTGAAAAGGGTACTCGTATATTCAAGCCGATTGTGGTCGGCGCTTAACTGAAATGTTTCACGGAATTGCACCGGAGAGCTGCTGCCCTCGAAAGTGGTGGTCACAAAGAGCTTACCGTCTTCCATGCGGCCGGTTGAATAGCCGAGGTTGTTCTTGACAGTGCCCGGATCGTTATGATCGATTCCCATGTGTACGGTACGTATGGTGTCGAACTCTTCTACGTGAATAACAACGATGTCGCCGTTATCGATCAGCTGTATGGGATATGGCGCCCCCATCTCGGTCCACACGTCTTTGCTGACGCAATTACCTACACCTCGTGGCTCGGCGTAATCGATTTCAAATTGCCCACGCGGGTACCTTAGAGCCCGATGGCTGCCTTCAGCGCCATAAATGGTGCTCCAAACCGCAAATATGGATGTGGGGCGTTCGGAAAAATCTTCTTCGGGGATATTTCCATGGAGTCTATCCGAAGTCCCGATAGTTTCTCCCTCCCAGCGAGGTTCTGCGCCACGCAAAAAAATCACCTCCGTATTATCGGGTAACAACAGATGATTCATAAATATGCTGTCAGCTCCCTGGCGTTCAGGGTAGCCGGCGATTGTTACCTGAGTGCCTTCAGCAAGAACCTCGGAGTTCACGCCCATGCGGACCAGGCTGGCAACGGAGTTGCTCTCGATGTCCCAGACTTTTTCTTCCGGAGTGCCTGGATCAGTCGTAATTTCAAGCCGAATATGTGGGTTTCTCCATTCGATTCTCGATACAACACCGTCGATTTCTGCATCGCCGTCCGTATTGAATATGGCTGCCCAGCTGTGATGTGCCGCCGCATGATTGACCATCAGCATCAGCAGGCTTGATGCGAGTAATACTTTTACCATGTTCATTTTCTGTCCTGTTTGAATTCAAGCCCAATAAACGGTTAGTTCAGCCAACGGCTCGCGTTTTTAACGTCGCAAGCACCAGTGAGCATCTCCATATGCGGAGCAAAATACAAGTTCTTTCTGTTAGTGAATGATTCGGCGAGAAATTCCGAGTCTTCCAACATGAACTCAGCCTGCATCGAGGTGCCATCATCGTTCAATCGATATCTTTCCACTACGTGCTTCTGTGATCCCGAAGGAACACCGATCTGGTACGGGGAGCGATGGTCGTCGAAATTTCGTGTATCGATGACCAAGGTATCGCCTTCCCAGTGGCCAATCGAGTGACCGGTAACGAGTGTTTCGGAAGCATCCGGGTGAGTTCTTCCATCCATCCAGATCGTGCGTTCTTCACTAAACCATTCACTGCGAATCAAGATCTTCTCTTGCGCATCACTCAAATCGAATTCCAGCAGATATCCCCTGGCAGAAACCAGCGCAGAAGGTGTCGGGCGCCCTACACAAGTTGCTTCGGGATTGTCAGCCGAAAGAGGGTCGTATGACTCAGCTGCGGCTTTACCGGCATCGGTAAGTACGAGGTTAGCTAGAAAAAAACAGTCGAAACCGCTCGTGCACGGTGGAGCACCATCGGGTCTGGGTGCGGGTGCAGGCGCGGGTGCGGGTCCGGATTCGGGACGTTGAGCAGTCCATTTGCCTGCCAGGCTCGTAGCCCGTGAGGTGACTGCCGGGGCTTGGGTGAACCCGGCCAGGGCGAATCCTTCCTTATCGATCGAGCGCAGAATGCCATACGGTCGCCCGTCCTCCATCGGATTGGCCCGGACCGCAACCGGGTCGCTCGGTAATAAGGAGTCGCGCGACCAGCCGCGTCTCGAAAGGATATTGGTCGGTCCCATTTGCAGCTCCCACTCGACGGGCTCACCGCTCTGTTCGGTTTCTACGATCACGTAGACGTGGGGGTTTCGCCAGGCAAATTCCTTGACGGTTCCCTCGAACACGATCACCGACTCCATGTCCATGCCGGCTTCGCTGTGATGTGCGAGGACGGGCGGGGCGATGATGAGTGCTGCGGCGATCGCCGCCGTATTTCTGATGATATTCATGCTGGTTTCATACTCCCTGTTCGAGATTCATTGCGCAGGGTTCGGTCGCGTGCGACAGCTGCACAGCAGTTCGGTAAACCTGCGTAGTGGCGCCCCGTAAGCTCTGGTTAAGCTATTCTGCTTCTATCACCTCGAAGGGCCGTCCTTGGCTTTCGGAGAGTTTAACTTCTCCTTTTTTATACATTCATTCCACCTACAGTGGAAAAGCTATACGGAGGTCTACCTATGGTGTGGAAGCCGCTCGGTTGACTTCAGTCCTTTTCCCCATTACCACCGATCCCAGAGCTCTGCGCTCTGTGCCGGCGTGAACGCAGGACGCTTACCGTGTCTTCCCATTGCGTACACTCCACCTGTCGCCTATTAGGCAGGTTGGTGTGAGCGTCTCTGCTCAGCTCTCGATACAAGACGGTAAAGTACCATGGAATGTTCGTCGGCTTGATGCTTTCTGGTTTTATGGCTATGTGGCCGTGCTATGAGCACCGCATGTAGGCATGTCGCAAGCAAGCACGTTGAGTAGAAGGCCTTTCCGTCTATAACAATCCCTCAGAATGCGCTAGAAACAAGGTTAAGTGTTGTATCGACCAGTTGACGCCGCCGCCAGGAGCGGCTGTTCGTAAACCGTAAAAGACGCTCTAGTCCATGAATGCTACGAACCAAGTACTCGACTTCCGTTAGCGAAAGACGACTGTCTTCGTGCCATTCAGCACGATGCGCTGCTCCGCTTGGTAGCGAACCGCCCGAGCCAGCACGACTTTCTCGACGTCCCGCCCGATCTCGGCGAGTACTTCCGGCGGCGTGGCGTGATCGACCCGCAACACGTCTTGCTCGATGATCGGCCCCTCGTCGAGATCGGGCGTCACATAGTGCGCTGTCGCACCAATCAGCTTTACACCGCGCTCGAAGGCCTGCGCATAAGGGCTGGCACCCTTGAACCCAGGCAGGAACGAGTGATGAATATTGATGATGCGGGCCGGTAAATATTCACAAACATTCTTTGAGAGGATCTGCATGTACCGGGCTAACACCAGAAAATCGACGGCCTCATCCTCCACGAGCTGCAGAAGATCGCTATCCCAACGCTGCCTATCCCCTGCCGAAACCGGCCAGTGCAGGAAGGGAATATCGTGGGAGGTGGCCAACTCGCGCGCGGCTCGATGATTAGATATGACGGCCGGGATCTCGATCTTCAGTTCACCGATACCATAGCGATAGAGAAGATCGTGTAAGCAATGATCCTGGGCGGACATCAAAATGAGCACGCGCGGCCTGTATCCAGAGTCGCACAGACTCCAGTTCATCTGAAAACGGTTCGCCAGCGGCGAGAATTCTTTCTCCAGGATCGCGGCATCGTGACTGATGCCCTCCGAAGCGAAATGAATTCTCATCGCGAACAGGCCGGTGGTCGGATCGCCGAATTGGGCGCTCTCGAGGATGTTGCACTGCCTGTTCACCATCCACCCCGAAACGGCATGGACGATACCTCGCGAATCTGGACACGTTAAAGACAGAACAAAGGAGTGGTCAGGGGCGGGCAGCGTATTCATCGCGAATGGATTCTACCGAGATTCGGCATCCCCATGTCAGATAATTGACAACGCCGTTCGGACTCGGTGGCGCTACCCGGTGATGAGTTCGGTAAGCAAAGCGTATGCATAATCGTGTCCGGCAGGCCATTTGCTCGCGCGCGGCCCGGCAACATTCAGTACCGAAATACCGTTTTCCGATACGAATTGGTCCAGTACCTGCAGAGCTTCAGCGCGACTCAGCGTCGTCGCGTCGATCAGGACATGGGGTTTGCCTACCTGCTCACAGTACATCGCCGCCAACCTCGTGCCGCCTTCGAGTACGGAATCGAAAATTATCGCCGTGCCATCGGAGTCGACGACGTTTTGTCGCGTGCGTTCTGAATATCCCGAACCAGTCAATTCCCGGACCGGGAAGCGGATCGGAATCGTCCCTGCTTCGCTGCGGCGGCCTTTGGGGCACCAGCCTCCGCACCTGATTCCGCCGTCCAGCGCTGCGGTGAGCGCCCCCTGATCGACGCCGGTCTGACCGCCGGAGACGACGACGGGCAGAGGCCGATCTCGTGCGGACATCTCCGCCATCAGTACGCCGTCGGGCTATCTCCGGCGCGTGGCGTCACGGCGCCACCGTCGACTCCTGCGAATTGGACTGGAACGGAGACGATAGAGCCTCCCTGATTTCGCTGGACGACGAAATGAAGATGCGGCCCGGTACTGAAGCCGGTATTGCCAGAGTCGGCCAGGTACTCGCCCCGCTCGACGCGCTGACCCGGTACAACCCGAATAGAATTCCAGTTCAGATGAGCGTACACGCTCATCGTGCCATCGTCATGATGTACGCGGACGATGTTCGCGCGCGGCGCGTCGACTTCGGTGTCCGTACCCGTCTGATAGAAATTGCTCGCGACCTCGGTCACGATGCCGCCTCGCGCCGCATGAACACCCGTACCGATCGGCATCTCGAAATCGATCGCGTGATGGCTGGCCGGATCGTAGTGAGTCTCCTGGTCCGGATATGCCTGCGAAACATAGAAACTCGCAGCCACTGAATACGGCAGCCGGTAAAGTTGCCGCGGCTCGTGGCGCGCCGCAGGGTCTCCGGGAATATGTTGATACCGGTACTCCAGACTCATCGGCAATCTCTCGTCTTGGCGTACAACACTGATGAGCTCGGTCTCACTGCACGCAGGCAATATCATCCGACCATACGCCGGTGTATCCGGCGCGACGTTTTCCATGGTGGCAAACTGATACGCAATCTCGACGGGACCGAAAGAAGTATTACTCGCGGACAGACTCAGTCCATCGGCCGTCTGCCGCTGGTGCACTTCGACCTCGGGAGCATCGAGCGTCGTCTGCAGTACTTCTTCCTGATATGCCTGCCCGGCACCGGGTTGCCGATCGGAGTAGACCCAGACGCTGTTCACATCTCGATACTTGTACATGCGCTGAGCGTTTGCGGCATGGCTCACGCATAGCAGCAACAACGCCAGTGCTGCGAACGGCTCAAGACGATAAATCACTTCTTTCATCGTGAATTACTATGGCCGAATGAGCTTCAGCGGCCAAGGACCTTCGTCACGGGAAACCGTCGGTGGTGAACGCGCGACGATAACCCGGCGGCCGCGCCGCCGTCAGTCACGGCGCTACTGGAGGTCGTAACGCCGCCAATCATTTCCTTCGCGTCGCAATTTGTAGCTCGGCCAGTAATTCGTATCGAGTTTTAGCGTTATGACCTGCGGCACGCTATTCCACGTCACGGTATTGAGCCTGACCGAATCGCGATCCAGCAGGCCAGCGACTGCTCCGAGGAAACTATCGAGATCCGGAGTAGGCTGCCCGTCGACACCGACTATGCGACGTCCCGCGAACAATCCCGAACGGCTCGCCGGGGAACCGAAACCGAAATAGGACACATAGACGCCCTGGGAATCGATGCCACGCTGTACCGAGATCGCACGATGTGGCGTCTGCAGCAGCGCACCTGCCCATAGGACGATACGCTGAATTCCCTCGCCATTCAGCGGCACGGTACCGATTAGCTCACGCACTTCACGCCCGTCTCTATACACGGTCACCTCGACCTCCGGACGCCGTGTGGCAAGATCGACCTCTCTGAACGTGTTGAGTGGCTGCCCATCGATACTCAGAAGAATATCGCCGGAACGGAAGAATTCCACCGCGGGTGAGCCCGCAACCGCACTAGCCACCGCCAGTACTTGACGGCGCCGCGGGTTGTGCGATTCGTAGCTCTCTACCCAGCTTTCCGGCAGGCCGAACCGTCTCGCCGATGCCAGTGGCATATAGCGCCATTCGACCTCGAGCGAATGCAACGGTTCGCCGTTATTTAGGGCTGCGACCATATCGACGATCAGGTAAGCGGGAATTCCCATATTCACCTGCGTTAGATCGCGGCCCGTCTGATAAGCGAATGTCGCCCAGAGCGCCGCAACACGACCCTGCCGGTCAACGATAACGCCGTCGAAATCGTCGGGGCCATTGACGAGCGTAATTCCCTCCATGTTCGACTCGCGGAATCGCAGCGTCCGAGACAACGGAAAATTTGCGGCCTCAACGGCGGCCACCTCGCTAGATTGAGACGACACCGTATGGTCCGGCTTGAGGCCGACAACAGCCCGAGCATCGCCCGGTAATACGTCATCGACGGTAAACGAAGCACTACGTGTAGGCGTATCGCCGATCAGCGCGGGGTCGTAGGAGACGATCGAAAGATTGTGCAACGGATGCACGTATTCGACACGTCCCGGAATCTCCAGCGAGCCCGCAAATGTGATGCGAACGTCGCCCATCGCTACCGGTACGGTGTTGCGGTCGACGACGACGAGTCCGCGCTCGGCATCCGCTATCAAGCCAGTCCCATAGTAGTGGCGATCGGAGACACCGGAAATCGTGTAGGGCATATCGAAGTTGACGAGCACCAGCGAGGGAATAATACGTTGTATGTACCGCTCACCGGGCTGCGGTGGGAAGGTCGTGCTCTGGGGCTCGGTCGCCTGCGCCGGTGGCCCCTGTGCCAGGTCGCGGCACGGCCACAAGCCGTTTACATCATTCCGTTTGCACCGCTGCGCGGGGAACCAGTCCCGATCGTTGTTGATGACGCGTTGGCGCTCCGTTTGCGGATCGTCGAATTGAGTGAAACGCACCGTCGTTCGAGCGCCATCGGGTAGACGCTCCAATACGCGTTGTAGATCATCGAGACTACGCATCGATTCGCCGTCGACGCTCATGATCAAGCTCGCGCGCGGAATCGCCGCCGAGCCGAAGACGTAGCCGGGATTCGCCACGTAGACTCCTGACACCGGGCGATTGAAGTGGCGCGCCTGCTGATAGGAGAGATCGTTGAAAATACCCTCGCCATACTCGATGAATTCATCGGGTGTGATCGCATGCAGGTCGTTGACGGGCAGCGTGCCTTGCAACACCTCGCCCCCACGTTCTATTTGTAACGAAACGCTATCACCAACGCTATCGTCCAGTATCGCCTCCAGTGGAACGAACCCAGCGGTCAACTCCCCGTTGACTCGCACGAGGATATCTCCGGGTCGTAGAAACTCGCCAGCATCGGCGCCAGGGATCACGCGTTCGACGACGAGTAATCCGATCTGCTCGGGATAGGCCTCTCGAATCAGAGTTTCTGTCTGCTCTGTCAGGCCAAGACGCCGCAGTTCGGCGAACGGTTTGTGGACGAACTCACTTTGCAGCGTTCCCCGGAGCACTGGTACTCCCTGTTGAATCAGCTCGAGCGCGCGGCGGACGCGATCCAGTGGCAGGAAGAAGCTCGATTGTGCCTGGCTGCTCGCACCCGCGTTCAGCGCGACTACGCGGCCTTCGATGTCCAGCACGGGCGATCCGGACGAACCACCCGACGTTCCCGATGCCGCCTGCATATAAAAGGTATTGAAGTCGTTGTAGTTTCCACGGCCGTAATTCGGCGCCTGGCGGTCGAGCCGCGCGATCGTGCCTGCGAGTATCGACTGCTGCTCCCCGGCGTCGTTACCGACGACGCGGATATCGCGGCCGATCTGCGCCCCCTCCGGCGCGAGCGGCAGCTCTGCAGGCTCCGTGAACCGGAGCAGTTCCGGATCGTAGCGGAAGAAACCGAAGTCATGGACCGGATCCCGGTACACTGGCACGAGTTCCATTTCCTCCTGATTGGGGAAAATTGCCTGCGCGACAACGGGGCCCGGCGTGACGACGTGGCGGTTCGTCAGGATCAAGCCCCGCTTCGCATCGACGACGAATCCGGTGGCTTGGCTCGACTGGTTTCGCTCAGTATCGAAGGCTCGGGTGCTGTCCACTTGAATCGAGACGACGCCGGACGATATCGCCGTCAGCGTATCGTTCCAAGTCGGCTCCTGAGCCACTGTTGCAAGCGATACGGCGATCGTGCCCGTGCAGAGAATCGAGGGGAGAAGTGTCTTCATAGGATCCAATTGTAGGGGTGTTACTGCGACTCTGACCAGAATGACGGCCATTTTCTCCCGTGTAGCTCGCTAGCCGAGCCTAGTTCCTGTGTGCCTCCACGATTTTCGCGCCAGTTTCGGTCTCCGGCGGCAGGTAACGGACATCCAATTTCCGGGCGGCGCGCACATCGTCAAGCCGTCTGATGGGTGTCGAAACCGGCGCCGTCTTGCATTTAGCGGCGTCGCTCGCAGTCTCGCCCAGTATCTCTGTCATCGCGGCGATGAAATCGTCAAGTGTTCGCTTGCTCTCCGTTTCGGTCGGCTCGATCAGCAGGCATTCGGGAACGAGGAGCGGGAAGTAGGTCGTCGGCGCGTGCATGTCACGATCGAGAAGCGCCTTCGCAAAGTCCATCGCGTTCGCGCCACTCAACTGCGCCTGCTTCTTGAGCGTAACCACAAACTCGTGACTGGCGCGGCGCTGCGGAAACGCGAGATCGAATCCCGCTTTGGCAAGTTCCGTCATGACGTAGTTGGCGTTTAGCGCCGCGTAGTCGGCCACGCGCTCCATACCTTCCCGTCCGAGCAGCCGCATGTAGACGTAAGCTCGCAGGAGGACGCCGGCATTGCCCATGAACGCGGAAAGGCGGCCAATGCTCTTGGGCAGATCTGATTCAACGATCCAGCGAAAACCGGTCTCCTTTGAGCCCACGAAAGGCACGGGCAGGTATGGCGCGAGCGTCTCGCCGACGCCGACGACACCAGAACCCGGTCCGCCACCACCGTGCGGGGCCGCAAACGTCTTGTGTAGGTTGATATGCATGACATCGAAACCCATCTGGGCAGGCAGGACCTTGCCGAGTATCGCGTTGAGATTCGCGCCATCGTAATAAAGGAGTCCACCGGCGTTGTGAATGATCTGTTCGATGGCCTTGATGCTCCTCTCGAATACTCCCAGGGTAGAGGGATTCGTCAGCATGATTCCAGCGGTCTGCGGCCCTACGAGTTCGCGTAGCGCATCCAGATCGACGTCGCCATCCGCGCGCGTCGGCAGCTCTCGGACGGTACAACCGCACATCGTCACCGTCGCCGGATTCGTGCCATGGGCGGCATCCGGAACGATGATCTCGGTTCGACCGAGGTCGCCGCGATCGATGTGGTAGGCGCGAATCATCGCGACGCCGGCGAGTTCACCCTGGGCGCCCGCCATCGGCGTCAGCGAAAACGCCGACATGCCCGTCACCGACTTCAGCATCTCCTGTAATTCAAATACACAGCCCATGAATCCCTGCGACGATGCTTCGGGGGCGAGCGGGTGCCGATCTATGAAACCCGGCAGCATGGCGAGTGAATTGCAGCCGCGCGGATTGTATTTCATCGTGCAGGAACCGAGCGGGTAGAAATGCGTGTCGATCGAGAAGTTCATCTGTGACAGGCGCGTGTAGTGACGTACGACATCCAGTTCAGACACCTCCGGTAATAACGGCGGTCGGCTGCGAAGAAACTGCGCCGGGAGATCGTGCGTACTCTCGTGTTGCGGAGACTGCGCGCGCGGCGAGCGGCCGGGTTGACCGAGTTCGAATATCAACGGCTCACTCATCGCCTTGCTCCCGTAGATTCGATTTGTTCCCGAAGCGCCAGTACATAGGCGTCGATGTCTTCATCGCTCTTAGTTTCTGTCGCGCAGACCAACAAACAGCCCGAGAGTTCCGGGTACCAGTCCGACAACGGAACGCCAGCCAGAATCCCCCGCTCTCTTAACCCCTCGACGACGGCGGATGCCGACACGGGCAAACGCAGCACGACTTCATGAAAATGCGGCGTCCTAAATGCGGGCACCACGCCATCGATCTCCGCCGCGGCTACCGCCAGCGAACGCGTCTTTGCGTGGCATTCCACAGCGACACGCCGCAGGCCATCCGGCCCGATCAGACTCATATAGAGGGTTGCCGCCGTGACCATGAGGCCCTGATTGGTGCAGATGTTGGAGGTCGCGTGAGAGCGTCGAATGTGCTGCTCGCGTGCTTGCAGCGTCAGCGTAAAACCCGGCTCGCCGTCCAGATCGAACGTGCGGCCGACCAGCCGGCCGGGTAACTGTCTCACGAACGCTTCCCGGCACGTCAGGAACCCGAAATAAGGCCCTCCGGAACTCAGAGGTACACCGAGAGGCTGGCCTTCACCGCAGGCGATGGGCACGCCTTTACGGCCCCATGCGCCGGGAGGATGCAGCAATCCCAGAGAGGTCGGATTGACGACTCCGATTCCAAGTGCACCCTGCTCCGCTGCCCAGTCCGCGAGTTCATCGACCTCCTCTAATACGCCGAAGACGTTAGGTTGCGGGATCACGACCGCCGTAATGTCGGCGTCGGTATAGGCGCGCAGAGTGCTTAGGTCGGTTCTTCCGCTGTCACGATCGTAAGGAATCTGGACGAGATCAATTTCCTGGCTCGCGGTGATCGCTCTCGCGACGGCGGCGTAATGGGGATGCACACTCTCCGGTATCAGCACCCGTGTCGATTTCGAGGCTCGATTGGCCCTGACGGCCATGAGCACGGCTTCTGCGAGCGCGGATGCGCCATCATAAAGGGACGCGTTCGACACGTCGAGTCCGGTCAGGCTCGCCATCATCGTTTGATATTCGTAGATGACCTGCAGCGTTCCCTGGCTCGCTTCGGCCTGGTACGGCGTGTAGGCCGTGTAGAACTCGCCACGCGTCGCCAACTCCCAAACGGCTGCGGGGATGTGATGCTCGTAGGCACCGGCACCGAGAAAGTTCGATTCGATGCGATCCTCGTCAGCGCGCCGGCGCATGACCCGCCCGACCTCGTTCTCCGAGATCGCGTCGGGTACCCCAGTTAACGGGCCGCAGCGGAGATCCTCCGGGATCTCGTCGAACAGACTGTCGATATCGTCAACGCCGATAACCTGCAACATTCGCTGCGTTTCATCTGCTGTGTGAGGAATAAAAGGCACGATCTCGTCCTCCGCCCTACTCGTTCAGTTCGGCGACAAAACGCTCGTAGTCGTCGCTGCTTAACAATTCATCCAATTGGGCGGGAATGTCAGGCTTGAAACGCATCAGCCAACCGTCACCGTATGGATCTGTGTTGACGAGCTCGGGCGAGTCCGCCAGCGTGTCGTTTGTCTCGACGATCGTACCTGACAGCGGCAGATAGACATCCGTTGCGGCTTTCACGGATTCCACCACAGCACACCCGTCACCCGCCTCGACAGCCGTATCGTTCTCGGGAAGCTCCACAAAGACCAGATCACCGACGGAGACCTGAGCGTAATCGGTTATGCCGAGTTGCAGGTTGCCGTCGTCCTGCTCGCGAATCCACTCATGATCTTTCGTGTACTTCAGTTCGACTGGAATTTCGCTCATAGGCCGGTCTCCTCAATGCCTGTCGTTATTTAAGATGTACTTTGATGTCCCCGTTCCTGACGAACGGTGGCTTGACGACGCGTGCCGAATGACTGCGCTCCCGGATCAGAACTTCGCAGCGGTCTACAGCATCAATCGGCAGCCTGGCCAGCGCGATTGAGCGAGCCAGCGTCGGCGAGAACGTGCCGCTCGTAACTGTACCGTCACCATGCGACGTGCGCACGGCATAGCCGGCTCGGAGGACACCTTTGCCATCGAGAATCAACCCAGCCTGCCGCAGCGTCACTCCAGCAGCAAGCCGCTCCTCGAACGCAATACGGCCGACGAAGTCGCGATCCGTCTTCATGTCTACGGTCCACCCGAGGCCACACTCCAACGGGCTTACGGTCTCGTCCATATCGAGACCGTAGAGATTCATTCCCGCCTCCAACCGCAGCGTATCCCGCGCTCCCAACCCGCAGACGGGGATGTCCAGCGACCGCAACTCCCCCCACAGCGTCACAGCCCGATCGCCTAGCACGAAAATCTCGAAACCGTCTTCGCCTGTGTAGCCGGTACGCGCCACGAACGTGTCACCGTCTCGATGAGCCCGAAACCCGGCCAGAGCGAGCAGCGATTCCCCGTGAGCGAGTACCCGCGCCGAGAGCTGACGAGCTTGCGGCCCTTGCACGGCGATCATCGCCAAGTCCGTTCTCTCGACAAACTCGAGAGAAAACCCGTCACCACGATCTCGCAACCATGTGAGATCCTTTTCCCGAGTGGCCGCATTCACGACGAGTCGAAACTCGCGGTCAGCCAGCCGATAGACGATCAGGTCGTCGAGAACTCCGCCATCGTCGCCCAGCATGCAACTGTAGAGCGCCGGGCACTGTCCTTCGTCAGCGGCACGCTTCATTTTCCCAACATCGTTCGCGAGAACGTGGCGGAGGTAGCGCTCGGCATCAGCGCCCGTCACGTCTACGATTGTCATATGGGAGACGTCGAATAACCCGGCCCGCCTTCGGACGGCATGATGCTCGTCCAGTTGCGATCCGTAGTTGAGCGGCATGCTCCACCCGCTGAACTCGACCATACGGGCACCCAAACCGACGTGGGTGTCGAATAACGGTGTTCGCTTGCCTCCGGACATCTGATCTCATCACAAAAAAACGGCGAGCCTATGGCCCGCCGCTCCTCTGTCCTGATACCTGAGAGATTAAGCGCAGGATATGCGCTGCTCACCTTCGGTGGACCCCCACGGGGCCACTCTCCAGAGTCAATCAGGCTCTGCCGTCCATTTGCCTGAGCGTTTCCGAGCGGTGGTTGCGCCTTCGGCGCTTCGCCGAAGCGAAGTCTCTCCGGCAGGCCTTATGATTGCATGCAGGATCATAGCTCAACCCGCATTGTGTCTCTACACGCCAGGCCTCAGTTTCTCAGGCGACGCGTGCTCTGGCCGAACTCGGTAGCTCGCCGGTCAGCCCTAAAGCTTCCCGCATCAGCCGATTCTTGGCGAGGGGTGCCGTATTGACGGCGGAGAGCCCGGCGGCGCGTAGCGGCGCGAATAGCGGACCCGGTAAGCGGAACAATCGATGTAGCGCGTCCATCGCCAGCAACATCTTCAGGTTACCGCCTTTGCGCTGACGCTCATAACGGCGTAGCACGCGAAGATCCCCCGGATCCTCAGCCTGACTCATCGCAGCTACCAACGTGTCCACCAACGCAGCGGCGTCGAGCAACCCGAGATTCATCCCCTGCCCGGCGAGAGGGTGAACCGTGTGCGCGGCATCGCCGACCAGGGCGACCCGTGAACTGCAGTAACGACGCGCGTGCAGTGCGCGCAGCGGGAACCTCGCCCGTGCCGTGCAAGCCTCGATCTCTCCAAGTACGTCGCCACTTACCGGCTGCAACTCATCGATAAAAGCCTCGTCCGACACCGACGACAATCGCTGCGCTTCACCCGAGTTCATCGACCAAACCACCGAACTTCGACCATCGAGCAGAGGTAGAAACGCAAGAGGGCCGTCCGGCAGGAAGCGTTGCCATGCTGTCTCAGCATGCGGCCGAGCGGATACGACATGAGTAACGAGCGCTTCCTGGCCATAGGCCGTGGTTGCAACCGGTAGATCCAACAGGCTTCTGACCGTTGACGCTCCGCCGTCAGCGGCAACGAGCACCGTCGCCTGAAAAGTTTCACCGGATTGCGTTTCGATCTCGACGGCCCGGGACTCGGAACGAACTGCCGCGAGCTCGACCCCGGCGCGCAACTCGACACTCGTGGAAGCGTCCAGCAGGCGATACAAGCGGTCTCTAATCAATCGATCTTCGACGATATGTCCCAGGTCGGGTTCGCCGAGTTCGGCGCAATCGAAGGTTAGCGAGCCGAGCCCAGTTGCGTCGTCTCCTTCCCAGACCTGCATGCGTCCGTAGCGGCTTGCGCGCGCCGCTGCAATCTCCTGCCACGCTCCTGCGTGCTCGAGGATGCGCTGCGATGCCCGGGAGAGCGCATAGACTCTGAGATCCGTCTGATCCGGACTCCAGGCAGGTGCGGGGCGAGACTCTAGGACGTTAATACGCAGTCGACTCGATTGTGGGCTCGCGAGCAGTAGCGCGGCAACCGTTAAACCGACCGGCCCGGCGCCGATAATTATGACTGACGTGTCGTCTGGATTCGTCATCTCTGATGCGCTCTATCCGGCTATCCCGGCGGCAGGAGCGGCAGCCCGCGTGCCAGACGCGGAAGGCGTCCTGAGAGACCCATCGTCTGTTTGGCCAACTCGGCTTTTGCGCCGGGAATCAAATCGAATGCCATTAGTCCGACGCCTCGCGATGCCGCCAGCGGTAAAGCGCCATAACCGAACAACCGGATCAATCCGTGCGTAAGCGCGGCGACTTTTTTCTGATCCTGATCACGCCACTCCCGGTAGTGCCCGAGTACGTCCGCCGAACCTGGATCGCCGTCCGAGGTGCCGCTGCGAAGGTGCTCAGTGAATATTTCCGCTAATGAGGCGACGTCGCGCAAAGCGAGATTGAATCCCTGCCCGGCGACCGGATGGAGATTGACGGCTGCACTGCCGATGAGTACGGCTCGCTTACCGACAACCTCCGCGCTGCGGACACGAGCCAGCGGATACACCGCTCGAGTGCCTATCCGTGTGATACGACCCAATCGATTACCGAACGCGGCTTGTAATTCCAGACGAAAGACGTCTTCGTCGAGCACCGATACGCGGCCTGCTTCATTGTGGGCAAGCGTCCAGACGACGGCGACGCGGCCGAAGGTTAGCGGTAGAAACGCCAGCGCCCCGTGCGGCGTGAAACGCTCGAAAGCGCGCCCAGCGTGCTCTATCTCGGTCGTGCAGTTAAGAATAATGGCCTGCTGTTCGTAGCGGTCCTCGTGCGCGGCAATCTCGAGCATGTGCCTTACCGTCGAGTTGGCGCCATCCGCCGCAACGACAGCACGCGCGACGACAGAAACGCGCTCTTTACCCATCTCGACTTCAGCCTCGACGTGGTCATCGCCAACGGAGAGAGTGCCGAGTTTCGCGGGCGCGAGACACTCGAACCCGTCGGCTGCCGCCAATGCCCGCCACAGGACGCCGCCGAGAATACGATTCTCCAGTGTATACCCGAGTGCAGGTACACCCTCATCCTCCGCGCGGATTCGCGCAGCGCCGAAACGGCCGCGCTCGGAAATATGAATCGACCGAATCGGTTCCGCGTTGGCCGCCACCCCATCCCACAACCCGAGTGACGAGAGAATTCGCTGGCTGCCATTCGCGAGGGCCGTCGCTCTTCCGTCGAAACTAGGTTGCCCGAGATGTGAGGGGTCGCATGCCTCCACGATCACAGTCTTCAGCGGTGTCTGCGCCAGTGCATGCGCGAGCGTTGAGCCCGCCAGCCCACCTCCGATGATCAATACATCCGTATCAAGGCAATTCTGTTTCATTCGCAGACACCCACGAGCGCCTCTATTTCATCGGCTTGTAAGGGTAGGTCTTCGGTGAGGACCTGCGGCCCGTTTTTCGATAGATGAACGTCATCCTCGAGGCGAATACCGATCCCGCGCCAGCACTTCGCCACGTCCCTGGCATCCGGCGCAATGTAAATTCCCGGTTCAATGGTCGTGACCATGCCTGGTTCCAACAGACGCCACTGCTTCCCAACTTTGTAGTCCCCGACATCGTGGGCGTCCATGCCTATCCAGTGACCCGTCTTGTGCATGAAAAACGGCCGATAAGCCCTCGATTTCAGCAAGGACGGTAACCGGCCTTTTAGAATGCCGAGATCCCGCAAGCCGCGTGTAATCTCCTTTACTGCCGCGTCGTGAGGGTCGTTCCAATGGTTGCCTGATCGAACCTTATCCGTTGCAACCTGATTCGCAGCGTAGACGATCTCGTACAAATCTCGTTGTGGCCCGGAAAACTCACCATTGACCGGAAACGTTCTCGTAACGTCGGACGCGTACAACTCTACCTCACAGCCAGCGTCGATAAGCACCAGATCTCCATCGTTTAAGATGGCATTATTCGCTCGATAGTGCAGCACACATGCGTTTGCACCCGACGCCACGATCGGTTCGTACGAACACTGTACGCCCTGCCTCGCGAATTCATATCTGAACTCGGCCTCGAGTTCGTACTCGTGAATGCCGGGCCGACAAGCTCGCAGTGCGCAACGGTGTGCTGCAACGGCGATACGTGCAGACCGCTTCATAACACTGACTTCTCGACGGCTCTTGAACAGCCGCATCTCATGCAGTAGATGATCCAGATCGACTAGTTCATCGGGAGCATGACCACTCTGCCGTTTCGCATGAAGTGCCTGCATCCAGCCGAGCAAGCGCCGATCGAAATCGCCGAAGATCCCCATTGAGTAATAGACACGCTCACTCCGCTCCAGCAGACCGGGAAGAATTTCCTCAATGTCGCTGATCGGAAACGCATCGTCAGCACCGAACCGCTCGACCAAGCCCTCGGGACCTTCGCGCGCGCCGTCCCATAGCTCCTTGTGAGTATCCCTTTCGCGGCAGAACACGAGATATTCGCCCTGGGCACGGCCCGGGATCAAGACGGCCACGGCGTCTGGTTCCTCGAATCCCGTGAGATAAAAGAAATCGCTGTCGGGGCGATACGAGTGGAACGTGTCGCGGCTGCGAGTCCGTTCTGGCGCAGCCGGAAGAATCGCAATGCCACGGCCGCCAATCATCTCCATGAGATGATGCCGCCGTCGCGAGAATTCCTGTGGATGCATGAGGCTAGTGCTCACTCATCAACGCTGGCGGACTATTTTCGCTGCCGCGTGTAGCGCCGATTTCTTCGAATATGATCTGCGTACCGACACGAACATACTCGATGATCTCCGCCAACGCGAAATCCGCGTCCGTCGGGTCGCTGTGTTCACCGGTACTCAAACCAGCGCGGCTGATCGCAGCGAAATCCTTGACGATTTCTTCGAGCGGACTGTCGCCCTCGGTGTTATCCGCTGCGCGCGAATCGTCTGTAGAGAACGTTACACCTCCTAGAGCCAGCCCCGAGAGAAACCCGTGACACCAGAGGCCCAGTTCGTTGACACGATCGTCCAGCGGCAGGTCATCCTCGGGTAGCAAAGGAGTGAAATCGAGATCGGCGCTGGCCAGAGCGCGCCAGGTCTCGAGTTCCACCGCACGAAAGACGTCCCGAGCTTGCTCCGCCGCGTTTACAGTCGATGCCGCCTCCCGGATGCAGGCCTCCAACCAGGCCGTGGCAGTTCTGGCGCCGCCCGAACACAGCGTGCCGCATAACCCGCCATGCAACTCGGATACCGTCATTGCGCTACGGAGTTCATCGAGTGCCATACCTAGCGTCGCGTAGTCAGTGCGCCCGTCGGTCATGCTCAGGAAACTCAGCCGGTGAAAGGCGTCAATGCTAACATCGTCCAGCGCTTGTTGACCCCTGAACGCCTGCGGCTCTATAGTCTGTGACATGAGCGAGCGTGACACCAATCAGCGGGTCGACCTTGAACTGCAGCGCCTGGAGAAACGACTGGATGAATTGGTCGTGATCTGTAGACAACTCCAGGAAGAAAATCAGTCTCTGAAGCAACGGCAGGATGCTCTGATCGAAGACCGGGCAACGTTGCTGCAAAAGAATGAACAGGTTCGCGGCCGTGTCGAAGAGATGATCAGCCGGCTCAAGGCAATGGAGCAGGCACAATGAACGAGATGTATGCTCACGTCAGTATTCGGATACTCGAGAAGGAATATCAGGTCGCCTGCCCAGCGGGCGAAAAGGCCGACCTCATGGCATCAGCTGAGATGCTCAATCAGAAGATGCGAGAGATTCGTGATAGCGGCAAGGTAGTCGGCCTCGATCGAGTCGCCGTAATGGCTGCTTTGAATATGGCGAACGAATTGTTGCAGCGTACCGGTCAGGACAAGGAATTGCAGGACATCGTCGGCTTGCGCGTGAAAGCGATGCGCGAAAGATTGGACATAGCTCTCGGTTCCGGGCAGCAATTGAACTTATAGTGTTATCGGCGCTCCCTGCGGTGTTCGATGCGGATTGGAGAGTCTTTCGACCCTAAATCTTGATCTTGGGGTTGTGTTCTGTCGGTGGTGTTGTGCACATCCAGCTGCACTGGATCGCCTGCAACTACCACGGCTTACCCCACCTATTGCTCTGGTTCGAGAGCAACCAACCGCAACGGCACAGGCGGGGAGCGTCACCCGCCTCGATCGCTGTCGCTAAGAAATGGACTGACCGCGCTCTTGTCCGATACCCCGCCAACTAGTCATCGCAGGCGCTTCGAAGAGCGGCAGCGTTTATGCGACCGCCGCAGAGCCTTCACAGGAACACAACGGCTAGAAGCTGAACTCCAGGTCACCCGAACATTGTGGCGATTTGGCCCCTATCAGCGCGCTCGTCATCTGGGCGTCTACTTCGCCGTCGATGGAGAGCTTTCTCTCGACATATTCATGAAGGGCGCGGCACGGCGCAATCGACAATTGTATGCGCCCGTACTTCGAGGAGACAGCATGCGATTCGGGCTGGTTCGCCGCGATGTCGCGATGGAACGGAACCCTTTTGGGATACTCGAGCCGTCGGCTGGGCCCTTTATCGACGCCCGCTCCCTGGATTTAGTTCTAACGCCGCTCGTCGCCTTCGACGATCGAGGCATCAGACTCGGCATGGGCGGTGGCTTCTACGATCGATGTTTTAAATTTTTGCGCATACGTACCGCGTGGTGTAAACCTAAACTCGTCGGTGTGGGCTTCGAGCATCAGCACTTACCTAGTATTCGTGCGGCATCGTGGGACGTGCGTTTATCGTGCGCGATTACGGAAGCTGCGAAGTATTTTTTTTGATGCGCAAATTCGCGCGCAAATTCGAAAAATTCCGGGTTTCCGTTAGTCGAATGAGTTGATCGTGCATCGTACAAAAAACCCCGAACGACACCGAACAATGAAAGAAATCGTAGCACCTATTCGACGTTCTCAAATTCTTTTTCGGCCTCGCTTTCGGTTAAGTGTCGTTTGATCATGCTTGGCGATGAGTAGGAGCTAGGCGTCATCGGTATTTCGGCTCATCGTATAGCGTTTATCTCCGATTAACCTCGTCCGTCTGCAAGCCAATGAACTAGCGGCTCTCCGAGACACTTGCTACTTATTCCGCACAGCGAA
>CAYXNS010000011.1:0-3507 GCA_964466315.1 uncultured Gammaproteobacteria bacterium
CTGAGTACTTCGGGCCGAACGTCACCTTCCACATAGAGTTTCATGTCAATACTCCTGTCATTCATTATCTATTTATAGATCTGCAAGAATTTTAGCCAAAAAAAACCCCGCAGCCTTTCGGGTGCGGGGTCTACGTGGTTTATCGTCGTCAACACACGCGCCCGCACCTGCCGTCGCTAAGCAGTACGGGAAGGAGCAGCGCGTGGTGGTTTTGGGTCATCTCAGTCAACTACGTTGTGAATCTTGCATCATCTAGAAAAGACCGGTTGATGTCAACGCCGTAGGCCATAAATTAGAAATCGTATCAAATATCAATCGTAACCCTTTATTTTAATTTGATTATAAGCAAAAAATGGCAGCAGGTGGCCTGGCAGCGGAACAAGATGCCCAAATCGGCAGGCGATGGGGGAGTCGAGCGATATTATTTCGTCTATCATTGCACGGCTGTAGCACGCATCTGGCGTTTTGCGCTATCCTCTCGCCCGGGCACCCCGTGCCCGGAGAGAGAAGCTCCAGGAGGAGCGCATAGACGTTCCAGATGCGGAGCATTATTAGAAAAATTGATTGTCCTGAAGAAGGATCTCGGGGGGTAATCTCGAGACTAGACCGGTCGGCGCAGTATCACGCGGTCCATGTTTATTAGGATCGGTGTTGACTATTGGCGCTTCAAGGATGCTCGATGAGAGCGCCTGCACCGGACGGCCTCGACGTTGCCGCGATGTCGCAAGGAAACCCGAATTTTTTTGTTATTAAAACGATGAATTGAGGAGTGGGCATGAGAGCGAAACGTAACGGAGTGCTTCTGATTAGCACGCTCGGCGCGATCTTCACTGCGGAAATGGTCGCGGGCCAGGCAGTCGATCGGATCGTTGCAGCCGAGGAACGTCGCATTCAGCAGGCGCAAGCATCTCAGGATGTAATCGATGGCATCGTGGAAGAAACGCGGTCGATCGTCGAAGAATACCGCGCGGTCATGAAAGAGGTCGACGGGCTGATTGTTTATAACACGCTGCTCGATCGACAGATCGCCGATCAGGAACAGGAACTCAGCAACCTGCGTACGTCGATCGACAGTGTCACGGTCATCGAGCGCCAGATTCTGCCGTTACTCACGAGGATGATCGAAGGTCTGGAAAGATTCGTTGCCGCCGACGTGCCCTTCCTGGCCGAAGAGCGCAGCGAACGCGTCACGGGTCTGCGCGATCTGCTCGGCCGCGCTGATGTCTCGAGATCCGAGATGTTCCGCGTCGTCATGGAAGCCTGGCAGATCGAGAACGATTATGGCCGGACGATCTTCGCCTACACCGGCGAACTGGAAATAGACGGCACGAACCGTGAAGTCGACTTTCTGCAGATCGGCCGCGTCGCGTTCATCTACCAGACACCCGACGGCGTGAACTCGGGTGCCTGGAACCAGGCGAACCGCGAATGGGTCCCGCTGGGCAGTGAGTACCGTAATTCGATTCGGCAGGGACTGAGATTGGCTCGTAACCAGGTCGGTCCGTCCCTGTTGCTGTTACCGATCGCCGCGCCGGAGGAAGGCTAATGAAGATCTATCGCGTATTGCCCGCCGCCGCGCTGGCAACTCTTGTCCTCACCGCTCCGGCGGCGGCGCAGAATGACGAGCTAACTCTCGACCAACTTCTGCAACGCGTCGCATCGGGTAGCGCCAGCGACAATCAAGCGGAGCAAGAGCGTCTGCGCCGCTTCGAACAGAATCAGGACGAGCAGGAAAATCTGCTGCAACAGGCTCGAACGCAGCAGGCGAACGAAGAAGCCCGCAGTGATCGTCTGGAAACCACCTTCGAAAACAACGAACTGCTGATCGCCGACGTCACGGCCCAGCTCGATGCTCGACTGGGTTCGTTGCGCGAACTGTTCGGCGTGCTGCAGCAGGTTGCGGGCGACGCTAGGGCGCAGTTCGATAACTCCTTCACGAATGTCGAATACCCCGACCGGTCCCAGTTCCTCACGGATCTGGCCGCGAAGATGGGTTCCAGCAGCCAGCTCGCCTCGGTCGAGGAGATCGAGCGCCTCTGGTTCGAGCTGCAGCGCGAAGCCACGGAGCAGGGTAAGGTCAAGCGGATTCCGAACTACCGCGTCATCACTACCGATGGCCAGGAAAGCTTCGAAGACGTTATCCGCATCGGCACTTTCAACGTCGTCGCCAACGGTCGCTATCTGAGCCATAACCCCGAAACCAACACGCTGTCCGAGTTGCAGCGCCAGCCCGAGGGCGGGCGTTTCGTGGGCAGCACATCCGAACTCGTCGCTGCGGCGCCCGGAAGTGGCGTCGTGCGTTTCGGTCTCGATCCCACGAGCGGCATCATCCTCTCGGCACTGGTCGAGACGCCGAATCTGCAGGAACGAGTGAGTCAGGGTGGCATCGTCGGTTACGTCATCATCAGTCTCGGCATACTGGGCGTCCTGCTGTCGTTGGAACGCCTCATCAGCCTGACGATCGCCGAACGCAAGGTGAAGGCGCAGCTCAAGCGCGATATTCCGTCCGACGGCAATGCTCTGGGCCGTGTGCTGCGGGTTTTCCACAGCAACCGCGAAGCCGACACAGAGACGCTGGAACTCAAGCTCGGCGAAGCGATTCTCAAGGAAATGCCGCCGTTGCAGCGCGGTATCCTGTTCATCAAGGTCATCTCAGTCGTCGCGCCGTTGCTGGGCCTCCTGGGAACGGTCACCGGTATGATTCAAACGTTCCAGGCCATCACGCTGTTCGGTACGGGAGACCCGAAGACCATGGCCGGCGGCATCTCGCAAGCGCTGGTCACGACCGTACTCGGTCTGACGGTCGCGATTCCCACAGTCTTGCTGCATACGATCGTGAGCGGCCGCAGCAAAGCCATCACGCAGGTCCTTCAGGAGCAGACCGCAGGTATCGTCGCGGAGCAATCCGAGAAGGCTCAATAGGCAAACTTGCAGCAACAAGGCATTGAGTCCCGGCGGCCACCCGCCGGGGCGATCCTTGTGGAGAACTAGCCAATGCAGTTTTTGATAGATGCCTTCGAAGCCATTCGGGATTTCCTGGAGTTGGGCGGACCCGTGCTGCGCGTGATCGGCATCAATATTCTTTTCTTGTGGATCCTGATCCTGGAACGGCTGATCTATTTCCGTACCGGGCTCAGATCCTTGATACAGGAATCGCTGGACGAGTGGGAGCGACGCCCGGAGCGAAAATCATGGCACGCCCATCAAGTGCGAGACGCGATTATCTCGCGCGCCAAGATGGCGGCTGACAATGGCCTGCCGATGATCCAGACGCTCGTCGCACTGTGCCCGCTGTTGGGCCTGATGGGTACCGTCACGGGCATGATCCAGGTCTTTGAAGTCATGGCGATCTCGGGAACGAGCAACGCCCGGGCGATGGCCGCCGGATCGTCGGGAGGAGCGCACAATCCCGCTCCCAGCTCAGCCATCGTCTCGGCGACCATGCCGGCCGTGCACAGAGCCAGTATGGGGCGTCGGCAGGCCAGGTACTCGAACAGCTTGGTCGGC
>CAYXNS010000011.1:3517-60814 GCA_964466315.1 uncultured Gammaproteobacteria bacterium
ATCCAGGGCGACAGTACCGACGATGGCCGGCATGGTCGGCGCGTTATCCGGAGTATTCCTCGTGACGATTCTGACACGCGCGGCTAAGCGGAATACCGGCTTGCTCGAAGACGAACTGACTATGGATCACTAGCCTGTACATACCTTGAACAACGAGGTATAATGGATTCTTGGCAACCCCGTGCGGAGGACACTGCCTTGAGAAAGCACATTGCCAACATAAAGACCGAACAGGACGAGAACGAGATCAATCTCACGCCCATGCTGGACGTGGTATTCATCATGCTGATCTTTTTTATCGTCACGGCGACGTTCATTCGCGAGACGGGATTGGACGTCAACCGTCCCGATGACCAGCAAGCCCAGGTCGTGCAGGAGGAGGGTGCTATCCTCGTCATTATCGACTCCACGGACGATATCTGGATCGATAACCGCATCATCGATACCCGCGCCGTCCGTGCCAACGTCGAACGACTCCACGCCGAAGACCCGGATCGGCCCGTGGTCATTCAGACGGCAAAGGCCTCCAGTGCGGAGACGCTCGTGGCCGTCATGGACGCGGCACGTCAAGCCAATGTATTCGATATCTCGATTGCGTCGGCGCTGGAATAGTGTGCGACCGACGCAGCACGAACTAAGGACACAGCGATGAAAGAATCTATAGCCGAACAACTGCAAGGGGAAGAGGAAACAGAGATCAACCTCACGCCCATGCTGGACGTGGTGTTTATCATGCTGATTTTCTTCATCGTCACCGCCGTATTCGTCAAGGATCCGGGCGTCGAGGTGGCGCGACCCGAGGCGACGACGGCCTTTATTCCGGAAAAGGGCAGCATCTTCATCGCCGTTACGGCCGCCAATGAAATCTGGGTCGACAAACGCAGTGTCGGGACCGACGGCGTCAGAGCCGCGATAGAACGCCTGCACACGGAGAACCCGGAGGGTGGCGTGGTCATTCAGGCGGACGGTGCCGCTGCCAACGAATTCGTAATTAACGTAATGGATGCCGCGAAGGCCGCGGGCATTGAAGACGTTACGATCGCCGCCGCGATTCCCTGAGAGGCCGTGCATTCATGTTAGAATTTACATTCCGTGGTGTGCTGTCGCGGCTGACGGACACGCTACGGGCTGGCATTTAAACATCGGGGAGAATTCATGTTTGCTCGATACGCTACGTCCATTGGCATAGGCGCCGCCGTTACCTTCGGGCTGCTTTTTATCATGCAGCTGTTGATAGCCACCGGCCGCGGGGCACTCACCGAAGGTTCAAGCTTTCGAATCACCGATTTCGTGCGTGTAGAGCGCAACGAGACCATCGAGACCAAGAAAGACAAGCCCGAGAAGCCGCCGGAGCCCGAGACTCCGCCCGAGATGCCGGCGCCGAGCAGTGCCGACACGTTCGACAACTCGATGGTCGTGTCGATGTCAGCTCCGATTCTCGACGCAAGTATCTCCATTGGCGGCGTCGGCTTCGGCGTCAGTGACGGCGAGTATCTACCGATCGTGAAAGTCGCGCCCGTGTACCCCTCACGCGCCTTATCGAGAGGGCTGGAAGGCTACGTCATCGTCGAGTTCACGGTTACGCGCACCGGTACCGTGCGCGACGTAGTCGTCGTCGAATCCACGAGCACGTTATTCGAACGTGCCGCGACCGTGGCCGCGCTCAAGTTCAAATATAAGCCACGGGTAATCGACGGCGAGGCGGTCGAGGTTCCGGGCGTTCGCAATAAGATCACGTTCGAGATCGCCAGGTAATTTAGGAGCGCCCGCATGCCAGGCACACGATTTTTCATTTTGGCCGCCGCCGTATTGGTCTTAGGCAGTCTGTTTCCCGATGTGACGCCGACCTACGCCCAGGGCATGGGCATGGGCACGGGCGACGGTACGGCGAACACGCAACCGACCCGCAAGACGCCCGCCATGCGCGAGAGAGTCTATACGCGTCTTTCCGAGGCTCAGGAATGCTCGGAGATGGACGATATCGTATGCGCGCAGGAACTGCTGGCCGAGGTCCGCGAAATGAGCGACCTGAATAGCTACGAAACGGCGCAGATGTGGAATTTCTACGCGTTCATCGCCTTCGCGCAAGACAACTACCGCGAGGCGATCAATGCCTACGAGATGGTACTGGCCCAGCCGGACTTGCCGTTAGGAATGGAGACTACGACCCGATTCACGCTGACGCAGCTCTATTTCCAGCAGGAGCGGTACCAGGATTCTCTGGATATGCTCGCCCAATGGTTTGCGGTCGCGCAAAATCCGGGCCCCGATCCCTATATTCTCCGGGCCCAGATCTTATATCAGTTACAGCGCTACCGCGAAGGCATCGAACCCGTCCTACAGGCCATAGAGGTGGCGCAGATCCAGGGCAAGACGCTGCGGGAAAACTGGTATCGCCTGCTCAACGTCTTTTATTACGAACTCGAGGACTACCCGAACGTCATCAGCGTCCTTCGAACGATCATCGACACCTGGCCGAAACGCGAGTATTTCCTCCAGCTATCGGCGATGTACGGGCAGGAGGGCGACGACATGCGGCAGTTAGCGCTCTACGAGACTGCCTACGAAGCCGGCTGGCTCGAACGTAGCAACGAATTCGTTCAGCTGTCCCAGCTGCTGCTACAAGCCGACGTACCCGTGAAGGCTGCCTTGATCATGCGGGCGGGTCTCGACGATGGTGTCATCGAGTCGACCGAGAATAACTGGCGCGTGCTGGCGCAGTCGTGGCAACTCGCTCAGGAAGACGAAAACGCCATTCCGGCACTCAGCCGTGCCGCCGGTTTGGCCGACGACGGAGAACTCGATGTCCGCTTGGCGCAATCCCATCAGAATCTCTCTCAATGGCAGGACTGTGTGGACGCTGCGCGAGAGGGCCTGCGTAAAGGTGACCTGAGACGAGAAGACCAGGGCAGCATGATCCTGGGCGCGTGCCTGTTCGAACTCGAAGAATACGGCGCAGCTAGAACGGCTTTCCGTGTCGCGGAAGACGATTCGCGTAGTCGCGGGGCCGCGCAGAGCTGGATTCAATACGTCAACGCCGAAGAAGAGCGAGAGCGCCAACTTCAAGCGGCGCTAGCCCGGTAGTACCCGGTCCTACGCACGCGCCTCGAACTCGCATGGCTGCGTGAAGCAGGCAACCACATGAGCACGACTGCGCTGGAACGGTTGAGGTAATCATCACGGGCCCACTTGTCGACGCTGAAACGCTGGCGGCACATCTCGCCGAGCCAGACTGGATCGTCGTCGATTGCCGCTTTCGGCTCACGGACCCCGGCGCGGGCTTGGCCGCCTATCACCAGGGGCACATTTCGAACGCGCGTTACGCGCACCTGGATCTCGACCTCGCGGCCGAACCCACCGCTCACGATGGCCGGCACCCGCTACCCGATCCAGACCGCCTGGCAATGACACTAGGCACCTGGGGTATCGATGACTCATCTTATGTCGTCGCTTACGACGACGCTTCGGGTGCGATAGCTGCACGACTATGGTGGCTGCTGCGTTGGCTCGGTCATGAGCGCGTCGCGGTGCTCGATGGCGGCCTGGATAGCTGGCTCGCTTCCGGCCAGCCACTCGAGACCTCGTCACGCGAGTGGCAAGCGACTCGATATGTCCCCGTCACGATTCACGGTGACTGGGTCGTACCAACCGAAGCGCTTCAGCAACGTCTAGACTCCGGGGCGCTGCTTCTCGATGCGCGCAGCAGCCCCCGATTTCGGGGCGTCGAGGAGCCGATCGACCCGATAGCCGGTCACGTGCCCGGAGCCCTCAACCTGCCGTTTACGGAAGTTCTGGCGGAGGATGGGCACATGCTCGGTTCTACCGTACTCAAGGAAAAATTCGCGACCGTTCTCGAAGGTCACCCAGCCGAAGACGCCATCGCCATGTGCGGCTCCGGTGTAACAGCCTGTCATCTGCTCCTGGCGCTGGATGCCGCCGGTCTGGGGAACGGCCGGCTGTACGCCGGCTCCTGGAGTGAATGGATCTGCGATTCTGACCGCGAGATAGCTACCGGAGAGGCGTAATGCGCTACAGACCATCGATTTTCGTCACCATCGCGGCGAGCGTTGTGGCGGGTTGCGATCCGGCTACCGATCCGGCCGCTCGCGATACGGAAGCAACGGGTGGGGCTACCATCGAGGCCGCTGCGTTGATCGACGCAGCAGGCCTCCGGCAAACGGTGGCGACACTCGCTAGCGACGAATTCGGGGGGCGCGGGCCCGCATCGGCCGGTGACGTCATGACCCAGAACTACCTGAGCACGGCGCTCGAGAACCTGGGCTATGTACCCGCCGGCGATCAGGGAACCTGGCTGCAGCCGTTCGATATCGTCAGCATTACGACGACGTCACCGGATACCTGGCACTTCACGCGTGACGGTGACACGCTCGATCTCGAGTACTGGGATGACTTCATCGCGGCATCCGGGATTCAGGCGCCCACCGCGGGAATCGACGGCGCCGAGATCGTCTTCGCGGGTTTTGGGATTCGCGCTCCCGAGTACGACTGGGACGATTACAAAGGCATGGATGTCGACGGCAAGGTACTGCTTATTCTCAACAACGATCCGGATTGGGATCCCGATCTTTTCGAAGGCGAGAGGCGGCTCTATTACGGCCGTTGGACCTACAAGTACGAGGTCGCCGCAGAACTCGGCGCGGCCGGCGCAATCATCATCCACACGACGCCGTCGGCAGGTTATCCCTATCAGGTCGTGCAGACGTCGTGGAGTGGCCCACAGTACGCGCTCCCCGCCGGGAGTGAGCCGACGACCGCGATCGAGTCCTGGGTCACGGAGGAGGGCGCGCAGCAGCTGGTCGCGCTCGCCGGTTACGACCTCGCCGAGTTAACCGAGAGCGCGCGAAGTCGGGATTTTGTGCCGGTCCCACTCGGTGTGACGACTTCGCTACGGCTGGTTAACGAGTTGTCTCGCGTACAGACGGCGAACATCGCCGGGCTGCTCGAGGGCAGCGATCCCGAACTCAGGGAGGAAGTCGTCGTATTCACGGCGCATCACGACCACTTGGGAATAGGCGAACCGAACGCGGATGGCGATGCCATCTACAACGGCGCGCTTGACAACGCCAGCGGCGTCGCTCAGGTCCTGTCGATCGCCAACGCCATTCAATCCTTACCCGTACGCCCACGACGGTCCATTCTGATGCTGTTCGTTGCGGCAGAAGAGCAGGGCTTACTGGGGTCGGCGTTCTATGCGCGCCAACCCACATTCGCGCCGGGTAGAATCGCGGCGAACATCAACCTCGACGGCGGCAACATCTGGGGCCGGACTCGCGACATTACCTTTATAGGCTATGGAAAATCGACCCTGGATGGCGTGGTCGAACAGGCTGCAATGCTCCAGGGACGCACGGTACAGGGCGATCAGTTCCCCGACCGCGGCTATTTCTACCGCTCGGATCAGTTCAACTTCGCGAAGATCGGCGTGCCGGCAGTTTATCTCAACGTGGGCACGAATTTCGTCGGCCAGCCCAAAGGCTGGGGCGTGGAGCAGATCGAGAACTGGGTCAGCGTTTACTACCACCAGCCCAGCGACGAGCTCGAGGACGGCTGGAACTTCGACGGGATGATCGAGGACGTGCAGCTTGCGTACTACATCGGCTTGGACGTGGCCAACGCCGATGAGATGCCGGCGTGGAACGCCGGCGATGAATTCGAAGCCGCGCGGCTAGCTTCGATCGCGGCCCGCTAGAGATTCCCGAAGATCCAAACGAGGCCGTCGCTCTCACGGAGACCGGGGTCCATTTTCTGCCGCTGTGGGAACGGCCGTAGCGCAACTCACATCTGGTCCTCACGCTGAGAGTCGCCAACGACGCGGGCGATGAGAAGCTGAGGAATGTCGAGGGGTGGCAATCGGCAAATTCGCTTCTGCGGTAGGGGCTGACGGGCGACGTGTTCACGGTCGGCGCCCGCGTCAGGGCGACTGTACAGGCCTCTAGCCGCCGAGAAGCCACATGCTGGGGTACCCGCGTAGCTCTCGGTAATGGGACTCAGGCCCTGCTGCGACCCGGCTACGAGCCGTTCTGGCCCGCCGAAGCCGAAATCGGTAGAATTCAACAAGGGTCTAGCCTGCTGGTATCCATCTGACGGGAGCAAAGAAGAATGATTAGGGCAACAACTTGGCGTATTTCTCTGGTCATCGCCTGCGGCACGCTCGCTTCGAGCGTCATCGCGGAACCAATGACCTACATCATCGATCCGAGTCACACGTACCCGGCTTTCGAGGCGGACCACCAGGGCGGGCTCTCGATCTGGCGCGGCAAGGTTGAAAGATCTTCCGGTACCGTCGTCTTAGACAAGGAAGCGGAGACGGGGACTGTCGAGGTCACGATGGAGATGTCTTCCATCGACTTCGGTCACGCGGGCATGAATGAGCACGCGATGAACGCCGACATACTCGACGTGGAAGTATTTCCGACCGCAACCTACGTAGGTCAACTGGTCGACTTCGAGCACAGTTCGCCGACCGCGGTCGAAGGCACCTTAACAATGCATGGCGTCAGTCAGCCCGTGACCCTCGCTGTCAATCGCTTCCGCTGTCAGCCGCACTTCAGGCACGGTCGCGAAGTCTGTGGCGCGGACGCTTCCGCAACGATCGATCGTGAGCTGTTCGGCGTCGACTACGACAAAGAAGCCGGGTTCTTCATGGATGTGAATCTGTTGATCACGATCGAGGCGCAGATCCCGCCGCCCCCGGAGTGACATGCACGATCACCGCTGCCTCTCAGCGGCGCATCGTCATCGCATCGTCCGCATGGACGGCAAGCCCCGCGGCTACCGGTGGGCTATCGAGCGGTAGGAACGACTGCTCGCGAACGAGCGCGCGGCCGTGACGCCGATCTAGAGTCCGACTAAGGCGAGCAACTCGGGACTGTATTGCTCGCGCGCTTCCGCGTACAGCGACGCTACGGCCGCCTGAAATTCCGCGAGCCGATCCGCTTCGAGCTGCAGGATCTCACCACCAGCCGCCTGGATGGCCGCCGCGGCATCGATCTCTTCCTGCTCGTGCATCTTACGCTGAACTTCCACAGCGCCCTCGACGGCGGCCCGCATCTCCAACTGCAACTCTTCGGGCCAGGCATCGAACGTCGGCCGGTGCAGGAATATCGGTCGCGATAGATAGAAGTGATTCGTCTCTGTATGGAAGCGATGATAATTATGGACACCGTAGGTCACAGTGTTCGCGAACGGGTTTTCCTGTGCATCGAGAGTACCGGCCACAACACCCGCAATCGCCTCCGACAGATCCATGATCTGCGGGTCGGCGCCGAGAAGCTCAAATGTTCGCGCCTGAACTTCACTCGGTAGGACACGCATCTTTAGTCCAGCAAGATCCATGGGTGTCCGCACGGGCCGTACGCGATTGGAGATATGGCGAAAGCCGTTCTCGAAGTAGCCGAGAATTCGATAGTTCATGCTCGACTCGATACTCTCCGCCAGCCGACGCCCGAATTCCCCGTCCATGGCCGCTCGCGCTTCTTCGTTCGTGGAGAACAGGAACGGCAGGTCCGCGAGACCGAGTTCGTGAACTCGATTCGTCATGTAGCTGCTGGACTGATAGCCGAGCGAGAGGACGCCATCCTCGACGAGCGACAGAATCTCAAGACCACGGTAGCCGACATCCATGATGTTGTAGACGTACCGAACGTCGACCGCGTCGCCGAACCGGGCCGTCAGGCGATCGCCGATGCGCTTGAGCGCGAGGCTGAAACTCGTCGTCGGCGGGCCATACCCGCCCATCAATATCCGAATGGGTCCGCCAGCCGTGGCAGCGGACTGCTGGGCGGCGGCTGCAGACCAACGACCCACTATCGCAGTGGCTCCCAGCCATGTCGAGGTCTTCAGAAATCGTCGTCTGGACATCGTTGTTCCTCTCTTACTCGCCGGGAAGTCTCCCACCGCCGCTCGGACGGTGTCAAACAGCGAGGGATCACGGCCGTCGAGACGCCCGAACCGAAGTCTTCGAATGGCACTACGCACCGGATCTCGACTCGATTCCGCACAGCTGCGACTTCGATGTCGCCAAGCGTTATCTCGAGATCGAGCAGCCGTAGTCGTGTCCTCGGAGCCCGGATACCGGTAGAATCGACTGACAGCAGGCGAGCCTCGAGGGATAACTGGGCGTGATGAAAATCACAATACCCACTGTATCAGCGTCGAGTAACACCGTAACCGATCGATGGACCTTCTAAGCGGACTCTTATTAACCGGCATCATTGTCTGGATAATCGCTATCGTTATCCGGGAACTGTTCGACGAGTCGATCTCGGCCGGCCTGACGAGATATTTCCGCAAGGCGCCACACCCTGTCCAGGACAGTCTCGTCGGATCGATCGGCAAAGTCATCGAGACACCCGTGGACGGCGCCGAGCAACTGCGCGTTCGTGTCGGTATTGAGATCTGGAGCGCCAGACTGGGCTCTTCGGATCAGCGGACATTGTCTGTAGGCTCCGAAGTCAGAGTCACGGCCGTGGACGGAATGATCCTCGATGTCGAGAAGTATGCGGTAGCCTGAGATCCCATCCCGGATTTCACGACTGGGATTGAATCGCTTTATTAATTTTTCGTTTCGGGCTAGCCTGCGTCCGAAATGCCGTATTGTTCATCGAGCAAAGTTGTGACCAAGTCAGTATCCATCGAGCCCAGTCGACAGCTGAAGGATGTCCGCTACGAGATTCGCGGGCAGCTCGCCCGACGCGCGCAGGAAATGGAGCGCCAGGGCTACGAGATTCTCTCCCTGAACATCGGCAATCCCGGACTCTTCGGCTTTCGAACACCAGAGACCATGCGGCTTGCCATAATCGAGAACCTGGGCGGCAGCGAGGCCTATTGCAATCAGAAAGGGATATTCCCGGCGCGTGAAGCTGTCGTTATGCAGCACCAGGACCGTGGCATCATGGACGTTAAGGTCGAGCAGGTCTTTATCGGCAACGGCGTCAGCGAACTCATCGACCTAACGCTCCGGGCACTCCTCAATCCCGGCGACGAGGTGTTGATACCGAGCCCCGACTATCCGCTCTGGACCGCAGCCACAATCCTCAACGGCGGGTGCGCGATCTATTATCCATGCCTCGAAGACAACGGCTTCATGCCTGATCCGGACGCGGTAGAGGCCCTCATTACGCCGAACACGCGCGCGATCGTCGTCATCAATCCGAATAACCCCACGGGCGCGGTCTACAGTCGCGATTGCCTCACTCGGCTTGCCGGTCTTGCCGATCGGCGCGACCTCGTCATTTTGAGCGACGAAATCTACGACCAGATGGTCTATCCGGGCGCCGACTTCGTACCCATGGCGACACTGTGCCGTAGTGCGCTGTGCGCCACGTTTAGCGGGCTCTCGAAAGTCTATCGCGCCTGCGGCTATCGGGTCGGCTGGGTTGCCTTCAGCGGCGCGCTCGATCGTGCCGGCGACTTCGTCAATGCCCTGGATCTGCTCGCTGCACTTCGCCTCTGCAGCAACGTTCCCGGTCAATGGGCCGTGCAAACGGCGCTCGGCGGTTATCAGAGCGTCAAGAAGCTCTGTTCGCCCGGAGGACGACTGTACGAGTCCCGCCAGGCGGTCATCGACGGTGTAGCGGCAAGCAAGTATCTGAATGCCGTCACGCCGATGGGTTCGATGTACGCGTTCCTCGGTGTCAATACGGAGGCAATGCCGCAGTTCGACGACGAGGCCTTCGCTTTGGAACTGCTTGAGCAACAGCATGTGCTCGTGGCGCCCGGCTCCAGTTTCAATACCTCGTATCGGGATCACTTCAGAATCACGACGTTACCAGACAAGGAGATGTTTGCGGCAGTCTTCGAACGCATGGAGGAAGTCTTGGGGTATATGGCCAACCGACCTCCTAAACTAGAATCCGCCTGATATAATTATTATAATTATCTGATTATAAATGATAAATAATCTGCCGAGCCGCCTGGCCGATGGTGCCCTCGTGGTCGTCGGCAGCGGCCTGGCCGCGCGGCAGCTCGAACCTTTCCTCGAGCGCACGGCGAAGAGCGATCGCTCCTCGGCCTGGGTCAGTGCCCCGATTAGCACGTATGAGAGTTGGGTGGCGTCTCTCTGGGCGGACGGCGTCGACGACTCGCGTCAACTCTTGACCCCGGCCCAGACGCGGGCCCTGTGGAAACGCGTCGTCGAGGAGTCGGCCGAAGCTGGCCGGTTGATCGGCAGTGATGCTGCCAGCCACTGGGCCGCGGATGCCTGGCAGCGGCTCTGGAACTGGCAAGTGGACCCGCAGGAACTCAGGGCCAGTGACGGCGATCTCGAATTCGCGAGCTTTCTGCGTTGGACGCAGCGGTACCGCCGGACGCTCGAGGACAACGGATGGATCGACGCAGCTTTGGCCACGGCGGCGTTTTCGAGCAGCAACCGACTCGCCGAAGCGCCAGCGAGCGACGTCATTTGGGCGGATATCGCCGAACCGACGCCGGCCCAGCAAAGCCTGTATCGCCGTCTGGATCGTGCGGGTTGGAAAATGACGGCCTGGCGCCCGCGCGCGGCGGCGCGTGCGGCCAGCCGAGTCAGGATGCCTGACCGATCGAGCGAACTCGCCGCTGCGGCGCAGTGGGCGGCCGAAAAACTGGCGCGAGCGCCAGACCAACGACTGGCCCTCGTCATTCCCGACTTCGATTCACGGCGCAGCGAGGTACGGCGCGTACTGGACGACACTCTCGATCCCGGCAGCGTATTGCTCGGCAGGGCACGGCCCCCTGCTTGCTATCACCCGCGCGGCGAGTCCTGTGACCGCGAACCGCCAGTCGGTGCCGCAATGACATCACTCGAACTGCTCTCATCGCGGGGCACCTTCCATACCCTTAGCCGCTGGCTCAGAAGCCCATACCTGTCAGCGGGATCGGACGATGAAGGCGACCGCGGTATTTTGGAGATGAGGCTTCGTCCGAAGCTGAGCTCACAGCTCCGCTTCCTCGAAGCCTATTCGACGGGTGGCCTCGAGCGCCGGCTGCGTGATACGAACCCCGGTCTGGCGGAACGCTTGTCGCGGGCCCTGAAGATCCTGGAAACGGCCCCACGGTACGCGACGCCCACGAAATGGGCGCGAGTTTGGCAGGAGATCCTGACCGTGCTGGGCTGGCCGGCCGGAATACCGGACCCAGGGGTGACGGTCTTGCCGGCGTGGGAGGGGGCACTCAACGAGTTGTGCCTCCTCACCCCGATCGTGGGAGCCGTGCCCATGACGGAAGCGTTGGCCGAGCTGGAGCGAATCCTCGCTCAGCCACGCTCGGTCGGCCCCGTGCGGCTCAGCGGCCTCGCCATACTCGAGCGGCCCGAAGACCTAGGCCCAGGATACGACGCGGCATGGCTCATAGGACTCACGGACACGCAGTGGCCGAGGCCGGCCCGGCCGAATCCCTTGTTACCGTTACGCCTGCAACTCGAGCATCGGATGCCGGGCGCGTCGCCGCGAGATGCGCTGGAACGGTGCGAGCGCGCCACGAAGCGAGCCCTCGAGCGCTCAACCGAACTCGTTCTGAGCTGGCCCGGTACGGTACACGAGTATCCGGCGGAACCGAGCCCGTTACTCGCAACGCTGCCCGACGTGGAATACGAGAACCTGATCTCGCATCCGACACCACGTCTCGCAGTGCGACTGCGTGGATCGCGGAATAAAGAACTGCGAAAGGATCCGGCCCCGGCATTCGCCGCGAAGGACATTCCAGGCGGCGCCAACACACTCTCCGTTCAGGCTAAATGCCCGCTGCGTGCGTTCCTCGAGAGCCGGTTGGGAGCGCGGCCGCTCGAGCCCCTGACCCGTGGGTTGAATGCACGTCAACGCGGCATCATTACCCATCGAACCCTCGGACTCTTTCTGCAACACCTACCCAGTCGAACCGACCTCGAGGAATGGGATGCCGCGAATCGAGCCGAGTGGGCTGAAACGTGCGTAGCCCGAGCACTGAGCGAGACCTTCGGCCGAGTCCAGGGGCCATTGCAGGTGCTTCACGACCTCGAACGAGAGCGATTGCTTTCACTGACAGCATCCCTGGTCGCCAACGATATCGAGCGATTGGATTTTCAAGTCGAGTCGGTCGAGGAACGCCGCGTCGCCGACGTCAGCGGCTTTCGACTGACCTGCCAACTCGACCGCGTCGACGCGCTGGCAGCGGGGGGCCTTGCCGTCATCGACTACAAGACCGGACGAAATGCGCGCATGGCGGATTGGTTCAAGGATCGACTCCGTGATACGCAGTTGCCGCTCTATGCACAAGCGCTCGAGACGGACGTTACAGCAACCGTCATCGCTGCCGCACATACGGACGGCATCACGTACCGCGGCGTATGGTCAAGGCAGGAAGAGTTTCCCGGGCGCCCCGCAAAGCTTCCTGAAGGGCGTGACTGGCCCGATCAACTGACAGTCTGGCGAGGTCAACTCGAACTACTGGTTATGGAGTATACGGCGGGCGATACGCGAATATTACTCACCGACGTGGCCGAGTCCTTCGGCGCTCTCGCACCGCTGACGAGAGTTTACGAGCAGCTCGCCCTGTCGCGGGGCTGGATCGGCTCCTGGAGTGGCCCATGAGCGACCCGGCCGCACGACAGACCGCGCTCGACCCGGGCCGGTCATTCATCGTCCAGGCGCCGGCTGGGTCGGGCAAAACCGAGCTGCTGATCCAGCGTTATCTCGCACTGCTCGCTAAGGTCGAGCTACCGGAACAGATTGTCGCCATTACATTTACGCGCAAGGCGGCCGCCGAAATGCGTGGCCGCATACTGCAGGCGCTTCGGGCTGCAGCGGCGGGTGGCACCGTCGCCGAATCGCACCGGCACAAGACGCGTGAACTCGCAACGGCCGTACTCTCGCATGCGGAACATCGGGATTGGGATCTGCTGATGCAACCGCAGCGGCTCAGAATCGATACGCTCGATGCGCTGAACGCCTGGCTCGCACAGCGCCTGCCGCTGCTGTCCGGCGGCGTGGCAGGTGCAGACGTTGCCGAAGACGCGCGCGAGTTCTATCTCCATGCCACGCGGCGAGTCATTCAAGAACTCGGTCAACCCGGAGCACTCGGCGAGGCATTACATCCGCTCTTACACCGTCTCGACAACCGTTACGACCGGCTGGAGACGCTACTGGCAGAGCTACTACCGAGTCGGGATCAGTGGCTACCCTACGTCGTTCGCGGCAGCGACGCGGAGCTCCGTGAAGCACTCGAGCTCGCATTGCAACGCCTCGTCGGCGAGCAGCTCGCGCGCGTCGCCACCGATCTCCCCGAAGAGGCCTCGGGCGCACTCGTTGCGTTGTTGCATCACGCGGCCAGATCGGCAACGAACAGTTCGCTCGCCGCAATATTCGCCCCCTGGCAAGGACTCGACGAGGTGCCTGAGCCGGCCGCAGAGTCACTGGATGCATGGCGTGCGCTACCCGAGCTCCTGCTCGTGAAGAGCGGTACCTGGCGAAAGAGATTGAGTGCGGATATCGGCTTCGGATCCGATCACGCCGCGGAACAGGAAGCGCTGCGTGAACTGATCGTGGTTCTCCAAGAACAACCCGGACTGCAGGAAGAACTGGCGAGTATCAGAAAACTCCCATCACCGCACTACGATAACGACCAGTGGCAAGTCCTCGCGGCACTACGAACCGTGCTGCGATTCCTGGCGGCGGAGCTGCGCGTCGTTTTCTCGGAACGCAATACCATCGATTTCATCGAACTCGCTCAGTCTGCGCAGAATGCACTCGGCGAGTCCGATGCGCCGTCCGAATTGCTGCTGGCACTCGATCGCCGCATTCAGCACATACTCGTCGATGAGTTTCAGGATACTTCCCACGCCCAACTGCGCTTGTTGAAACTGCTGACGGCCGGCTGGCAACGAGGAGACGGTAGAACATTGTTCCTCGTTGGCGATCCAATGCAATCGATCTACCGGTTTCGCAACGCCGACATGTCCTTGTTCCTGCGAACTAAAGCTCAGGGTATTGGCGACGTGCACTGCGAGCCGCTGACGTTGGAGCGGAACTTTCGCAGCAGCCCGGTGATCATCGATTGGGTAAACACGACCTTTCCGCGGATCTTTCCGAGCGAAGACGAGTTGGGCGCCAGTGCCGCTCGTTTTCATCCCTGCATCGTGGCCCGCGAAGTCTCGGACGATGCGACTGTCGAAGTGCACGCACTGCGCAATAACGATCCGCAGACCGAGATCGATCGAGTCGTCGAGATCCTACTCGGCGAACGCCGTCGATATTCAGATCGATCCGTCGCAATCCTCGTGCAGAGCCGCAGCCATCTCGTGGGACTTCATGAGCAACTTCGCGCACGCCGGTTGGATGTCCATGCCGTGGAAATCGAAGCCCCGAATCAGCGCCAGCTTATCCAGGATCTCCTTGGACTGACCCGGGCGCTGACGCATAGTGCCGACCGAATCGCGTGGCTGGGGATACTCAAGGCGCCATGGTGTGGCCTGACGTGGGCAGATCTGCATGAGCTGGTCTCGAACGATCGTGAACGGACAGTCTGGGCACTCATGAGCGGCACCGAGGGCCTCGAGCGGCTTTCTGACGATGGTCGTCGCCGGCTTCTACACTGCCGCGAGATTCTGCAACGGGCCTTCGACTGCCGTGCAGAGCAACCGCTCGCGCGCTGGGTGGAGCGAACCTGGGTGACCCTCGGCGGCCCTGTGTGCCTGGGTTCCGAGGAGGAACTCGAGCAGGCAGACCAGTTTTTCTCGAAGCTGGACGAACTCGATCGTCACGGTGATCTCGACGACCCGGCCGCGCTCGAAACACACTACTCGGACCCGCGGGGTCAGCGTGAACCGCCGCGCGAATCCGGGATCGAGATCATGACGATCCATCGCGCGAAGGGTCTGGAGTTCGATACGGTACTGCTGCTCGGTCTTGGCCGACCACCGCCACCCGATCAGGGCAGGGGACTCTATTGGGTCGAAAGGGTGGCCACCACCGGCGACGACGACTTCCTACTCGCGCCGTTGACCGCAACCGCCGACACGGAAGACGCGCTCGCCGATCTCCTGCGCCAGATCAACCGTGACAGGGATCGCGCCGAACGAGCGCGGCTACTGTACGTCGCGACGACTCGCGCAAGGAACCGGCTGCACCTGATCGGGCGGCTCAAACCCGGGGAGAAGCGCCCGGACCCCAGGAGCCTGCTCATGCAGTTATGGCCACAGGTCGAACACCGATTCGATGCCGTCGATGCTGGAACGGACGAACCTACGGAAATTCCCGACGCGATCGAGCCGGTTCTGCGCAGGCTTGCCGACGGTTTCGAACAGTCATTCGAGTCAAACGCCGAGGCGAGCGACGCAGCGGGAACCGTCGCACCGATGCGGCCGGAATTTGCGTGGGCCGGGCCCGCCGCACTTCAGATCGGAATCGTCGTACACGACGCACTGCAGGACATTGCCGATACGGGGCCCGATAATTGGAGTATTGATCTGATCCATGACCGTACGACGTTATTGCGCGGAGAATTGCACTTACTTGGCGTTGACGAAGAGGATCTCGATAGGGCAACGGAACGCGTGATCGAAGCACTCTGTAGTGTGCTGGACGATGCGACCGGCCGCTGGATATTGCAGGAGCATTCGGAGGCGGCCTCCGAATTACCGCTGACGATTCATTCTGCAGCCGGTCTCGAGCACGTATGCCTCGACAGGACGTTTGTCGACGACGGTACGCGCTGGATTATCGACTTCAAGACCAGTGCGCATGAAGGTGGCGAGAGGTCGGCGTTCCTGGACTCCGAGGTCGAGAGATATCGTGCGCAACTCGATCGCTACGCCGATGCGATGGCCGCGCTAGACGACCGCCCGATCAGAGTGGGTCTTTATTTTCCGCTCTTGCAGGCTTTTCGGGACTGGGTACCCGTGCCGCTACGTCACGGACGCGGCGATCATCACTGAGGGCCGGTCGTGACGGCGGTAGCAGTAGCGTCCGATACCCGAGCGATCACCAGGTGCTCCATCAGGTCATACAGCTGCCGCAGATGCGGCCTGCGCTCGTCGCTCGGGTAGCTCGAGGATGTCGTGACGATGACGAGATCCAGCTCGGGCACCAGGACGATAAATTGGCCGCCGTATCCCCACGCGAACGATGTCATGAAACCCGCCATCTCCCGGAGCCACCAGCCGTAACCGTAATAACGGCCGCTCTCACGCGTCGATACGGCACGAGCCTGCAATGATTCATCGACCCACTCCGCCGGTATGATCTGCCGGCCGTTCCCGCGGCCGCCATTCAGATACAGTTCACCAAACGCCAGCATTTGCCTCGGCGTGAACTCCATATCGTTACCGCCAAAGAATATTCCCTGTGGATCTTGCGGCCATTGTGCCAAGTGGAAGCCGAGCGGCTCGCCCAACGTTTCCCGCGCAAAGGCCAAAGTACTCTTGCCTGTTGCAATCGTCAGTATCGCCGAGAGCAGATGAGTGTTACCCGTGCTGTACTCCATGAGGGCACCGGGCGGATACTCGACGGGTTGTGCAAGCGCAAAACCGACCCAATCGCGACTCTGAACCCACGCGCCGTAGTTACGATTACTCGTCGTCTCCAGACCGGACTGCATCGTCAGAAGATCGCCGATCGTGATATCCGCTTTGCGCTCATTCGCATCGCCGGCCAGCGCTTCACCGAAGAAATCTCCAATAGGTTGATCGACACTCTGAATGTGGCCCGCCTCGATCGCGATACCGACGAGACCCGAGATCACGCTCTTCGAGGCGGACTTCACATTGGCGATACTCGAAGGACCCTTACCATTGAAATATTCTTCCACAAGCAGTGCGCCGTCTCGGCTCACGAGCAGGCTGTACAGGCGCGGCAGGGTGTTCGCTATCTCGACGGCGGCCTCGAGCTGAATCGACGTAGTGATGGCGCCGCCGGCAGTATCCTGCGCTCGAGCAGCGGACGGAGCAGAGGCGCCGGCGAGGACGACCGCAACCGCCGCAATGAATCCACGCAGCACGTCTTTTCCCCTCACCGTCACACTCGCTCTGGCTCGATAGATGCTCATTCTATTAGAGGCTGCCGGCGAGGTTGAAGGCCCGTAGTCCCGAGGCGTCGGGCGGTGCCGTCATGATTTCGAGTCCCTGGGTAAGCGCCGGAGGCGCATTGGGCCGCGCCCGCGCAGCGCCTCCGATGACGTAGGACCGATCAGGGCTCAACAGCACCGAGCCCGAAACCTCGAGCGGCCCTCCCTGATCCTCGAAGTTACCGAGGAGTTCGGAGCCGGACGAAGCGGCGAAACGAACCCGGTAATTGCCCAATGGGATCAGTGCCCCGCCGGCCGGCGCAAGCATGGGCGGCACGACGAGTTCGCCGACACGGATCTCACCTACAGCCTGAACAGGCCACTCATCCCGAATGTGGAGTTCCGAAAAATCGGCACTGACGAACCCTTCGATTCCGCCGAGCGGCAACAAATCTCGCAATCCGCCTAGACTGGCGCTGGCCTGCAGATTTCGCAGCGTTGTCTCGGAGGGCGTCGCCTCAATGTCGGTCCGCAAATGCCCGTCTCCGAAGCGCGTTTCTACCTCGCCCGCGACCCGGGCTAGAAACAACGACCCGGGCTGCAGGCGCCACTGTAGTTCGTGCAGGCCTATGTCGCCGACCGAGCCGAGCACGGCGCGGCCCGACCATACCGTCCCCTCGATACCGGCAAGTCTCACGGTGTCCGGGGCAAACCACCGATACGCCGTACCCGCGGGAAACATCGTCAAGGCGAATGCCAGATAGGCTCCCACCCCCAAGGCTATCCAGGAGAATTTGCTGGGCATGCTCGCGAGCGGCGCTACGACCGGCGCAGAACGAGTGTCGCGCTGACGAGGCCGGCTTGACTAGAGCCGTCGAAATTCGCCGACTCGACCGCGACGCCATGACCGCGTTGCAGGTCGACCAGCCAGTTCACGAGAGAATCGAAAGACGCGGCCTGAAAGGTCACGCGGATTCCATCCGTGCCGTCCGGTTGATTACGTGACAGCGTCCCTGCCAACCCGTGAGCGCGATGCGTCTGATCGACGATCAGAACCAACGACTGCGCCGCGGCGGCCGGAGCGCCGGCCGACGGCGACCCACTCAAGGCCTGGGCACGCTGCAGCGTCGCGAGCAGGTCGGTTTTTTCGGCGACGGCATCGTCGAGTTCCACGGCGCCGCTGCGTAATGGCGTCCAGACGAATACCCAAAGGACAATCAGAACTACTAGCACGGCGCCGATCGAAACAATCAATCTCTCGCGTTGCTCCAGACTGTCGAACCATTCCCTCATCGATCCGCCTCCATGACCTGTAGCCTGCCTTCAACACCATCCGTTCCCGGATTCGCCGATTGGATATTGACCTGGAATCGACCGCTGCTCGCCATCTCACGCGCCAAGCCATCCAGCGTCGGAACGTCCGGCGCGACTACTCTCAGATCCGTGACACCATTTCGAAAGCTCAGCGCTTCGATCCGACTGGTTGAATCGCGCGCCTCCGCAACCGCTACGAGCGTCTCGAGAAATAGTGGACCGGCTATTGCGGCCGATGTGGCGCCTGCTGAGGACAAGCGCCGTTGGATCTCACTCCGGCAGGCTGAGATCTGTGTCGATTGAAAGGAATTCCGGCAGTCTGTCTCAAGGCGCGCCGTCAACGCCTGGTTTTCCTGGCTGAGCGCATAATAACGTGCGCCCTCGGTCAGCGTAGCGAGGATCCCCAGACTCAACAACAATGCAGCAGCCAGCCGCCAAGGCCGGACCAGATTCCCCCAGTTCGATTTCGGCGCGTAGGCGCCCTGGCGTAGATTGCTTCCGGGATCGTTGATCAACGTTGCACCGAAGCGTGGCAGCGGGCCTTCCGGCAATACCTGCAGATCCAGGCTTGCGACCTGCTCGCGAAGGGCGTCGATCTCGGCCTCGCAACCCGCATATCCCGTTTCGTCCGCGTAGATCAAGACATGCCGGCTGCCCGGGTCATCCTCGTCTGCCGGCGATAAGAGCTGGAGAACGTCACCGAGACCGAAGTCTTCGAGCACAAACGCCGGGCAACCGGGCGGTCTACCGTATACCCGTTCGCCTTCGACAACGAGGGTCAGGTTCCCGGGCGTATCGGGTACACCTTCGGTATCGGCATAGACGAAATTCGCGGCGAGTCCGGCTTCTTCGCATCGGGTGAGCCATGCATCCAGCTTCTCTCGCTCGACGATGGCAACAGCTACCGCGCCGTCGTCGTTACGCGGGCCCGGGCAGAACAAGAATTTCTCGACCTCCTCAACAACGACGTCCTCGAGAGCGTAGGGCAGCATCTTCAGTAGTCGCGCAGGTCCCTTGGCCGGGAGATTCGCCGTCGTCGTGATGACTTGCAAGCCATCCACGAGCAGCATGACTCGACGGCCGTCAGTCTGGGCAGCCGCTTCCTCGAGCGACCCGGACTCTGCCTGAGCCAGGCGATGACCATCGCCGTCGAGAGCCACCCAGGCAGCCTCGGAACCCGCTTCCATCAGTCGTACAACGAGGTATTCAGACACGCCTATAGAACTCCCAGGCTCCTGAAGATCGCGCGGACGATCCCACTGTTATCGCGCTGCAGCACAGAGTACATGGTGAACTGGTTAGTGCCAATAGCGACTGTCGCCGTCAGGAGAAAGTACTGACTCACACCATCGATTCTGAGCAGGACATCGGGCTCGACATCACCCTCGAAGGTCGCGGCGATGTCGGGAAAATCGGCGGCACCGCGCTCTTCGACCAACGCCGTGCCGCGCGCGCCGTCGATGTCGTCGGAAAGTGACGCGAGCAACACGGCCGAAGCCGTATTGACGTTTAGCCTCGTTCCATAGGGTAACGCGGTGACATAAGGCAATAGCAGCCGGTAGGACTCGGCCTCGAAACCGGACATTGCGAGTAGCTCGCTCGGGCTCGTGATAATCGTATTCGGCGTCCGGTAGGGCGGATCGAAGCTCGAGTAGGCCGAGTCCTCGGCGCCGACCGGAAATCCAGTCTCGACGTCCGGATCGATCCAGTCCACCGCGACACCCGCGAGGCTCGGATCGAGTTCCAGAGTGTCGAGCAGGCGCTCGAACTGGCGACGCGAGATCTCATCTTCTTCACCTTGCGGCGTCACGAGATTGTTGAGATTGAATCGTCCCTGCAGATCCTCCACGCGCCCGCTGATCACACCACCGTCAACGGGCATCGGCGGTAACTCGGCCGCCCAGAGTTCGCCGAGGTGATCGCTCTCGAAAGAATCGACCTGATCCTGCCGCAGTACATCGCCGACCCACGCTTCAGCACCCTGCAGGTACATCAACCCTTGATCGGCAGCGAGCGCCGAAGCCGTTCGTCGCTGGTCCAGGCTGGCGTTCCACATGAGGTTGACCGCGATCATCGTCCCGATCGCCACCACGAGCATGGCGGTCAGAATGGCGACGCCACGTTGCTGCTGCACGAAAGCGATCATCCACCCGTCTCCAGAGCACGCCAGATCCAACCGAAGTCTTCAAGGTTGATGCGGAATTCGACGACTCGCGGTCGGGCGACCAGTCTATCCAACCCGCTCATCGTCAGGGGCGGCCAGATAGAATGCTGCTCGCCGTTCGCATCCAGCATCTGGACTTCGATCGCCTCGACGCCGGTTAGAAGCTCAGTGCGAATCGGCGGCGTCGCGGTCGTCCGGTCCATCACGCTCCAATGGAATCGCACCAGCATGTCGTCCTCGGCGAGGTAAGCGACCCGGAGTACCGTTCCACGCGGCAACGCAGCCGGGTTCACCCAGCCGCCACGACTGAGTTCGATATCGTACTGTGCGCTGGGGTCGTAAAGGAGACTGGGTTGCCAGCTCTCGCCGAATTCCTCGCGCATGGGACGCGGATGGATCTGGGCCAGGTCCTGCGAGATGATCCGCATCGCGAATTGAATCTCGCGCCAACGGTCGGCGCGTTCCTGCGCGATCGTCTGCTGGCGAATCACTTCGTTTAGACCACCCAGTGCCATGACGCCGATGACTGCGACGATAGCCATGGCGACGAGCAGCTCGAACAGCGTAAAACCTTTGCTGAACCTCATCCACCACCGCCCATGCCGCCGGCACGCATGCCACCAGCGCCAATGCCGAGAACCCCTGGGCCGGTGAATCCCGCGCCTTCGGAAAGCCAGCTCACGGGGACGAATCCTCGCGGTGCCGGAGGCTCCAGGAAACCCGATACCCGGTGGATCTCAACGTCGAGGTCGTCAGTGAGAAATACCGAGACATCGACGCGACGCAGATTTTCGATAGGCGTCTCCGAAACCACCGCCTGCCAGGTCCACTGCCGTTGCGCGAAATCCACTTCGCCTTCGGTTTCGCCGATCGCGGGCCACTGCGGATCGATGCTGAGCTCGGTTAATCTATTCGAGGCGATCCAGCTTGCCAGCGTTTTCTGTTCGATGAAAACAGCGCTTACGGCATAGCGGTTGAGTTGAGTATTGACCGCCATCATGCCGAGCGCAACGATCGTCAAGGCGACCATCGCCTCAAGCAGCGTAAAGCCGGCTTGACGGATGTTACGGCGCATCGAAGCCCACCTCCGAAACCTCGAACGTACCATCGAGTTCGGCAGTCAACAGATACTGCCCACCGTTTAAGTCACGGTAAATAGCCGCTTCGAACGGTGTCATCTCCCCACTTGCGAGCAAGACGACTTGCGGCTCCGGCTGCTCGAGCAACTCGGGATCGAATTCGATATCCAACCTGATGTCACGATCCTCGAGCTTGAGCCCCAGACTGAGATCACCCAATGCTCTCTCGCTCAGGAAACGATCGTTGACGGGCTCGAACCACAGCAGGCTCTCGGTATTGTAGATATAGAAACGATAGCCGCTCTCGCTGAAGAGCACACCGTAATCCCGATTCTGCATGACCGCTTCCTCGCGAAGCAGTTCGAGCAGCGTACGCAGCCGGAAGACCTCTCTCTCCGCTTCGCGATCACTGCCGACGACGCCGATGGACAAGACCGCAACACCGGCGAATACACCGATGATGACGACGACCACGAGGAGCTCCAGGAGCGAGAAACCACCGCGATAGCGGCGCAGGGGCGGGCGTCTAGTCGAGATTCCAGTTGCCAATATCGGCATCGATATCTGCGCCACCTTCCTGACCGTCGGCACCGAAGGAGAAGACGTCGAAGTCGCGCTGCTGGCCGGGGTAGACGTAATGATAGTCATTGTTCCAGGGATCCGACGGAGCGCTGTCCAGATAGCGCTTCCAGTTCGGAGCGCTGGTTTCGCCAGGACTCGTTACGAGCGCGCTTAATCCCTCCTCCGTACTTGGATAGCGGAAGTTGTCCAGCCGATACAGGTTCAATGCGGTCTCGATACTGCGAATATCGCTCTGAGCACGAGTCACGAGTGCTCTGTCGATATTCCCGATCACGTTTGGTGCGATAATGGCGGCCAATAGCCCTATGATCACGACCACGACCATGATTTCGATGAGGCTAAATCCTCGTTGGGAAAACCCCGCCGTCGATCTAGCTAGTGACATGCATCCACCTTTGTCTGACCCATTCGGGTGAAGGCTCGAAGATAGCACAAACTCATTGGCGTATCCGTGAACCGAGAATCACTATGGAATTCGAGTCGAATGCGCCGTGAGGCGCTAATTCATTGGGCTCCGGTGCTCGTCATGGTCGCCTTGAGCATACTGCTCGGGCTGGGTGAAGAACAACTCAGACAGTGGGGACGCTACGACCGGGTGGCACTCGACGCGGGCGAGTTCTGGCGTCTGATCACCGGCCATCTGGTGCACCTGAGCTGGGGCCACCTGTGGCTGAATATCGCTGCGCTCGTGATGATGGCCGTTCTCTTTGACGGGCTCATGAGCGCGAGCGACTGGATACTCGCGAGTATCATCTCGGCAGCCAGCATCGACATCGGCCTCTATCTTCTCGAACCCGATGTCGTATGGTATGTCGGACTCTCGGGATCGCTCCACGGCATGATGATCGTCGGCGCCTTCGGCCTCCTTCGTAGCTATCCACCATTGGGCTATATTCTGCTGTTCGGGGTCGGGGTCAAATTGATCTGGGAACAACTGATCGGCCCGATTCCGTTTTCCGAGTCGACCTCGGGTGGCCCCGTTCTCGTCGCGGCTCATCTTTATGGTGCGGCCGGCGGACTGATCACACAGATCATTCTCAAGCGGCGGCGCGCTTAATCACGAGTCCGCTATACTCTCGCTCTCGCGCTCGCGGACGTCCGGAGAACACTATGGATATAGCAGAGCTCAAACCCTGGCCCGGGATCGACGGACAAGTTGCGCTCGTGACGGGCGCGTCGCGAGGAATCGGCAGAGCGATTGCGCAGGCCCTGGGTTTGCAGGGCGCCGTCGTCGTCGGCACGGCGACGACACAGCAGGGCGCCGACGGCATCTCGGCCTATCTCGAGGATCGGAGCTCTGAGGGTCGCGGACTGGTGCTCGACGTCAGCGACCCCGCCTCGATCGACGCGCTCCTAAGTGAGATAGGCGAGGCCGAACGTGCGCCGGGCATTCTCGTAAATAACGCTGGCATTACTCGCGACAATCTACTGATGCGGATGAAGGCTGACGAGTGGGATCAGGTTCTCTCGACGAATCTGTCCTCGATCTACCGTCTCTGCAAAGCGACGCTGCGCGGCATGATGAAAGCGCGCAATGGCAGAATCATCAATATCACCTCGGTCGTCGGTCTCACCGGAAATCCCGGCCAGACGAACTACGCTGCCGCTAAGGCGGGAATGATCGGATTCACCAAATCCCTCGCCCAGGAAGTCGCATCGCGAAACATCACGGTCAACGCCATCGCCCCCGGCTTCATCGACACCGATATGACCAGCAAGCTCGATCCCGCGCAGACTGATGCGTTGCGCCAACAAATTCCAGCTGGCAGGCTGGGGGCACCCGCGGATATTGCCGCCGCTGTTGTTTTTCTCGCATCGGATGCGGGTGCTTATATAACGGGGGAAACGCTGAATATCAACGGCGGCCTGACCATGGTTTGAATCCGGAGAATATCGTATAACCTTTTGTTTTTATAGATGTTAACAGAGTATTAACCCATCCTTGTAGATTGCCCCAGTTGATTCCCATACAATACGCGCCACATCGGACCGCCCCAAGGCGCAGCCTGTAGGTTCACGAAGAGGTACCACACACATGAGTAGTGTCGAAGACCAAGTCAGAGCAATCATCGCAGAACAGCTCGGCATTAAAACCGAAGAGATTAAGAACGATGCTTCGTTCGTGGATGATCTAGGAGCTGACTCCCTGGATACCGTAGAACTGGTGATGGCTCTGGAAGAAGAGTTCGATACAGAGATCCCCGATGAAGAGGCCGAGAAAATCACCACGGTCCAAAACGCCATTGACTACGTCACCGCCAGCAAGAAAGAAGCTTAGCCTGCGGCGGCGCTGCGGCCAGTCACCCTTTTTTCTTATTCTGATCACGCCGGGAAGCGCTTGTGTCTAGGCGACGCGTCGTCGTAACGGGACTAGGACTCGTCTCGCCGGTCGGTAATAACACCGCGGACAGCTGGCGCAATGTGCGCGACGGCATCAGCGGAATCACTCTCATCGACACGTTCGATACCGAAGGTTTCGCTGCACGCATCGGCGGGCAGATCAAAGATTTCGATGTCAGCCCGTACATGGAACCGAAGCACGCCCGCAATTCCGATCTGTTCATGCACTACGGAATTGCCAGCTGCAAGCAGGCGATCGACGCGTCCGGCCTGGATGTCCCGGAAGGCGAGGCGCATCGCTTCGGTGTGTTCATGGGCTCGGGAATCGGTGGACTCGGCACGATCGAGAAAAACTACGAGCGCTACATGAAGGGTGGGCCGCGGCGAATATCACCATTCTTCGTGCCCGGCAGCATCGTCAACATGGTCTCCGGTCATATCTCGATCGACTACGGTATGACGGGGCCGAATCTCGCGCTGGTCACAGCTTGCGCGACGGCGACGCATTGCATCGGGCTCGCGGCGAGATTAATCGCTTACGGCGACGCGGACGTCATGCTGGCCGGCGGCTCCGACTATGCAACCACGCCACTCGGAATCGGCGGCTTCTCCTCTGCCCGAGCGCTCTCGACGCGCAACGACGATCCCGAGTGCGCGAGCCGGCCGTGGGATCGGGATCGAGACGGATTCGTGCTGAGTGACGGAGCGGGCTGCCTGGTGCTCGAGGAATACGAGCGAGCCAAGAAGCGCGGTGCCCCCACCTGTGCCGAAATCGTCGGCTTCGGCATGAGCGGCGATGCGAATCACATTACGGCCCCCGCTACGGATGGTGCGGGGGCGGATCAGTGCATGCGCGACGCCATGCGTGACGCGAAGTTGAACGCGGAGCAAATCGGCTACGTCAACGCCCATGGCACATCGACGCCACTTGGCGACATCGCCGAAACGACCGCCATCAAACAATCATTCGGCGACCATGCGAAACGGCTGGCCGTTAGCTCCACGAAATCGACTACGGGCCACATGGTCGGGGCGGCGGGCGCCGCAGAGGCGATCTTTACGATCCTGGCGCTCGAGAATCAGATCCTGCCGCCGACCATCAACCTCGACAATCAAGATCCCGAGTGCGATCTGGATTACACGCCGAATACCGCACGAGACGTCGATCTCGAGTATGCGTTGTCGAACTCCTTCGGCTTCGGCGGCACGAACGGGACCGTCATTTTCAAGCGCCTGGGCTGAGCGCCCGCGCAACACTTCGCGCCGCGGAAGCTAGCCTGGCGCCGCGACTCAGACTTGTTATTCTGCGCAATCCACCAGCAAACAGCACACGACTGATGGCATCGACCTGGCTCGTAAACGGCGCGGCAACGGCAGTAGATCCCGGCGATCGTGGCCTAGCTTATGGGGACGGCTTGTTCGAAACGATGGCCGTCCTCGACGGGGAAATCCGGCGGTTCGATCTGCATCTGGAGCGTTTGATAGCGGGCTGCCATCGATTGGGAATCGAGCCACCCCCATCGGAAGCGATCCGCACCGATCTCGAGAAACTGCGAACCCGCGACGATCGCATGGTTGCGAAACTTATCGTCACGCGCGGCTCCGGTACGCGCGGTTACCTAGCCGCGATCGATACGCAATCGACCCGAATCTTCGGGATACACGGCTGGCCGGATTATCCTTCATCGAATTACACTGACGGCGTGGCCGTGAGAAACTGCGAGTTGCGTCTCGGCGAGAACCCGGCACTCGCAGGCCTCAAGCATCTAAACCGGCTCGAACAGGTCCTCGCGCGCCAGGAATGGGCTGATGGCCCCTGGGACGAGGGAATAGTGAGAGGCACGAGCGGAGCGGTTGTGAGCGGTACCATGAGTAATGTGTTTGCCGTGCAAGGCGATACACTACGAACGCCTAGCTTACGGCGCTGCGGCGTAGCGGGGGTCATGCGGCGGATCGTTATGGAACTGGCAGCAGAGCAGAGACTCGAGGTCGTTCAGACGGATCTCGTACCCACTGAGTTCATGGAGAGCGACGAGATCTTCTTGACCAATGCGATCTTCGGAATCTGGCCGCTGCGCCAACTGGACCGGCAGCAGTTCGAACCAGGCCCGATCACGAGATCGCTCATGGGCTCGCTCGAGGCGCTCTCGCATGCCTAGACGCGTTGTAATCGCCGTCTCTGCTGCGATCGTCGTCGGCATGGGCGCGACAGGCACCCTCGGCTGGCAGCGGCTCAGCTCGCCGATGGAGATCCTATCGTCAGGCGTGACGCTGGATATTCCGTCAGGCACGCCGCTGTCCAGCGTTACCGATGACCTCGCGCAAAGAGAGGTTCTGGATGCGCCTGGGTTACTGACGCTCTACGCGCGGCTTCTCGGCGATGCGAAGCGAATCCACGCCGGCGAGTATGAAATCCGGCCCGGGACGAGCCCGCGGGAGTTGTTGCGCCAACTCGTCGATGGCAACGTCGTGTTGCACACGCTGACGGTCGTGGAGGGCTGGCGCTTCGATGAATTCTTGACGGCATTGCGCAAGCACCCGGCGATTGTCTCGGGCAATGACGATGCGGAGACCATCATGCGAAAGCTGGGCTCCGAAGGCGTCCATCCGGAAGGCCAGTTCTTTCCCGACACCTATAGTTTTCCGCGTGGAACGGCCGATCTGGCGATTCTGCGACAGGCGCACGAGGCCATGATCGAGTCACTGTCGACCGTATGGGATCAACGCCGGACTCTGGTGCTGAACGACCGGTACGAAGCGCTCATATTGGCGTCGATCATCGAAAAAGAGACCGCGTTGAGCAGCGAGCGGCAGCGGATTGCGGGCGTATTCAGCCGGCGACTGCAACTCGGCATGCGGCTGCAGACCGATCCAACGGTGATATACGGCCTCGGCGCCGGCTTCGATGGCAACCTTCGACGGGACGACCTCGATACGGACACGCCTTACAACACATATATACGCGCAGGGCTTCCACCGACTCCGATCGCACTTCCGGGCGCTGCGGCGCTGCGCGCCGCGATCGAGCCCGATGACGGCGAAGCGTTGTACTTCGTCGCAACCGGAGATCCGGACGGCGGTCATTATTTCTCCACGACGTTGGAGGAGCACAATGAGGCCGTCGCGCGCTACGTGGAACAACTGCGTAGCCCGGAGACGCGCTGACAGTCGCGGCCGAATCGAGTGGATCGTCTCAATGGGTAACGCATTCATTACGCTGGAAGGCATCGAGGGTGTCGGTAAGTCCACGAATCTCGCTTATATAGAGGACATACTCGTGGCAGCCGGCCAGGACGTCGTCGTTACGCGCGAGCCTGGCGGTACACCACTCGGCGAACAAATTCGCCGGTGGGTGCTCGATGGAGATCATGGCGGCCTGTCCGCGGAGGTCGAGGCGATGCTGATGTTCGCGGCGCGCGCTCAACACCTGGATGAGGTCATCCGGCCTGCACTTGCTAGTGGGGCATGGGTCATCTGTGATCGCTTCACCGACGCGACGATCGCTTATCAAGGCGGCGGGCGGGGTGTGGCACCGGGCCTGCTGGAAGCGTTGAAACGGGCCGTTCAGTGCGATCTAGAGCCTGACCTCACGCTGCTCTTTGACGCGCCGGTCGAGGTCGGATTCGAGCGGATCGCCAACCGTGAACCCGACAATTTCGAGCGCGAGGGTCGCGCGTTCTTCGATAAGGTTCGCGCGAGTTACCTTGCGCTCGCTGCGAGCAATCCCGATAGAATCAAGCGAATCGACGCTGCCCAGCCGCTGGAGGCCGTCAAACAGGAGCTAAGGAACCATCTTGGCGCGCTGCTACAAAGAGTCATAACCGATGCATAGTCACGAAGTCTTCGGTCCGCAGCTTTGTCCATGGCTCCGCGACCCCTATGAACTGCTGGTAAGCAGTCACCGGCAGGGTCGTCTCGGGCATGGCTGGCTGCTGACGGGTCCCGCGGGGATCGGTAAGATCAACCTGGCGCTCTCGATGGCTGAGCGACTCCTGAATCCATCCGTTCCGCCGCCTGACGAGTTGACCGCGGTCGCGGCCGGCGAAGCCATGTCAACGCGGCACGAACCATCGAATCATCATCCGGACCTGCAGTGGATCTTTCCGGATGCCGGTAAGCGATCGATCTCGGTTGATCAGATCCGCGAGACCACCATGGCGTTGACGCTGACGAGCCTGCACGGCCAGACTAAAGTCGTCATCCTGGACCCCGCGGACGTGCTTACCCATGCGGCGGCGGACGCATTCCTCAAAACGCTCGAAGAGCCGACCGAAGATACCTTTCTTTTCCTCGTCAGCCACCAGCCCGGCCGGCTGGCGGCGACCATCAGAAGCCGCTGCCAGACGCTGGCGCTGCCACGGCCGCCGTTGGAGCGCTCGCTCGCTTGGCTCAACGCATCGCCCGGCGGCCCGTCGTCTTCCGACTGGGCCCAACTACTCGCGCTCGCCGACGGATCACCATTCCAAGCTCTGGCACTGTTTGAGAACGGATATCATAATAAAAACAGCCAGTTTGAGGATAATTTTGAACTAATTTCTAGTAACAAGCTCGACCCGCAAACGGTCGCGGATGAATGGCTGAAGGAGGGTATTGAGCTTCCGCTGACCTGGCTCGCGATGCGGCTGCAGCGCGTGATACGGGCTCGCATGGCGCCCGAGGCTTCGAACCCGGTCACAGATCTGGGTCCAGATCGCTTGCATAATGCCTGGCGGGCACTAACACTAAAGGGTCTGTTTCGCAGGCTGGAAGCTGCTGAGACGTTACTTGATCGGCTAGGCAGAGGGACGAACGCGGAGCTGGCATTACGAGTGCTGTTGTTGGCTTTTCATCCACAACGAGAGCGATCATGACGAAACCCGGGCTTCTGACGCTGACGATCAAGGACAAGAGCGCCCTGTATCTAGCCTATATGCCGTTCGTGACGAACGGTGGCCTGTTCATCCCGACGAATTCCAGCTACAAGCTCGGCGACGAAGTCTTCATGCTCCTAAGCATCATGGGCGAGGAGGAGAAGATCCCGGTCGCCGGACAGGTGATCTGGATTACGCCGAAGGGCGCGCAGGGAAAGCGCACGGCAGGAATCGGCGTGCAATTCAGCGATCAGGACCAGGGTAATACGCAGAAACGCATCGAAAACTATCTCGCCGGCACGCTGGGCGGCGATAAGGCTACACACACCCTTTAGTGTGCAGCGCTCTCCAGTTCGCCCTGATTCAGCCCACCCTTTAGCACACCCGTCTGATAATCCCTCTCGTTGAGGATAAATGCAGCCGCCGAGCTGCGGCGACCCGTATCGCAACACACGACGTACTTGGTTTCCGGATCGAGCGTGTTGAGCTTCAAGCGAAGAAAATACAGCGGAACGTTGATGGCACCATCCTTGTGGAACGCATCGAATTCGCTCGGCAGGCGAACGTCGAGCCATTGACCGCCGTCGGCGATAACCTTCTCGGCTTCTTCGTAATCGAGCCAGTCGAGCATCGGTTCGTTCAGAAGGCTATGAAAATCCTCGATGCCTAGACGCATCAGGGTACCGTCCGTCATCATCGATACCGTAGCATTGCGCTTGGCCTCCGAGATCAACGCTTCTTCGCCAAAGGAGTCGCCAGCAACCAGCTCCGCCAGTTTGATGCCTTCTTTATTAAACGGCGTCTCGCGCGTGACTACACAGCGGCCGCGAGTGATCACGTAGAAGTAATCACCTTCGTCCCCCTGCCTAATTACCGTATCTCCCACCTGATAGCGGACCTGCTGCAGGCGCATGAAGATTGCCTGAATATTCGCGGGCGGAATCTTGTGGAACGCTCTGGTCTGAAGGAGGGTGGTCATCCAATCGTCGTTCTCCTTTTCTTCCTCTTCCTGGAGTTCGCCGGCCTCATAGGAACTGGTCTGATCCCACGTCAACATGACATCCAGGAGCTCACTATCGATAGTGATGTATTCGACGACATTCGCCGCCGTCGCGGTATGATGGCGCGGAAGTATTGGCGAGATGGGATTTCGCGCAGCGTCCGAACCTCCTTTGATCGATTCGGTGACTTCGCCGCCTTCTTTCAACTCGATCGTTCCCGTCAGCACATAAACCGTGCGCTTCTCCGTATCGCCTTCCGTGAATAGCGCCTCGCCAGGCTGTGCTTCGCGCAACTTGACCTTCTTGAGCAACGCGTGAAGGTTGTCATTTTTCAAGCCGTCCAGTGGCGAGAAAACCTTAAGTCGTGTGATGTCGAGTTTCTGTGCCATCGAGTGTGGGATCGCCCAGCCGCCCCAATGCTCCTCCGTGGAAGGCGTCGGAGTCTAGCATGGCGGGCCGCACTCAAGACATGGCTTTTGTCACTAGCGGGCAGCCAATTTCTGCCAGCCTGGCCGAGGTGTGAACTGTGTCCCAAAACGTCCGGTGAGAAACTCGAGCCGCGCCACCACATCGTCGACGCCGCGCTCGATGACGTAGTGAATCGGACCGCCCGTGAATGGAGCGAATCCCGTGCCAAAGATCACGCCGGCATCCAGGAGATCCGTATCTTCCACGACGCCGTCCTCGTAACAAGCCATCGCCTCATTGACGAGAATGAGAATCAGCCGATCCTGCAGTTCCTGATCGGGCTGCACATAATGAGATAACTTCTGCGGCTTATTGTTCTTGAACTCATAGAACCCCTTGCCGGTCTTGGCGCCGAGCTCACCTGCCTCGACCTTGGCTCGCAGTGACTCGGGTGACGCCGAGCACAGGCCTTCGGTGACATGAAGCGCAATATCGAGGCCGACACGATCGGCGAGTTCTACGGGTCCGGTCGGCATACCGAAATTTCTGGCAGCCCTATCGATAGTCTCGATCGCGGCGCCTTCTTCATGGGCGCGGAGCGCCTCCAACATGTACGGCGCGAGAATCCGATTTACCACGAATCCCGGTGCGCTGCGGCACGGCAGTGGAAGCTTGCCGATCCGAGTCGCAAAAGACATCGCACGACGCAGAACCGCCTCGTCGGTTCCGGTTCCCCGAACGACCTCTACGAGCGGCAACTGAGCAACCGGATTGAAAAAATGGAACCCGACGAATCGGCTTGGATCGACCAGATCTGCCACGATGTCCTCGAGCCTGATGCTCGACGTGTTGGTCGCAAGAATGGCGTCGGCGGAAGCCTCGGACTCGAGCTTACGGAAGAGGGCTTGTTTCGCCGCGAGCTTTTCGATAATCGCTTCGATGACGACGTCGGCCGTCCCGATCTGCTCACCGTCGAGATCGACCGTCAAGCGCGTCTCCGCTTCCGCCGCTTCACCCGGCCCCCTTAGGTGTCGCGCGAAGAGTTTCTTCGCGCGATCGAGCGCGGGTGTAACGTACTTCAATTCACGATCCTGCAGCGAGACGGTCAGGCCGCGCAGTGCGCACCAACCCGCAATATCGCCGCCCATTACGCCCGCACCGACCACATGCACGCGCTCGACGTCGGCTTCTTTAGGCGCCAGCGTGCGTAAGCGCTCGCGAAGAAAGTAAACGCGGACGAGATTCCGGCTCGTGTTACCGACAAGCAACTCGCCGATCGATCTCGCTTCCGCCGCGTATGCTGCCGTGCCGGTCGCGCCATAACGCTGCCACAAATTTATCATCGCGAACGGTGCAGGGTAGTGGGCCGGATTCGCGCGCCGGCGGACTCGCGACCGGATGCTACGCGCCAGCAACCGCCGCGCGGGAGCAAGATTCAGCACTCGCAGATATATCGGCGGTCGATGGCGTGGCGGCCGCTCCTTGAGAATTGCCGCGGCAGCTTCGTCCAGAGAGTCGGCGTCGACCACTCGATCTACGAGCCCCATTTTCCTGGCTTCAACGGGCGATACGGACCGGCCGGTGATCATGAGATCGAGCGCCATGGGCGCTCCCAGAAGCTGCACGCTGCGCACCGTGCCGCCCCATCCCGGGTTGAACCCAAGCTGCACTTCCGGCAGGCCGAGACAGCGCTTATAGCTTTCAATTGCGACCCGGTAATCGCAGGCCAGCGCGATCTCCAGGCCGCCACCCAGGGTGAAGCCGTTGATGGCCGCTACGGTAGGGCAGGGGAGATCCGCGATGCGCTGACACAGCTCCTGCCCCCGCGTCGCGCCGGCGGTCACCTGTTCCGCGCTGTGCAGATCCCCGAACTCGTTGATGTCTGCTCCGGCGATAAATCCCGATGATTTCGCGGAGCCGATGACGAGCCCGTTGGGTGGGTCTGCAAGGAGAGTGCTCAACTCCGTTTCGAGTTCTCGCAAAACGTCCCGGGACATCACATTCGCGGAGCTGTTTTGCTTATCAAGGCGTAGCCAACACAAGCCATTGCGATCGATAGACTTATGCCAATGGCGGAGGATTGCTTCGGGCATCGGCATCAACTCGGCTGGTCAGCCCTGTGCGCTTGAGCGTCGATCTCAAAATCACAGACGAGTGGGAGATGATCCGAGAACTCGACTTGAGGGATGAAGAAGTCCTTTACCTCGACACCGCTGCCGTAGAGCACGAAATCCAGTTCCTTGCGCGGCGCGCGGCTCGGATAGGAAGGCAGACTTCTAACGTTAGCACTCTGCAAGTTTGCGGCTTTCATGAACAGATAGATCTCGTGCTCCCCCCAGAACGCGTTGAAGTCACCGGCAACGATAACCGGCTTTCGGGAAGTGACGACAAGGTCATGCAAATGATGGAGTTGGGCCTGGCGATGGCGGTACTTGAGCGACAGATGAACGAGAAAGACAGCGCAGTTCTCCAACTCGAGTTCGATGATCAGCCGCTTGATGCCCGTATGAAAATAATGGAATCGCTCACCGTGAACGCGTGGAGCCGCGAGAAACGCATTACCCTGCTTACGGACAATGGGTACGTGAGTATTCAACGAGGTCTCACCGTACTTACACTGATAAGCCGAATAATGGCCCATCGCCTGCGCGATCGTTTCCGCCTGGTTAACCCAGCGGCTGCGTATCGAGCCCGTATCGACTTCGACGAGTCCCACGATATCGGGATCCTGCGACCTGATGAACTCCGTTATCCGCCGCAGATTAATGCGATTACCCAATAGGTAGGCCGCTCCGGGCACCGGCCAGTGTATCGCTGGCCCGAGACCCAGGCCATAGCGAATGTTATAAAGAAGGAGCCTCATTCAGGCTAGTGTACCGAACTGGCTGCAAATTCGTTGCAATAATCGGTGCCTCGCAGTAGTGTCGAAATTAAGTCATTCAACCGCCGCAGGACTGCCATCATGTCAGAAGACAATCCGTTCCGGATATTCGTAACACACTGTTTTTCGGACGATCCCGATTACGTGCGAGTATTCGAGTATCTGGAGAGTTCCTCGAACTTTTTCTATAGAAACTGCAGCAACCCTAGCAACGTTCCCTCAGCGGGCGGCAAGGAAGCGCTGAAGGATGAGTTGCGCGCACAGATCGAAGAAGCGGAGATCGTGCTCATTCCCGGCCGGATGTTTATTCAGAACGAGGACTGGATCAGGTATCAAATGATCGCGGCCGAGGCCATGGGGCTTCCGATGGTAGCCCTGGAGATCTTTGGCGGTGTCGGGGAAGTTCACCCCGAGGTTGCCAAGCGGGTCAAAGGCACCGTCGGCTGGAACGAATGCCTGATCGTCGATGCCATTCGCCAACACGCGCGTGGTGAGGACGCAAACCGATTCGAGACGATCGAGTTCGAGATGCCTTAGCGCGAGCATCGAGGATGACCGAAAGCCGATATGCGCTTACTGACGCTCTATTTGGTACTCGCCGTTGCAGGCTGCGCGACGTCGGCAACGAACTCCGGTCAGGCACCCGTCCGGGCGGCCTGCGATCAGCGTACGAATTGTTTCAATCAGCGGACGGTCCGCGCATTCCAGGTATTGGACGACACGACAATGATCGTATTCGTCGGTGCCGAGCGCTGCCCCTTCCGGCTCAAGGTCGATGGTTTTTTTTGTAGTTTACGGAGTTCGGCATTTCTCAGTTTCCAGGATCTCGACGGCGAGATCTGCAATCTCGACCGGTCTTACATCGTCGGAGGGCCGTTTGCCAGGGATGGTGAAGACTGCCGCATTCGCGAGGTCGAACCGTTGAACGACGATGAATTAGTCGAAACTTTCGCGGCCTACGGGCTCGTCGAGCCGTTACCGACGAGCGGGTCCGGCGAACTGGAAGTCGTCGAGGAGGCCTCTGAAGGGGAGGCAGTGGAAGGGGAGGCCGCCCCGGCCGTCGAAAACGAGCAGGCAGCGACGACGCCCGCGTCTCCGGTGCCCTAGATCCAGCGGTCCAGGCTCCGAGCGCGAGTTCGGCTGCGCCCTAGAGGCAGCGCGGTCGACCCTTCGTCTCGAGCGTCTCGTTATAGGCGATCAACGCGGGTGTCAGGGAGCGAGCGAGAGCCGCCATACGTGTGTCGTCCGACGGATGCGTCGACAGCCACTCCGGTGGCGCGCCCTGACTCAGATCGGACATGTTTCGCCAGAGCTTGAGGCTCTCGCGCGGGTCGAAGCCCGCCTCCGCCATGTAGTCGAGACCGACGATATCGGCGTCGCTTTCCTGACGGCGATCGAACGGCAGGCCTATAAAGATCGCGGTTCCCTGACGAATGGAGTCGCCACCGTATCCGTAGGTCGCCGAAGAGAGTATCCCCGAAAGCAAATCGGTCCCGAACTGCTTTCTCGCGCGTTCGACGACGTGATCCTCCGTCAGATGTGCAATCTCGTGACCGATGACCGTGGCCAGCGCATCCGGCGTCGTCGCGACCTTGAAGATGCCCGTAAACACGCCGATCTTCCCGCCGGGCATCGCGAAAGCGTTCGTTGCTTCGTCATCGAAGACGATGATCTCCCAGTCCATGCTCGCGAAGGGTTCTTCAAGCGTCGCAAGGATGCCGTTCGTAATACATTCGACGAAGGGCTGAATTCGCGGGTCCGCCGGCCGCGACAGCGAGCGCTTCATATTGAGCCACTCGAGGCGCGACTGACGCTCGACCTCGCTTCTAGACATCGAGAACTGCGCCTGGGCGGTTCCCACGGCGAGAACAGCCAGACAAGCCGTCACCAGCGTGAGAATCAATCTAGCTCCCATAGGGATATGCCGCATCACTGTCACCGTAGGTCCGACTCCATAGAGCATTAGATCGCTTTGAACACCAGAGGTTCGCATGTGTCGAGCAGAAAAACCATAGCCCACACGCCCTCCGAATCCCGGCATTCGGCCGAAACAATTCATTACTGAAAGTATCGCGTGAGGCGCCGTTTCGTTGACTCGCTGGACAGGGCCGGTTCACCCGAAAACCATAACGTCTTAGCAACGTAGACTGGGTCTTTTCGGGCGAGACTCACGATCCGCTCCCCTGGCTGCTCCATCTAGATATGCGCATAATGTATATTATGTTAAATTATGATGATCAGTCGCGATCGGGCCGTTCGGCAGGCGTCTGTTCGCGCCGGGCGACACCCTACTCGACGGATTTGCTCGGCAGCGGCTCGGGACCGTGCCCATACCTTCTCGCAACCGGCTATTTCCCGTACGCTCACGGCCCATGTCCGCTTTGATCCGCTTCGATGAAGTGTCGCTGGCCTTCGGCGATCAGATCATTCTTCGCCATGCGTCCTTTCAGCTCGAGGCCGGGGAACGCGTGTGCCTGATCGGCCGGAACGGCGCGGGCAAATCGTCGACATTGGGGCTACTGACGGGCGCCCTGGAACCCGACAAAGGTGAAGTCGATCGCCCCAGCAACCTGCGTATCGGCATTCTCGACCAGACCCTGGCGGAGAGCTCGGCGCAAACCGCCCGCGAGTTCGTCGCCGACGGCATGCGGGGGCACTCGGTCCATATCGAGGCCTACCAGAAGCTCGCGGCCACGCCTTCGCCGAGCGCGGCTGTCTTACGCGAGATGGAGGCGTTGGAGCGCGTCATCGAGGCTGGCGGCGGTTGGTCCATCGATACCCCGGTCGACTCCATAATCACGACGCTCGGAGTGCCCACGGACGACAGGATGGACGAACTTTCGGGCGGTTGGCGCCGCCGGGTCGCGCTCGCGCAGGCAATGGTTGCGCATCCCGACATTCTGCTCCTGGACGAACCGACCAATCACCTCGATATCAGCACGATCGAGTGGCTGGAGCGCGAAGTCCAGTTCTTTGCCGGGTCCGTGCTGTTCGTCACGCACGACCGGGGCTTCGTAGACCGAGTCGCGACTCGTATCGTCGAAATCGACCGGGGTCAACTGCGCAGCTGGCCGGGCGCGTACAGCGACTATATGGGCCAGAAAGCGAAAGCGAATATCGAGGAAGATCGCCGCAACGCGCTATTCGACAAGAAACTCGCCGAGGAGGAAGCCTGGATTCGCCAGGGCATTAAAGCCCGCGAGAGCCGCAACGAGGGGCGTGTACGGGCCCTGGAACTTATGCGAGAAGAGCGCGCCGCACGGGTCGCTCGACCCCGCAGCGCGCGGATCCACGTCAATGAGTCGGAGCAGCTTTCCGGACGCAAGGTCATCGAGGCTCGCAACATCTCGCACGGGTATGGCGAGAAGCAACTACTGGATGGCTTCTCCTTGCGTGTCATGCGCGGCGAACGGATTGGCATTATCGGTAACAACGGAGTCGGCAAGACCACCCTCCTCCACATCCTGCTCGGCGAGCTCAAGCCGAATTCGGGCTCCGTCAAACTGGGGACCAATCTCGAGATCGCCTACTTCGATCAACTTCGCCGCGAACTCGACACGAGCAAGACCGTCGCAGAAATCGTCGGCGAAGGCCGCGACTACGTCAACCTGTTCGGAAAGAAGAAACACGTCGTCGGTTATCTCACCGACTTTCTATTCTCCGCCAAGCGCGCGATGACACGAGTTGCGGCGCTTTCCGGCGGCGAGCGCAACCGGGTCATCCTGGCGAAGCTGTTTACGCAGTCGGCCAATCTGCTCGTCCTGGACGAGCCGACAAACGATCTCGACGTAGAGACGCTGGAAGCGCTCGAATCTAGGCTCGTCGATTATTCCGGGACGCTCATCGTCGTCAGTCACGATCGGCACTTCCTCGATCGGGTGGTCACGACTACGCTCGTCTTCGAACGAGACGGCTCCGTAAAACGCTATGCCGGCGGCTACAGCGATTGGGCCCGGCTGCATCACAGCCTCGCCACACCGGATGAAGAGGAGGATGCGTCTGGGGCGAGCGACGGCGACCTCGAAGATCAGCGAGCGGAGCAGCGGCGACCGGCCAAGAAGCTGAGTTACAAGCTCCAGCGTGAGCTGGATTCACTACCGGAAAAGATCGAGCGCCTCGAACAGGAACTCGCCGGGAAACAGGCGCAGATCAACTCACCCGAATTCTACGAACAGCCCCACGACGCGATTCGAGACGAGTTACACGATCTGGCCGCATTGCAGCGCGACCTGGAAGCAGCGATCGACCGCTGGGCGGAACTCGAAAACCTCGTCCCCACCCCACCCCCGGTAAATTAGCGGTAAATTAGGGCCAGATCCCTTTTTCAGCTGAAAAAGGGATCTGGCCCTAATTCCAGGTGTGTTGTGGGCGTGTCACGTGCCCACAGGCTACAACGGCAGCGGCTCGTACCCTTCCGGCGGCCACCACGCATCGAAATCGTCCGGTTCGGGGAGATCGAGTTCGTCGGCGGTCTTCGCGCCCGGGATACCGAGCGTCTCGAAGGTATCCGCGGAAATCACCTCGAGTTGTGCCGCTCGCCGGTCGGCATCCTCGCCGACGAGCACGTCGATGACGAAATTCCGCCGCTCGAACAACGTTCTGAAGTTCTGAGAATCCACGGCAACCAGAAACGCGCGCTGCAACTCACGAACGATCTCGACCGGCGTATCGCGGCGGATACCGATGTCGTAGGTACCGTTTGGCGGCAACAGATCTCTGATCTCCGGGATATAGTTAGCTAGCGAGGGCATGATCTTGCCGGCGGGCGTAACGATATCGGCCGCGCTGGTCTGTTGCAGCGAGTTCAGTCGACCCGAGTCGACGAATTGCATGTGCTCGTGCACGCCGCCGCCGGCGATTTCGACCTCACCGTTGAGTCCCGCGAGCGTGGCGGACTGACCGCTGTTATAGGGGACGTAACGCAACTCGATTCCCGCGGCCTGAGCAACAGAAGCCGCCATCTCGTGCCAAAGACCGCCCGTGCCGGAGGTCGAGATCGTGATCTCGCCCGGGCTGGCGCGCGCCGCCGCGACGACGTCGGCGAACGATTTGAAGCGTGAATCGGGGTGCACCGCCCAACTCGCCAGATTCGTGCCGGCCTGCATGTAATACCAGTCCGTCCAGGATCTTGACTCGCCGTCACCGCTGATCCGCGCGAACTTCCCGAAACTCGACGAGCCGAGCAGCGTGTAGCCGTCGTTACGTTTATTCAGAACATAGTTGGTGGCCAGCGAGCCCGACGCCCCGGCCCTATTGACCACGTTGATCCGCCACCCCATGGCGTCGGACATCTCCGCCGCCAATGCCCGCAACACGACGTCCGTGCCGCCGCCGGCCCCGTACATGACGACCAGAGTGATCGGACGCTCCGGCCATTGCGCGGCAGCAGGCATCGCGCCGAGCACGCCTGATGCGAGCGAGAGATAAACGAGAAACGCCGCGGTTTTTTTCATGGGGGCTACGTCCGTTCGGTGTCCTACGCTTCAATACTATACGCGCCCGGCTATCGGCCCACGCAAGCCCCGCAAAGTGGACTTGTCGAGGCGCTTTTAGCAGAATACGCCGGGCCGTCGGTTCGCGTCAGAATAAAAAAAAAAGGTTCAACCATGTGGCAGCAAGTCTATCTACCCGTCGCGAATAACCTCGCATTATCAGCGTTCATTGCAGCCCTTCCGATCGCAGTGATGCTGGTGATGATCGGCGTCATTCGCAAACCGCCCTGGGCCGCGGCGTTGGGCGGACTCGGCACCGCGTTTGTCATCGCGATCGGCGTCTATGGAATGCCCACCGGACTCGCCGTCAATTCGGTCGCCTACGGCGCAGCGTTCGGGTTATTTCCCATCTGCTGGATCGTGTTCTGGGCGATCGTGCTCTACCGCCTCACGCTCGAATCGGGCAAGTTCGAGATCATCAAAGACAATATCGGAGGGCTCACGGGGGATCGTCGCATGCAGGCGATGCTCATCGCGTTCGCGCTCGGCGCCTTCATCGAAGGCTCCGCCGGGTTCGGCACACCCGTTGCGGTCGCCGCGACGATGCTCGTGGGGCTCGGCTTCACGCGGTTCTACGCCGCGGGTATCTGTCTGTTAGCCAATACGGCGCCGGTCGCGTTCGGCTCGATCGGCATTCCCATCATCGCGCTCTCCGGCCTGACGGGTTATCCCGTCATGGAACTCAGCGGCTGGGTCGGAAGCCTCTGCGCCCCCATCTCGCTGTTCATCCCTGCCTATCTGATCTGGGTCATGGGCGGGTTCCGCGCCGTGGGCGGCGTGCTTCCCGCGGTCGCCGCTTGTGGTATCGCCTACGCAGCCACGCAATACGGCGTTTCCAACTTCATCGGTCCGGAACTCGTGGACATCTCCTCGGGACTCGCGGGCATCGTGGCCCTCGTGCTGCTGCTTCTGGTATGGAAGCCCGCCGACGAGTTCCACCTCGAGGGCGAAACCGGCGCGACGCTCCAACTGACATCGCATGGCTTCAAGCCTTCGCTGCACGCGTGGTCGCCCTATCTGTTTCTCGTCGTGCTCGTGCTGCTGTGGACCACGCCCTGGTTCAAGGGGACCGTGCTCGAGACCATGACCATGCGAATCGAGTGGCCGGGGCTGCACAACCTAGTCGCGCGCATGCCGCCGGTCGTCGGCGAGCCGACCCCATATCCCGCCGTCTTCAACGGCAACTGGGCCTCCGCGGCGGGCACGGCCTGCATGTTCGCGACGATGTGTTCGGCAGCCGTGCTCCGCGTATCGCCGGGTGCGTACATTCGCCTGCTGGGCTCCGTTTTTCAGCAACTGTTTCTTGCGATCGTGACGGTCGCCTCGATCCTCGGATTTGCATTCCTCATGAACTACTCGGGTGCCGCGGCAACACTCGGCCTCGCATTCGCAGCGACCGGCGTCGTGTTTCCCTTCTTCAGTGCGATCCTGGGCTGGCTCGGCGTATTCATGACCGGTAGCGATGTCTCATCCAATGCGCTGTTTGCAAACCTGCAGGTCATCACGGCGAATCAGCTCAATCTTGACGCCGCCCTACTCGCCTCGGCCAACTCGGCCGGTGGCGTCATGGGCAAGATGATCAGCCTGCAGAGCATCGCCGTAGCCGGCGCCGCAACGCTGATGACGTCGGCTGAGCAGGTACAGCTCTTCCGGTTTACGCTCAAGCACAGCATTTTCCTGGCTTCGATGATGGGCCTGCTCACGATGGCGTACGCGTATCTGTTATAGCTGCCCTGAGCCGCGGGCCCTGAGGTCCGCGGCCTGGACGGTGCCGCCATGCACGCAAGCGCCGCGCGGGTAGCTGCAACGGCGCAAGGATCGTCGATATTTCACCTTCGAGAGGTGGCGCGCTGCGCTGCCCAACGGTTTATAATGAGCGGTTCTATTTACTGTTTAGTGAGTTGAATTCTCGAGGATTTTCGAACATGAGCGAACACCCCTGGAAAAGCGATAACTGGTTCAGCAGTGCCTGGAATTTCAATAATGAAGTCACGGCCGATCTGAATTTCACAAAAAATATCAAGATCCATGACGTGACCCTGCGTGATGGCGAGCAACAGACCGGCGTCGCATTCACGTTCGACGATAAGCTCCGGATCGCGGAAGGGCTGGCCGAGGCCGGTATCCACCGCATCGAGGCGGGCCTGCCGGCCGTATCGCCCGATGACTTCAAAGCGATCGCCGAGATCGTCAAGCGCGACCTGGGCCCCGAGATCTACTCCTTCTGCCGCTGCATGAAAGCCGATATCGACGCCTCGGTCGATACCGGCGTCAAGGGTCTCATCATGGAAGTCCCCGCCAGCACCCACCTGATCGAGCACGCCTACAAATGGCCGCTCGAGAAAGCCATCGACCTGTCTATCGAAGCGACGTCCTACGCGCACGAGCAGGGCCTCGAAGTTGTCTTCTTCCCGATCGATTTTTCCCGCTCGGAGATCGACTGGGTACTCGACCTCATCGACAAGGTCGCGACCGAAGGTCACATGGATGCGCTGGCGCTCGTAGACACGTTCGGCGTCGTGTCGCCACACGCCATGAAGTACTTCGTACGCGAGGTCAAGAAACGCTTCGACACACGACTGGAGACGCATTTCCATCAAGACTTCGGCGTTGGCGTGGCCAATACCCTCCTCGCTCTGGGCGAAGGGGCGGAAGTGGTCCACTCGACGGTTCTCGGTCTCGGCGAACGCGCCGGCAATGCGCCAACGGAAGATACGGTCATGGCATTGCTCACGATGTACGGTATCGATATCGGCATTAACTACGACAAGCTTTATCCGCTCGCGAAGATGGTCCAGGAGATCTCCGGCGTCGAGGTTCCGAGTAACCGCTCAGTGGTCGGCGATCAACTGTTCCAGGTGGAGTCCGGCATTATCGCGAACTGGTTCAAGAACTGCGGCACCGAACATCAGACCGAGCTTTTCCCATTCCGCCCCGAATTCGTCGGCCAACCCGAGGCGGATGTCGTCATGGGCAAGGGCAGCGGCATCGATTCGGTCCGTATCTGGCTCGAGAAGATCGGCGCCGAAGCGACGGATGAAGAAGCGCTGGCGATCCTGCGGGAAGTCAAGGCACAGGGCGGCTCGACCAAGCAACTCTTGACCGTCGAGCAGTTCAAGGACATCGCCAATCGAACGATCTCACAGAAGGTCGCCTGATAACAGGCAACGACCCCGATGCGACCATTCGAATACGTTGCGCCGTCGTCCGCGCAAGAGGCCATCGCGCTGCTTGCGGAGAACGGCGAGAGCGCGCGCCCACTGGCCGGCGGAACCGATCTCATCGTCGATCTGAAGCACGATGCAGGCAACGTTAGCCTGCTCGTCGACGTCTCCGGTATCCCGGAGTTCCGCGGTATCGAAGAAACGCTGGCTGGCCTGCGCATCGGCAGCACGGTCACGTTCGGCGAGATCATGGCCGACCCCGTGTGTCAGGAGATGACGCCCGCGATCGTCGCGGCGGCGCATACCGTTGGCGCCGTACAGACGCGTAATCTGGGCACGGTCGGCGGGAACCTCGTCACCTGCGTCCCTTCGGCCGACAGTGCGCCGTCGCTCATGGTGCTCGACGCGCGAGTAACGGTTACGGGGCCGGACGGCTCACGAGAGATGCCGATAGAGGAGTTCTTCGTCGGCCCGCGCAAGACGGCGCTGAAACCGCACGAACTCCTCGAGAGCATCCTCATTCCCAAAGATTCGCTCGGCAAACCGTCGGGGTTCTTGAAGCACGGACTGCGGAAAGGCCAGGCACTCGCACTCGTCAACGCGGCCGCCGCGCTCCGGCTGGCTGATGGCGGCGCGACGATCGTCGAGCCGCGACTCGCCGTCGGCGCCGTCGCCCCGACGCCCCTGCGCTGCGTCGAGGCAGAGGCGTTCCTAGCAGGCAAGCCGGCGACCGATGAGGTCATCGATGAGGCGGCGGCGATTGCGGTAACGGAAACCAAGCCGATAGACGACTTCCGCGCCTCGGCGAAATATCGTCGTCACATTATTCGAGTATTTTCTCAACGCGTGCTGAAACGATCCGCTGAGATCGCACGCGAAGGCTAGGTGGAGACCGGAGGCTATGCTTGTTGAATTAAACGTAAATGGCGAGTTGAGATCCGCGGATTGCGCTCCCGAGACGACGCTGCTCAAGTTTCTTCGCGAGCATCTGGAGCTCACGGGCGCGAAGCTCGGTTGCGATGTCGGCGATTGCGGCACCTGCACCGTACTCGTCGATGGCGAGTCCGTGAATTCCTGCCTGATGCTGGCCGCGCGCGCCGACGGACACGACGTCACGACGATCGAGGGTCTCGCGACCTCACAACAGCTACACCCAATCCAACAGGCGTTCGAGGAGCTGGGAGCCTTGCAATGCGGCTTCTGCGGCCCCGGGATGATCATGTCGACCAAGAACCTGCTCGACAAGAATCCCGAACCAACGGTCCCCGAGATTCGCGATGCTTTGTCGGGGAATCTTTGTCGTTGTACGGGCTATACGAAGATTATCGAAGCCGTAGTTGACGCCGGGCAGGCAATGAATGCCGGCGATTCGCACGCATAGATGCCACCTGCTGACAAACTTCCGACGGAGAACAAACGGATGGCAACCAGGACGAAGGGCGTTCAAACAGACGCCGAGGAACTTGTCACATCGACCGAGTCCAAAGCGCCTGCCAAGCAACCGTTGACACTGCCGGCCGTCTACCCGCTGCAGCTGCCGGAATCCGAGTCCCGCCTGCAGACACCGGCCGTCGGCCAGCGCGCGACACGGCCCGATGGCCGTCTTCACGGACTCGGTCAGACGCAGTACATCGACGACCTCACCTTCCCGCATATGATCCATGCGAAGGTGCTGCGCAGCGCTCACGCCCACGCGCGTATCATCAGCGTCGATACGCGCGAGGCCGAGGCGATGCCGGGCGTGCTCGCAACACTGACCGGTAAAGAGATCCCGACTAATTCATTCGGCCCAACGCTTCAGGATCAACCGGTACTGGCGGACGACGTCGTGCGGCATCGCGGCGACGGCGTAGCCGCGGTTGCGGCCGTCACCGAACAAATCGCGGTCGACGCGCTCGAGAAGATCAAAGTCGAGTACGAGCCACTGCAGCCGGTATTCGATCCCCTCGAGGCGCTCGAGGACGACTCGCCCAAGATTCATGGCGGCGATACCAACATCTACACGAGCAAGGTCATCAAGAAGGGCGACGTCGAGAAGGCGTTGGCCGAGTCTGATCATGTCTTTCACCGGCAATTCAAGACGCAGATGGTGGAACATGTTCCTCTGGAGCCGCACGCCTCCATCGCTTCCTGGGACGGCAACGGGCGCGTATCGATCTGGTCGAGCCTGGGCAGGATTACGCTCGGCCGTGAGGATCTCGCGCGCACGCTCAATCTCCCGCAGGCCAAGATTCGATTGATCGGCACGATCGTCGGCGGCAACTTCGGCGGGAAAAACGAGATCACGAGCGAACCGATTCTCGCGCTGCTCTCGCTCAAAGCCGGCAGGCCGGTCAAATCGGTCTTCACGCGAGGCGACGAGTTCGTCTCCTCGACGATCCGGCATCCGTTCACGATGGACTACACGAGCGGCGTGACGAGCGACGGCACGATCATCGCACGCAAGATACGCTTGGTTCTCGATGGCGGCGCCTACTGTTCGTGGACGGGCACGACGATCGGCAAGGGCTCGATCCTCGCGCCGGGCCCGTACAACATCGACAACATTCTCGTCGAGGCCCACGCCGTCTATACGAACAAGACGACGACGGGCGCCATGCGCGGCTTTGGCGCGCCGCAGGTCTGCTTCGCGTACGAGTCGCAGATGGATGACATCGCGCATAAGCTGGGCATGGATCCGCTGGAGATTCGCCTCAAGAACGCGTTCAGCGAAGGCTCGTCGAGCCCGACAAGCCAGACCCTGCAGAGCGTCGCCGTCAAGGAGTCGCTGACTCAGGCCAGCCAGCGTTTCGGCTGGAAGGAGTGGCAGGCATGATCAAGCGCGGACGTGGCATGGCCTGCATGTGGTACCCGATCGGTTTCACGGTGGCGGCCAACCCGAGCGCGGCAACCGTCAAGGTCAATACAGACGGCACGGCGACCGTCCTGACCGGAACCGTCGAAACCGGCCAGGGTTCGCTGACCGTGCTCGGCCAAATCGCGGCCGAGGCCTTAGGCATAGCGACCGGTGACGTGCACGTCGTCTCGGCCGATACGGACGCGACGCCGATGGACACGGGCGCGATCGCGAGCCGGACGACCTACGTGACCGGCAACGCAGTCAAGCTGGCCGCCGAGAAAGCCCGCGACATCCTGTTCGAGGCGGCTGCCCCGCTGCTCGAGGTCCCCACGGATCAGCTCGAAGCACGCGACCACAAAATCCAGGTGCTCGGTTTCCCGTCGAAATCTGTCAGCATCAGCGAAGTCGCGCAGCACAGCGAAACCGGTCTCGGCCAACCTTCGATCGGCAGCGCCTCCTATAACCCGCCGACCGTGCCCATGGATCTGGAGACGGGCCAGGGCAAGCCCTTCAATACCTACGTCTACGCGACGCAGATCGCCGACGTCGAAGTCGACGACGAGACGGGCGAGGTCGAAGTCAAACGCATCGTCGCGGTCCACGACTGCGGCACGCCGATCAACCCCATGCTGGTCGAGGGCCAGATACAGGGCGGCATCTCGATGGGGGTCGGCTTCGCGCTGCAGGAAGAGATCCTGTTCAAGGACGGCGCGCAGATTAACCCGAATCTCACGAACTACATCATGCCGACGAGCCTCGATATGCCGGATATCGAGGTCGAACTCGTCGACAACTACGATCCGACCGGACCCTTCGGCGCGAAAGGCGCAGGCGAGCCGACGGCCGTACCGACGGCTGCCGCGATCACCAACGCGATCTACGACGCCGTCGGCGTCCGCATTACCTCGCTGCCCGCGACGGCCGAGAGAGTACTCGAAGCGATACAAGAACAAAGGGAAGCATCGTAGGTAAACTCAACATTCCCGAGATGATGAAGGCCTGGGTCCTGGGTGACCCCGGCGAAGTCTTTCTCGTCACGAAGCCCGTGCCCCACCCGGGCAACGCCGAAGTCCTGATCCGAATCGACGCCGTCGCGATCTGCGCGACGGACCTCGAGATCATCGGTCACGGCGCGCCCGCGCTCATCGATGGCGAACTGCCATTCAACAAGAACTTCACGCCCGGCCACGAATTCATGGGGACGATCGTCGAGCTCGGAGACAGTGTCGACGAGTACGCGGTCGGCGATCGAGTCGCCGTCGAGATCCATGCCGGTTGCGGCCGCTGCCCGCGTTGCCGCGAAGGCATGTACACCTCCTGCCACAACTACGGCATGAATTACGGCACGCACCGAAAAGGCCACCGCGCGAACGGCTACACGACCGACGGTGCGTTTACCGAATACGCCGTCAATCACGTCAACACGCTCGTGCGCGTCCCCGATTTCATGAGCGACGAAGTCGCGACGCTGATCGTCACGGCCGGCACCGCAATCTACGGCCTCGACGTTCTGGGCGGGCTCGTCGCCGGCCAGAGCCTGGCCGTGACGGGCGCGGGACCGATCGGGCTGCTCGGGGTCGCGGCCGCGAAAGCGCTCGGTGCGGCCCCCGTGATTCTCACGGACATCATCGACGAGCGCCTGGAGATCGGTACGCGGCTCGGCGCCGATCACGTCGTCAACGTCGCCGAGCAACCGGCGCGTGATGCGATATTCGAGATTAACGGCGGTCGTGGCGTCGACTTCGTTCTCGAGTGCTCCGGCGCACCGAACGGTGTCAATGAAGCGATCGAACTCGTGAATCGGGGCGGCCGGATCTGCCTCACCGCATTCGCGCACGAGCCGCAGCTCGTGGACGTCTGCGCAATCGTTACCAACAACATTTATCTGTTCGGGATCCGGGGCGAGGGCAAGAGTGCCGTGCGCCGCGCTGCATCGCTCATGACGCAGAATAAACTGGACGCATCCCCGATCCACACGCACACGTTCCCGCTCGAGGAACTCGAGACGGGCTTGCGCTATGCGCGCGAGAAGCTCGACGGAGTGATTAAGGTCGTTATCAAGAATAATTGAATCGTTCGCCGGGTAGCCCGGCGGACGATACCAACGAGAGGAGACAAACACGATGCCCGCATACTGGCTCGCGAGAGCGAAAGTCAACGATCCCATCGAGTACAAGAAATACACCGATCTCGTCCCGACCGTTCTCGATAAGTTCGGCGGCAAGGTGCTGGCGCGCGGCGGCAAGCAGCGGCAGCTCGAAGGCCCGGAGTATTTTCTGCGCCATATCGTCGTCGAGTTCCCATCGCTCGAGCAGGCCGTTGCCTGCCACCAGTCGCCCGAATATCAGGAAGCTCGGCTATTCCGCTTGAATGGCGTCGGCGACAACGAACTTATCATTGTCGAAGGTGGCGACGCGACGCCTCGATGATCGACTCGGCAATCGTCGGCCTCGGTTGGTGGGGCCGGCGCATCATCAGCAGTCTTCACGGCCACAGCGACAAACTCCGCGTCGTACTCGGGGTGGACCCGTGCGCCGACGCGCTGGATGAGGTTCCGCGGGAACAACGTCCGCGGCCGGCTACGGATCTCGATACAGCGCTTGCCGATCCAGGCATCGACGCAATTATTCTCGCGACGCCCCACTCGCTGCACGAAGAGCAGATCGTCCGATGCGCCGCGGCCGGTAAACACGTCTTCGCCGAGAAACCGTTAACGCTGGACAAAGCCGGTGCGAGACGTGCGATCGATGCCTGCGAGAACGCCAACGTCGTCCTCGGAGTCGGCCATATGCGGCGTTACGAACCCGCACTCGTCGAGATCAAACGTCTCGTCGAGGCGGGTGAACTCGGCACGCTGATGCACGTGGAGTCGAACTTCAGTCACGACCTGCTCGCGAACGTAGATCCGAAAGATTGGCGCGCCTCGGAATCGGAGCCACCGATCCCCGCGCTCAGCGCCATGGCCATACATCTGACCGATGCGTACCTGCATCTATTCGGCCCGATTGCCGAAGTCTATGCCCATTCGACGAATCGCTGCGGCCGCTTGGGCGACGCCCTCGCCGTACAGCTCCGGTTCGAGTCCGGCATGACGGGGTCGTTGAGCACGATCCTCGTCACGCCGATGTACGTACGCTTCCAGGTTTTCGGCGCCGAGGCCTGGGTCGAGTCGCTGAGCGACGCTCATCCGGGACAGGAAGGCATCACGCGACTGACCGTCGCGCGTACGGGCGAGGATCGACAGACGCAGGAACTCGACTATGTCGACACCGTGCTGGCGAATCTCGAGGCGTTCGCCGACGCGGCCGAGGGGCGGGCGCCCTACCCGTTCACGTCCGCGGAAAAACTCGGCAACATCGCCGTCATGGAGGCGATCGTCGAGTCGGCCCGCACCGCCCAACCCGTCGCCCCCTAAGATAAAAGGGGCCGCAAAAAGGGGCCAGATCCCTTTAATTACGGGACGATCTGATCGATGACGAGCTCCGCAACCCCGGATCCGTCACCCGGGCGGTACTGGAGCTCACCGAACAGGTCGCCCGACTGCGCGTTCGCCTGTCCGGAGGCCGAGACGCGCGCTACCAGCGTCAACGAGTCGAACTCCGCCAACGAACGGCCGGGTATCATCGCATTTGCATCGCTCAGCGCGAACTCGCCCGGGATCGCGGCTGCGGACCCACGAATCACGGCGAGCGGCGGCCCCGCTCCGGACCCGCGCGCAAAGATAAACAGCGCCGCCGCCGGATCGATCTCGACGCCAGCGATGTCGTTACCCAGCGTTACGCTGAGCTTGATCGCGAACGTCGCTGCAACCTGGGCCGCCCCAGCACCGCCGGGATCGGATTCGGTCACCGTGCCCGGCACCAGGGCGGTAAGCTGCTCGCGCATGATCTGGGCCATCTGCTCCGGGACCCCGATCTCGAGCAGCGACGTCCAGCGCTGCCGGACGAGATCGTTTTTACCCACCTGCAACGCGGCCAGACCACCGTACCAGAGCGCCTTCTCATTGGCGGGCTCAACGGCCAGCACTTCCTCGAACAGTTGCCCCGCTTCGCCGCTGAGCGCAGCGGGATCGCTCAGCACATCTGCCTCGGCCAGCGCAAGCTTGAGTTCCGTGGCCGGCAAGGGCGTCCGGGCCCAGGCTTCGCGGAGCGCATCGCGGGCTTCCGGGTAACGCCCCGTGGCGATATAGCTTCGGCCGAGCATGTACCAGCCCTCTGCATCGTCGGGATTCTGACGCAGGCGCTCGGCGAGGCCCGTCACCATCTCCTCGACCGCGGGCAGCGACGGGTCCGGAGTGACATCGGCGGTCCAGGTCGACACGGACAGATAGACTGCGAGCGTCAACGGTGGGAACATGCCGGCGGCCGCGAGCCCGGCGAGCGACCACCGGCCGCTGTGCCGCCGTTGACGCCAGAGCGGCACGAGCACGAAACCCAACGCTCCCAGCGTCAGTACGCTGGCGGCGATCCAGAAACCGATCACGATGCGTCGTCCTCGGTCAGCGCCTGGTTCATGCGGGAACGGAGTATGCGTACGAAGACCGCGCCACCGATCAGTAGCAGTATCGCAGGTGCGCCCCAAAGCGCCCACGTCGTCGGCCGCAGCGGCGGGCGATAGAGCACGAAATCGCCGTAACGCGCCACGAGGAACTCAACGACCTCCTCGCGGTCCGCGCCGTCCGCCATCATCGCGCGAATCTCACGACGTAGATCAGCCGCCAGCCCGGCCGACGAATCCGCGATCGTCTGGTTCTGACAGACCAGACAGCGCACCTCTCGAACGATCGACTGATACTCGGCCTCCAGCGCCGGGTCTTCGAAGGCGGGCTCGGGATCGATCGCCCATGCTGCTGCGGCGACGCACAGTAACGCCACGGCGCTTACGATCCGCTTCACGGCCCACCCGCCGCGGAGCACGGCAGTTTGCCACACTCCTCCGCGATCCTCGGCAGGAATTCCCGCGCCCAGACATCCCGTGTCAGTGGCGCGATGTGTTTATAGAGCACGGTGCCATCGCGCCCGACGAGGAACGTCTCCGGCGCGGCGTAGACCCCCCAATCGATCGCAACCTCCCCAGTGATGTCGATCGCCGTAGACACGTATGGATCCCCGAGCACGTCGAGCCACTCACGCGCCGAGTCTCCATTGTCTTTCCAGTTCAGACCGTAGATCGGCACGCCGCTGCTGCGCGACAACTCGACGAGGAACGGATGTTCCTGCCGGCAACCGACACACCAGGTCGCCCAGACATTGATCAGCGCGACCTGGCCCGAATAATCCGCGGAGCCGACCATCGTCGACGGATCCTTGAGCCGCGGCAGTTCGTATTGCGGTCCGAGCTTGCCGATCAGCGGCGACGGCACGTAGCCTGGCGACAGGTCGAGGCCGCGGTAGAAGAACCCGGCCAGAACCACGAAGATCCCCACGGGTAATAGATAGCGCCACATCAGACGGACTCCGGCGAGGCCGCGGCGCCGATCGGCACCTGATGGGTAACCTTCTTACGCCGATAACGCGGGTCCGTTGCCGCGAGCAGGCCGCCGAACACCATGACCAGAGGCCCGAACCAGATAAAGCGGATCAGCGGTTTAACCTGGACCCTGAGACTCCAGGCACCGGTGCCGAGTGAGTCACCGAGCGCGACGAACAGGTGCCGACTCCAGCCAGCGTCTATGGCCGCCTCGGTCATCGGATTCTGCTGCACGCGGTAGGTACGCTTCTGCGGGGTCAACACGGTCACAAGACTACCATCGCGGCGAACCTCGAACTCCCCTTCGGTCGCGCGGTAATTAACGCCGTCCAGGCTGCGAATACCGCGGAATACGAACTCGTAGCCCAATACCTCCCAGCGATCGCCGGGTGTTGCGGCGCGATCCGTCTCGATGGTGTAACTGGAGGTAATCGTGGCGCCGAGAATAAAGACGCCTATGCCGAGATGCGCCAGCGCCATACCCCACTGAGCCCTCGACAGCGGCGTGACGGAACGACCCGGCGACAACACGCGCTTGATGGGCTCCAGCAACGCGGTAATGCAAACCCACAGACCAAGGACGACACCGATCATCGTGAGCGCGCTTGCAGAGCGGAACACGATCCACGGCAGGAGCATACCGAGGAGGACCGCAACCCCGGCCGGGATCGTCAGCTTACACAGCAGCGTCTCGCCGGCCATGCTCTTCCACGTGGCGTGCGTGCCCGCACCCATGAACAGCGCCAACGGCAAGGTCGGAATCAAAAACACCGTGTTGAAATACGGCGGGCCAACCGAAATCTTGCCCATACCCAGTGCATCCAGGAACAACGGATACAGCGTTCCGAACAAAACGGCGGCCACGGTGACGACCAACAGGATATTGTTGAGCAACAGAAAAGACTCGCGTGAAACGAGACGAAATCCGCCTTCGGAACTCATCCGTCCGGCACGCAACCCGTACAGCACCAGTGCCCCACCGGTAATCGTGCTGAGCAGCGCGAGAATGAAAAGCCCCCGTGCGGGATCGGCTGCGAACGAGTGCACGGAGATCAGTACGCCGGAACGCACGAGGAACGTTCCCAGAAGGCTCAAAGAGAAAGCCAAGATCGCCAGCAGGATGGTCCAATTCTTGAAGATCCCACGCCGCTCGGTCACGGCGAGAGAATGAATCAACGCCGTCCCCGCAAGCCACGGCATGAACGACGCGTTCTCCACCGGATCCCAGAACCACCAGCCGCCCCAGCCGAGCTCGTAAAAGGCCCACCAACTGCCCAGTGCAATTCCTCCGGTCAGGAACATCCACGCGGAGATGACCCAGGGTCGTGTCCAACGCGCCCAGCCTCTGCTCAGGCAACCGCTCAGAAGCGCCGCGACGGCGAATGCGAACGGCACGGCAAAACCGACATAGCCGACGTACAGGATCGGCGGATGCAGCGCCATCGCCGGATCCTGCAGCAGCGGATTCAGGTCATTGCCGTCGACAGCGGCCGGTAGCAGCCGATCGAAGGGATTCGAGGTCAGCAGTATGAACAACAACAGTCCGACACTGACGATTCCCAGGACGCCGAGGACGCGGGCAGCGAGCTCCTCCGGCAACGAACGGCTCGCGATAGCGACGAGCATCGTCCAGATTGCCAGAATCAACACCCACAGCAAAAACGAACCTTCGTGACCGCCCCAGATCGCGGCAAACTTGTAGACGGGCGGAAGTGCCGAATTCGAGTGATAGGCGACATAGAGCACACTGAAATCATTGCCGAAAAAAGCGCTCGCCAGCACAGCGAACGCAAGCCCAACGAAAACGAACTGGCCGATTGCCGTGGGGCGTGCGAGCGCCATCCAGCCCGCCCGCTGCAAAGCGGCTCCCGCAATCGGCAGCGTCGCCTGCACCAGGGCGAGACAGAGCGCGAGTATCAGCGCAAGCTGCCCGAGTTCTGGAATCATTCCGCCTCGGCCTCGCCGGCACGTGCCAGCGCGTCGGCTACCTCCGGCGACATATAGTTCTCGTCATGCTTGGCCAGCACTTCCTCGGCAAGGAACTCGCCATCAGGCTGCAGACGGCCGCGCACGACGACACCCTGCCCTTCGCCGAACAGATCCGGCAATACACCCGTGTAGCTCACCGGCAACGAGTGCACGTAGTCCGTCACGACGAAACTCAGCGTCAGACTGCCCGGCTCACGCTCGACACTGTCCTCCACGACCATGCCGCCCATCCGGAAGGTGCGGCTGTCCGGAGCCTCTCCGGCGGCCACTTGAGTCGGGCTTAAGAAGAACAGCAGGTTCTCCTGGAAGGCTCTTAGAGCGAGTCCCGCCGAGACGGCGACGCCCGTGACCACGAGACCGACGAGTAGCGTGCGCTGGCGCCGTGGCGTCATGGGCTCCTCCTGACCGTCGGTGTTCGCTCAATCGTCTCAGATCTGCCCATCTGTCTCACCTTATCTAATGACCGTGCATGCCGGCGGGTGGCCAACCAGGCATTCAGCAGAATAACGACTAGCGTAATACCGTAAGCCGTCCAGACGTAGGGAGCATATCCCCCCATATCGAGAAACTCGCTCACTCCGCGCGCTCCGCGGCCAGGCTTTGAACCCAGCGTGTCGATCGCTCGCGCTCCAGCACCTCGCCCTGCAGCCGGCACATGACCAGCCAGGCGAAATAGAGGGAAAAACCGACGATCATGATCAGTAACGGCACGAGCATGTCCACGGTGATGGACGGCGCATCGAGCCGCCCGATCGTCGGGCCCTGATGGAGCGTGCTCCACCATTCCACGGAATAATGAATGATGGGGACGTTGATCACGCCGACGGCGGCGAGTATGGCGCTGACGCGATCTGCCTTGTCGCGGTCATCGAACGAGGTGCGCAGAACCATGTATCCCAGAAAAAGAAACAGCAGCAGCAGCTCGAACACGAGCCGCGCATCCGCCCATTCCCAATACGTGCCCCACATCGGCTTGCCCCAGATCGCGCCGGTCACGAGCGCCAGAAATGTGAACGATGCACCGACGGGCGCGACGCTCATGGCCACGGCATGTGCGAGCTTGATCCGCCAGATAAAACCGATCCCAGCGGCACCGGCCATCACGACATAGGCCAACATGCCGACGTAGGCACTCGGTACGTGAACGTAGATGATCCTGAAGCCGTCACCCTGCAGGTAGTCGGGTGGCGCGAGCACCAGACCGCCATAGGTACCCACCACGATCAGCACGACACTCAACACCGCAAGCCACGGAGAAATCCGCTGCGCGAAACGGTAGCAATGCGGCGGCGATGCCAGCGAGTGAAACCAACGAACAAAACCCACTAGACGGTCCTTATTCCAGGTCGACCCGCAGTGCGGCGGCACAGGCTAATGGCCCCAGAGAGACCGCGAGTACCGCGAACGCCGCGAGCAGATAGAGCGGCCCCTGGGTCGACTCACCGTGGATCACGAGGTCCGTCGCCCGCGCACCGAAGATCAGCACGGGTGAAGTCAGCGGCAGAACGAGTAAGCCGACGATGGCGCTCCCACCGCGGAGGCTCACGGTGAGGGCGGCTCCGAGAGCCGCCAGGACACTCAGTGTCGGTGTCGCTAGCACGAGCGCAGCAATCAATACGGGCAGCGCATCGACGGGCAGATAGAATGACAAAGCCAAGAACGGTGCGAGTATGATCAATGGCACTCCGCTGACGAGCCAATGTGCGAGTATCTTTGCGAGTACGATGAGCGACAACGGTGCGGGGCTCAAGGCCAGTTGCTCCATGCTGCCGTCCTGCACATCACCGTGAAACAGCCCATCCAGAGCCAACAACGAGGATAACAACGCCGCAATCCATAGAAAACCCGTGCCCGCGTCTCTGAGCTGAGATTCTTCGGGTGACAGCGCGAGTGGAAACAGCGACGCAACGATGATGAAAAAGATCAGCGGCGTCGCGCGCTCGCCCCAGCGACGCGCCGCGAGTGTTAAGTCCCGATTCAGGATGAGCAGTATCGCGTCCATCTATAACTCGATCTCGAGCGCCGCGCTGCTAGTCAATCGGTCGGCTTGATGCGTGGCGAGAACAGCGCAGCCGCCCGAAAAGGTGTGCTCGCGCAGCCACGCAACGACGACGTCGGCGCCCGCAGCATCGAGATTCGTCAACGGTTCATCGAGCAGCCAAAGACGGGCACGCCGGAGCCGCATGCAGCCCAGCGCAACGCGTCGCCTTTGACCGGCTGAGAGATAGCGCACCCGCCGATCCGCAAAGTCCGTGAGCCGGAGTTCATCGAGCAACGGTCTCACGATACCCTGCCCGCCCCAGAGCGATCGATAGAACGCCAGGTTCTCCGTGACGGTCAGATTCCTCTTCAAACCGTCCAGATGTCCGAGATAGGCAATCGTCGCGCGCACAGCCGGTACGAGATGGCGCACGGCTGTCCCCTCCCAGGTGACGGCACCCCGCGCAGGAACGCCCAGACCGGCGAGGATACGCAACAGTGTTGTCTTGCCCGCGCCGTTGGGTCCGGTCACGAACGCCACCTCGCCCGGAGGTAACTCGAAACTGAGATTGCTGAACAGATGGCGCGCACCCCGCCAGACCTCGAGCGAGGAAACGATCAGGCCTGCGCTGGAATCTAGGGGCAAACTGGAATCCTGGCGGATGAGGAGCACGCGGCGGCCATTTTCGCCTCTGGCCGCGCAATTGCAAGCGTGTACTAGTTTACATAACGGCCAAGCTGTCATAGACTGTCCCCACTTCGATAAAAACTATAAAGAAATACATATAACTATATGAAATATAAGAAAGTGATATGGGGGGTATAGATAGATGGCTCTATCTCCGGCGAAGATATTTGGACGACCAACGGCGGATCGCATCTGGCGAGGCCCGGCACAGCGCCGGGCTCAAGCCTTTCTCGAGGATTCCATCCCGGGCGCAACCAAGCTGATACTCGGACCGCGGTCCTGCGGGAAGAGCATCGTTTTGGATCACTACCTGGCGGGGCTCGAGGATAAGATCTATTTCCGCAGCCGCGACGGCTGGCACAGCCCGTCAGAGCTCTTGCTCGCGCTGCTCCAGAGCGCTGAAATCGATCCGGTCAGAGGCTCGGACGACGACTGGCGGGAACAATTCCGCTGCTATCTCAGCGACGAGCGTGACGCCGGCAATGATCTATTGTTCGTCATAGACGGCGCAGAACAAATCACCCCGTCGGTATGGCTGGAATTCCATCGGCTAAGCTCGTTCATCTGCGATGACGGTTACACTCCCGAGCTACTGATCGCCGGACAACCGCAGGCCTACGAATATCTGAAATCGCCGATGGCGCGAGACTGGAGCAGTCGCCAGTTTACCGTCCACCGTATACCGCCACTCGAGCCGCTCGATGTCTGCGTATATATAAAGGAGAGACTGAACTCGGCCGGACTGCCGGAAGCCGTGTTTACGCCCCCCGCACGCGTGCTCATGGGTAAGCTCGCAGGAGGCTCGTTTGTAACGACAAACCTACTCTGCCAGGTATCGCTCGTCCTGGCCCGGCGCCGTGAGGCGACATTTGTCGATGAAGAACTCGTACACGCCGCCTATGCCCAGCTCGGCAAAGGGCAGGAACAAGCCGTAGCCCGGGAGATCCCCTCCAGGAACCAGGCTACCGGTAGACTTGGTGTCGTACCAGTCAGTGTGCCATTTGCCTTCGATTAATAAACCCGTCCGAACCGTAGTCTCAAACGTTGAGGCGCGGTTTTCTTGTCCTTCATCCACAGTCAACAAGGGGGGTACCCTCATATTGCTAGACGCCAGTTGAATCGTACCTGTAGTCGCGCGCCAGAAGAGAAAAAGTAGGCTAGTGGGTCCTCCACCCACTTTGCGCCTGAAAAAAATAAGCGCATGGCCGGCGGCCGACGACACTCACCTCCAGATACACTAGCAGCTAGAGCATCCTAGAGGCTAACAGTTAATATGCACGGCGGCGCGTACCAACAACTTCTTCCAATTTTTTAACGATCGACGAAGGTGGGGAAGTAAAATGCGAACACTTAGACGAGCAGCCTGTATCAGCATTGCTGCCATCTGTATGAGTTTTTCGGGGCAGAACTGGGCAGCCTGTCTCAACAGCGGTGTGCAGGTACAGATCCTCGGTTCCGGAGGGCCGGGTCCGTCAGCAGGCCGGGCATCCGCAGGCTACGTCGTCTGGATTGATGGCGTGGGCCGTATCTTGGTCGATGCCGGTAGCGGTACCAAAGATCAGTTTCACGCGGCGGACGCTAGCCTGGAAGATATCGAACTGCTCGCGCTCAGCCATTTTCACCCGGATCATTCGGCGGAACTCCCGGCCATTCTGTGGCCGGCGGGCTCGCAGGCGCGATTATCAGGACCAACGGGAGATGACGGTTTTCCCTCGGTATCCGATTTCTTGGAGCGGCTGTTTGGCCAGGACGGTGCCTTTCCCGTGCTCGCCGATCGTGTTCAATTCGACGTGCTTACCGTCGACACAGCCAGTCGCAATATCGTCGAAATCTGGAACGCCAACGATGTCCTGGTTCGCGGCATCGGTGTTCCTCATGCGAACGTTCCGACAATCGGATACCGAGTCGACATCGGTGATGCGAGTATCGCGTTCAGTAGCGACCAGAACGGATCAGATCCTTCGTTCATCGAATTTATCGAAGGCGTTGATGTTCTCGTTATTCATATGACGGTGGGCGAAGATGCCGGTGGATTCGGAGCGGAATTACACGCGAAACCGAGTGTCTGGGGCCAGATGGCGACGCA
>CAYXNS010000012.1:0-219 GCA_964466315.1 uncultured Gammaproteobacteria bacterium
AGCTTTCCATGCATTCGACCAAATCGCATAGAAGTTAGCCGTATCATTGATTGCATATTGCATTGAGACGTATGGGTCAAAGCTGTCTCCTTCATAGAGACCGTCTCCCAAATCGGCGAATCCATCTGCGAAAGTAGGAGGGCCCGCCAAATTCGCAACGAACCCAGTGCTCGTGTTGATAATTTCGCTGAAAGTTCCGGGTGTTCCGTTGGGGTTTAG
>CAYXNS010000012.1:256-2393 GCA_964466315.1 uncultured Gammaproteobacteria bacterium
TCAATGGCTGTCTTCTCTACATCGGTGTAACGCCCGCCAAAGCTCACATTAAAAGCATCTGTTGCATCGTAACTTAAATCGAAAAAGAGCCCGAATATATCGTCTTCCTGGTTATGGGTACTCCTTATCCACTCCCCGTCGGACCCCCACGGGCCGGGTTCGGCGAGGTTATTTACTTCTTGATTTCTGGCGTAGTTCTCCACGCCCTGAATCAGGCCGCCGACCATCCATGAAACGGGTCCGTCGGTGTTAGAGGTCAGCCGAAGTTCCTCTGTCCAATAGTCGTAGTCTGCCACGCCCGTTAAGAAAGCTCCGGCAATCGGCGTCATGTCAGCGTCCCGCGTGAAGCCCCTGTTACCTGTTTCTATTCCCGTTATTGAGGTGAAGGTGAACGAATCAAAGTCGTGGTTGATCTCGAGAGCGGCCCGGGTGCCGTCTATGTACGTGCTAGACTCCGACATAAACGCGGCATCCGCAACGTTAGTTATCGCGCTGCTTATGGTAGCTCCCATCCCGAAAATCATGGTCGTGTAATTTGGTAGAACATCAGCCGCCTCCACTATGCGGTCGTCTACGCCAAGTGCCAAATCATACTGGCCAACGAGGCTCCCATTGGCGGAGGGATCGAACGCGCGGCAAGGTGCTGCAGTGGTGGGATTACCGGCGCCTCCGCAGGTGATGGGTTCTCTTACCTCGCCCGTAATTTCAGTGTCATAGTTTTCCAACTTGAAGAATACGTCAGATCGTTCATTCGGAAGCCACACGCCGCTCAGCCTAACAATAGAAGTTTCCTCCGCTGGTTCGGTACGGTCTTGCACGATGTTCTCGATACGCCCACCGTCGTCTCTATAGGCTCCTGAGAACCGCAGGCCAAACGAGTCGGATAGCGGCGCGCCATACGCGAAGTCGAGCTTGCTTTCACTTTCGGCCGAGCCTTCTAGAACGAAGAAACCATCCGCTTCCTCAAGAGACTGACGACGAGATCGAAAGCTAATAGATCCTGCAGTCGCGTTGTGACCGTAATAGGTCGCCTGGGGCCCCCGTTGAACTTCCATACTCTCAAGGTCTAGCAAGGGAGTACGAGCAAAGTCCGGGCGTGGGTTGTATACACCGTCAGTAAAAATGGCGACTGGTGCCTCTAAAGCTTGGTTGGGACCATCAGAGTGAACACCTCGTATATTAAACTTAACCGTGGCAGTCCCGTTTTGGTAGAACGTTGCGTTCGGTATGAATTCGAGGACAGCAGTGGCGTCATTCCATCCATTGGCAATAAGCTTTTCAGTATCTACCGCCGAAATAGATATTGGCACGTTGGTCAGCGATTCCTCTCGCTTGGTGGCTGTCACTACGATCTCTTCCAGCACTTGGGCAGATGCGCTACTCATCAGGCCTGTTGTGACAAAAATTAGCCCGTATCCATAAATCGTTGTTAGAGTAGTTACCTGTTTAGCCATCTTGGGTTCCTTCATTTTGAGTTGCCGTACGTTGTATAAGCAAAGATTTATATACTACACGGGACAGTATTATGAGTCGATGTTCGTGATCATGCGACAACGTCTCCCTAGTCGGGTCGATTGGCCTGGTTCCGATAGCGGTTGGTCGGCGAAATCGTGTAATTGCGCGCCGGCCCGTTGAAGGTGCGTTCGCCGATGACGGCCAACGCATCAGCCATCAGGAGCTTAGGCTCCGGATCTTCCAGGCGCAGTCGATAGAGGACGCTACGGCTACTCCGCAGTATCGCATCTCACTTTCCCTCTTGGGTCACTGCCAAGATCCGACATCTAGCCCGTTCCCAAATCGGACATTCCATTTCGTCATGTTAAGGCGCTTCTTAACGGGAACAATCGGCCAATTCCGGCCCCTCAGCTCGGCCCCGACTCGTTCCTGGTTATCCTACCGAGAAACGCCGCTGGAGAATTGCCACGAGACTGTTGCTCCTACAATGAATTTATGCGCCGGAAACTAAGCATTACCCCTGCCCATCATTTTGTCGAGGCTCCACACGCCCCCGCCAGCCGCAGCGATGAACAGAAATACGAAGCAGTACAATATCGACGCGTCACCGCCGTTGGTAACCGGAAAAATAAAGGATCCGCCTTCACGGAACGCGTGCGACATCCAGTAAGCGAACGCCATC
>CAYXNS010000012.1:2415-2865 GCA_964466315.1 uncultured Gammaproteobacteria bacterium
GTGAACAGACCCACGAGCAGGAGGGATCCGCCGAACACTTCGAGCACTCCAATCAGCCCAGGGTGCAAAGACATCAGTATGAATTCGCCGCTTTCGGAGGGATAGCCGAACATCTTGTTGGTTCCGTGCAGCGTATACATATATGCCGAGACTATACGGAGCACGCTGAGAAGCTCCCCCGACCGTTTCCCGACTAGATTATCTAACGCGTTATCAAGTCCGCTCATTCTTCTTCTCCCGTCGTTGAGTGAGTCTAGGATACCGGTGCATTATCAGCACTGAGATAAAACAAGCAAATGCTATCTCGGGCATGGCCGATGCTGTTGAGTGCTGCCTAGGTTGAGCCGAGGATTGCGCCCGCGAACCACCTGTCGCCGAACGGTTTTTCTGCCCGCACAATCGGTATTTGGCCGTCTACCATCACGGACTATGGGAAACGTTCCGCGATGT
>CAYXNS010000012.1:2875-3346 GCA_964466315.1 uncultured Gammaproteobacteria bacterium
AGCCTGGTGTGGCCGAATCCTTGTCTGATGCGTGTATGTCGGAATGACCCCAACACCCACCTCCGGTGACCCTACCGGCTATGTTGATCTCGCTAATCGCTCGATGGGTCTACAATGGCCAGGATCGGAGAGATTCATGAAATTCGCAATGTTTACCGTCGCCCTTCTCCTGCTGGCTGGCAACGTGCTGGCTGATCCGCAGCCGTGGATGGCGAAAGAAAACCCGGATGAGTTAGCGCGCTCGGTTGTGGCCGAAACCGATTGTCCAAACTCGGTCGGCGAATACAGGGAAACTGTCGATGAAATCCTAACGCGTGCGCGAATAAAACCACTCTTAACAGATTCCATGAACATATATCTCTACGTCAAGATGTTGTGTGGGTTCTACAATGGAAAGTACAACTTCAGCGTATCGGCGCAACTCGAAGCAGAGCATGGCCTTGGAGAAATATGATGTCCCGTATCTTCTCG
>CAYXNS010000012.1:3356-4590 GCA_964466315.1 uncultured Gammaproteobacteria bacterium
TTCTCGTTGCTGCTCTTTGCGCTTCTGATCGTGGCTGTTTCAGGCCTGAGTGCCTGTGGTGGTAGCACTCGTGGAACCGGCGATGTGTCGAGTGGTACCAGCACCTCGAGCGGCACCCCAACGATGACCCATGTTCAGAGCATTATCGTCGGCACCGGCTCCATCTGGTCCATACCGGTCTATGATGGCTCCAACCTCGTTCTCTCCACAGAAGTTATCGGACCATCGGGCGGAATCTACCTGAGTACCTATGACCGATCCCTCAATCTGGTCAGCATAGCTACGCATATTCTGAGTCCGGGTGACCTCAACAACAACCCCGCGCTCACCGATACTTATGCGAACAACATCACTTCGATCGCCGATCACAAGCACATCTTCCAGAATGGCTACCACTACATCACATGTTCCACGTCCGGAAATGGGAGCGGCGGCAATCTGTATCTCATGAAGATCGACAGGTTATTCGTTCTGCAGGAAATCGTAGAGGTCACCACAGATAATGCGCCGACCAACGACATGTTTCTCGTCGGGGATGGGAGCAGAATTCACGTCGGGAAATTTCATCCCGGGCAGGGCCATGACATCTATACATTCGACGCCGATCTGAACGTTGTGGGCTCCGCGATTCCGATCGGCAACACGGGCTCTGGCAACGAAATGAACCAACACGCCAATGGTGCTGCTGCAATCTTCCACAACAACCAGATTCACCTCGTCGCTCCCCAAACCCTCGCTCCTGGCCAGGGAGACTACTTCTATCACATCGTCTTTGACACGGAGTGGAATGTCGTCGAGGAACGACGCACCATTCTCACCGACATCACCATGCTCGGAATTGTTTCTGGCCTCTCCCATGAGCCGAACACCAGCACCTTCGTCGTGCACTACACTCGGGGCGACACCGACGGGGGTGGACCTATCTACCAGGCCATCTATGACAGCCATTGGGAACGGCTCGAAAATGAGGTGCTCATTTCGACGGGCAACTATCAGCGCCCCCACAGTCTATTCGTCGGGACCGATCTCTTTATCGGGTATGACTCCGCGGGTGTCTATCTGGGCAAGTTCACTGTCAGCTATCCTTGATGACCGTCGCAGCACGTTGTTCGGGTTGAACCCCAGCGTACCGTAATCGCGGTCACCAGGTGTTCTCCGCGATCATCAGCACAGCCGTTTCGTTCCAGACCTCAACAGCGCCAATCGTCAGCCAGTCGGGAGCTTCGGAAAGCTC
>CAYXNS010000012.1:4600-57291 GCA_964466315.1 uncultured Gammaproteobacteria bacterium
CACGAGGACACTCCTATGCGTCTGTAATCGCCGCGAAGCTCTCCGCATGACGAGCAGCAATATCGACGTCGATCATCGCTCTAATCCGGATACCGCCGCTCCTACCAAGGGTGTACGGATCCACAAGAACATCCAACGCACCCCACTGACCAACGATTAGGTCACGCTAATTGCCCAACATCAGCGTCCCGGAGGGCACGTTGTTTGTTGCGAACGACTTGTAACCAAGCATGCGCCCTTCTCCGGGCGTTGAGGAGTTCCAATTCCAAATGAACAGCCCCGTCATGGTCGCTCACTGGCCGTAATAGGGGCGGGTTATAACCTTGGTGCCGAGGAGAGGACTTGAACCTCCACGGGGTTACCCCCACTGACACCTGAAGCCAGCGCGTCTACCAATTCCGCCACCTCGGCACGGTGAGGAAGGCGCTCGAATGTACTGACTGGCCTGGGGACTGTCAAACTCTGTCGTCGTAGCACGATTTTCCACATTCACGAATACATTCAGGTGTAAACTCCACTCATCATGTCTCTAAATTTTCCTCCCGAGCACGTCGGGAACCCGCCTTAGTGGCCCGTCAGCCACGGCGGCCGAACCGCAAGCCAGAACGTCAATACGAGCACCCTATCCCCTCTAGGGACACCATCATGGCTGCCATGGAGAAGATCGGACGGCCATTGACGCTGGTCGCTCTAGCGCCGCTGATCGGGGTCAGGGGCGAGCCTCATCGCAAGTCGCTCGAGAATCGTCTGCGCGCGATGACTCGCGATGGACAGCTGTTGCGCAACCGTGCACGCGAGTACTGCCTGACTCAGCACCTCGATCTCGTGACGGGCGTCATCAAGGCTCATCGGGACGGGTTCGGCTTTCTTACGCCTGATGACGGTTCCGAGGACGTCTATCTCCCAGCGAGGGAGATGAGTTCACTCTGGGACCGGGACCACATCGCCGTTTGGGTGAGCTCGAGTCCGCGTGGCCGGGAAGGGCGCCTTGTCGAAGTACTGGAGCGTGCGACCACGGAGGTTGTCGGGAATTTCGTGCGGGACCGGGGCATCGACCTCGTCGTCCCCGAGAGTGAGCCGAGCGTCCATGTGCTCATTCCACGCGGCCAGTCCGGCGGCGCGCGGGTCGGCGATATCGTACGCGCGGAGATCGTGAAGCACCCGACCGGAAGGACGGACGCAATCGGTAAGGTCGTTCACGTCGTCGGCCGCCATGACGACCCGGATGTCGAGACCGTTGTGGCGATCCTGTCGCACGGGCTCCCCGATGAATGGCCGAGTTCGGTTCAGCGCCACGTCGATGCACTGCCGGCAAATGTTCCATCGAGCGCCAAGCGAAACCGCGTCGATCTTCGCAAGCTGCCGCTTGTCACCATCGACGGCGCCGACGCGAAGGACTTCGACGATGCCGTTTATTGCGAAAAAAATAGTGAGGGGTGGCGACTGATCGTCGCAATCGCGGACGTCAGTCACTACGTCGAGCTGGATTCTGCGTTGGATCAGGCTGCACTGACTCGCGGGACATCGGTCTACTTTCCGGATCGTGTCCTGCCGATGCTACCGGAGATCCTCTCGAACGGTCTATGCTCTCTGCGGCCGAATGTCGATCGCCTTTGTCTTTGTTGCGAGATGGAAGTATCGAGCAAGGGCGAGGTGACCCGATCGAAGTTTTATGACGGCGTCATGCGATCCTCTGCACGCCTGACCTATGTCGAAGCGGACCGTATCCTCAATGGGAATATCAAGGGTCAACGAGCCACGTTCAGAACCCAGCTCGAGCCGCTCAGAGAGGTTTATCGCGCTTTCGCAAAGCGCCGCAGGCGTCGTGGTGCGATCGAGTTCGATATACCGCAGACGACGATCGAGCTCGATGATCGCGGCAAGGTAACCGACGTCCGTGTCGTCGAGCGCCTGACGACTCACCGGATCATCGAGGAGTGTATGATTGCGGCTAATGTCGAGGCGGCGAAACGTATACGCAAGGCACGTATTCCGGGACTCTATCGTGTGCACGATGGCCCGGACCCGGACCGCATCGACGAGCTGATCGTGTTCCTGCAGGGGCTCGGTATGAAGTTATCGTCACCGAGCGACGTCAAACCCCAGGACCTCAGTCGGGTCATCGACAAAGTAGCGGGTCGTCCCGAAGCGGAATTGATCGAGGCCGTTATTCTGAAATGCATGAGCCGGGCGCACTATCAGCCGCGCAATGTCGGTCACTTCGGGCTCGCACTACCGAGTTACAGTCATTTCACCTCGCCGATTCGACGGTACCCGGATCTGCTCATTCACCGGGCGATCAAACATCTGGTTCGCCACGGCAAGACCAAGGGATTTCGTTACACACTGCCACAGATGGAACAACTCGGAGAGCAGTGTTCGCGCGCCGAACGTCGCGCGGATGAGGCTGTGTGGCAGGTCGAGGAACGCCTGAAATGCGCTTATCTTGAGGATCATATCGGCGACGAATTCGACGTGCTCGTGGCGAGCATCACCCCGTTTGGCCTGTTCGTGCGTCTGCCCGAACTGCAGATCGACGGCCTCGTTCACGTTACCGCGCTACCGCGTGATTATTACCATCCGAGTGCCGGCGGAACGGAACTCAAGGGAGAGCAGACGGGAATGACGTTTCGCCTGACCGACGAGCTCAGGGTCAAACTGGTCAAAGTGGACATCGAAGAGCGTAAACTCGACTTCGTTCCGGTAGATCTCGAAGCGGATTCTCCGACGAGAGTGAGGCGAAGACGACGTGGCTAGGCGAGGCGGAGGCGGGCGCAAGCGCAAGCGTCATGTTTACGGTGTCCATGCCGTTCGGGCGCTTCTCGACAAGCGCCCGAATGCGATTCTGAGCGCGAAGCTGCTGCGGGGCTCATCTGCCGGCAAGCTGCCGCAAATCGCAAGGGCTCTGGGTGCTCTCGACGTACCACTCGAGCGCGTCGCGCGTACGGAACTCGACAAACTAGCGCAGGGTGGCGCGCACCAGGGCGTTATTCTTGAGACTCGCGGGCTCGAGGAAGTCGGTATTCGCGAACTCGAGGAACTCGTGATCGACCGCGGTAAGTCTTTTAGGGGCCTCGTTCTCGATGGTGTCGAGGATCCGCGAAATCTGGGTGCGTGCCTGCGTACCGCGGACGCTGCTGGCGTGGACGCAGTAATCGTGCCCCGCAACCGGTCAGCGAAGTTGACGCCCGCGGCGCTAAAAGCGGCTACAGGCGCGGCAGAGACGCTCCTATTGGCCCGGGTCGCGAACCTCGCTGCAGCGCTCCACTGGCTCAAGCACGCCGGCGTCTGGATCGTGGGCGCTTCCGCGGATTCGCCGCGATCCGTCTATGAGACTAGGCTCGAGGCCCCGGTCGCCCTGGCGATCGGAGGCGAGGGTCGGGGCCTGCGCCGCCTGACGCGCGGACTTTGCGATGAGCTCGTGTCCATCCCCATGCAGGGCGCCGTCGCTAGCCTGAATGTCTCGGTCGCGGCCGGAGTACTGCTATTCGAGCTCAACAGGCAGCTTTTGGCCCGGAGGCCTGCCCGCCCGGGTGCTTGAGCCTCGGCGGCCTCTCGAGTAGGATTGCGCGCTCGAACAATCAATTACTCCTTGCCTCACCGGCGATGACCGGGAGGCTGAAACCCGAAGGGAGCAATAAAATTGAGACACTACGAAGTCGTGTTTCTGGTTCACCCTGACCAGAGCGAACAAGTCCCCGCCATGTTGGAACGCTACCGGCGCATGATCGAGAGCGCCGAAGGCCAAATCCATCGCGAAGAAGACTGGGGGCGACGCCAGCTCGCGCATGCGATCAACAAAGTCCACAAGGCTCACTACCTGATGTTTAATCTCGAGTGCAGCAAGCCCGCACTCGATGAACTCGTCGGGGCCTTTCGATTCAACGACGCGGTGTTGCGCTATCTCGTCATTAATCGCGACAAGGCCATCACCGAAGCCTCGTTCATGGCGAAGGCCCGCGAGGAGGAGAAGGCTAAGGAAGAGCAGGCCGCTGCGGCTGAGCAAGCACGCGCTAAAGCTGCCGAAGAGGCACGCGCCAGGGCTGCGGAAGAAGCACGCGCTAAAGCTGCCGAGGAAGCGGCAGCCGCCGACGCGGAAGAAGGTGCTGCTGAAGCTTCATCTGAAGATATTGCCGTGGCCGATGAATCTGCCGAAGGCAGCACCGTTGAGGGCTCATCCGACGATCCCCTTCCGGTCGCGGAAACTGATGATGCGGCTACCGCCGAGGGGGACGCACCCGCTGGGGAGACAGCTATCGCCGAAGAAGTTGCGCCTGCTGAAGATGCTGCACCCATTGAGGACGCTGGGCCCGCTAATGTTGTTGCGCCCGCGGGCGAGCCGGTAGCCACCGACGGCGACGACGGCGCTCAGAAAGAAGCTGCGGTAGCGGCGGACGCTGACGAGTCTGCCGAGAAGAACGAAGAGAGCTGATCATGGCAAGACAATTTCGCCGCAAAAAATTCTGCCGCTTCACTGCCGAAGGCGTCGAGGAGATCGACTACAAGGATCTCGCGACGCTCAAGGCGTATATCACAGAGACGGGCAAGATCGTTCCGAGCCGCATTACGGGTACACGGGCGCATTACCAACGCCAGCTAGCAACCGCAATTAAACGCGCACGCTTCCTCGCACTGTTGCCGTATACCGACCGGCACTGACCAGGACGTTCCGTGCGAGCGGGTCTATTCTGATGAAGGTCTTCGTACAATGGGTTCTGGACCGCCGGTATCGTCTGGTGTTAGTTGGAATTGCGCTCACGCCGATTCTGCCGATCGTGACCACGGCGTTGCTGACACTCGAAACGATTCGGCGCGGTGGCGTTCAGGGGAGTTTCACTGCGCTCGCCGGTACGGCAGGTGTGCTGGTACTCGCAACGGTATCGAATGCCGATGTCGCGATCCTGACGGCCTTTGGTGCATTGGTATTGTTCGCCGGGGTTGCGCTTGGTGTTCTCGTGCGTTCGGCGAACTCTCTGGCGCTGGCGTTTCAGGGGAGTCTGCTCATCTGCGTGTTGGCGGTTATCGTTGCGATCGTGATTTGGCCGGACCCGAGTGTGTTGATTGGGGAAATGGTCGAGCAGTTCGTCGAGGTATTTCGCGCCAGTGGCGCGAGCGAGGAGCAGTTGGCGGGCGTCCGCAGTTGGAACAGCTTGTTTTTCGGCTTATTGGCAGCGGCCTTTTTTTCGCAGCTTGCAGCAGCGCTGTTGTTGGGCTACTGGTGGAATTCGTTCGGTGGACCGCAGGGCGCGTTTGGGCAACAGTTCCGGATGCTGAAGCTCGGTCGCGTATTGGGTATACCGGCCACTCTGCTCATGGCCAGCAGTTTGGTATTAAACGTGCCACTGGTTCAGAATCTGTTTCCTTTAGCGTTGTTTGGGTTCTGGTTTCAGGGGCTCGCCGTAAGTCATGCTTGGGCGCGCGCCAAGCGTTGGCATCCGGCGGTATTGGGTATCGCCTACGTATTATTGGTGACCCCGCTGACGGGATTGGTCATCTTGGCCATGGGTTCGGTGGGATTGGTGGACAATTGGTTCGATCTACGGGCGCCGATACAGTCGGTGGTCTGACCGGAGTGAATAGGGCATGGAAATCATATTGCTAGAGAAGATAGACAATATCGGTAGCATTGGTGACAAAGTGACAGTCAAACCCGGATATGCACGAAACTATCTGATTCCAAAGGGAAAAGCGACGCTCGCGACACCTGAGAATATCGCGAAATTCGAGGCGCATCGGGCAGAGATCGAGGCGAAGGCCTATACCGAGCTGGAAGCGGCTCAGGCACGCGCCGACAAGATCGCGGGTCAAGTATTGCGCGTGACGGTTAATGCTGGCGCGGGAGGGAAGTTGTTCGGTTCTGTTGGTACTCCGGATATTGCCGAAGCTTGCGAAGCGCTCGGTTTCAACGTGGAGCGCAGCGAAATCCGCTTGCCCAATGGGCCGTTGCGCGTCGTCGGCGAACACGAGATCGAACTTCATTTTCATACGGACGTTAACACGCCGCTGACCGTCATCATCGAAGGTCAGGACGGAGAAGTGTGGATCGATACGGAGGGTGACGCCGAGTCTGCAGAGCGATCAGAGAGCGACGCGCCGGCAGAACCCGACAGCGCTGACGACTGAGCCGGGTGGCTAACCGAATATGCTAAGCTCGTAACAAAACCGAGCTGGTACTTATGGTCGAAGCTTTCGCAACGAAAAACGTCTCGTCCGGCCCTTCGGAGGCGTTGCGAATACCGCCGCATTCCACTGAAGCGGAGCAGTCGTTACTCGGTGGACTCATGCTGGATCAGCGCGCATGGGATCAAGTTGCAGACGTCATCTCGGCGGATGATTTCTATCGCCATGACCATCGCTTGATTTTCGAGACGATCGGTACGTTGGCCGAACGAGATCAGCCGGCGGATGCCGTCACGGTCAGCGAGCAACTCGAACGTGAGGGAGAACTCGCTGCCGCGGGCGGGCTCGACTATCTAGCACAGCTCGTTCAGGAGACACCGAGCGCGGCCAATATCAGAGCCTACGGGAAAATCGTGCGGCAGCGGGCCATGTTGCGGGATCTGATTCAGATCGGCGGGGACATCGCGTCTAGCGCACACGAGAGCGAAGGGCGTTCCGTCGAAGAACTCGTCGATCTTGCCGAGCAAAAAGTATTTGACATTGCCGACCGTGGCCAGCGTAGAGGGCAGGGGTTCAGGCCGCTCAAGGAAATCGTTTCAGATTCGATCGACCGCCTGGATAAGCTCAGTCGAGCCGAGGGCGACATAACGGGTATTCCGACCGGCTATACGGAGATGGATGAGAAGACCGCCGGTCTTCAGCGTGGCGACCTGATCGTTATCGCGGGCCGTCCTTCGATGGGCAAGACGTCTCTGGCGATCAACATTGCGGAAAACGCTGCTATCGGTCATCAGATTCCGACGGCGATCTTCAGTATGGAAATGTCGGCCGAGCAATTAAGTTTCCGAATGATCGGCTCCATCGGGCGCGTCAATCAATCTCATCTTCGAACCGGCAATCTCTCCGAGGATGACTGGCCGAGAATCAATTCTGCGGTCTCTATGATGTCCAATGCACCGATTTACATCGACGACGCGCCTGCGTTGACGCCCACGGAAGTCCGTGCCCGCGCTCGCCGCCTAAAGCGCAAAAACGAACTCGGACTCGTCGTCGTGGATTATCTGCAGCTTATGCAGGTCGCTGGCACGAGTGAGAATCGTGCGACGGAAATATCCGAGATCTCGCGGTCGCTCAAGGCGCTCGCGAAAGAGATCGACATTCCCGTCATCGCGTTGTCACAGCTCAATCGCAGCGTCGAGCAACGCGCTGACAAGCGGCCCGTCATGTCCGATCTGCGGGAGTCGGGCGCGATCGAGCAGGACGCGGATGTGATCGTTTTTATCTATCGGGAAGAGGTTTACGATAAGGAAACGCCGCGCAAAGGAATCGCCGATATCATCATCGGCAAACAGCGCAACGGCCCGATAGGCGAGTTCCGTCTGACTTTCATGGGGGAATTCACGAAATTCGAAAATCTCGTGGCGGAAGCCTACGGAGAAGGTGTTTTTAGCTGACCGTGGTGGGCGTCAGTCCAGCGAAATGAAGAAGCCCATCTTCACGCCGGCAAGCTCGATCACATCGTTGTCGGCCAATTTTCTCGCCTGAGCCCCGATATTCTGACCGTTGACCAGCGGGAACATGTCGGGCTTTCCACTCTCGATATGAACGATGTAGAACCCCGCGGCACGCCGAGTGATGGCGGCGACCTGGATGCTCGGGCTGCCTAACGTTGTTAGCGCTTTGTTGAGCTCGAGTTCCCGGCCCGCGAACGTTCCGGACAAGACCTGCAGCTTGGCCTTTGGCAGAACGGGAGCAGTTGGCTCGTCCAGGGTATGCGTCGCACGGGGCGAGAAGCCACCAGTGGCTTGCGGCCGGCTCGGTGCGGGTGTGGGCACGGGTGCGGCTTCGGGCGCCGCTGCGGCAGCCGGTACCGCGACCGCTTGGTTGTGCGTAGCGACTTTTTCGATGGCTTCGGCAGCCTTGGCGATCTGTTCCTCCATCTGGCAGCTGAGCTCGATGACCATGGTCTTTTCAAACTCATCCTCAACCGCAACTGCTCCCTGGTCGTCCACATAGCGCAGCTGGTGATGTCCGGCCGTGATGACGTCGCCGTGCTGGAGCGCATGTTTCTTGATCAACTTGCCGTTGACGTAAGTTCCGTTCGTGCTATTCAAATCTTCGAGGAAGGAGTCGTTCAGGATATTGATAATCAACGAATGATGGCCGCTGACTGCCGCGTTATCGACCCGGATATCATTGTCGGTCAGGCGGCCGATCGTGTAACGCTCCTTGGTCATGTTGTACTCAGCGAGGGTCTGACCGTCCAGACTGAGAATCAAGCGCGCCATCTCAATATCCTGATTATCCGAATAAGTGACGAATCTTGTGCAGAAGTCCGGCGCCCGCGGGGAACCGCTCATTCACCCGAACCAGGATCACCGAGACGTTGTCTCGGCCGCCATTATCGTTGGAGAGCCCGACTAATTGCTCACCGATTGTAGCAATATTATCGTTGAACGTACTGATAGTTAGATGAATATCCTCATCCTCGACCATGTCGGGCAATCCATCGGAGCAGAGCAGGTAGTAGTCGCCAGGTTCGGCATCGATTTCTTGGATTTCCACCTCGACGCTGGCTTCCACGCCGAGCGCTCGGGTAACGTAGTTCCGGTTCGTCGAGCGTTGCGCCTCTTCCTGGGAATAGAAACCGCGGTCGACGAGCTCCTGCAACAGTGAGTGGTCCATCGTTATCTGTTCGAAGCGATTCGCTCGCATTCGGTATAGCCGCGAGTCGCCGACGTGAGCGATCGACAGGCGGTTGTCATAGAAAAGGCAGGCGACGAGCGTCGTGCCCATGCCTTCGCATTGCGGCTGAGACTGGGCAGTCTGATTGATTATCTTGTTCGCACGATGAACGGCGTCGCGCAGCACGATTGTCTGGCGCATGTACCCGGTGCTGGCCTCGATATCAGCGCGGTCCTCTCGTTCGCATGCTTCCCGGACTAGATCGAGGATAGTCTTGACGGCGATGCCGCTCGCGACTTCTCCTGCGTTGTAGCCACCCATGCCGTCGGCCAATACCCACAAACCGATATCCTGGATCGCACCGATAGAGTCTTCGTTATGATCTCTAACCCGGCCGGTATCGGTGAGCTCGACATGAGCGAGTTTCCCTTTCATGCGCATCCTGAGATACCCAACCCGTGTGCGCTAGGCGGCCTGAGCAGCAAGGGCGCGAAGTGCCTGAGCCATTTCGGCACCGGACGCGAATCGGGATCGTGGCTTTTTCGCTAAAGCCTTGTCGAGAACGGCGTCGAGGTGGTCCGGAAGGTGTGTTCGGAGCGTCGTTACGGGTCGGTGGGGTTCGTTCGCGATCACGAACATTAGCTCGGTCATGGATGATCCCCGGAAGGGCAAGTGGCCAGTCAGCAGTTGGTACAAGCTAACTCCCAGCGCGAATAAGTCAGTGTACCCGCTCACATTTTTACTTTCTAATTGCTCGGGAGACATGAATGAAGGCGTTCCAAGTACGATTCCCGTTCGAGTACGGCTGACATCCGTCAGCCTTGCAATGCCGAAGTCCGTCAGCTTCAAACTGTCCGTGCCCGAATCATACATAATATTGGCTGGCTTGATATCCCTGTGGACGATGTTGTGCCGATGGGCATAGTCGAGGGCTTTGGCGGCGCGGGCAACGAGCTTAAGGGTCGTTGCGACCGGTAGCAATTTGTCCGGCTTCGTATACTCGCTCAGGATTCCGCCACGCAGCAGCTCCATCGCTATATAGGCGATATTGTTTTCCTCGCCGACATCGTAAATGGTAACGATATCCGGATGATTGAGGCCGCCAGCCGTTTCCGCTTCGCGCAAAAAACGGTCGCGGGCCTCATCGATATCTTCAAGGTCGAATTCTTCGGCCAGATTGATCGTCTTAATCGCGACCATGCGGTTAATTTTCGGATCGCGGCCGAGATAGACTCGGCCCATCGCCCCCTGTCCAAGAAGCTTCACTAGCTGGTAGCGGCCCAGCGACGATGACGCGTCGGCGTATCGCGGCGGCTGATCGAACTTTCTGGGTTGCCGAAAAAGTCGGTCGGCGGGCTCCTCGGGCTCCTCGGGCTCCTCGGGCTCCTCTGGCTGTCGGTTACGGCTCCATGCGGCGTAGCTCCCACCCAGGAGCGCAAGCAGCACCGGTCCGGCAGTCAGATACCAAGCATCTTCGGTGACGAATGCGGCTGCGCTGCCAGCGAGTAGAGTTCCAGCTCCGATCAAGGGAAGGCCGGTGATCCACGGCACACTAAGTGGCAGTGCAGCCACGGCTAATAGCAATAGTCCCGCGAAACCCCAGGCGAGCGCGTAATTTTCAATCCCCGTCGTAACCGCCCTATTCAACCAGTAACCGGCGAGTTCATGGGCCAGCAATTCCTGAGTGCTTAGAGTCCCGACCGGGGTCACATGATGGTCGCCATCGGTTTGGCCGGCAATCACGATCTTGCCCGCGAGCAGCGTCAGGGTTAAGGAGGAGTGAGTTTTCGTATTGCTGGTCACCATCTGTCCGAAAGTATGCCAGGTTGCCAAAGTTCTCCCTGTGACCTAGACCCGTTTTCGACGCGAGAATCCGGCCAGTTGCCGTGGGTTGCGGGCGGGTCGTCATGCCGGCAGATGCTATCCTGCGACTGTGACCAAGACGAAGCGGATTTACATTTGCGATGGGTGCGGAGCCCAACATCTGAAGTGGCAAGGGCAGTGCCCCGATTGTGGCGCGTGGAATGCCCTATCGGAAACCCGAGATCTCCGTCGCGGCAGCCGTATGCGTGGCGTTTCTGCTGGAGAATCATCGCTGACACGCCTGGATTGCTTGGACGTGACCGATGTCGAGCGTATCGGTAGCGGATTAGCGGAGCTCGATCGCGTTCTGGGTGGCGGCCTCGTGCCGGGATCTGTCGTCCTGATCGGCGGAGATCCTGGAATCGGCAAGTCGACGCTTCTCCTGAGTGCCGCGGCGAGAATCAGCGCGACGCGGCGGGCTTGTTATGTGACCGGTGAGGAGTCTCTGGGTCAGATCGGTCTACGAGCCGAACGCCTCAGTGTCGGCGAGGCGCCAGTCGGTTTGCTCGCGGAGACAAGCGTCGAGTCGATCATCGGCCGGCTCGAAACGGAGCCGCCCGCCGTATTAATCATCGATTCCATACAGACACTTTACAGCGAGCACCTGGAATCAGCCCCGGGATCCGTTAGCCAGCTTCGCGAGTGCGCGGCCCAATTGGTGCGATTTGCGAAGAATCGTTCGGTCGCGACGGTGCTTGTGGGCCATGTCACGAAGGAGGGCACATTGGCGGGCCCCAGAGTCCTCGAGCACATGGTCGATACCGTGCTGTATTTTCAGAGCGATCTCGGTAGCCGCTTTCGTATCATCAGGGCTGTGAAAAACCGCTTCGGCGCGGCCAACGAACTCGGCTTCTTCGTGATGAGCGAGCAGGGATTCAACGAGGTCAAGAATCCTTCGGCGATATTTCTCGCGCGTCGTACGCAGGCGGTGCCGGGCAGTACGACACTCGTCACACGGGAGAGCACGCGGCCGCTGCTCGTCGAAGTCCAGGCGCTGGTCGATCAGAACACAGGCACTCACCCGCGTCGAGTCGCCCAGGGCCTGGATACGCAACGGCTGGGCCTGCTTCTCGCCGTGCTGCATCGTCACTGCGGCATCGCTATCGGCGATAGCGATGTGTTCGCGAACGTCGTCGGGGGACTAAAGATCACCGAGACCGCTTCGGATCTTCCGGTTACGTTGGCGCTGCTTTCTAGCTTCCGCGAGCGAGCGCTACCCGCGGAGTTGGTCGCATTCGGCGAAATCGGCCTGACAGGTGAGATCAGACCGGTTCCATTCGGTGAGGAGCGACTGGCCGAGGCTCGCAAACACGGCTTCGAGCGCGCATTAATCCCGCGGGCTAACAGGCCGCGGGCGGCCATCGACGGTCTGGAAATCGTCGCGGTTGATCGTCTCGGCCAGGCTCTGGACGCCGTGCTCCGCTAAGGCAAAATAAAAGGCGCCATGTCCCTTTTTGCTTGCACTTACGATTGTTCGGGGCGGCTCTCGGGTACCGATACGCGGACTTTCTTGATTGCGTGTTCGGTCGTGTCGAGAATCTCGATCGGATAGAATGCCACGGTCAGACCCGTACCCGACTCGGGGATCGTCTCGAGTTGCTCAACGATCAGCCCGTTGAGCGTCTTCGGGCCGTCTGTCGGAAGGTTCCAGTTCATGAGCCGATTCAGCTGGCGAATGTTCGAACTGGCATCGACGATATAACTGTTGTCGCTTTGGTGCTGGATTTCCGGGCCGACAGGGCTCGGGTCCGTACCGAATTCACCAACGATCTCACGGACGATGTCTTCCGTCGTCACCAGACCTTGCACGTCGCCATATTCATCCACGACTAACGCCACACGGTGTTTGAGGCGTTGAAAGTTGGCCAATTGCTTGGCGAGCGGCGTGCCCTCGGGTACGAAATAGGGTTCGCGCGTTTGCTCGAGCAGCACGCGTTCGTCCAACGTACCTTGTGCGAGATGTCCATGGATGCTTCTCGCCCTGATGATACCGACAATATCGTCGATATCGTCGCGGAAGACCGGCAGGCGGCTGTAGCGGCTGTCGCGGATCAACGCCAGGTTCTCCTCCCAGGGCTCGTCGAGATCGAGGCCCACAATTTCCTGGCGCGAGACCATAACGTCGTCCACCGTGACTTCCTCGAGATCGAGAATGCCCAGCAACATGCGCTGATTCCGTTCCGGTATACGCACGCTAGCCTCGGTCACGACGGTTCTAAGCTCCGCTGTACTTAGCGCATGACCGCTGTCGCGATCGATCGGTATGCCGAGCAAACGCAAGAGCCCGTTGGCTATGAGGTTGATGAGCCATACCAGCGGGTAGGCAATCTTCATCAACGGGTAGTAGACCAGGGCTGCCGGTAGTGCGAGTCTCGATGGGTTTCTAGCGGCAATCGTCTTCGGGGCGACCTCCGCGAATATCAACACGACAAATGTCAGAATCAGCGTCCCAACGAAGATTGCTGCCTCGCCGCCAAGACGGATGGAGATGACCGTGACGATCGCGGCAGCGGCGAGGTTTACGGTGTTGTTTCCGAGGAGTATGAGTCCGATCAGACGATCGGGGTGTTTCAGGAGGGTCTCGGTCAATCTGGCAGCTCGCAGGCCAGACCTCGCCCGGTGCCGCAACCGATAGCGGTTGAGGCGCATGAGGGCGGTTTCCGTGCTAGAGAAGAACGCCGAGAGAACGAGTAGAACGATTAGTAAGGCGAATAATAAGCCTAGAGGAACGTCGTCACTCAAGTACGGTGACCCTCCTGTTACCCAAGATGAGCCTAGAGTGGACGAACGCTAGAGCGAGTGTCAAGGATTTGATCCCGCGATCTGAAATTAAAGCGATTTTCCGCGTCTTCTTCAGCCATGCTAGGCTGGAGCCGATAACTAAATCAGGCCGTTTCAGCTTTCATGCTCCGCTCTCTCTCCGAACGTCTTAGCACGACCATCAGCCGGGTAACCGGTCGCGGCCGTATTACCGAAGACAATATCCGCGATACGGTGCGTGACATCCGCATGGCACTGCTCGAGGCTGATGTTGCGCTTACCGTCACTAAGAGCTTCATCGGGAGGGTTCGGGAGAGGGCACTCGGTGAAGAGGTCGAGAGAAGCCTCAATCCGGGGCAAACGTTCACGAAGATCATTCATGACGAGCTTGTCGTTGTGCTCGGCGGTGAGGGAGTAGAGATCGCGCGGCAGGGATATCCGACGGTACTCATGCTCGTCGGGCTGCAGGGTGCGGGAAAGACTACGACGTCGGCGAAGCTCGCGACTCATCTCGCCGGTAAGCGCCCACACGATGTGCTGTTGGTAAGTACCGATATCCATCGCCCGGCTGCGCGGGAGCAGCTTGCCACGCTCGCAGCGAGTCTCGGTATCGACTGTGCCGATTCAGACGAAGACGGTTCCGTCGCTATCGCGAGAGCGGCGCTCGCGCAGGCGCGTCGGGACAACAAACGCTGGTTGATCGTCGATACGGCCGGGCGCCTGCACGTCGACGTGGACATGATGGCGGAGGCCGAGGCTCTACATGCGGCGATCGCGCCCCACGAGACGCTGTTTATCCTCGATGCGATGGCCGGACAAGACGCCGTGAACTCGGCGCTAGCATTCCACGAAGCACTACCGCTTGCCGGGGTGATAGCGACCAAAGCCGACGGTGACGCGCGCGGCGGCGCAATTCTGTCGGTTCGGGAGGTGACGGGTCTGCCGATCAAGCTCCTCGGTACCGGTGAGAAGCTGGAAGCCCTCGAAGTCTTCGACCCCAAGCGCATGGCTTCGAGAATTCTCGGTATGGGCGACGTCGTCGGCCTCGTCGAAACGGTTCAGCGACATGTCGATCAGGAAGCCGCCGAACGGGTAGCCTCGAAGGTAAAGCGCGGCGGAAGACTGAATCTAGAGGATTTTCGAGCGCAACTCGAGCAGTTAGGGAATCTCGGTGGTATTGGTGCTTTGCTCGATAAGCTCCCGGGAGTCGATGCCGCGGCCGCCCAGGCCGGTATCGACGAACGTCAGATCCGGCGTCAGATGGGTATCATCGATTCCATGACGCCCGCGGAACGCCGCCGGCCGGACCTCATCAACGGCTCGCGGAAGCGCCGTATAGCCCGTGGTGCGGGTCTTGCGATTCAGGACGTGAACCGCCTCTTGAAGCAGCATCGGCAGCTCGCGAAGACCATGAGGCAGATCTCTAAAGGGGGTCTCGAGCGCGTCCTGGGGGGGCTCCAGACACCCCAGGGCCGAGTCCCTCGCGGCCGGCGGCATTGAATGCGCCCAGTACGGGCGCTTTCGATTCGATCTGGCCTTCACTTATGGAGCAAATCCGGTAGAATTCGCACCTCATCGAGCGGTCGTCAATGGCGGCCGTTTTGATTTTTTCGGAAAGGTTTTTTTTTGAGGCTCAAGCATGGTCAGTATCCGGTTGTCGAGAGGTGGCGCGAAAAAGCGGCCTTTCTATCACATCATCGTGACGGACAGCCGTAATCGTCGTGACGGCCGCTATATCGAGCGTCTGGGGTATTTCAACCCCATCGCGGTAGGCGGCGAGCGCAAACTGAAGGTCGACTTGGAGCGTGCCGATTACTGGCTCTCCCAAGGTGCACAGCCGTCCGACCGCGTCGCCAACCTGATGAAGCAGGCGCGGGTCAGCGAGGTACCCTAGTTCGGGCTTGAGCCCAGGGGGAGCCAAAGTGAGCGGGGCGCCTCGCAAGCTCGTGATACTGGGCCGAGTCAGCGGGCTCTACGGCGTCAAAGGCTGGATCAAAGTTCACTCGTATACCGATCCTCGTGACAGCATCGTGGGGTTCAAGACGTGGGTGCTCGACGCGGGCGGCAAAGAGCAGACTGTCGAAGTCGAGGACGGCGGGAAGCAAAGTCGTACCGTGGTCGCGAAGCTCAAGACGATCGACGATCGCGACCAGGCAGGCGTACTCGTTGGGGCCGATATTGCTGTCGCGCGTGATGAGTTGGCGCCATGTGAGCCCGGGGAGTACTACTGGGCAGATCTCGCCGGGCTGGAGGTGGCTACCGTGGCGGGAGATTCTCTCGGGCAGCTCGACTATCTGTTCGAGACCGGCGGTCACGATGTCATGGTGATCGCAGGCGAAAGACAACGGTTGATCCCGTTCGTACAGGAGAAAGTCGTGCGGGAAGTAGATCTGGAGCAGGGCAAGATCGTCGTCGACTGGGACCCAACGTATTAGAAAGGATCGTCGGATGTTTCAGATCAGCGTCGTATCACTGCTGCCGGAGATCATCGAGCCGGTCAGCCGATATGGTGTCGTCGGGCGTGCCTGCACGCGCGGCGTGCTCGAGGTAAAGTACGTCTCGCCGCGGGATTTCGTCTCCGACCCGCATCGGACGGTCGACGGTAGACCGTATGGGGGCGGGCCGGGCATGGTGCTGAAGTACGAGCCGCTGCGCGATGCGATACGGCAAGCGCGCAGGGAGTTGCCGGCAGGGAGTCGCGAGTTTGTTTTGAGTGCTCAGGGGAGGCCTTTCGATCAGGCCCTCGCCGGGGAACTAGCGGGTAGCTCGGGGTTGTTGCTGGTTGCAGGACGGTATGAAGGACTGGACGAGCGGATAGTGGCGAATGACGTGGCGGAGGAGTTGTCTCTGGGCGATTATGTGCTCAGCGGCGGAGAACTTGCGGCGGCGGTCGTTATCGATGCCGTAGCCAGACTGCTCCCGGGCGTGCTCGGACACGAGGATTCGCCCCAAAAAGAATCCTTTATGGCTGGACTACTGGATTATCCTCAGTACACTCGCCCTGAGGTTGTCGATGGGCTAGGTGTCCCGGACGTGCTGATCCAGGGGCACCATGATGCGATCCGGCGCTGGCGGTTGAAACAGGCATTGGGAAAAACCTGGCTCAGGCGGCCGCAGATGCTGGAGGACCGGACACTGTCGCCCGAGGAGCAGATACTCCTCGAGGAATTTATCGGCGAATTTGACGAGACGAACACGAGCGAGACTTGAGGATCAAGGCATGTCCAAACTAATCAGCGATCTTGAGCAGGAACAGCTCAAGTCGGATGTTCCCGATTTCTCTCCCGGCGACACGGTCGTCGTCCAGGTCCGGGTCAAGGAAGGAGAGCGCGAACGACTCCAGGCCTATGAAGGCGTCGTTATCGCCAAGCGCAATCGCGGGCTCAATTCGGCATTTACGGTGAGAAAAGTATCTCACGGCGAAGGTGTGGAGAGAGTCTTCCAGACTCACAGCTCCGCCGTCGCCGACATCAAGGTCAGACGGCGCGGAGATGTGCGCCGAGCGAAGCTCTATTATCTCCGCGAACGTAGTGGTAAAGCTGCTCGAATCAAGGAAAAGATCTAACGACGAGGGAGGCTGGCGTGCTCGCTGGTCCGACAAGAACTCGACGTGGTGGCCGCTTGGGGCTGGCTGTCGCACTGCTGGGTGCAGTTGCGGCGCTCGGATCGAGTGGCTGCACTTTCGTTGGCGGATTGGCGGCCGACACGCTCTCTGCCGCAATTCTCAATCAGGATGATCCGGCAATTGTCGACGCGGGCCTGCCGGCCTATCTGCTCATCGTCGACGGCTTCATTATCCAAAGCCCAGAGAATGTTGAACTGCTCGCTGCCGGTGCGCAACTCTTCGCCCTCTATGGCTCCCGGTTCGCTGAAAATCCCGAGCACGGCGCGATTTTGACCGCCAAGAGCCGACGTTATGGCGAACGCGCCATCTGCCTGGACTATCCGCCCGCCTGTGGCTGGTCCGGTCTCGACTACGATACGTTCGTCGCCGAGTTAGCAGCGGTCGGCAACCCTCAGACGGAAGTGCTTTACGCCTATGCCGCCAGTTGGCTGAGTCACATCGATGCGACAAGTTCGGACTGGACGGCGGTCGGCGAGCTACCGTGGGTGCAGGCTGCGATGAGCCGTCTATTGGAACTCGACGAGACCTATCAAGAAGGCGGCGTCCATCTGTATCTCGGCATCCTCAACGCGCTGCGCCCGCCGGCGTTGGGAGGCCAACCGGAAACTGCCCAGGCGCATTTCGAGCGTGCTATTGAACTGAGTAAAGGCACTGACCTCTCGGCGAAGGTAGAATATGCTCGGCGCTATGGGCGCATGATGTTCGACCAGGACCTGCACGACAGGCTGCTCAACGAAGTCATTGCCGCGCCGGCCGAGGCGCCCGGGCGAACGCTCTTCAACGTGCTCGCGAAGCGCGATGCGGCGGAACTTCTGGCATCTTCAGCAGACTACTTCTGATGGCCTCAGCAAAAAGCACACCTATTATTTTTAGCCGCAGCCGGAGAGGTCTCGCGGTCGCTCTACTGGCCGCCTTATTCGTCACCCCGCCTGCCGAGGGCGTTGAGTTCAAAGTGGCGACGGTAGCTCCCGATGGCTCGACCTGGATGCGTGAGATGCGCGCCGGGGCGGTGGAGATTCAGGATCGCTCGGAAGGCCGCGTCACGATCAAGTTTTATCCCGGTGGAATCATGGGCAACGATTCCCAGGTGCTGCGCAAGGTCCGCGTTGGGCAACTCCATGGTGGTGCATTTACGGGCGGCGGGATCGCTGAGCGCTATTCCGGCTTCAATCTTTACGGTATTCCTCTCCTGTTTCGATCTCTGGGCGAAGTCGACTATGTTCGCGAGCGCCTGGATCCAGCGCTTGCGGAAGGTCTGGCTGAAGCGGGCTTCATCAGCTTCGGCTTTATCGAAGGTGGGTTCGCCCGGCTCATGGCGAACGAGCCGATCGGTAGCGTCGAGGATATGCGCCGGCGCAAAATCTGGAGCCCCGAAGGCGACCCGATCGGATTCAGAGTCCTCGAGGCCATGGGCCTCTCACCGGTCGTGCTACCGCCAACCGACGTTCTGACCGGGCTGCAGACGGGGTTGCTCGATGTCGTGGCCGCCTCGCCGATCGTCGCTCTGGTCCTACAGTGGCACACGAAGGTGAAATACGTCACGGATTTGCCGGTGTCCTACGGTCTGGGCATTTTCGCGATCGATGCTCGGGTCTTCAGCCGGCTCTCCGCGACGGATCAGGAACTCGTCCGATCGGTGATGAGCGGCGTCATGCGAAGCCTCGATGCGGGGACACGCCAGGATAATCGGGAGGCACGGGCGGTTCTCGAGCAATTCGGGCTCGAGTTCGTGCCTGTCGACTCCGAGCATATTCTCGGGTGGCGCGAAACCATCGAAGGACTCTACCCGGAATTGCGTCAGCGGCGGGACCTAGATGCCCGCCTATTGGATGAGCTACTGGTGCTGCTCGCCCAGTATCGGGCCGGAGCCACTTCCTCTGCTGGCCGCTGACCGAGCCTCGAACCTCCGAAGGAGCCCATCGTGACCTCCCAAACGACTGCCTGGTTGGCTCGGGCCGAACGTTGGGGCCGGTGGCTGGAGAACGCCCTGATGACGCTGCTGTTGTCAGGCCTGATACTTCTCGCGAGCATGCAGATCCTGCTGCGGAACGTCTTCTCGATGGGTCTGGCCTGGGGTGATGGTCTGGTAAGACTCATGGTCCTGTGGCTGGCGCTGCTCGGGGCGATCGCCGCGAGCCGCGAGAACAAGCAGATCAAGATCGATGTATTGACTCGCTCGCTCTCCGGCCCTTTGCGGCGCGTCGCTCATTTCACGACCGATGTATTCACCGTAATCGTCACGGGCCTCCTCGCCTGGCACTCGTGGCGGTTCGTGCAGGATTCTCGCATCTACGGCGACACTTTGCTGGACGACTGGCCGGCGTGGATATTTCAACTCATCCTGCCGGTCGGTTTTCTTCTGATCTGTTACCGCTACTTCTTGCGGGCGATACGGCAGCTTCTCGGTAAATCAGAATGATACTGACTGGGCTGATCCTGCTCGTACTCGCTCTATTGGGTGCGCCGTTGTTCGCGATCATCGCGGCAAGTGCCATGGCCGGCTTCACTCGATCCGACATCGATCTGTCCGTGATGGGAATCGAAATCTTCGGTCTCGCGGAGATGCCGATCCTGGTTGCGATCCCGTTGTTTGCCTTCGCGGGATTTGTACTGAGCGAGAGTCGATCTCCCCAACGATTGGTGCGTCTGTCTCAGGCGTTGTTAGGCTGGTTACCGGGCGGGCTCGCCATAGTCTGTCTAGCGACCTGTGCGCTCTTTACGGCATTTACTGGCGCGTCCGGCGTTACGATTATCGCGCTCGGTGCGCTGTTTTACCCAGCACTATCCTCGGCCGGTTACGACGAGCGCTTCAGCCTTGGGTTGATCACGACATCGGGCAGCTTGGGATTGCTGTTCGCGCCGTCATTGCCACTGATACTCTACGGCGTCGTTGCCTCTGCATCGATCGATAACCTCTTTCTCGCCGGAATATTTCCCGGACTACTGATGGTGCTGCTGCTGTCCGTCTATAGTTTCTGGATGAATCGGAGCAACCGGACTGCACTTGCCGACACTTCCGGGATGGACGTGCTCGAAGCTCTCAAAGACTCAGGATGGGAGATTCCCTTACCGGTCGTCGTGCTCGGGGGCATCTACAGCGGCTATTTCGCGGTTTCGGAAGCGGCGGCAGTGACGGCCCTTTACGTCATTTTCGTAGAGATTCTTATTCGCAAGGAAATTCCCTGGCCTGAAGTTCCGCGAATCATGCGTGAGTCGATGGTTTTGGTTGGCGCGATCTTCATGATACTGGGCGTTTCCCTCGCGTCGACGAACTATATGATTTACGCGGGCGTACCGGAGCGGCTGTTCGCGATCATCGACTCTTACGTCGCCGGGCCCGGGTCCTTCCTATTCGCATTGATAATTTTTCTGCTCATCCTCGGTGCGCTCCTGGACATTTTCTCGGCCATCGTGCTGGTCGTGCCGTTGGTGCTGCCGGTAGCTGCGCAGTATGGGATTCATCCGATCCATCTCGGAATCGTGTTTCTGGCGACGATGGAGCTGGGCTATCTGACCCCACCCGTCGGATTGAACCTTTTCATCGCCAGTTTTCGTTTCGAACACAGTATTGCGGAGATTTACCGGGCAACATTGCCCTTCTTCGTGGTATTACTGGTATCCGTATTCATTATCGCTTATTGGCCGGCTTTATCTCTGGTGCTCGTGCGGTAGTGTAACGGGGGCCGCTACCCTAACGTCATTCTCAAGAGGCGTAGAACGACATGAATCCATTGCGACTAATCAAGAATGTGCTCGGCACGATCTGGCGTGCGTTGGACGGCGTCCGAAAGTTCCTGCACCTTATCATTCTCCTGACGCTTACACTCGTGATACTGGCAGCGCTCGCGCCGGATGTGCAGATCGTACCCAGAGACGCGGCATTGATTCTGGCGCCGGAAGGCACGCTGGTCGAACAACTTTCAGGCGACCCGATCGACCGGGCGATCGCCAGAGCGCGAGGTGTACCGCAACGAGAAGTTCTGGTGAAGGATCTCGTCGAGGCTATTCGTGCCGCGAGCGACGACGATCGAATCAACGCATTGGTCTTGCAGTTGGATCGCCTGGGCGGTGCCGGTCTGAGCAAGCTCCAGGAACTGGCCAATGAGATCATACTCTTCAAGGCTGGCGGTAAACGCGTTGTCGCATTCGGCGACGGCTTTACCCGCGACCAGTACTATCTCGCTGCGCATGCCGACGAAATTTATCTACATCCGATGGGGCTCGTCTTCATGGACGGCTACAGCCGCTATGCCCCGTACTTCAGGACCGCGATCGAGAATCTTTCGATCGACTTCAATGTCTGGACAGTCGGTGAATACAAGTCGTTCGTGGAGCCGATTACGCGCGACGATATGTCGGCCGAGGATCGTGAGGCGGCCGGTCAATATCTCGGCGCGCTCTGGGACGCCTACCAGGCAGATGTTACGGCAGCACGCGCACTCAACGGTGCCGCGCTACAGCAGTACGCGGATACTGCTGTAGATCTTCTCCACGAGGCGAACGGCGATACGGCGCGTATGGCATTGAATTACGGCCTGGTCGACGAGTTACTGCCACGAGATGCCGTTAATGCGCGTTTGAAAGCGTTGCTGAACGATAGCGGTGCTGATGACGAGTCGGACGATTTCCCGCGTATTGGCTATAACGCCTATCTCCGCGCAATCCGTGCCGGTGATACCGGACCGTCTGGTGAGGATCGTGTCGGCGTAATCGTCGCTTCGGGAATGATTCTCGACGGCGATCAGCCGCCAGGCTCGATCGGTGGCGATTCGACGGCAACGCTGGTTCGGCGCGCGATAGAAGATGAGCGAATCAAGGCGCTTGTACTGCGTGTCGATAGTCCCGGCGGGAGCGCCTTTGCTTCCGAGGTCGTGCTTCGCGAACTCGAGGTCTTTCAGCAGAGCGGCCGTCCGCTCGTCGTTTCGATGGGCAGCGTTGCAGCCTCCGGCGGTTACTGGATCTCGATGAGTGCGAATGAGATCTGGGCTAGCCCAACGACGTTGACGGGTTCGATCGGGATTGGCGCGATGCTGCCGACATTTCAACATTCCCTCGACCGGCTGGGTATTCACGTCGACGGTACGGGAACGACGGCGCTAGCGGGGCAGCTCGACCCGTTGCGCGAACTCGGCCCGGATATCAGTGACCTCATCGGTCAATCGATACAGTTCGGTTACGATCAGTTCATCAGCAAGGTGGCGATACACCGTGAACGGTCGGTTGCGGACATCGATGAGGTCGCGCGGGGCCGAGTCTGGATCGCAACCGATGCGCAGGAGCATGGTCTGGTCGATAACCTGGGGAATCTCGGCGATGCAATCGATTCTGTTGCGGAACTCACGGGCCTGGATGAAGGCGATTTTGAAATCGTCTACATCGAGAAGGAACTCGAGTTCGCGGAGCGGTTGGTTCTGGAGATGGCACAGGTTTTCGCCCCTGTCGCCAAAGCCCTGGGAGTCGGATCGGCGATGCCAGCCGAGTTGCAGCGATTAGTTGGTTCCGTCGTCGAGCCTTTTCGGATTCTCGATCGATTGAATGATCCGAGGGATATCTATGCTTACTGTTTCTGTGATCTTCGCTAACGCGGACTTACCTTACGGAAGGACTCGCTCAAAAAGTGAGCACGACGGCTAAAAGGGCCAAGCCGGATAGTCTAAGGATCGATCGCTGGCTGTAGTGCGCTCGATTCTTCAAGACACGAAGTCTTGCGGCGCAGGTGATCAAGCACGGCCATATTTGCGTTAACGGCGACCGCGCGAAGCCCTCCCGTGACGTGCGGGCCAGTGATCGCCTCAGCGTTATCCGCGGTCCCTAGACTGTCGAGGTTACGGTTTTGGGGCTACCCACAAGGCGCGGTCCCGCGTCGATGAATGGGCAGTTCTTCGAAGAGACCGCGGAATCTGTCGAACGGTGTAAACGGGATATCCGCGTGCGCGCCAGTGAGCCGCAAAGGTCGAGGATGGGGAAGCCCGATAAACGTACACGGTGGTTGCTGCGATCGCACCAACGTAGGACGCTCGTCTAATCTTCGATTAGCAGTAGCTCCGGATTTTTCGGGTAGTCATAGAATACCAGTTTGGAATCGGCTACCGGCAGCTCAGCCCATTTTTCCGTATTGAAGTCAATTGCAACGACGCCGCTGGTTGGTAAATTGCTCAGCTCCATGGACGGTAGTAAGAGATTGACGAGATCGGTAATACCGGGGTTATGACCGATGATTAACAGGTCGGCGAAGCTGTCTTCCTGACCACAGATTATCTCGAGAATCTGATCCGATGTTGCCAGGTAGAGCTCTTTTTCGGTCTGCAGGAATTCGGCTGGATACTTGAGCGCTTCCGCAATGAGTTTCGCGGTCCGTTGTGCACGATATGCCGAGCTCGAAATGATGAGCGATGGGCGTACCTTGCGGGCAGCCATACGCTTGCTCATCGTTGGCGCATCGCGTTCACCACGCGCCGACAGAATGCGGTCGTGATCAGCTAATGATACTTCTGTCCAGCTCGATTTAGCGTGGCGGACGAGTGTCAAGCGCTTCATCGTGCCAGGCCTCAGAGCAAACCGGCTTCCAGCTGTGCAGCCTCGGACATCATCGACTGATTCCAAAGTGGATCGAATACCAGTTCGACATCGGCGCGCTCGATTGTGGGGACAATTTCGATTTTTTCCCGGACATCTTCCATGAGAATATCCCCCATGCCGCAACCCGGTGCTGTGAGCGTCATCTCGACTTTGACAATTCGCTGGCCCGCAGCGTCTTGTTCGAGCTGACAACGATAGATCAGCCCTAGGTCGATAACGTTGATCGGTATCTCGGGGTCGTAGCATGTTCTCAGCTGCTGCCAGATGACTGATTCGAGTTCCTCTTCAGTCGCATCCGGCGGTATTTCGGGTGGTTTGAGCGGCTCTTTGCCGATCGCGTCGGCATCGATACCGGCGATTCTGAACAGATTGCCTTCGATATAAACGGTGAAGCTGCCGCCCAGCGCCTGGGTGATAAAACCCGAGGTGCCCTCGGGCAACGTCACCACTTCGCCCGCCGGGATAATGACGGCTGGGCACTCCCGCGAGAATACGACCGTCTCACTCTGTGGGTAATACATGCCTCACTCCGTCGATACCTTATCGTCCGTGCCAGTCAGCGCGTTCTTCAGTGCATGCCACGCTAGGCTTGCGCACTTCACCCGGGTTGGAAAATCACGAACGCCCGACAGCGCAGCTAACTTGTCCAGATTCTCGATCTCGTTGTTGTCGTCATAGTCTGCTGCCGTCAGCATGTTGTGAATTTTTTCGAACAGATCCAGGTTATCCTGCAGTGATGCGCCCTTGACTCTCTCGGTCATGAGCGACGAGGACGCAACGGAAATTGCACATCCGGTTCCCGTGAAGCGGATATCCTCAACCTTGTCTCCATCCAGCTTTACATACAGTGTCATGCGGTCACCGCATAGTGGGTTCACACCTTCGACAACGCGATCAGAATTATCCAACTCGCCGAAATTTCGGGGGCTGCGATTGTGGTCGAGGATCACCTCACGATAGAGTTCCTGCAACTCGTTCATGAGAAGAGCTCCAAGGCCACGCGCAAACCGAGCATGAGTCTGTCGACGTCGTCACGATTGTTGTAGAGGGCGAATGACGCACGCGCGGTGGCAGCTACGCAAAAGAAATCCATCACCGGCATTGCGCAGTGATGACCTGTCCGTATGGCAACGCCTTCCCGGTCGACGATAGTACCGAGATCATGCGCGTGTATGTTGCCGAGTAAGAACGAGAGTACACTGGCCTTGTGGGTCGCCGTGCCGATGATTCTCGCGTCCGGCAGCTTCCGAAGTTCGGTCGTGGCGTAATCGAGAAGGCCGTGCTCATGCCGAGCTAGCGCATCGAAATCGATAGCGTTCAAATAATCGACCGCTGCCCCGAGACCGACAGCGCCCGTGATATTCGGCGTGCCGGCTTCGAATTTGTGGGGTAGGGCGTTAAATCGTGTTTCTTCGAAGCTCACAGTCAGGATCATCTCGCCACCGCTTTGATACGGCGGCATCGTTTCGAGTAGTGCTTCTTTTCCATATAAGATGCCAATTCCTGTTGGGCCGAACATCTTGTGTCCCGACAGTGCGTAGAAGTCGCAGTCCAACGCCTGGACGTCGATGCGTAAATGCGGCGCGGCTTGTGCACCGTCAACTAACACGAGCGCACCGGCCTCATGAGCCTCGGCGATGAGATCCTGTATGGGATTGATCGTCCCCAGCGCGTTGGAGACATGACCGATCGCGACAATCTTGGTGTTCTCGTTCAGGCAGGCCGTGAATCCGGCTCTATCCAGTTCGCCGCTCTCCGTGATGGGCGCTGGCGTTACGCGTGCGCCCGTCTGCTGACAGATCAATTGCCAGGGCACGATGTTGGAATGATGCTCCATCCGCGTAACTAGAACTTCATCCCCCGGGCTGAGATGGGTTTGGCCGAGGCTCGCCGCGACCAGATTGATAGACTCCGTCGTGCCACGCGTGAAGATGATTTCGGCGCCGCTCTTCGCGTTGACGAAGGCATGGAGCTTCTCTCTAGCACCTTCGTACGCCTCAGTCGCGCGTACACTGAGTCGATGAACTCCGCGATGGACGTTGGCGTGATCGTGTTGTTCGTGATGCACCATCGCATCGATCACGGCTTGTGGACGTTGTGAGGAGGCGGCGCTGTCCAAGTAAACCAATGGCTGGCCGTAGATTTGCTGCTGCAACGCTGGAAAATCCGCCCGAAGAGAACCGATGTCGGTCACGAGTCCCGCGGGGGGCGCCGATGTGTCGAGTTTCGGGGGTATCACAAGAACTCGTCCCAGCGTTGTTGACCAGGAAGCCGCTCCAGGACGCGACGGGTAATACGTTGTCTTATCTCCGGGATGTCGAGGCGCTGTAAAATCTCGTTGGCGAACGCGAACGTCAGTAACCCGCTCGCGGTCATGTCGTCCAGGCCGCGTGAGCGTAAGTAAAAAAGTTTGTCTTCATCGAGCTGCCCGACTGTCGCGCCGTGCGAGCATTTCACGTCATCGGCATAGATCTCGAGTTCAGGTTTCGTGTCGATCTCGCCGCGCTCGGACAGCAGCAGATTGTCGCTCGACTGAGTCGCATCGATATTCTGCGCGTCTCTGTGGACGACGACCTTACCGTTGAAGACACCACGACCTCGATCGCCGATGATGCCCTTGAAATTCTCCCGGCTGACAGTTCTCGGCGCAGAGTGGTCGATTCGGATGTGATCGTCTACGTGCTGGCCCTCGTTCGCCATGAAGATGCCGAATAAATCACACCGCGCACCCGGGCCTGCCAAATCGACTCGTACGTCATTCCTTACGAGTTTACCGCCCAGATCGATATAACCGATTTCGAGCGAGGCGTCGTCACCGAGTCGCGCCGTTAGGAGCTCCGTATGCAAACCAGCGGGAGGGAGTTCCTGGAGGCGATAGAGGGTCAGTCGGGAACGCGGCCCTTGAGAGATATGAGAGACGAGATTCGTCCATGCGGAGCCATCGTCCGCACCGGCGAGGTGCAGTACGAGCTGAAGCTGGGAGTCGGGTGCGAGATCGATCGCGATACGCGGCTGGGGCGCGAGGCTCGTCCGATCGCTCGTCAGAAACACCACATGGATCGGCCGGCTCACTCGCGTTTCTTTCGTGACCCGAAGTGACAGGCCGTTGCTGGCGAAGGCGGTATTGAGCGCCGCAAACGGCAGTTTCTCGAATTCAGTTCCGGCCGCCACGGTACCCGCGCCATCCCAGGTTTCAGCCAGGCTGGTGATTGTCAGTCCATCGTGCGACATCGCCGCATGATGACCCGTAGCCGGATGACCGTCGATGAAGGAAATCGGCACGGATGCTTCATTGAATCCCAGCGATTCGAGAGACAGCCGAGCCCGGTCGGCTGCGTCTTGTGAGGGCTCATCCGGGACCGGATCGAATTCTCCGGTTGCTATGGGTTTGACATCGGTATAGCGCCAGTCCTCCGCCTTGCATGTGGGGAAACCGGTCGATTTAAACGCTGACATTGCCCGTTCGCGTTCCGCGCGAACGGCAGCGGAACCGGGCAGGTCCTTCAGCCGGGTGAGAAACTGGCTCCGAAGATGCTCTTGCGTCATGTCTTGCCAGCCTCGTTACGCACCCAGTCGTAGCCGCGCTCGTCCAGTTCACGAGCCAGGCTGCGGTCTCCACTTTTCACGATACGGCCATCCGAAAGTACGTGTACTTGATCCGGGACGACGAGCTCCAGCAGGCGCTCGTAGTGGGTGACGAGGATTGTCGAGCGTTCGGGACTGCGGAGGCTGTTGATTCCCGCTGCAACGATTTTCAGCGCATCGACATCGAGGCCGGAGTCCGTTTCGTCGAGAACCGCTAGCGTTGGTTGCAGAACGAGCATCTGCAATATCTCGTTACGTTTTTTCTCTCCACCGGAGAACCCTTCATTGACGCCCCGTGTCAGGAAGTCCTTCGGGATCTGCATCAACTCGATCTGGGTCTTAATGACTTTCATGAATTCGAAGGCGTCGATCTCGCTCTCGCCACGCGATGCGCGCTGCGCGTTCAGAGCGGCTTTTAGCAGGTACGTGTTATTCACGCCTGGGATCTCTGTGGGGTACTGAAAACCAAGAAATATGCCCGCTCGAGCCCGCTCTTCGGGCGGCATGCCGAGTAGATCTCTGCCCTGAAAAGTAATCGAACCCTCGATGACCTCATAACCCTCGCGGCCGGCGATGACCTGAGCCAGCGTGCTCTTTCCCGAGCCGTTAGGACCCATGATGGCGTGAACTTCACCGGCGGCGACGTTCAAATCAAGCCCGTTAAGGATCGCGTGATCGTCCACGCGGACATGTAGGTTCTCAATAACTAGCATTCTGTGCTGCTCCGATGTCAGCCGACGGCACCTTCGAGGCTCACGTTTAAGAGATTCTGTGCTTCCACGGCGAATTCCATCGGCAACTCCTTGAAAACCTCACGGCAGAAGCCGTTGACGATCAGATTCACGGCACCCTCCTCGGACAGGCCGCGTTGGCGGCAGTAGAAGAGTTGATCTTCACTGATCTTCGACGTCGTGGCTTCGTGTTCGATGTGCGCGCTGCATTCACGTGCCTCGATGTAAGGAAAAGTGTGTGCCCTCGACTGGTCGCCAATCAACAGTGAGTCGCACTGCGTATAATTCCGGGCGCCGCGTGCACTCGGCATCACCCGAACCAGGCCGCGGTAGGAGTTTTGGGCGTGGCCGGCCGAAATGCCCTTCGAGATTATGGTGCTGCGCGTGTTACGACCGATGTGAATCATCTTGGTGCCCGTGTCGGCCTGTTGAAAATTGTTCGTGACCGCGACCGAGTAGAATTCACCGATGGAGTTGGGCCCGCGCAGTATGCAGCTCGGGTACTTCCAGGTAATCGCCGAGCCCGTTTCGACCTGAGTCCAGGATATTTTCGAGTTCGCGCCGCGGCAGTCACCACGTTTCGTGACGAAGTTGTAGATTCCACCGACGCCGTCTTCGTCGCCCGGATACCAGTTCTGCACAGTGGAATATTTGATCTCGGCGTCTTCAAGCGCGACGAGTTCGACCACGGCCGCATGCAGCTGATTCTCGTCGCGCATCGGCGCCGTGCAGCCTTCGAGATAGCTCACATAGCTGCCGGGTTCCGCGATGATTAATGTGCGCTCGAATTGTCCTGTGTTCGCGGCGTTGATACGAAAGTAAGTCGAGAGTTCCATCGGGCAGCGGACGCCTTCAGGAATATAGACGAACGAGCCATCGCTGAAGACAGCCGAGTTCAACGCGGCGAAGAAATTGTCACGTTGTGGCACAACCGTGCCCAGGTAGCGTTTGACGAGTTCCGGGTGCTCTATTACCGCCTCGGAGAAGGAACAGAAGATGACGCCTACGTCCGCTAATTTCTTCTTGAACGTTGTCGCCACGGAGGCGCTATCGAATATGGCGTCGACCGCGACGCCGGCGAGGTGCGCGCGCTCATGCAGTGGTATGCCCAGTTTCTCGTAGGTCTCGAGAAGCTTGGGATCCACTTCATCGAGGCTTTTTGGAGCGTCATCCAGGTTTTTCGGCGCGGCGTAGTAGGAGATGGACTGATAGTCGATCGGCTTGTAACTAACATGTGCCCAGTTCGGTTCCGTCATCATTAACCAGTGCCGGTACGCGTTCAGGCGCCACCCGGTCAGGAATTCGGGTTCATCTTTCTTCCTGGAGATTAGCCGTATGACATCCTCGTCCAGGCCGGGCGGTACCAGATCTTCTTCGATGTCCGTTACGAAGCCGTGTTGGTACTTCTGCTCGACCAACTCGGAGAATTTGTCGGAGTTCGATGCCATGAGAGCTGCAGCCTTCTGCCTACCGGTTCGTTAGCAGACCGAAGATATCTCTTCTGAGCTTGAGTGACGGAATCGGTATATGCCGCGTTTGAAGATCCGTGAGACTGACCTGTGCCAATGCACTACGGATACTGAGATTTATTTCCTGCCAAGCGGACCCGACACGGCACGTGGGCTCGAGACTACAACGTCCACCGGGGGAGCTGCACTCCGTAATGGCCACAGGACCCTCGATCGCGTCGATGATCTGAGCCGCCGTGATCTCGTCGCCGGCCCGCGCAAGCGCGTAGCCGCCGTGCGAGCCGCGCTCAGAGACCACGAGTCCGGCACGAACGAGGGCCTTTAAGAGTTTGCTCACGGTCGGCTGAGAGAGGCGTGTAGCGTCGGCGACCTGGCCGGCGCTCGCAAGTCCCTTATCGATCATCGGCAATTGCGCCAACACGAGCGTTCCGTAATCCGTAAGTTTGCTTATTCTCAGCATGGGTGGGCCCGCTGCTAATCTATATAGGACTATTTTAGTACCCTATTGATGATTAGGCAAAAATCGTTGCTGAGAACCGGATCTGGCACTGGGTCGCGGCGGCGGCGTTCTGCTATCCTTGTTACTTGAGCTGATGTCCTTCAGACAGCCTGACTGAGGGTCACTCGAATTCGATCGGTAATGCCTTAAGGAGTTATTCATGAGTGTCGCGGAGTTGAATGCCGTGGCTCGGGCGATGGTTGCCCCGGGCAAAGGTATTCTTGCAGCAGATGAAAGTTCACCCACAATAAAGAAACGCTTTGATTCCATTTCGGTGGAATCGACAGAAGACGCCCGCCGTACTTATCGTGAGATGTTGTTCACGGCCTCGGGCGTAGCCGAGCAGATCGGTGGCGTGATCCTGTTCGATGAAACATTACGGCAGAGCGGAAACAACGGGACCCCATTTCCACAGTATCTGGAGTCGCTGGGAATAATTCCGGGCATTAAAGTGGATAAGGGCGCTAAGCCGCTCGCTGGATTCCCGGGTGAGACCATCACGGAAGGTCTCGACGGATTGCGGGATCGCCTGGACGAGTATGGGAGCCTCGGTGCCAAGTTTGCCAAATGGCGCGCTGTTATCGATATTGGCGCTGATATTCCATCGGATTTTTGTATTCATGCCAATGCGCATGCGCTGGCGCGTTACGCGGCTCTCTGTCAGGAGGCGGGAATCGTACCGATCGTGGAGCCCGAGGTCTTAATGGACGGCGGCCACGCTATCGATCGTTGCGAGGATGTCACGAATCGAACGCTTGCAGCGACATTCGAACAGTTACAAGCGCATCGAGTAGCCCTCGAAGGAATCATCCTCAAACCGAATATGGTGATATCCGGGAAAAAATCACCGATGCAGGCGTCAGTGCAGGAAATCGCCGAAGCGACCGTCCGCTGTTTGACCGCGAACGTTCCCGAGGCCGTACCCGGCATCGCGTTTCTATCCGGCGGCCAGAGTGACGTGGAAGCGACCGCACATCTGAATAGTATGAATCAACTCGGCACGCACCCCTGGGAACTTTCGTTCTCATACGGACGTGCCTTGCAGGCGCCGGCGCTCGCCGCCTGGGGTGGGAAAGCGGCGAATTTCGAAGCGGGTCAACAGGCATTCGCGTTACGCGCCAAGCTCAACGGCCTTGCGCGGACAGGAAGTTACGACGCCGCGATGGAGCCCGCGGCGTAGGAGAAAAAAGGGGCCCTACGATGAGTCTCGGGCGAGCTGCTCGCCCTCGCTCTCAGCCTGGTTGTCGCGCTGGCGCAGCCGCTGATCTTCGGGCATGAACGATCGGACTTGCGTGAGCCGCGCCTCGATACGTGCTCGATCGATGGAGTTTACATTCGGTGACTCCAGTGCCATTCGCAGTTGATTGACTGCCAACGGGCTGCTACCAATCATCAGATAGTACTCGGCCATGTAGAAGTGCGCGTTGCCGATATCACCCTCGGCGTTCGCCGCTCGTGCGAGTAGACGCACCTGTTCGGGTGTCGGTGGTACGTTATTGAGAAGATCTAACAGAAGCTCATGGGCCGCTGCCGGTTCGCCGGCGAAGATCAGCGCCTCCGCGAAGCTGATCGTCAACGGTACGTTGCGCGGGAACAGGCTGACTGCTTCCTCGTATGCATCCAACGCCGCGGCGACCTGCCCGATTCTCAACAACGTTTCCCCCTGGCCGATCCGGTATGGAATGATCCCGGGCGATTCATCGACAAGTTCCCGGAACATCCTTTCGGCTTCGTCGTCTCGGCCTAGCCGCGACAGACTCAACGCTAGGCCGTAGCGATCTGCCGGTTCCGTGCTGCCGCGTTCCAGTCGGGTCGTGAAGATGGCATTGGCTGCCTCCGAGGTCGGTGCTTGAAGTGCTTCCACGCGAGCTTTCACGATGCTGTAGCTCGGACTATCATCTACCTCAACTCTAGGAAGCTGTCGCATGCGGTCGCGCGCGTCCGCGATTCGTTCGGTCGTCACTGGATGCGTTTGCAGAATCGCCGGAACCTGTTGGCGAAGACTGCCATAGCGGCGCGAGAGTTTTTCGAAAAAGGTCGACATTCCCGATGGATCGAAGCCGGCCGAGGAGAGTGTCTCGATGCCGACGCGGTCTGCTTCGTGTTCATTCGCTCGCGTGAAGTTGATTTGCCGTTGGGCGCCGGCTGCCTGTGCGGCCGTGATCAATCCCGCTGTCGCGTCACCGCCTATGTCGGTCGCAGCACCGAGAAGAATTGCGCCCAGCATTGCTGCAATATTGAGTAAACCGCTTCGCTGGTTGTCGTAGATGGCGCGGGCGATATGTCGCTGCGTGACATGCGCAACCTCATGCGCGAGCACGCCGGCGAGTTCACTTTCGGATTCACTGGCGAGCAGTAATCCGGAATTGACGCCGATGTATCCGCCCGGAAGCGCGAAGGCATTGATCGCCGAGTCGTCCACGATAAAAAACTCGAACTCTTGTTGACCGTTGCTCGCGTGGCCAGCGAGTCTAGCTCCAACACCTTGGATGTACTCTGTAAGTTGCGGATCCTCCATGATCGCACCGGCATTATGCAACTGCGCCACAATGCTCCGGCCGAGCTGCGCCTCCTGGCTCCGGGTGATAACGGAATCGGCTATGCTGCCGAAATCCGGCAGGCTGCTGCCTTGCGCGGCGACGGTGCCGCACGCGGTTGCAAGTAGTAGACACGCAATGGATCTGAACATATCGGCCTCAGTATGTTTAGACACCGGTCGAGTGGTCAAGTTTCCGCGTCGATGTTCCGATTACGAGTTCTTCACGGGCTCCATAATGGCATCCAGGTTGAGCTGATCGCAGAACTCCATGAACTCCTCCCGCAACGCTGAGATATGCAGGCCAGCTGGGATATTGATAAACATCTGTACGGAAAACATCGCGGTGCCAGTATGTGCCGCCGGATAACTTCGAGTAGTTACCTCTCCGATTTCTATACTGCGCTCGGCAAAAAATCCGGCGAGATTATGCACGATACCTGGTTGATCAAGGCACACGACATCGATCGCGTACGGCAGGAGTTCCTTGCTGAGTTTTTTCGGCTCTGTTCGTTTGAGCTGAATCGTAAGCCCGTTTGCCTTACCGAACTTCGCAAGCGCCTGTTCCATCCGGCTGACGGTGTGCCAATTCCCGGATACGAGTAAAAGCATCGCGAATTCGGATCCGAGCCCGGTCATACGGCTCTCCCTGATACTGCCGCCACACTCGAGGATTACTTTGGTGAGATCGTGGACGACCCCGGCACGATCGCCGCCGACGGCGGAGATGACCATGAGTTGTTGCATACGGGGGGTATCCTGGCTAGCCTGGTTCGATCGTCAGTGTACCTTGATATAGATGCTCTGCAACGCTTCAGGCAGGCTTTTCGCTGGCCTCGGATCGGCTCCGCAAGTTGCGCCACTTCGTGACGCCCAGTACCATCGCGACCTCCGGGATTAGTGGGAAATGTAGATGTTTGCGGGCAGCACAGTGGCGTTGGTTACGCCTATGGGTGCCGATGGCCGGATCGATTACGGTGATCTAGCAAAATTGATCGATTTTCATATCGGCTCGGGAACGGAAGCGCTCGTGATTGCGGGTACGACTGGTGAATCGGCGACGCTGACAAGCGATGAACATATCGAGCTCATAGAACGTGCTTGTGAACTCGCGGCGGGTCGCGCGCCGATAGTAGCCGGTACCGGATCTAATTCGACGACTCAGACGCTGGATCTTTCTCGGGCAGTTGATCAGTTTCCTGTTGCCGGGTTTCTCGTCGTTACGCCCTACTACAACAAACCCACTCAGGAAGGCCTGTATCGACATTTCTCGCTGATCGCCGATGCGGTTCAGCAGCCCGTCATTCTCTATAACGTACCGGGGCGCACGGGCATCGACCTTTCTCCTGAAACCACCATTCGGCTCGCCGGCCACGACAATATAGTCGCGATAAAAGATGCTACGGGTGAGTTGGACCGCGTTGGATTACTGCGGGAAGGCTGTGGCCCGGAGTTCACGTTACTGAGCGGCGATGACGGCACGTCATCCGAATTCATGCTTCTCGGTGGTGACGGTTGCATCTCGGTGACGGCGAATGTTGCGCCAGCCCAGATGCGGGCGCTGTGTGATGCGGCACGCTCGGGTAACCGCGATCGAGCAACACAGATCGATGCGGAGTTGCGCGCACTTCACGAAGCGCTGTTCTTCGAAAGCAATCCGATCCCGGTGAAGTGGGCCGTGGAACAGCTCGGGTACGCGGGTCCGGGGATCCGCTTACCGTTAACAGTACTGGCCGAACAGCATCGCGAGGGGCTGCGTACCGCAATGAGATCGGCTCATATCGAGATCGGCTAGTGACGTTGGCGAAAAAAATTCTTCTTGGTGTGCTTTCGGTCTGGTTCTTGAGTGGCTGTTCCGGTCGCTTCGCGCTACGTTGCGAGGATTCGGAACGCTACACTGGGAGCGGTGAAATCCCGCCCGTGCGCATTCCCGACGACCTCACCCCACCCGATGAATCCGAATCGCTACGAATCCCGGCACCCGTCGAAGGCGAGGTGGAGCAGTTGGAGATCAAAGGCCCGTGCCTGGAATCACCGCCGGACTTCTACGAGGAAGCCGCGCCCGGCTGATACGCCAGCTCGACTTCGTTAATAGCCCTCCGGGTTGCCGCGCAGGCGACCCAACACGAAATCGGTCGACAACCGTCCGGGCCCGTAGATCATGATCGCGATCAGCATGATGAGTATGTTCGGATTGACGTACCGAAGAGTTAGTCGAAAAAAGTAGTACTCATTAATAGATGCAGTCGCAATCTCCAGATATAGATATCTGTGGAAGACGCTAACCGCTCGGTGGCTGGAAAGCAGTGGATGCAGTGTGATTCCGCGAGAAATCTTGGGCGCCTTGGGTGCATCCGCTATATTATCTGTATATCAGCGTCTAGATAGTTACTGAAGAATACGAACAACAAGGTCTGCGGAACCCAATGCGGCTGTTCGATGGCGGCAGCCACCCGACCAGGAGATGCCATGTGAGCAAACAGATCGTCGAGCGGATTGTTGCGGCCGTAGCTGTCGTGGTCGCCTCGCCGCTATTATTATCACCCGCGGTCGCCCAGAGATGGGTTGTAGATTCTGCTTGCCCAGACAACGCTCCCACCGTTTTCCACCGATGCGCGCTGGATGCAGCGGCATCGTTCGATCCGCCTCGTACGCCTGACGGCCGGCCGGACATCGGAGGCCTCTGGCGTCTCCCGGATGGGGATGCGGGCGGTGCATACGAGAGCCTCGAAGAACATACCGCGAATCTCGACGAACAAGGCGGGCCCACGGCTATCGTCGACCCACCGGACGGCAGGGTCCCGATGCGAGCGTGGGCGGTCGCCCAAAAAGAAGAGAACCCCCAACGCTACATTCACCACAATGCGGCCTGTTTTCTCTCTGGCGTACCTAACACCGTGTATCACGGCGAGGAACACCAGTTTCTTCAGACGCCCGACGAACTCGTGATCCTTTCCGGAAACTCCCACGCCTATCGCGTCATTCCGTTGGACGGAAGTCCGCCTGTTGGAGAGAGGATACGCCTCTGGGATGGCGACTCCCGGGGGCGCTGGGAAGGCGATACGCTGGTCATCGAGACGACAAACCAGAACGGCAAGCCCTGGTTGGACCAGCGAGGGACTTTCTACACGCGCGACGCGCACGTGGTCGAACGGCTAACACTCATCGAGCCCGATACGATCCACTATCAAGCCACGATCGACGATCCGAATGTTTATGCAAGACCCTTCACGGTTGCGTTCCCCTACAGGCGAAACACTGTGGCGGGGTATGAGATACCGGAGAATGCGTGTTACGAGAACAACGTGGCGCTCCTGGAGATATACCGTATGATCGGCTACGAGATCTATCCGGGCATAAGTCCCGAGGAGGCCCGCGAAGCCATCGAGGCAGAGCAGTGAACCCTGTTGTTACAACCACCGCGGCGATCTCATCGCTACTGCTGTTTTCCGCTGTAGGTCTAACTCAGGAGTCCGTGGAGAGTGCGTACACGCCGCCGCGGACGTCTTACGGCCACCCGAATTTACAAGGTATCTGGCAGGCTATGAACACAGCCGTGTGGAATATCGAGGACCATTCCGCCCGGTTGGGCGTTCCAGCCGGGGAGGGTGTCGTGATGGGCGGTGAAATACCCTACCGGCTGTCGGCGGCAGCACAGCGGGAAGTGAATTTTAGAAACCGTGCGACCGACGATCCGGAAGCGAACTGCATGATGGTCGGCGTGCCGCGCATCACTTATATGCCGTTTCCCTTTCAGATCGTTCAGACATCCGAACAGATCGCGATTCTCTCTGAGTATATTCATACCGTTCGCAACATCTATCTGGACAGTGCCCATCCCGAAAACCCTGTTGAACGAATGTGGATGGGAGATTCACGCGGCCACTGGGATGAGAACACGCTGGTAGTCGACGTTGTTCATTTCACGGGCAATACTTGGTTTGACCGGTCAGGGAATTTTCACAGCGAAGCTCTGCACGTGGTCGAGCGTTACACGCTTACGGGCCCGGACCATATATTGTATGAGGTCACCATCGAGGACCCGGGGGTCTTCACCGAATCCTGGCAGATGAGCATGCCGCTTTATCGCCGCCAGGAGGAAAATATCAGCCTCCTGGAATACGAGTGCTACGCCTACCTCGAAGGTGCTCGCGGCGAGTAGGCAATAATAGCCGGTCTCGGCCGATATGAACGTTGAGCCAGATCGATATGGAGATGAACTGATGAGCTTATTTAGCAGAATAGATCCGTTACCTGACGCGCGGTTGGTGCGCGGCTTTCGCCCGCTCGCAGTTTTGTCGCTAATGATCTTGACCGGCGCGCTGAGCCTTTCCGCTTATGCGCAACCGCTCATGCAGCCGAATATCTCCGTGGCGCAAGCGAGGCAGATCGTCGATACCATCATCGCCGAGTGCAGCCTTCCCGGAGATCTCGTGACCGTCAGCATCGCAGTCGTGGACAGGGCCGGCCAGCCGGTGATGCAAGTGAGGGCCGACACGGCATCCCCACACAACTGGGAACTCGCCTTCCGTAAGGCCTACACCGCCCGTACTTTTCGCAGAACCTCCATTGACTGGCGTGACAGCACCGCCGGCGACGCTGAGGCCTCGGGCCAACGTGCGTTGGCCAATGTCGTGCCGCTCGGCGGCGGTGCGCCGATCATGATGGGCGATCAGCCGCTCGGCGGCGTCGGTGTCTCGGGCGCGCAGGGTGGCCAGTCTGCCGACAGCGCCTGCGCCGAGGCGGGCATCGCAGCGATCGCGGGCGAACTGGAATGAACCGCCTGCGCCAGTAGTCAGAGTGCCCGGGTTACCTTTTGGCCCTCGTGACAGCGTATTTCTGACCAGGACCGCTGGAAGATGACCGTATCGCAGACCATCCTGTTCTCACTGCTGGCCGTCGTGTTTGCGCTGTTGATCTGGGGGCGTTGGCGCTACGACCTGGTTGCTTTCGGCGCACTGGTCGTTGCGGTGATTACCGAAGCCGTGCCGGCCGGCAACGCGTTCTCTGGCTTCAGTCATTCAGCGACGGTGATCATCGCCCTCGTACTTATCGTTAGCCGCGCACTTACGAATTCGGGCGTTGTGGAGCTCATCGGGCGACATCTGGTGTCCGCGACGAGAAATCTTCGGGCGCATATCAGCCTGATGTCCGCCGTTGTCGCCAGCCTGTCCGCGATCATGAACAATGTGGCGGCGCTCGCAGTATTAATGCCCGTGGAACTTCAGGCGTCGTCGAAGGCGGACCGCAGTCCGGCGCTGACGCTCATGCCGCTCTCTTTCGCGTCGATTTTAGGCGGCATGATCACGCTTATCGGTACACCGCCGAACATCATCATTGCAGAGTTCAGGAATGACGAGTTGGGTGAGCCGTTCCGGATGTTCGATTTCGCACCCGTCGGTCTGGCCTGTTCGGTCGTCGGAATCCTGTTTATTGCCACCGTTGGGTGGCGGCTGATACCGCGAGAGCGATCGCTAGCGAGCGCGCAGCAGGAACTTCACGCATTAGGCCAGTACGTCGCCGAACTGCGGGTCCCGGAAGGTGCACCGGTACTCGGCAAGCGCGTCGCCGAACTCAATCCGATCGCGGAAAAAGAGAATGTGACCATTGTCGGCCTGACACGCCGCGGCAGGCGACTACCCGGAGCAGCACGGCGCGAAGAGATTAGAGCCGGGGACATCCTGATGATAGAGGTGAGTTCCGAATCTATCGATCAGTTAGTGGGCGAACTCGGGCTGGAGTATGTTCGGCGAGCCACGGAAGACGGCGATACTTCGGACGAGGATCTAGCGCTCATGGAAGTCGTTGTGCCGGAGGGCGCCCGCATCGAAGGCCGCTCGGCGAGATCGTTACGGCTGCTCGTGAGCCACGACGTCACGTTACTGGGCGTGTCCAGACAGGGGCGGCCGTTCCGCGAGCAGGTCCGGAAACTCGAGATAAAAGCCGGAGATGTTCTGCTGCTTCTGGGTCCTGCCGACCGCCTGCGGGACATTGCGCAGCTAATGGGCTGCCTACCTCTGGCCGAACGCGGCTTGCAGGTCGTTCAGCGTGAAAAAGCGTTGTTGGCCGTCGGTGTCTTCGCCGGTGCCGTACTGTTCGCAAGTCTGGGGCTCGTTTATCTTCCCGTCGCGCTCGCGGGAGCCGTGGTTCTTCTCGTAGCTGCGAAAGTCGTGCCGTTGCGTCAACTTTATGAATCCGTGGAGTGGCCGGTCATCGTCCTTCTTGGCTCGATGATCCCGATTGGCATGGCGTTAGAGGATAGCGGTGGCACACAGCTCATCGCCGAGGTGATCATCGATCTCTGTTCGGGCTCATCGGCGATCGTCGTGCTAACGGTCCTAATGATCGTCACGATGACGCTGTCTGACGTCATGAACAACACGGCGACCGCAGTTATTGCTGCGCCGATAGCTATCGACATCGCCGACAGCCTCGGCGTGAACGCTGATCCGTTCTTGATGTGCGTTGCCGTAGCCGCGTCTTGCGCGTTCTTGACACCTATCGGGCATAAGAACAACACATTGATCATGGGGCCAGGCGGATATCGGTTTCGCGATTACTGGCGGATGGGATTGCCACTGGAAATACTGGTGATCGCCGTGGGTGTTCCGACTATCCTCTGGGTATGGCCGCTCTAGGACATGTTGAGTGCTTCCGGCCGGCAGAGGGTTCGAGTGGCATGGCCGATGCCTCGATGCTATGTTCCGAAAAACCATGAGATTGTCTCATCGAGTGGGGTTATTACCATGACAAAGCATCTTCGGTCGCGAGTCACTAACGGGTTTTGGGGCATCACTGCTGTCGTGTTGATGGCGCCGGGTCTAGCACTCTCGCAGAGTGTCTTTACACACGCGCATCTGCGGGTTCCGGAAGGCCAGCAGGCGGAAGCCGCAGAGTGGTACAACCATGTGCTCGGCGGCGAGCCTGGGGAGATCGGTCCCGGCCCCGGTATTCGGCATCACAACGGCTTCGTCGGGACCATGCCAAATGAGGGCATGGCGGGCGATGGCGCCGGGAGTGTCATCGACCACGTCGGTATCTCCGTACCGGATGTGCGCGCGGCGGTCGAGCTGATCCGAGATATCGGCGGTGAGATTCGCACGGAGCCGCAGACAGGTGTCACGGCTTATTTAATCTCCCATGTCACGGATCCTTGGGGCGGACGTTTCGAGTTGCTAGAGGACCCCGTGTATACGGGCATCAATCACATCCATCTTTTCGCGTCCGACGCCGATGCCATGAGCGACTGGTTCCTGGAGGTTTTTGGCGGCGAGTATGACGAAGAGCGAGGTCAAGGAAACTTCCATACCATTCTCTACGGCAGCGTTTGGGTGCATATCACGCAAGTCGCCGATGACGATCAGAGGGCGCCGAGCCGTTATCGCGCCACGGACCACATCGGTTTCAGAGTGCCGTCGCTCGACGCGTTTCGCCTCAAGCTGATGGCGTCGGGGTACGAGCCCTATCTCGAACGTCCGAATCCGCCAAGGGCGGATTTGATGTTCTTCGAGGGACCAGAGGGCCTTCATGTCGAGATGACGGAACCCGCACCTCGATAGCACAAGGGGAACCTATGTCGTTCTTGATTCGATTCAAGTACTCCAGTATCGCCGAAGCGGTTTGGCTGTACATCTCGGTACCCTGCCTCTTGCTGGGGCCTCTCGCGGGCACGGGTCTGGCGCAGGGCATCGATGACGAGCCCACCTGGGCATACGCAATCGCGCCGCAAGCGGTCCCCGGCGACACGGTCTTCACTTTGCCTGGTGCTGAGCAGAGCTTCACGCTCGACGAGGTCCGTAACATCTTCGGTCCCGCCGACTGGTACCCAGGCGATCATCCTACGATGCCGGACATCGTAGCGAACGGGCGTTTCCCCCGGGTATGGGCCTGCGCGCTGTGCCATTACCCGAACGGTAAGGGGCGCCCCGAGAACGCCGGTATCGCCGGGTTGCCGAGAGACTATTTCATTCAACAGATGCACGATTTTCAGGACGGTCTGCGGGCCAGTGCGCAACCCAGGAAGTTCAATACCAACACGATGATCGGGATCGCACAGGGGATGACGGACGAGGAGATCGTCGAAGCGGCCGACTACTACAGCTCGATACCGTGGATGCCGTGGATACGGGTCGTCGAGACCGACGAGGTGCCGAAATCGCGTATCGTCCTTGGTATGTACGTGCCCCTCGAGGGCGAGGAAGCCGGTATGGAGCCTCTGGGCCTCAGGATCATCGAGACTCCCGAGCACCCGCATCGGACGGAATCGCTCCGGGATCCGCGCTCGGGCTTTATCGCATACGTCCCCATCGGCTCAGTCGTGAAAGGCGAAGAACTCGTCACGACCGGTGCGGGAAAGACGATCCAATGCTCGATCTGCCACGGTCCGGAGTTGAGCGGCCTAGGCCTCGTGCCGGGCATCGCCGGCCGCTCGCCGAGCTACCTCATGCGACAGCTCTACGACATGCGCGAGAATTCGCGAACAGGCGTCTCGGCGGCTCTGATGAAACCCACCGTCGCGAATCTCACGGTCGAGGACATGCTGAACATGGCGGCCTATATCGCTTCGTTGTCGCCGCCTGTAGCCATAGAGGAATAACATCGACTCAGAGTGGCCAGAGGACGCGTAGCGTAAACTTCGACTGAGGCGACGACGGACGAAACTTCGGTGTGTGCGACTACGGCGCCTGAAGAAGCACGACTAACGAAAAAGGGAACCGAGCCATGCGCATGAATCTGAACCCAACAGCTATTCTCCCGGTCATCACCGCTCTCGCATCGCCGCTGACTTTTGCGGCCGATCCGGCCGAGCTCGCGCAGATCAACGACATTGTCGTCGCTTGCGAACGCCTCGAGCACGATTACGCGCTCTACCGGGATCGAGGCGACGCCGAGGCGTTCGCCAACATCTTCACGGAGGACGGGGAGTGGGGCCGGCCGACGACCGTGCTCAAGGGCCGTGATGCAATTCGGGACTACATCGAATCGAGTTCGGGAGGCCCATCCGAAGCGCATTTGCAGCTGCAGACGACGATTCAGATCACTCCGGTAGACGAGACGACCGCAACCGGGGTCAGTTACGCGCTCGTGTTGGAGGCGCCGATCCCCGAGGACGGGCTACCGGTAACCTCTCTCGGCTTTCAGGTCGCCTCCGAGTCCCGCAGCGTCTACCGCCTGACGGGCGAGGGCTGGAAGATCGCCAAGCGTGAATACACGACGCTGTTCGTGGATCCGGAATAGGGGAAGCGCAATGAGATACAGGCACAAGGCAATCTCGTTCATCATCGCCCTGCTGGGGACGGCTTCGCCCGGACTCGCGGCACCCAACGCGGAGAGCGCGAGCGATATCGTCATCGCCTGCGAGCAACTGCTGGCCGATTACGCGATCTACCGAGATCATCTGGATGCCGATGGATTCGCGAATACGTTCTCCGAGGACGGCGTGCTGGTATTAGGCTCGGGAACGTATCGCGGACGCACGGCTGTTCGGGAGAACATTACTTCGCGCCCGGCGCCCAGGGTCGCGCACATGATCCTCATGACGTCGGTGCAAATCACGCCGATCGATGAGACGGCTGCGGCGGGTATCGCCTACGCGATTGTCCTGAACGGCGATCGGCCGGTCGAGCAGGGCGACGCACCGATTCAAATGCGGGGCATCACTTCGGCCGTCGAGTATCACACCGAATTCGTGCTCACCGACGACGGTTGGAAGATCTCTCGGCTCGAGCTGAAATCGATCTTCAGGGGACCAGGTATCGCCTGATGATTCGTGCTTGAGGCTCGGGGGGCATGATCCGCTGTAATCCTCACGCCGCCGCCCTGATCTGCGTGGCACTTAAAGCCGGGTTTTCGTTTCCGGCTGGAGCGCAGGATCTGTCCGCGCTGGAGCCGCTCGACGCGATGGGCGAGGTCACCTATTTCATCGCCGAAGGCATGCCCGGTTCCGGGTTTCTCGAGGCCGACCGGGATCTCGCGAAGTGGGCCCTCGCTGCCTGGGAGCAGGGTGCCGCCGGTGGGTTGCGATTGAAGCCCGGCGCCGAAGCGACTGCCCTCCTGCGTGTCTACTGGGTGCCCGCGAGCTTCGGGCTCTACGGTGAGATGCGGCCGCTAATCGTCGAGGATCGACGCGGGGCCGCGGTCTTCGTCAGGCCCGACACGGAAGCCCTAGGAAGGCCGATTGCCGATCGGGCAAGGGAAGATCCGCTGTTTCGCGACGCGGTCGTCTATCTGACCTGTCTGCACGAGCTCGGACACGCGCTCGGCCTGGCGCACACCTCAGACTTCGACAACATCATGTATTTCTTCGGCTACGGCGGAGACATCCCGGGATTCTTCGGCCGCTATCGCGACGTATTGCGCACGAGGGCCGATATCGCCGCTGTTTCCGGATTGTCGGCTGGCGATCTCTCTCGCCTGCGGGCCCTCTACGCGCCGCCGTCCTCGCCCTAGATCGTCAAGAATGCTCGGAGCTCTCGAACGTCGCCGAGGTCCTCGAGCGCGTTGATCGCATCGATCAAACCGTCGGTCCTGGCTTCGCCGATGATCGGCGCCATGAGCTCCCGCACTTTCGCAGCAACGCTTTCCGTGTCGAGCGGATTCTCGGGTGTGCCCGGCGCGTGACTCACGAATAGGTTCACGCGGCGGCCGTCGCGAGTCGTTACCTCGACGAAGCCGCTGCGCGGCGCTTCGAGCACGACGAGTTCCGGATCAGCGATGAGCTCCACGCGACTATGCGCGGCGACTACCCGAGGATCGCTCATGCGCTCGAATGAATGGCTGTTCTCGAAATCGATCATGCCGTCCACGAGAGCCACGGCCATGATGTGCTGAACATTGACATCGGGCATCGAGCGGCTGTCGACGATCCGTGCGCCGTCTTCCGGTAGACGGACGAGAACATGCTCGACGTTGTCGACCGTCAGTCCGTGTTCGTCACGCAACCTGAAGAACGCCGCCAACGGTGACTGTATGGGATAGCCTACGGGGAAGGTCTTGATCGCTGTCTCCGTGACGTAGAAGCGGCTGCCGAGATCGGCGACCATTTCCTCCGGGGCGGCTTCGGTCGAGAGCGCATCGAGCACATTGCGCTTGCCTTCCAGAGCATCGAGGACGCCTGTGAAACCCGCTTGTATCATCGTCGCGGCTGCGACACCGTTTCTGGCTCCCATTCCGCTGAAGTCGAACGCTTTCTCGATATGCTCGACATCCCGGACCCAACTCCACACGCCCGACACCTGCTGGACGGCGTAAGAGATCGCATAACGCATCTGGGTCTCATCAAACCCCGCGAGCGAGGCCGCTGCCGCGGTTGCGCCGAATGTCGAGCTATAGCCTTCTGCGCTGCGGTGATTGGTCCTGACCAGTGCCGGTCTCAATGCGACCAGGAACCGGCAGCAGAGGTCATAGCCCAGAATCACGGCTTTCAGCAGTTCTTCGCCGGATCTGCCTTCGCGCTCACCCATCGCGAGCGCCGCCGGTACGACGGAGCAGCCTGGATGTGCCTTCGTAAACGGGTGAAAGTCGTCGGTCTCGTCGGCGTGGCCCGACATGGCGTTGGCCAGAGCGGCGTTCACGGCCGATGTCATGATATCGGTCGTCGCCACGGATGCTTCGGGTATGCCCGCTTGCTGACGCACATAGTTGATCGCGACCTCGCCGGGTTTGAGTCGCGCGCCCGAAACGATGGCGCCCAGCGTATCGAGGATTCGGTGCTTGGCAGCAAGCGCTACGGTGGCCGGTACCCCCAGATCTCGCGCGGCAACCATGTAGCGAGCGAGCCGGCCCGTGAGATCGGGCCGTCTTGGCGCGGCGGCAGGTGCCGATTGCTGAGCGACCGAAGATGCGGGAAGCGTCGCAGCCGCGAGTAGTGTACCCGCGCCCTGCAACGTTCGGCGACGTGAGATGAGCACGTCGTCCTCGCTCGGGGGTAGGCCGTCGCTCACATGGCTCTCCTCGATCTTCGTTATTCGTGCGAGACCGGCGAGCCAGTCTCATGAGTTTTCCAGAAGGTTAACGCACCTTACCCGATGCACGGATTGCTAGGCCAGCAGGCGTAACTCTCGGGGATCGACGTGAGCTGGAGTTCTGCTTATCGAAGCCCCCACAGCACCCGTATGAATATCATATATAACATTAATAAAATATTATAATTAATTGATAAATAAAATTAAATTATTCTATTCATTCCTCTGACAGCGCTGGCGTATCACTCGGCACCCCGCAGGTCATCACTATAGATTCAGCCTCGCTTCCGTCACGGCGGCGTGCCGGTGGCAGCGTTCCGAGGCTCGCTTCCGTGAATTGACTAAGCAATCGCAGCCGTTCAGGATCGACGCCGATGCATCATGAATTACGAAGGCGCGTGTCACTGCGGGGCGATCTCCCATGTCTATTCGACGGAGCTGCCGGTATCGAGCTGGTCCCTGCGTGCCTGCCAATGTGCCTTCTGTCGCGCTCACGGCGCGACAAGCGCATCGGATCCCGGCGGCACTCTCGTCTTCGGCTTCGCCGAGCCGGAGGAGGTCAATCGCTATCGATTTGCGCGGAAAACGGCGGATTTCTTGATCTGTAGGCGCTGTGGTATCTATATTAGGGCGATTATCGCCACGGTGAACGGCGCGTACGGGATCGCTAATCTCAATGCATTACTCCAGACGCTGGACGGGCTCGGCGAACCGGAAGCGGCTTGCTACGACGCGGAATCATTTGCGGGTCGCGTAAGGCGGCGCGAAGATCGTTGGACGCCAGTCGTACTCTGATATGACTGTCCCCGTAAGCGACATGGCGTATAAGGTCGAGTCCACTCTGGAAAAGGTAGGGGCTTCTCGCGATCTCGTCGCGCGCCGAGGCCTGCCGCTATTCGAAGACGCGACCGAATTCGAGATCGCTCATGTCAGCGCGAGCGGGTGCGAGTATCTGCTGACGCCTGAAGCGGCGGCACAGTGGCGGGCGCTGCGTGCGGGCGCCGAGCAGGATGCGGTCACGATACTCGTGATATCGGGGTTTCGCAGTTTCGATCGGCAAGTCGAGCTGATCCAGGCCAAACTCAATCGTGGCGAGGCGGTTGACGACATTCTAGCCGTAATGGCGCCGCCGGGTTGCAGCGAGCACCACAGCGGTTGTGCGGTCGATGTCGGTACGCCGGGTTGCGAGCCGCTCAGCGAGACATTTGCCGATACCGGGGCATTCAGATGGCTTGAGCACAACGCGAACGGATTCGGTTTTCGGATGTCGTACCCGGAGGGAAACCGCTGGGGCTATCAGTACGAACCCTGGCACTGGTGTTTTTCGCAGGATTAACCCCATTTCTTTATTGGCCGGAGCTTTGAGCTGGTTCGAGGATCAGTCGGCCGGAACAACACCGGAGGTGGCGGCAATCTCCGTGTCGCTCTGGTTCTACAAGGCAGCGATACTGGCGTGGGCGCTCTGGTTGAGCTTCGCGTTGTTGCGCTGGTTGCCCTGGGCCTGGTCGGCGTTCACGCATAACGGATTGTGGCAGGGCAAGATTAAGGAGGCGACGGCCTAGGTTGCGCGGGGCTTTGACGATGCTACGGTAAGTACGATGTTGCGGGAGGGGCGTACGCCAGTATCATAGCGCTATCGGCAGGACGGAGTGCGGGATTATGAAAACACCTAACGCTATCGTTCTATTGCTGCTGTGCCCGACGCTTGGCATCGCGCAACCCGTTGGTGATGCGGCCGAGTGCGCGCCCAGCGATTCTGCCCCTCCAACAGCTCCGCTCCTGATCGACGAGGCTATCGCCAGTGCACTACAAGAGGCGAGACAATGCCTGGAGAATCTCGATGCAGACTGTGCCGAGACCGCCATCGCGCCGCTTAATCCAGATGAAATGCAAGGCAATGCGCGCGGCGCGCTCGGCTTAGTGGCCGGAGACATCGCCGTCGTGAACAACGATCTCGCCGCCGCGGAGCGGGAATATCGAGACGCACCAGCTGATCCGGTGATGCACGCCCAGATACGAAGGGGCGCCGCAACACGGCTCGGCATCGTGTATCTGCGCCGGGGGACGCTTGAGCAGCTGCTGCAACATATCACGTCGCTCGATTGCGACGAGCGATCCGCCGAGCTGTCGTTCCTCAAGGCGAGCGCTCAGTTCGAGAGTGGCGATCACGACAACGCGCTTGCGACAATCAATTTGGCAATCGACGCGCAATCGGCGGACGGCAGTTTCGTTCCCGAGTCATGGTACTCGGTACGCGATGCATCTCTCCAGTCGCTCGCCGGCGGTGAGCTATTCTGCGAGACGGAAACTCCGCTGGGCTCGCACATTCCAATCGAGCAGTGTTATACGTCTGAGGAGCTGCGGCAGATTGCCGCTTGCCAACGGACAGCTCGAGCTCAACGATCGATCAACCCGATGGTCGAATGCAGCATTAGATAGTGGAGACGGCGAGTCGTCGCGATTACGGTTCGAATTGCTCGTCGACGTCGCAGGCACGCTCGGTGTTCCGCGTGACCTTCTGTATCGAGATACATTCGACTGGGCAGACTTTTTCGCATCTGCCGCAGCGGGTGCACTGATCCTGATCGATATATAGCAGCGGATAACGATGCGGTGTCTGATCCGCGGCATCGATGTAACCGGTAACACGGCTGTCGTCGTCGTACTTCAGATCGTCTACGCGGACGATGCAATCGTCGTGAGGCTTAACCTCCAGGCATTTCTCGCAATAGATGCAGATGTCGTTATCGATCTCGAACTTGTAGTGACACAGATAGCAACGCATCGTCTCGCGATTGGCGAGCTTCGGCGTATAGCCGGTTTCGACTTCGGCCTTGAATGAGCGCTCGCTCAGCGGTAACGAAGGGATCGGTTGGCGAGCGATCTCGTCCATCTCCGGAATTCGGCCCGTGTCGAACGAGCCTTGGATCTCGGCCACATCCATCACGCGCGTCTCGCCCATCAGAAACTCGTCGACGGTCCGTGCGCATTGTTTCGCGTGGCCGATGGCGTCGATGAGTGTCGATGCGCTGATGGAGTAGTCGCCGGCAATGAAGATCCCGGGCACATCCGTCGTTATGGGCTGGCCGCTCTTGATCCAACCGTCCTCGTCGAGGATTTTTTTGCCGATCGAATCGCCGAGCCAGCTGGTGTCTTGCCACTGGCCCGTGGCGAGCAAGACCGTGTCTACATCGACATCGTATTCGCTGCCCTCGATCGCTACGGGGCGCCGGCGACCGCTATCGTCCGGTTCACCGAGTTCATTCCGAATGAATCGCATGCTTTCCACCGCGTCGTTACCGCCCAGATAGGCAACCGGGCCGGCCATGATCTCGATCGGGATAGCCTCGTGTTCGACTTCCTTGAGTTCGTCGGCGGGAACGGACATCTCGTCGCGCGAGCGGCGGTAGTAGATTGCCGCATCGGAATCGAGCCGAAGTGCCGTGCGCGCACAATCCATTGCGGTGAACCCACCCCCGATGACGATTACGCGTCTGCCGATATCTGCGTCGCCTGTCTCGTTCGCTTGCAACAGGAAGTCCAGGCCATGTTGTATGCCTTCGAGCTCCTTTCCGGGAATGTCGATGACATTGGGATCCAGCGTACCGGCCGCAATTATTACCGCATCGTATTTCCCGTGAAGCTGCTTGACGGTTATGTCGACGCCAATATTCTGATTGCAGAGAATCTCGACACCGAGTAGCTCTATCTGTTCGATTTCTTTGTTGATGATTTCTCGCGGCAGCCGAAATTCAGGGATCCCTTGATTCATCATGCCGCCGGCTTCGGAGTATTTTTCGTAAACGGTTGCTTTGTGGCCGAGCAGGGTAAGGTCGCGCGCGGCCGCAAGACCGGCGGGTCCGCCGCCAACCACTGCCACGGTTTTTCCGGTCGCTGGATAAAAAGGCTCGAGCACGACGCGGTCGCCGCTGCCGAAGTCAGATGCCGCCCGCTTCGAGAAGCAGATCGCGACGGGTTCTCCGAGTCCCTTACGGCCGTGCCGACAAACGTCCTCGCAAGGTCTGGAGCAAACACGTCCCAGCACTCCCGGGAAGACATTGTCAATCAGATTGATCAGATAGGCCCGGTCGTAATTGCCCTGATGGATTTCGCAGAGATACTCCGGAATCCGGGTGTTGGCGGGGCAGGCGGTCTGGCACGGGATGTTTTTTGCGAGCCAGTCCATGTCTTTGGGCTGATTCGCGTACCCGCTTTCGCGTGAAAGCGAGAACTGCGGCTGTCGGTTTGGGCCCGGCGGGAGATTCAGCGCTTTATTCTTCGTGTCCATTAAGGTGCCTCAACCCCAAAGGCCTTGCATTTATAGGCATGCCATCGTTTTGTCACATCGCTCTGGGCGAGTTCCATGAGGTGTTCGGCTTGATCCGGATTGCTCTTCACTAACGCGCGATATCGATTTTCTCTTAGCGCGTAATCCTTGAAACTCATCGTCGGCTCTTCGGAATCGAGTTGCATGGGGTTTCGGCCGAGCTCGAGCAGAGCGGGATTGTAGCGATATAACGGCCAATAGCCACTCTGTACCGCGGCCTGCATCTGATCGACCGTATGCGTCAGATCTATGCCCTGGGCGATGCAGGTGGCGTACGCGATCACAAGCGACGGTCCGCGGAATTGTGTTGCTTCCTGGAGTGCGCGCACGGTTTGCTTCGGGTCCGAGCCGATTGCGATCTGCGCAACGTAAGCATGACCGTAATCGGCGGCCAGCATTCCAAGATCTTTCTTTGCGACAAACTTTCCGCCGGTAGCAAATTTTGCCGTCGCTGCCCGTGGCGTGGCTTTCGAACGCTGCCCGCCCGTATTCGAGTAGACCTCGGTATCCATGACGAGGATATTGATATCGCGATCGTCTGCGAGGACGTGATCCAACCCGCCGAAACCGATGTCGTAGGCCCAGCCGTCGCCGCCGACGATCCAGACGACACGTTTTAGTAGATTGTCACTTAGCGCGTACAGGTCTTTCGCTTTGGCGGTCGATAGTTCTAGTAGCCGCGAGCGGAGCTTATCGAGCCGGCCACGCTGCTCATCGAGTTCGGTACCACTGTCTTGCCGCGCGTCGAGTATGTCGTTAGCGAGTTCTTCGCCAATTTCTGGGGCGAGTTCCCGTAGTGTCGTGCGTGCGTGCTCGGCGAGTTTGTCGAACGTGACACGGAAACCATAACCGAACTCGGCATTGTCTTCGAAAAGGGAATTCGCCCAGGCAGGGCCGCGGCCACGGCTGTCCGTTGACCAGGGCGTCGTCGGAAGGTTACCGCCGTAAATCGAGGAACAGCCGGTGGCGTTGGCAATAACCATGTGGTCGCCGAAAAGCTGCGTTAGCAATTTGAGGTAGGGCGTTTCGCCGCAGCCAGAGCATGCCGAGGAGAACTCGAACGCGGGCGTCATCATCTGTGTTTCCCGCATTCTCAGGTTCACGAGATCGCCGCGAAGCTGAGCAGGCAGAGTCTGGAAAAATTTCCAACTCTCTTTTTCGGTATCGAGTACGCCGCGCTTACGGCCCATATTGATCGCGCGGCGACCCGGATTTTTCGGGTCGTCTACAGGACAAGCTGCAACGCAAAGCGTGCAGCCCGTACAGTTCTCGACAGAGACCTGGAGTGTATAACGTTTGTCCTGGCTGACGCCTCGGCCTTTAAGCGGCACGGATTTGAAGCCGTCGGGCGCGGCCGCCAGAAGCTTATCGTCGTAACTCTTCATACGAATTACGGCATGCGGGCAGATTATTTCGCAGTTGCCGCACTGTGCGCAGATCTCCGGTTCCCAGATCGGAACTTCCTCAGTCAGATCCTTGGATTCCCAAGCCGCGGTGCCGACTGGGTAGGTGCCATCCGCCGGCAGCATGCTGACCGGAAGACCATCGCCGAGGCCGGCGATCATTGGGCCGAGGACGTTCTCGACGAACTCCGGTGCGCCTTCGCCGACGGGCGAGGGTATCTCGAAGTCGCTGGTGACCTTATCCGGGATTTCTACCCGGTGCAGATTCACGAGTGCATTGTGGACAGCCTGGAAGTTCTTGTCGACGACTTCCTGGCCTTTCCGGATAAACGTATTGTGTATGGCCTGCTTGATCTTCTCGATGGCTTCGTCGCGCGGCAGTATCTCCGCGATCGCAAAGAAGCAGGTCTGCATGACCGTGCTGATGCGACGCCCGAGGCTGCTGTCCTTCGCGACGCGATAAGCGTCGATCACGTAGAAGGCGAGTTCCTTCTCGATGATCTCCGATTGGACCGATTTCGGGAGACGATCCCAGACTTCCTCGGGACCGTACGGGCTGTTGAGCAGGAATGTTGCGCCTTGCGCCGCTTCATTGAGTACGTGGTTCTTCGTTAGGAAGCTGAACAGGTGGCAGCTGATGAAATTCGAGTTCTGGATCAGGTACGGCGAGTTGATGGACTCCGGGCCGAAGCGCAAATGAGAGATCGTTTGCGATCCAGCCTTTTTCGAGTCGTAGACGAAATAAGCTTGTGCCTGGAAATCGGTCTGTTGATCGATGATCTTGATGGTGTTCTTATTGGCGCCAACGGTACCGTCGGAGCCCTGCCCGTAGAACAGCGCCGAGAAGATGGACGGCTGCTCGACGATGAACGACGGATCGAACTCGAGGCTCGTGTGGGTCAGGTCGTCGTTTATGCCGATCGTGAAGTGGTTTTTCGGCCTCTCCTTACGAAGCTCGTCGAATACGCCTTTAACCATCGCGGGCGTGAAGTCCTTCGACGACAGGCCGAAGCGCCCACCGATGATCTTCGGCAGCGTCTCACAGGCCAGGCGGCCATCGACCAGGCCTTCCGCCATCGCAGTGACGACGTCCTTGTAGAGCGGTTCACCGTGCGCGCCGGGTTCCTTGGTGCGGTCGAGCACCGCGATAGCACGCGTGGATTCGGGGATGGCTTCGAGTAAAACATCGACAGGGAACGGTCGATACAGGTGCAACTTGATCAAACCGAGCTTGTCGTCGCCCTGACTGGCGAGATACTCGAGGGTCTCAAGCACGACATAGGCGCCTGAGCCCATAACGACGATCACTCGCTCGGCATCCGATGGGCCATAGTATTTGCAGAGTTCGTACTGCCGGCCCGCTAGTTCCGAAAATCGGTTCATGTACGACTGGACGATGCCGGGAGTGGCAGCGTAGTAGGGGTTGGTCGTCTCCCTCGCCTGGAAGTACGTGTCCGGATTCTGTGCTGTTCCACGAATAAACGGATGCTCCGGATTCAGCGCACGGTTGCGGTGAGCGTGTATCAACTCGGCATCGAGCATCGCGGCGATGATGTCGTCGTCGATGAGTTCGATCGTATTGATCTCGTGGGAAGTTCGAAAACCGTCAAAGAAGTGGATAAATGGTACGCGCGCTTCGAGCGTGGCGGCTTGACTGATCAGCGCCATGTCCTGTGCTTCCTGAACCGAAGAAGCACAGAGCATCGCAAATCCAGTCTGGCGGGATGCCATGACGTCTTGATGATCCCCGAAGATCGACAAGCCCTGTGCTGCGATTGAACGGGACGCGATATGAAAGACCGTCGACGTCAATTCGCCGGCGATCTTGTACATGTTCGGAATCATTAACAGCAGCCCTTGCGACGCCGTAAATGTCGTTGCCAGTGCGCCGGTCTGCAATGAGCCATGCACGGAACCGGCGGCTCCAGCCTCGCTCTGCATCTGTACGACGTCGGGTACTATGCCCCAGAGATTCCTCTTGCCTTGAGTTGCCCACTCGTCCGCGTACTCACCCATAGCCGACGCGGGCGTTATCGGATAGATGATGCAGACTTCGTTGGTCTTGTAAGCGATATGCGCGACCGCTTCCGTGCCATCGACTGCTTTCGTTTGCGGCTGTTTGCGCAGCTGGTCTAACTTTGCAGAATCGAGTCCATGGTTTTCGCCGCGCAAAGGAGAACCTCCAACATTGATTCGGCACTTGCTCTCGCAAGCCGTTCCCGTTCAGGGATCTTCGAGCGCGGCCAGTTGCCCGGGCCATCGTGGGTGGTCCGCCTCAGAGATCGATTTCCCAGCCTTATTGCTCTTGATCCAGGCTGGTCGAGTAAAATGAGCCTGCGCCGATTATACCGCCTTCGGAATACGAGCACAGCGAGGGTTCCGGCAGCTAATCACGGCATAGGTGTTCCCCGCACCGGTAGCGGTCAGCCGCTATACTGTGCGGAAGGAGTCCCTATGAATCGCTACTTCAGGGTATTGATTTTCGGGCTGGCCGGTATGGTTATTTCGGGCGGCGGCCCGGGGGCACAACCTGTCATCGAGCACGG
>CAYXNS010000013.1:0-55163 GCA_964466315.1 uncultured Gammaproteobacteria bacterium
CCGTTTTTCAACGGCAGCCGGCCGATGCTCAATGCCAATACGACCCCGGATCTGGCCACGGCGCTGCCGGCCACAGCCGTAGCGCTTACGATGCGGTCGCTGACAACGCAGATTGCGCCGTAGCTCTCGGCTGATCGTTGCAGTTGAATTCAAGCAGCAAGTATTCCTCGCATACGCTAGAATCCTAAAAAACAGGAGAGTTCCATGGGCGACCAGTATGCTGTAGTTCAGGTGGCGGCTGTGCAGGCCGCGTCGGTCTTCCTCGATCGCGAGAAGACGACGGAGAAAGCGTGCGACCTGATCCGGGAGGCGGGTCGAAATGGCGCCGAGCTTATTGCTTTCCCGGAAGGTTTCATCCCCGCACATCCCGTCTGGTATCACCATCATCCCGCAACGAGTGCCGTGGTCAACAAACTCGCGGTGGAGCTATTCAAGAACTCCGTCGAGATTCCGGGCCCGGAGATCGATTCGCTCTGCACGGCGGCGCGGGACGCGCACGCTTACGTCGTGATGGGCGTCTGCGAGAAGCTGCCGAACACGCTCGGCACCATGTTCAACTCGCAAGTGTGGATCAGCCCAGAGGGTGAGCTCATCGGCAAGCATCAGAAATTCATGCCTACCGTCGGTGAGCGGCTCGTGCACATGGGAGGGTTTGGTGACACCTTCGGCGCATTCCAGACCGAGTTCGGCCCGGTCAGCGGCTTGATCTGCGGCGAGAACTCAAATCCGCTCGCCGTGTTCGGCCTTACGGCAGAAGGTACCCGTATCCATGTGATGAGCTGGCCAAATCATTTTCCGGCTAGTGGGGACCCGTTACGTAATCGCGTGGCGATCGATTCGCAGGCATTCGCGCAGATGACCAAGGCCTTCGTCATCTCTGCGTGCGGTACGGTCGACGAGAACATGATCGAGAAGCTCGAGGTCGGGCCCGAGGGCGAGAAATTCCTGCGCGATCCCGACTGTAGTGGTGGCAGCGTCATCGTCGCACCGAACAGCCATATCATTGCAGGCCCGGTGGGCGCGGAAGAGGGGATCCTGTACGCGGAGTGCAATCTCGAAGCCGGCATCACAATGAAGTTACGCCACGATTTCGCCGGCCATTACAACCGTGCCGATATCTTTCAACTGCACGTTAACCGCAGCGTGCCGCACCTCTATTCGGTGCACGAGTCGGACGACTCGGCCGAGACGACGAGCGCGGCTCCTGCGGTGTCGCAGCCGCAACCGGCTGAGGGTTCCGAAGTCGAGTCCTCGGTGCAAGTCGCACAGATCGCCTCGGCGCGAACGGGTGAAGGCAAGAGCTGAAGCTCGTTACTCGCCATTGGGACAGTTTTGCGGCCGCTCCTACAACGGCGTTCATCCAAGATTTGCGGCTATTTCGGGTGCCAGGGATTGCGCGTGTTCGATGCACGCGTTCATGCTGATGCCGTAGAACGAACTCCCCGTGACCCAGAGCCCGGGCCGTGCCCCGAGCCGCTCGTGGATCGTGTTCAGGCGCGCCTGATGTCCGTGCACGTATTGGGCGATTCCGAGGCGATGGCGATAGACACGCCGGAGGCTCGGGGCGGCCGCCAATCCCATCGTCGTTTCGAGTTCGCTCGTCGCAACGGTAACCAGCGAATCGTCGTCGAGTTCAACGGCTTCAGGATCGTGTGCGCCGCCAATCATGACTCGTAGCAGGATTTTCCCTTCGGGCGCGCGGCCCGGGAAGATACTCGAATCCCAGAGACACCCGAGAGATCTCAGTCCTTCGCCCCGGGGTATCAGAAAGCCGAAGCCATCCGGCGATCCGCCAACAGCCGCAGCATCGTAGCCGAGCGCCACGACTGCAAGACTCGCGGTCGGTATCTGGTTAACCGCCTCGCCCAGATCCCGGTCAACCGCCGTCAAGAACGGTGCCGCTCGCGGTGCTGGAATCGCGATAACGACCGCATTCGTGTCGAGTGTGTCGCCGGCCGTAGTTCGTATGCGCCATCCGGCGCCAGCCGGCTCTATCGTCGCGACCGCATGGTCATGGCGGATGATCTCATGGAGTTCGCGAGCCAATCGGTCGACCAGCGTTGCCAAACCCTTCCGAAACGACGTCAGTGTTCCGCCGGGCCCGGCCGGGCCTCCGGTATTGGTCCGATTCCCGGACTCGGCGCGACGCGGGCGCCTGCTTGCGAGCATCGCGCGGACGAGGCTACCGTGTCTCGCCTCCATCTCCGCGAGCCTGGGAAATGTGCTCGCGAGACTCAGCTCCCGCGTGTCGCCGGCGAAGATCCCCGACACCATGGCATCGATGAGGACGTCGGCGGCCTCGGCGCCGATGCGGCGACTCGCGAATTCGTAAATCGTTTCGTCCGACCCGTTCCGCTTGCGGCGCGCGAGTGGTTCGCACAGGAGACGGGCGCGACCTTTCGGACTCAGCACGGGGCTGCTCAGGAAGGAGAGCGGTCCCGAGGGCAATAGATGGAGGTGACCATCCCGATAGAGGAAGCGCTTCGCGGCCCGATCGTCAGCCTTCTGGATCTCGCCCTCGAGCCCGAGCCGCTCCACGAGTGCAGCGGTTGCCGGTACGTTATCGAGATAGCCGTTTGGGCCCCATTCGATGGTGAAGCCGTCGCAGTATTCCGTGTGGATATTGCCGCCGATTCGCGGGCCGGCTTCGACGACTGCGATCTCGAGTCCACCGGCGAGCGCGGTTGCGGCATCGCGTAGATAGAGGGCCGTGGCCAGTCCCGCAATGCCTCCGCCGATGATCACGACCCGTTGTGTGGTGCCGCGAGTCATTCAAGCATCGCCGCTTCGAAGTGGTTCATTACGATTAGATGTTGCCACCAATGGCCTACACTGTTCGCGAGAACGCCGGCCGACCCTGCGGATTGAAGCCGAGGTAACTATCGAATGCCATGGCTGCGTTGCGCACGAACAACCGGCCCTGGCCCGATACGGCCAAAGTGTCTTCGTCGTTATGAAGGAATCCCTGCTCCTCCAACTCGCCGAGGCGATCGACCGAGTCTGCAAAGTAGGCATCGAAATCGATGTCGAACTGGTCCGAGACTCGGTTCTTGTCGATCCGGAAATTGCACATGAGCTGCATGATCACGTCGCGACGCAGCCGATCATCGTGGCTGAGGAGTCGGCCACGCTCGATCGGCAGGCGATCTTCGTCAATCGCCCGATAATAAGCCGACAGCTTCCGATTGTTCTGGAAGTAACCGCCGGCAAGATCGCCGATCGCCGATACGCCGAATGCAATCGTTGCTGTGGAAGGCTTGACCGTGTAACCCATGAAGTTTCTCGCGAGGCGGCCTTCACGGGATGCTATGGCAAGCTCGTCGTCCGGCAATGAGAAATGGTCCATCCCAATCGGATCGTATCCCGCTCCGATCAGCCGTGCCAATGTATTTCGATAGAGACGTAGCTTGAGCGCGGGTTCCGGTAATTCTTCCGCATTGAGTCTTTTTTGATTAGCTTTCAGTGCGGGTAAGTACGCGAAAGAGTAAACGGCCAGCCGGTCGGGTTTGAGTTCGAGTACACGACTGAGATTGACATCGAGCGATTCGAGCCCCTGCCGGGGCAGTCCGTAGATGAGATCGAAATTGACGCCGTCACTGAAGCCAATCTCTCTGGCGTAACGGACGAGATTGGCGGTCTGCTCGTAAGTCTGTCCCCGGCCGATCGCTTCTTGAACCGAGGGTGTGAAATCCTGGATCCCGAGGCTGAGGCGGTTGAACCCCAGGCCGTCCAACGTATCTAGATGCTCATGCGTCGTGATGCGTGGATCGGCCTCAATGGCGACTTCGGCGCCATCTTGCAGTGTGAAGTGCTTCGTGATGTGAGCGAACAACCTCTCCAACTGAGCGGGAGAGAAATACGTTGGCGTTCCTCCGCCCCAGTGAAGCTGTATAACCGATCGGCGCTGAGGCAGTCGCTCCGCGACGGCACTGATCTCGCGCTCGAGATAATCGATGTAGCGAGCCAGCACTCGTTCATGTGGTGTCGCCATGGTGTTGCAGGCGCAAAAGTGACACTGAAGATGACAGAACGGGAGATGAAAGTAGAGACTCAAAGGCGCGTCAGGCGTAGTTCGATCTGTTTCGTTGAGTTTGGCCAGATACGTCTGCTCGTCGACACCGTCGTGAAACTCGACCGCTGTAGGATAGGAGGTGTATCGGGGGCCCGGACGGTCCAGGCGTTGTAGGAGTTCGAGGCTTAGTGAATCTGCAGTTATCGTCACGGGTTTCTCCTTCACCCAGTCGCCCAGCACGTGGAGCAGGATGGTCGTCAGCATTTGAACGTGGGCCGGATCGTCATTGAGGCAGGGGATATAATGAAATCTGCTGCCGCCGTTTTCGAGGAACAGGTTTCGGTTCGTGTGGCCGATTTCCTCCAGCGTCTCCAGACAATCCACCGAGAAGCCCGGGCATATCACATCGATTTTTTCGACACCTGAGCGTGCCAGTGAGCGTATGGTGAATTCTGTCGCCGGCTTGATCCATTCGTCTCTGCCGAAGATAGACTGAAACGATACCGCGGCACGCGTTGCCGACAGCTTCAGATTTTCTGTGACGAGTCTGGCCGTGGTGCGGCACTCGTCTTCGTAGGGATCGCCGGCCGCAATGTAACGCTCGGGAATGCCATGGAAGGAGAGGAGAAGCTGGTCGGGTGTGCCATCCGCAGCCCATGTCTTGCGGATCGAACTGCTGATGGCGTCGATGTATGCCGGGTTGTCGTGGTAACCGGGTACCGTACGCACCTCTGGCGGGACCGCCCATTTCTCGAGTTCCGTGTTTACAGCATCCATGACCGAACCGATAGTCGTGTGCGAGTACTGGGGGAACATGGGCACGACGAGATAGCGTGTACATCCGCGGTCTCGAAGTTCACGCAACGCAGCCGCGATCGAATGGCTGCCATAGCGCATACCGATCGCGACATGAACGGGTTTCGTAAGCTTCTCGTTTAATGCGTCGGCCAATGCTTCGCCGAGCCGGCGCGTATGGATCAGCAATGGTGAGCCGTTCTCCACCCAGATTTTTCGGTAGAGCGCTGCAGAGTGGCGAGCGCGAAACGGCAGGATGAAGAATGTCAGTATCGGCCACCACTTCCACCGAGGTAGATCGACGACCCGGCGATCGCTCAAGAACTCGCGGAGAAACGATCGCAGCTTGGCCGGAGTCGGGGCGTCCGGCGTGCCGAGGTTGACGAGCAGGATACCGACGCTAGCGGCTGCCGGTTGGAGCGGTTCCGATTCTGCGGTGTCATCGAGCAAGCCAGTTGTCCTCCGGCCCTCTGCGCTCTTCTCACAGGGGCATATGCCGTCTCAACTCAGCTCATTATTATCACGTGGGTTTGGCCGTTAGGTCACAGAAACGTCATCGGCCTGGTCTGTCTCAGTACATACTTGTCCTGAGTAGCGCGACCAGCTTGCGCTGTGGGCAAGCCGAAAAGCTACCTTATCGGCGTGGCCGCCAAACCAGCCTGGCGGTTGCCGTAGCGCTTATTGAAAACGCTTCGGTATGGTCGGCTCGTACAGCTTGTGCTCGTCCTCCAGACGCCAGCGCTGAAGGACGCCAATGTCGTCGGAGCAGGTCTCGAACGTGAGCCGGCGAATCTGCGGGATGTTGTCGTTGTTCTGGGTTACCCGGCCGGCCGGCGCTCTCCGACCGCCTCCGGGCACGGTCGCTGCCCCGAGGGTCAGGCAGAGGTCCGGAGCCATCAACGGCACGATCTGCCCATCTGCCGTCATCTCGAAATCCTGCGCTTCGCCATCGTCGCATGGCTCTATCGGCACGAACGAGCCGGGGTTGGGGTCGTGCAACGTCATGCAAAGATCGAAGTAAATCACGCGAAATTCGCCCTTTTCCTCGATCAGCTCCGCATCGAAACCCTGATCTTCGGTCGGGCCTCTGCCCATGTACAGGAAGCAGTTGTGTCCCTGCAATCCGCCAAGTGGAAGCGCATTGGTCAGATGTGCGAAGAGGTCCACGCACCACCCGCGGGTTTCGTCCAGAGGATCCGCGAGTTGGATAACGGTCGGGGTTACGGCCAGAGCGGACTGCGAAAGCATCATGGCTGCGGCCGCGCAGATGACTGGAAGGAATTTCTTACTCATGTCAGTAGTCCTGCTCATAGCGTGTTGATATAGGCGATAACGTCGGCGATCGCCTGGTCCGTCGTCAGCATTTTAGACATCGCTGCCATCTGCGCACCGTAGGTATCCTGTGGATCCGCGCCGCGCAGCCCGTCTCTGAAGTACTTGACTTGACGTGCCTGATACCAGTTCTGAAGCTCGGTAAGCTTTGGCGCGCCCAGAGCTTGATTACCCTCGCCCGCGGCGCCGTGACAGATCAGGCAAGTCGTCGAATAGAGCTGTCCGCCGCGAGCTGCGTCACCGGGCTCCGGGCTCGTGAATTCCGCGTACGGCGAGTGCCATACGTAAGGGCGGCCGGTTCCCATCGGTTCGCCGTCGTATGTCTCGGGTGGCACATTGGGATCCATGCTCTCGATGTAAGCTGCGACACTTGCGATCGTCGCGTCGTTCCTGGGCATACCGGAAACGATCGACATTTGTAGGCCCGTTACATCGTCGGGATGCATGCCGCGAATTCTATTTCTGAAGTTATGCAGCTGTCGTTCTACGTACCAGGCTTCCATTCCGGCAAGCGCGGGCGCATCCAGGCGTTGGCTTCCCTGACCCTCCGGCGCGTGGCAGAAAGAACATATCGCGTACAAATCGTCGCCCGGAAGCGCATCGTCCGAGCCTCGTGCGTACATCTGAGCGGTTGCCGCGCTGGTCAGAAAATATACGACGACGCCCATCATTCCTATCGTCTTTTTACACATCCGTACTCTCGATAACGGTGATTTTCAGCATGCTAGCATAGCGCCGGAATTGGAGTCTCCGGTTCTTTCTTCAGTACATATACCTATCCACCTGGTAAGGCCGTACGGTACGACCTATCGGAACTTGTGGGTACTCGTTAACGATCCGTTCGAGCACAACAGCCTGTTTACCGGTGAGCTGTCAGCGTGGAAGCAGGACGAGTATCGCGCTCTGCAGTAACAACTAGTGGAGCCGCGATCCAGCGACTAGAATGGAATTCTATCGATCGAGCCGATCAGAACGGAGCCACTACGCCGTATCGGCATTCCGTAACGGCGGGGCCGTCTTCTCAGTTCGTCGTTGATCGACTGCCATCGAAAGTCGGTAAACCCGGGAATCTTCGGCTCTCCCCAACGCTCATGCTGCTGTCACAGTGCAACTGCTGTGCCGGCCCGTAGGGGCCTAGATTTACGAACGCTCGTTCAGCGCCACGTATGGCCTTGTATCCGGGCCCGTGTAGTCAGCGGCAGGGCGGATGAGTTTGTTATCGGCGCGCTGTTCCATGATGTGGGCGGACCAACCGGTGATACGTGAACACACGAAGATCGGCGTGAACAGATAGGTCGGGATGCCCATATAGTGATAGGCGGAGGCGCTGTAGAAGTCTAGATTCGGGAACAGCCGCTTCTCTTCCCACATTACGGAATCGATCGCTTCGGAAACCGTATAAAGCATCTCGTCACCGGCATCGACCGCAAGCTTCTTCGACCACGTCTTAATGACCTGATTTCGCGGATCCGACTCCTTATGTACTGCGTGTCCGAAGCCCATGATCTTGTCTTTGCGGTCGAGCATCGTCTTGACGCCGATACGAGCGGTTTCCGCCGAGTCGAATTGCTCGACCAGAGCCATGGCCGCTTCATTCGCGCCCCCGTGCAACGGCCCGCGCAGTGTGCCGATCGCGCCCGTGACGGCTGAATAGAGATCTGAGAGCGTAGCGGCACAGACTCTGGCCGTGAATGTCGATGCGTTGAACTCGTGTTCCGCGTAGAGGATTAGGGACACATCCATGGCGCGGCGATGCAGGTTGCTGGGCGGCCGACCGTGAAGGAGGCGCAGGAAATGGCCCGCAATGCTGTCCTCATCGGTCTGGGTTGTGATACGCGTGCCGTCGGCCACGTAGTGATGCCAGTAGAGGAGCATAGCGGGGAAGGTTGCAAGTAAGCGGTTGGCGGCATCGAGCTGCCCTGAAAAGTCCTGCTCCGGCTCGAGCGTGCCGAGCATCGAACAACCCGTTCTAAGGACGTCCATGGGATGTGCAGCGGCAGGAACCCGCTCGAGTACCTCGCAGAGCACGGCCGGCAGCTCGCGTCTCCGCTTCAGCGACTGTCGATACGTATCGAGAGCGGGTTTCGCCGGCAGTTCGCCATAGAGGAGGAGATAGGCTACTTCCTCGAAACAGGCCGACTCCGCAAGCTCCAGGATGTCGTAGCCGCGGTAGGTCAGGCCATAGCCCTCCTTGCCGCAGGTCGCAATCGCCGTCTCCCCGGCTGATATACCTCGTAAACCGGCCTGACTACTACTTGCGCTCACCGTCTTTTCTCCTTTTCTGCAAAGAGCTCGTCCAGTTTATCTTCATACGCGTGGTACCCGAGGACGTCGTACAGCTCCTCGCGCGTTTGCATCGAGTCCAGCACGGATCTCTGCGTTCCTTCGTCGCGAATCGTCTGATAGACCATGAGGGCTGCTTTACTCATGGCGCGGAATGCTGAGAGGGGATAGAGCGCCATGGCAATGCCCGCATCGGCGAGTTCCTCGAGCGTGAAGCCAGGCGTCAGGCCGAACTCGGTTAGATTTGCGAGCACCGGCACGTCGACAGCGGCAGTGAAGCTCCGATAGTCGTCCAGCGTGTACAGGGCCTCGGCGAAGATCATCTCGGCGCCGGCTTCGACATAGGCTGAGACTCGTTCGAGGGATGCTTGCCCGCCTTCGTGTGCGAAAGCATCGGTTCGCGCCATGATCGCAAAGTCCTCATCGTTTCGGGCGTCGACTGCCGCTTTGATTCGATCGCACATTTCCACCGTGGAGACGATCGCCTTGTTGGGCCGGTGGCCGCATCGTTTGGCCTGCTCCTGGTCTTCGATATGCATCGCCGCTGCTCCGCCTCGAATCAGCTCTCGTGTCGTACGCTCGATATTGAAGGCCGTGCCCCAGCCGGTATCGGCATCCACGAGCAACGGTAGTTCGGTAACGCCGGTGATACGCCGCACATCCTCAAGCACATCGTTGAGGTCTGTCATCGCGAGATCGGGCAGTCCGAACGAAGCGTTGGCGACGCCGGCTCCGGACAGATACAGCGCCTCGAACCCCGTGCGTTCTGCGAGAAGGGCGGCGTAAGCGTTGATTACGCCGGGGATTTGCAGCGTAGAACCGGTGCTTATGGCTTGGTGAAGTGATCGTCGTTTTCGTTCAGTCATGTTTCTGCTCGAGTTGTGCCGCGATGCTCTGCCGCGCACCGCCTAAATGGCGCCGCAACAACATCTCGGCGAGTTCGCCGTCGCGGTCGGCGATCGCATCGAGGATGCGGCGATGTTCTGCGAGTGCCCGCTGCGGCCGCGAGGCCGTTTTGCTGGATCGATGCCGGTACATCCGTACGAGGTGATAAAGCTCGCCACACAGCAGTTCGATGAGTTTCTCATTCTTGCTCGCCTGTACGATTCGATAGTGAAAGTCGAGATCACCCTCCTGTTGGAAGTACTCGCGGCCCTCGCTCTTCTGAACGGTGATCTCGTGTTTATCCAGCAGTTCCCGGATCGTGTCGATCTCATCGTCGGCCATGTTTTCGGCGGCGAGCCTGGTCGCCATTCCCTCCAAAGCTTCGCGGACCAGATAGATCTCGATGACCTCCTCGAGCGCTAGCGTTACGGCGTGCACGCCGGCGTGGGGAATATGCCGCACAAGTCCGCGTCCTTCGAGCCGGCGAATCGCTTCTCTGAGGGGGCCTCGGCTAACGTCATACTGCTCGGCAAGGTCGGGCTCACTGATTTTCTTTCCCGCGGCTATCCTGCCCGTAACGATGGCATCGGTGAGTTCCTCGGTTAACCGATTCGCTATCGTCGGGTGTTTTTGTGCTTTCACCGTCATTCCGGCTTCACCCAAAGGTCCATAAACTCGTTCACGGGCATCGCTTCGAGTTGCATGCGGTCATCGCAGGCGTCCTCGATATCTCGCATCTGCGTCGCATCGAACCGAGCGCTGAGATTTCGTGTGAACTTTTCGAGCAATATTGGAATTCCCTCTTCGCGCCGGCGATGATGACCAATCGGGTAATCGATGGCGACACGTTCCGTGCTCGAGCCGTCATTGAAGAAGACCTGTAACGCGTTACCTATGGCTCGCTTCTCCGGGTCGAGATACTCGGCGCTGAACCGCTCGTTCTCGGTGACGATCATTTTCCCGCGAAGAGAATCGATCCGTGGGTCGTTCGCGACCTTATCCTCGTAATCGTCGGCCGTAAGCCGGCCGAGGATCAGGGGTACAGCGATCATATATTGGATACAGTGATCCCGGTCCGCGGGATTGGCGAGTGGCCCCGATTTGTCGATGATCCTGATCGCGGCTTCCTGCGTCTCGATGACGATCTTCTCAACGTCGTCCGGCCGGTTCGTCACGTGAGGATGCAGGCTCATCGCCACTTCGACGGCCGTTTGCGCGTGAAACTCGGCCGGGAACGAGAGTTTGAAGAGGATGTTCTCCATCACGTAGGACCCCAGAGGGCGTTCGAGTTCGATAGCGTTGCCACCGAAGAGTACGTCCTGAAAACCCCAGGTGCCGGCGGTCAATGCGGACGCATATCCCATTTCCCCGCGCAGGGCCATGAGTGCCAGGCGCACGCCCCTGCTGGTCGCGTCGCCTGCCGCCCAGCTCTTGCGCGATCCCGTATTCGGCGCGTGACGATACGTTCGAAGCGCGCCGCCATCGATCCAGGCGTTTGAGAGCGCGTTCAGGATCTGATCGCGCGTACCGCCCAACATTCGAGTGACGACTGCCGTTGTGGCCACACGGACCAACAACACGTGATCGAGGCCGGCGCGATTGAAGGCGTGGTTCAGTGCGAGCACGCCCTGGATCTCGTGAGCCTGAATCATCGCCGTGAGTACGTCACCCATAATCAGCGGCGGCCGATCGGTGTCGCCATCCCGCCGAGACAGATAGTCGGCCACGGCAAGGATGCCGCCCAGGTTGTCGGACGGATGGCCCCACTCAGCTGCGAGCCAGGTGTCGTTGAAGTCGAGCCAGCGCACCATGGCGCCGATGTTGAAAGCTGCCATTATGGGTTCGAGTTCGTAAACCGTGCCCGGTACCCGGACTCCGCCCTGAAGTTCGGCCCCGGGAACGATCGGCCCGAGCAATCGCGTGCAGGCGGGATACTCGAGTGCCAGTACCCCGCAGCCGAGCGAGTCGAGGAGGCAGTAATGTGCGGTTTGCCGCGCCTCCCGGCTCCCGGCGTCGAGTTCCAGTACGAAGTCGACGATTGCCGAGAGCAGGGCGTCCGGGGCAGGGCGGTGCGTGTCTCGCGTACCGATGTGGGCAGTCATGCTGAGGTTGCTCTCAATATTGTCGACAATATAGCACGAAATAACCAAATTATGGCATGTTATGTCAAAAATAATATTATAGTGTTGACAATAATAGGTGGTGATCGAGGTTCAGGGTTTGGTAACTTCCGGCCGGATCAACAGCAAGCTAGCGTCTTCGACGTTTGAGATGTCATTTCCGAGGGCAGCCAGGGCACGTTCGGCTCACGTCGATGACGGCAAAACGACTGCGATTTTAGAGACCACTACGCATTATTCGCTTGTGATTGCAATCTCTCAGGACTTCGGCATCGATCGTGCAGGGGGCGGTGCCGAAGCCGCTTTGCCCCACTCGCTACCGGCGAGATAAAATAGGCGAAACAGCTACTACGGCAGCTCGAGTCGGGCCGCATCAACGGGGAGATAACCATGTTGAAGTCGTTACGTCGTCCATTGATCGTCATGTTGCTTGCGCTCGGCCTTCCGGCGCTGGCTCAAGCCCAAGCTGGCCGCGAGCTGCCCGACGGGCCGGCCAAGGAACTCGTCGAGGCTGCCTGTGTGGCCTGCCATGAGACGAATCTCATCGTCAACTCGAATGGATACACCAACGAGCGCTGGCGCTACCTCATGAGCAAGATGATCGATTTGCCGGAGCCGCTGGCGTCGAATATCGCGCAATATCTGTCGACAAGCTTTCCGGAAGGTGCCGACCGCCGCCCGATTCTGGTCGCGGGCGATACCAAGGTCACCTTCCAGGAGTGGACCGCCCCGACGCTCGGACAACGCCCCCGGGACCCGCTCGGGACGCCGGACGGGATGATATGGTGGGCTGGAATGTACGGCAGCCTCATCGGCCGACTCAACCCAGAGACGGGCGAGATGACCGAATGGAAGCTCGATCCGACAGCGCAGCCACACAGCATCATCAACGATGTATCCGGAAACATCTGGTATACAGGTAACGGGAACGGCAGCGTCGGCATGCTCGATCCGGATACCGGTGAGACCACGGTTTATCCGATGCCGGATCCAGCGGCACGTGATCCGCACACGCCGGCTTTTACGCCCAACGGTGACCTCTGGTTCACGCTCCAGAACAGCAACATGCTCGGCCGCCTCGTGCCGGACACGGGCGACATCCGACTGACGACGATGCCCACCGAGCGCGCTCGGCCATACGGCATCAAAGTAGACTCCAAGGGCACTGTCTGGGTTGCTTACAGAGGCAGCAACGCGGTCGCTAAAGTTGATCCGGATTCGTGGGAGATAACGGAATATCGGACACCCAATCCGAATCCGGAGGCGCATCACGGCAACCACTACGTTCGCCGGCTTGCGCTCGCCAGCGACGATACGATCTGGTACGTCGATTCCGGGCGCGGCTACCTTGGACGGCTAGATCCCGAAACCGGTGAAGTCACGGAGTGGCCGTCGCCGAGCGGACCGCAGTCTCATCCTTATGCGATCGCGGTCGTCGACGACATCGTTTGGTACAACGAGTCGTATCAGCGGCCGGATGCATTGGTCCGTTTCGATCCTAAGACCGAAGAGTTTCAGAGTTGGGCCGTCCCCTCCGGGATCGGCATAATCCGGAACATGAACGGGACGAGAGACGGTAACCTCGTGATTCACCAGAGCAGCACGAACACCGTCGGCCTAGTTACAATTGCGAATAACTAGAGCGGGTAAGAACTTGGGTGTGCTTGGCCCCCTCGCTGGAGGCCGCACCGCTGACACAAGCGTCGACCCCTCAGATCAGAAAAAGCGGCAGGCGGCCGTGACAGCATGTGCTGGGCAAGATGCCAACTGACTATCCATGTGGCTACCGCGGCTAAGCAGACGGCTACTGATTCTTTTCTTTACTGAAATAGTAACCAAGAATGAGCGTGACCACCGGTAGCAAAACCGATGAGGCGGCCCCGAGCAGAAACTCGGCCAGGGCGGTCCAGCCTGTTCCATTCTCGTTGAAAAGGATCCCAGCACTAGGAGGAAGATCCCCGCGATCGCCGCGACGAACGCCCAAATTATTACCCAAGCGATTCGTGATTGATCGTCGGCCTGTTGGTGTTGGATGTAAGCGCTAACCGTCTCCTCGACCGAATGATTTTCGGGCTGCAGTTCCTCGATCTGTTCGAGTAATGTCGCCGTGAGCTAGCCTTTATATTTTTTAAGGATAAGCAGGTCTAAGTCGAGCAAAGATCGGCGGCGACCGCTGATAGAATAGGACGAAGCCAGAGGAGATGTCGATGAGAATAACGGCACAGACGCGTGCGTGGCTGGCTGTCAGCGGTGCGATTGCGCTCGGTACAGCATTCGGTGCGGAACGCGGCACGGTAGACGGTGAGTGGCCGACTTATGGCGGCGATCTCTCGAGCACAAAATACGCGCCACTCGACCAGATCAATGCCGAGAACTTCGACGAACTCGAGGTGGCCTGGCGCTTCAAGACGGATGCGCTTGGGCCGACGCCGGAGTTCAACCTTCAGGCGACCCCGCTCATGGTCGATGGTGTCATCTACACGACGGCAGGTACGCGCCGTGCGGCCGTGGCGCTCGATGCGGCCACTGGCGAGATGCTATGGATGCATAGCGAGAACGAAGGCGAGCGCGGCGCTGCCGCACCTCGGCGGTTGTCCGGACGCGGGCTGGCCTACTGGGGCGAAGGCGGTGAGGCGCGCATCATCTACGTCACGCCCGGTTATCAAATGCTGGCGCTCGACGCTGCGACGGGTATTCCCGTAGCTGACTTCGGTGACAACGGCATTGTCGATCTGAAGCTCGAGATCGACCAGGAGATGGATCTCGTCACGGGTGAGATAGGCCTCCACGCGACACCGGTCGTGGCCGATGGTGTCATTATCGTCGGTGCCGCCCACCTGACAGGATCGGCACCCGTAAGCCGACGAAACGAAAAGGGCTTTATCAGGGGTTACGACGCGTGGACCGGCGAACGCCTCTGGATCTTCCACACGATTCCGATGCCCTCTGAATTCGGGGCTGATACCTGGGCAGAGGGTACGGCCGCCTACACGGGTAACACCGGAGTCTGGACTCAAATGAGTGTGGATGAGGAACTTGGACTCGTCTACCTGCCCGTCGAGCAGCCGACCGGGGATTATTATGGCGGGCACCGGCACGGCGATGGGCTCTTCGGTGAAAGCGTCGTAGCTGTAGACCTTCATACGGGTGTGCGGCGCTGGCATTTCCAGCTCGTGCATCATGGTCTCTGGGATTTCGATATACCCAGCGCGCCGATTCTTGCCGACATCGAAGTCGAGGGCCGGCCCATCCAGGCGTTGATACAGCCGACGAAGCAGGGCTGGCTCTATGTGTTCGACCGCGTTACCGGAGAGCCTGTCTGGCCGATCGAGGAGCGCCCGGTAGAGCAGTCGACCGTGCCGCTCGAGGCGTCGAGCCCGACCCAGCCGTTCGTCACCTGGCCGCCACCGTTCGACCGCCAGGGCGTCTCGCACGATGACCTCATCGATTTCACGCCTGAACTACAGGCGGAAGCGATCGAGGTCGTATCGCGTTACAAGATCGGGCCCCTTTTTACGCCGCCTGTGGTGAGTCGTTGGGAGGGGCCGCTCGCCACGCTGATGCTGCCGTCCACTGTCGGAGGTGCTAACTGGCCGGGTGGGTCTTTCGATCCCGAAACCGGGTTCCTCTACATCCAGTCTTCGACGCAGGTCTCGCCGCTCGGGCTCATTGCGCCGGCCGAAGATCAGTCGGACATGGCTTACATCAGGGGCATGATCACCGATCCCGCACTAGGGGGACCACCAAACGATGGCAGGCCGGTACCGATGGTGCAGGGATTGCCTATCATCAAACCACCGTATGGGCGGATAACGGCGTTCGACATGCACTCGGGCGATCTCGTCTGGCAGGTCGCGCATGGGGAGACACCTGACGAGATTGCGAATCATCCTGCTCTCGTAGGTCTGGACATCCCGCGCACGGGCCGGCCCGGCCGGGGGGGCGTACTCACCACGTCGACACTGCTCATCGCGGGGGAGCCCGGTTTTGCCACGACACCGCAGGGCCGAGGCGCTATGTTGCGCGCCTACGATAAAGCGACCGGTGAGGAACTCGGTGCCGTGTATATGCCGGCGCCCCAGACCGGTGCTCCGATGACCTACATACTGGACGGCAGACAGTATGTGGTGGTTGCCGTCAGCGGAGAAGGTTACAGTGGCGAACTGCTGGCCTACACTTTACCGTTGGAATACCAAGAAGATAACTAATGCCTCCGAATTGAATGGAACTAAGTCGATGAAATGAACCTGGGCGAACCGCGAAAGTATTTTCTGGTACGCCCATTCGGAAAATCAAGGGGAAGAAAATGAACAATAGACTTTTAACGATATCCGCGATCTGCACGAGCCTTCTGGCGATCGCCGTACTCGGCAGCCAAATGGGTAGCGCGCAGGAGCAGGATGTACCGGGCGCCGGATTCGCAGCGATCCCGGGGCTCAAGGGCGGCCAGGACGCCTTCGGTCCCTACGAAGTCGTTGAGAACTGGCCGAAGCCGATGGGTGAGAGCCTCGAGGGTCATGACGACTGGACCTGGTCGGTCACGATGGATGTATTTGCGGAGAGTCCGGACCGGGTCTTCCTTGTTCAGAAAGGCGAATTACCTCTGATCAGAGAGAGGGCGGAGACGATCTGGCTGCCGCAACTCGGACCGGGCTATCACTATCCCAATTTCAGGCTGCCGTTGCGGCAGGCTGGCGGCTCGATCCCGAACGGGGATCGTCTGGACGAACCGGGGAACGGCAGGCCGGGCATCGATTGGCGCTGGGAGCACTGCGTTCTCGTGATCGATCGTGAAGGCAATATCGTCGAGGAATGGACCCAGTGGGATCATCTCTGGTATCGCCCGCACGACGTCGAGATCAGCCCCTACGATCCTGAGAAGCACGTTTGGATCGTGGATGCAGACGGCCACTTTGCCATGAAATTCACGAACGACGGTTCAGAGCTCGTACTGACACTCGGCGTGCCAGGTGAGCCTGGCGACGGCGACACCCATTTCCGCCGCCCGACATTCCTCGTCTTCATGGACGAGAACACGATGTATCTGGCTGACGGCTACGACAACACACGCGTCATCAAGTACGACATGGACGGCAACATTATGGCGCAGTGGGGTGAGAAAGGTCGAGGAGCGGGCCAGGAGACTCGCCCCGGCTACTGGAACAACGTCCACGGTATCGCCGTTGATCCCACGACTCGGCGCGTATTCGTCAACGATCGCGATAATGGCCGCGTCCAGGTTTTCGACGAAGACGGTAATTATCTGGACGAGTGGAACTTCTGGAGCGGTCGACGCGGGCAGCCACACGACATTCACAGCTTCATCGTCACGAGCGACCAGAAACTTTGGGCGGCCGATCAGGGCACGCACAAGATCGTCGGCTATGATCTCGCGGGTCATTACCTCTATTCGTGGGGAAGCTGGGGCGAGTATCCCGGCGGCATGTGGGGCGTGCACGGCATGTCCACCGACGAAGAGGGCAATTTCTACACGGCGTCGGTCAACAACGGCCGGATCCAGAAGTTCCGGCCTCGAGAAGGCGCCAACCCGAACTTCCTCGTCGGCAAGCCGTGGCCGGGGGTCTGGTAGGAAACGGCGAGTTAGGGATGGAACTCCTTTCTCAATCGGTCGAAGCGGGCAGAGATTAGTACCCGCTTCGACCATCTCTAGAAGCAGTCACGGTTCCGGTCTCGGCTGAAAAGAGGGGCCGTGTCTCTTTTTCTTGGAGCGGCACCCGTGGCCGAGCCGCTTAAAGAAACGACTACCCGCCCAGGTGCTCCCGGAAGAAGCCGACGGTGCGGTTCCACGCGAGCGCGGCGGCCGCTTCGTTGAAGCGAGGCGTCGAGTTGTTGTGGAAGCCGTGCAGTGTGCCCTCATACATCTGCATCTCGTACGAGACATTATTCGCTTGGAGTGCCGCCTCGTACTCCGGCCACAGGGCGTTAATACGCGGATCGGTACCTGCATAGACGATCAGCATCGCGGCCTCGATCTCCGCGACATCTTCGCTTGCGGCCGCGGCTCCGTAGAACGGTACGGCCGCATCCAAATCGCTACCGAGCTCAACGGCGAGGCGATTGGTCATTCCGCCGCCCCAGCAGTATCCTGTGGCACCGAGTCGGCCGGTGGAAAGTTCATGCGCCTTTAGGAAGCGTGCGCTGTTGATCATGTCTTGATCCAGCTCGGCAGGGGTCAGGCTACTTTGCAGTTGGCGGCCGTCATCGTCGTTGCCGGGATAACCACCGACCGGAGATAGCCCGTCCGGAGCCAGCGCTAGGAATCCGGCCACCGCCGCTCGTCGTGCGACGTCCTCGATATGAGGGTTTAAGCCGCGATTCTCGTGAATGATGAGCACGGCAGGAAACGGCCCATCGCCTGCAGGTTGCACCAGATAGCCGCGCATCATGCCCGAAGTACCGCCCGGAGACGGGTAATTGACATAGGTGCCTTTCAAACGAGAATCGGTGAAGGAGATCGTCTGCGCTTCGGCGTAGCGCGGAAGCAGTGCCTGCGCCATCCAGAGAGCGGACACCCCGCCGATCGTGATTGTCGCGGCGCGGCTCATGAATTCCCGTCGGTCCATTCGACCGTGGCAATACTCGTCATAGAGATCGAAGACTCGTTGGTCAATTTTTTGTTCTTCTGTCATTGCTCGTACTCCTAACTCCCCAGGATATCCAAGGCAACTATAGATTCTGGACTTCTGTGCGACAACTTGTCTGGCGGACGATTATTGCTCGGGCTACAAAGCTGACCGGCCACCGCCACCTGTCGCGTTGCCCGGGTCCTGCGGCAGAGGCCTGCAACCGTGCTCCGGTCTGTTGGGATCGCAGACGTAGATGCCCTCGAAGAAGTCCTCCCATCGCCTCCATATTCGATTCGACGGTTCGTACTTCCAGATCTTGTTGAGAATGTACAAGCGGTCGTTGCCGAGCACGACTTTGTGTAGCGACGAGAAAGTCAGCTCCTCGCTGGGTTGACAACTTTGCCGCCAGACGATCATGGAGTAGCCGTTCTCCGGTTCCTGCTCACGGATCTCCGATGTGTAGTTGGGGCAGTTCTTGCTGTCGCCCACCGAACGAAGCTCGTACACGCGATCCGCGGACTCCATTCCGGCGGTCGTTCTGTAAATCTCCTCTCGCAGCGTCTCGGTCCACTCGGAGTGATCCTCTCCTTCGGGAAAGTAGTTCAGGTCAACCTTATTCTCGTTGCCTAGCGGCTGCGTCGAGTGCCAGTCTTCCGGCGTAGACAGGATCATTGTTTCCCTATCGATGCTGGGAAAAACCGGGCGCTGTCGTTGAAAGCCCTCATCGCCTCCGCCTCGTCCGCCACCCATGCCGCCACCCATCTGGGCGGGAGATTGGCCCGCACACAGGAGTCCGGCGCAGACCAGCACAGCGTGAATCTTCATAGGGAGGCCCTCAATTCATTGAGAATTTATCTGTTAAGCATACCGCGAGCCATTTCTGGCGTACAGCGAGCTAATCAGCAGCAGAATGTGGGTCCCCCTCGGTAGAATCTGGCTCAAGCTCTCGATTTCACGATACACTGCACCGTTGAGGAATTGTTAGTACCGTCCTGAGGTACTGCTGGGAGATTCATGATGGGAAACCCAAGAACGTTGTCCGTTGCCTGTGCGCTCGCCGCCGGGTTATCCGTCACCGTTTCCGCGCACCATTCTCGCACCAACTTCGATCAAGAAACGCTGTTGGAATTCGAGGGCGTGCTTACCGAGTACTCCTGGCGAAATCCGCACAGTTTCGCAACGGTGGTCGTCGAGACTGAGACCGGGGAAACGCGAGAGTTGCTGATGGAGATGAACTCAATCTCCGTCCTGAGTCGCGGAGGCTGGACGCGTGACACGATGAAAGCCGGCGATCGGGTAACAGTCTTCGCAAACCCCGATAACAACCCAAATAACAATATCTACTACTCCAATTACTGGGTGCTCTCCGATGGAAGTATCTTAGCCTCTGCGCCCGGGAGCGGGCCGGACCTCGTGCCGCGCCAGCCGCAACGGCAGGTCGATGCGACAGCTAAGTCCGAAGATTTCAGCGGAATATGGCGTCCGGCGAGTGGCCGCTTTGGTGTCGGCGGAGTGGGCATGGGTATGGGTGGCGGTAATGCGGGTCCGCCCTCGGCATCTCTGGGCGGACAGGGGCCGGCCACCGGCTTGCCCCTGACGGCGCTGGGCCAGGCGGAACTGGACGCCTGGGACGTTGAAGATAATCCCTGGTTCCGTTGCATCTCCAAGACGCCTCCGTGGCTGTTCTCCGGTGTTGGAGCGCATCGGTTTACCCGCACCGACGATCGCTTGATTATTCGTCACGAAATCAACGACGTCGAGCGTGTCATTCATCTCGGCATGACCGAACATCCCGCGGATACGGCGCCTTCGCATCTCGGGCATTCCATCGGTTGGTTCGAAGGCGAAACCCTTGTCGTTGATACGGCCTACTTCGCGCCGGCGCAGTGGGGCATCGGTAGCGGCGTTTCTTCAAGTGAGCAGAAACATCTGACCGAGCGATTCACGCTGACCGAAGAGGGCCGGCGGATGCAGTTCGAGTACACGATAGAAGATCCAGTCTATCTGACGGAACCCGTACCGTTGTCGACAACGCTCGCCCTTGATACCGGCTACCCGTTCCAGGACGAGTATGCCTGCGATCCGGAAGCAGCCAGCCGGCATCTCATCGAGTAAAATGTCTAGGGCATGAAGACCTACGGGGGCCGAGTCACAACGCCATTCCGAGTTCGTCGCCGAATAACATGCCGACCATGTTATCGTCGGCGATCATCTGCTCGATCGTATCCATGCGGTCCGGAAATGCCAGTCACACTGGTTGAGTCGCTTCGGCCAGCCAGTGGCATGCCCGAGATGCGAAGGCGCCGTATCCGCGGGATGTTCGGTCTTGTCGAACTGAAAGTCGCCGAAAAGGCTAAGACGATGCTTATCGTAGCGCGATCTTACGTCCCCTAAAGCGCATCAGCCCTTTTTCGTAAGACGTATTTCCGGATCTTTCCCGTTGATGTTTTCGGGAGATCCGTGAATATTACGGTTTTCGGGCACTTGAAGGACGCGATGTTCTCGCGACAGAACTCGATCAGGTCGGATTCGCTTACGGCCGCACCGGGTTTCACTGCGACGAAGGCGCACGGAGTCTCACCCCACTTCTCATCCGGCCGCGCGACGACGGCTGCTTCCATGACGGCGGGGTGCCCGTAGAGCACACCTTCCACCTCGATGGAGGAGATGTTCTCCCCACCGGAGATGATAATGTCCTTGGATCGGTCACGAATCTCGATGTAGCCATCTGGATGCGTGACACCCAGATCTCCCGTGCGAAAGAATCCGCCCGAGAAAGCCTTCTGAGTCGCCTTCGGGTCCTTGAGATAGCCCTTCATCGTCACGTTGCCCCGAAACATGAGTTCTCCCATGGTTTCGCCGTCCGTGGGAACAGGCTCGAGGTTCTCGGGGTCGGCAACGAAGAAATCTTCCTGGACCGGATATTTCACGCCCTGGCGGGCCTTCAATGTGGCTTGCTCAGCGGCGGGGCGCTCGTTCCATTCCGGGTGCCAGTCGCAAACCGTAACGGGGCCGTAGACCTCCGTGAGCCCATAGGTGTGCGTGATATCGAAGCCGAGAGCATCCATCCGCTCCAGGACGGCGGCGGGAGGCGCGGCGCCTGCGGTCATCATTTGCATCCGGCGCGACGGATCGAACGATTCCGCCTCGGGAGAATTGAGCAGCAGGTTCATAACGACGGGGGCACCACAGAGATGCGTCACGCCGTGTGCCTGGATGGCATCGAACACGGCCTTGGGCTCGACTGCCCGTAAGCATACATGGGTCCCGCCCATCGCGGTGATCGCCCACGGAAAACACCAGCCGTTGCAGTGGAACATGGGCAGCGTCCACAGGTAGACGGGCCGATGTGGGAGCCCCCAGGCGAGAATATTGCCGATGGCGTTCATGTAGGCGCCGCGATGATGGCAGACGACACCCTTGGGGTTTCCCGTTGTGCCGGAGGTGTAGTTGAGCGAGATCGCGTCCCATTCGTTGGCAGGTAGCGACCACGGAAACTCCGGGTCGCCCTCATCCAGCAATTGTTCGTAGTCGAGTTCGCCCAGCAGTTCGCCCGATCTTGCGAGTGGGTCGTCGATATCGACGACGAGCAGTTTCTTGTCGAGCTTGGTCAAAGCGGCGTCGATCACGGGCGAGAACTCACGGTCGGTCAGCAGCGCCTTTGCCTCACCGTGACCCAAAATAAACGCGATGGTGTCGGCATCCAGCCGGATGTTGAGCGCGTTCAGGACGGCACCGCACAGCGGTACGCCGAAATGAGCCTCGAGCAGTGCCGGCACGTTGGGCGCCATCACGGCCACCGTGTCCCCACGGCCGATACCTCGCGCGATCAGTGCGCTCGCAAGCCGCCGGCATCTCGCGTAGGTTTCGCTCCAGGTACGGCGTTCCTCGCCATGGATCACGGCCACGCGGCCGGGGAAAACCTCCGCCGTCCTCCGGGCGAAACTCAGCGGCGAAAGAGGAACGTAGTTAGCTTCGTTCTGGTCGAGGTTCAGGTCGTATTTGTTCGGTTCGTTCATAATGCGCCCTGGCCTGGTTGTTCTGCAGGGCTTCTAATCTGAGAGCGACGCGATGTTGCCAAGAGCAACTTGCGGATCGACGCCCGCACGGCTCAGCATGTCTTTCGCGCGTTTTTCTGAATCAGTGACCATATAGCTTCCACTCCACGTTACCAATCGGTCTAACTGTGCTCGTGACGGCTCTCGCTCAACTCGGTCGCCTGATTGGCGGATTGATCTGCCGGCAATTCGCTCGCCATTCCACACCTGCAGATACCTGAATCGTTGCAGGCTCCACTGGCGAACACATCGCCGTCTTCCGGCGAATCCGGTAGCTGTCTTCGGACCACGATCTGGGTCACGACCCAGATGCCGATCAGCACGATCATACCGCCGATCGCGATCAATAGATCACGCAACATCAGACGCTCGCCATGCCCGCGAAGCCCATGAATGCCATGGACAACATCCCGGCCAGAATTAGTGTGAGCGCGGCACCCTGTACGACCGACGACACGTCAGACAACTCCAGCCGTTCTCGCAGTCCCGCCATGAGCAACAACGCGATCGTGAAACCCACGCCCGCCCCGAGTGCGTACGAAAGCGACTGCAGGAAGTCATACTGCCGGCTGGTCTGAAACAGCGCCACGCCGAGAATAGCGCAATTCGAGGTAATCAGAGGCAGAAAGATGCCTAATGCACGGAACAGTACCGGGCTGAACTTTTTGATAGTCATCTCGACCAGCTGAACTGCGGATGCGATTACGACGATGAAGCCGATCAGCTGAAGGTATGGTGCGCTGATCCATTCGAGCAGGGCGTGAATCCCATAAGCACAGACCGAGCTGACCAGCATGACGAACGTCACGGCCCCACCCATCCGTGTCGCCGTATCGATCTTGGCCGAGACACCTAGAAACGGGCAGAGCCCCAGAAATAAGGCGAGCACAAAGTTATTGATGAAAGCGGCGTTGATGAAGATCTGTAGCGGTGAGATGGTGCTCATGTCGTGCGTGCCTCCTGGCGCTCGCGCAACCAATTGAAGAGGAGCAGCCAGACGCCGAGTACGAAGAACGCACCGGGCGGCAGGATCATGATGACCCAGGGTTCGAAATTGGGGCCGAAGACTGGAATCCCGGCCAACGTACCGCTGCCGAGCAGTTCGCGCACGACTCCCAGGCACAGACACGCGATCGTGAATCCGACGCCGATACCCAACGCGTCGAGAATCGAGTGGCCCACGCCGTTCCTGGAGGCAAACGCCTCTGCGCGGCCGAGGATCATGCAGTTCACCACGATCAGGGCGATAAATGCACCGAGAGCCCTGTGGATTTCATAACTGAGAGCTTGCAGGACGAATTCGGTAACAGTCACGAAGGTAGCAATAACCAGAATGAAACATGCGATTCGCACCTGCTTGGGGATCAAATTTCGAGCCAGGGAGATTACCGCGCTCGACATGAGAACCACAAAGGTCGATGCTACGCCGATTGCCAGTGAGTTGATGACCGTGTTAGTAACGGCTAGCACTGGACACATACCGAGTAGCATGACGAAGACGGGATTCTCCCGCCACAACCCCTTGACGAAGGTGTCGGCATTGTCGATGTCAGTTGGTGCCTGCAATATCGTTGCTGGAGTTGCCATCATTGAATACCTGTCGATTTCTAACAAAGAGTGGAACGTTGGCTACGCTACTGTCGCGCAGGATGTTGGCGACGGCCTGGGATGAAATGGTGGCGCCCGTAATCGCGTCGATCTGCCACGGCTCGGTTTTCTGTCCGTGTTTGACCATGACGATGGGATTCAGAACTTCTTCCGTCACCGGGTCCAGTCTTACGTCGAGCGCATCGAAATTCGCGGTGAAATTTGGGTCCGTCTCTATTTTGTCGCCGAGCCCAGGAGTCTCTTTGCTCTCCATGACCTTGAAACCCAGGATGCATTCACAGTCCAGCGAGTAGCCATACAGGACGCTCAGCGTGTCCTGAAATCCCTGCCCGGCCGCTGCCACTGCTACACCGACTAACTGCCCATCATCATTATAGCCAGCATAATATTTCACCGGGGCATCTTCCTCATCGCTGAGGGGCTGCAGACGCTCGTTAACGACCGCGAAAGTCGCCGATTGCTGGGCCTCCGGAAGAACGTCGAAGATAGACCGTTCCAATGCTTCGGCAATGTTCCTTTCAATGGCAGGTTGCGTCACCAGGTAGGTCACTACGAGCAGCGTCCCCGCGATCACGCCGATGCCGCCCATCGCGAGAACCAGTCGCATACCGCTAGTGGATTCATCTTCCGTTTCCGGTGGGGGCGGCTCCCGGTGCTCGTTGTCCTCTGATCCCATAATTTCCTGGCCTCGGTTCCGCCGTGGCGGCACTCAGCCGTCGTCCTTCGTTCCCGTGCGACTGCCGTACAAGGCCGGCTGCGTGAGTCGGTCGATGATCGGTGTTGCCGCATTCATGAGGAGAATAGAATACATCATGCCTTCCGGAAGCCCTCCGAACTGGCGGATCACGACCACCAGCAGTCCGACGCCGATGCCGAATACCCAGCAACCCTTCGGGGTAACCGGCGAGGTGACTGGATCCGTCGCCATGAAGATTGCGCCAAACATCAGCCCTCCTGAGAAGAGATGGTGGATCCCATCTCGAAACTGAACGGGGTCAATCATATGAAGAGCGCTGGCGAACAGATAAACGCTGACAATAATCGACATCGGTATCCGCCAGTTCAGGAACCTGCGCCACGTGAGGTAGGCTCCGCCGAGCAAGATGAGCACCGCGGATGTCTCGCCCGTGGACCCCGAGGTTGCGCCGTACAGGAGTGCCGAGAAGTCCGTGGACACAAAGTCGAACTTGATGAGCGCGAGTGGCGTCGCGGTAGTGAGTGCGTCGACCTCGGGCCGAAGAAACGGCAACGCAAGCGTATCGCCTCGAAAAGAGAAAAATCCATCCAGGTTTGAATAGGGAGCCCAGGTGGTCAATGGCACGGGGAAGGCAGCTTGCAGAAACGCGCGGCCCGTCAGCGATGGATTGAAAACATTTTGTCCGAGTCCGCCGAACAGGAGTTTTCCGAATGCGATCGCGAAAACCGAGCCTACGGCCGCCATCCACAGAGGTAATCCCGGTGGGAGTGTCAGACCGAGTAGTACGCCGGTCACGATCGCGCTGCTGTCCTTGACGGTGCTGTCACGCCAGTGGCCTCGTCCGGTGAGTAGCCACTCGGTTAACGCACAGGTGAAGGCGCATACAGACACGAGCAGCAGCGCGCTGAGCCCGAAGTAGTAGATTGCGGCCAACGTTGCCGGGGCCAGGGCGTAAAGGACGTGGCGCATGATGGCCGGCGTGTCGACCGGCCGTTTATCGTAGGGGCTTGTCGCAACAATCAGCTGAGGATTGTTGTCGGCCACTATGCTGCCGCTTCCTCTCGCGCTGCTTCCTCGCGAGCCTCTTTCTCGCGCGCTTGTTTCTCACGCGCCTGTTGCTCGCGCGCCTGTTGCTCGCGCAGCAGGCCCTTGGCGACTCGGAACCGCTGCACCAGCGGAATGTTGGACGGGCAGACGTAGGAACAGGCCCCGCATTCCATGCAGTCCATGATGTGGTAGTCCAGCATCTCTTCGTATTTCGCAACCCTCGCCAGGGCCCCCAACGTGGCCGCATCGAGAAAAATAGGGCAGGCTTCGAGACACGTCGAGCAGCGTATACAGGGGAGTTCGGTACGCTCCTGCAGCTGCTCCTCGGTGAGGCAGACGATTCCCGAGGTGCCTTTCAGAATAGGAACGTCGAGAAACTGTTGGGGTATTCCCATCATGGGTCCACCAAACAGTATTTCCCTGAGGTCGTCCGTCACTCCTCCACAATAGCCGAGGATATCGGATAGTTTCGTCCCGACCGGCGCCAGCAGCGTCGTCGGATTGCGAATTCCTGGTCCGGAAACGGTCACCACGCGTTCGATCAGGGGCTGACCAAAGGCGAATAGGTCGCCGATTTCCGCGATCGTGCCAACATTCTGAACGACAACATGGATGTCGATGGGCAGTTTTCCGCTCGGTACTTCGCGCTTCAATATCGCGGTGATCAACATCTTCTCGGCACCCTGGGGATATTTCGTTGTAAGCGGTACCATTTCACAATCCAGGTCGGGCGGAATCCGGCTCGCGAGGGATTTGATAGCGTCCCACTTGTTCGTTTCCACGCCGATATAGGTTTTCTCCGTAGAGAGAATCTTCTCAAGCACCCGTATCCCCAGGAATATTGAGTCGGCCCACTCGAGCATGATGCGGTGATCGCTCGTCAGGTACGGCTCGCATTCGCAGCCGTTCACGACGAGCCAGCGAGCGTGCTTACCCTCAGGAACACTCAATTTCACATGTGTCGGGAAGGCAGCACCGCCTAGGCCGACGAATCCGCCTTGCTTGATCAGATCGAGCAGTTCCTCGTTAGAAAGACGCTCCCAGTCCACGGCGCGTTCGTTGAAGAGTGTCTGTGGCGAGTTGTGGTCGACCTTGATGATGATGGCCTCGTCCAGGCTGCCGGAAGGATGGTGATGTTTGTCGATGCCCGTGACCGATCCCGTGACCGAAGCGTGCAGCGGAACGGAGACAAAACCGGTTGCCTCGGCGATAACCTGCCCCCGATAAACTTTGTCGCCAACTTTAACGATTGGTTTGGAGGGTCCGCCGATGTGCTGGCTCAGAGGAAGTACGACTTCATCTGGAAATGCGACTCGTTCTATCGGGCTGCCATCGGTTGGCGATTTGTGTTCGGGGGGGTGGACGCCGTGACGAAAGCTCTTGACCTGGTTCAGCATGATACCGGCCTGCAGCAAGGCCATCGCCGGCCGACAGCGAACCGCCGGCTGATACGCGGGCCCTTACTGTGGAGTTTCATCTGTTCGCTCGCCTTCTGCGCGAGCTTGATCACGCTTCGTGATGAACTCGCGCAGCGACTGCTGGAAAAACTCGGGATCCCGACCATACCCGCATAATCGTAAGAGGTTCTCGGTAAGTTCCTGATGTTGCGTGACGTCCGGCGCTGGTGCAGGCGCCGCCGCCTCGGGCGAAGCTTTCGCCGGCGAAACGTCCGCCGGGGCAGGTTCGGGTTGCGCCGTGGTTCGTTCGGGTACCGCCACGGGTTGTGCCGTGAGTTGGCGCAGAAAAGTCCAGGTTTTTCGGCTCCGTTCGGTGGCCGCCACCATTGCGGGCGATACGGTCGCAATGAACTGGCGCTGCTCATCGTCGACGACGTCTATATAAGGAGTGAGCCCTTCGCGTTGTGCGGGTTCGAGTGCCACGTAATCCGCCAGGCGTTTCATCTGCTCATTGACGTGGCCCTTGGCGATGATACTGAAGTGTGCGCCGAACCGCATATCGTGTATTGCCCAGTCCGCGACGGTCAGTGGCGCCAGAGTCGTCATAGTCCCAGAGGACTCTTTAATCGTCAGTTCCTGGGATGACCAGTCCGCCTCCGTGTCCGGGTTTTCGTCGAGGTTCAACGTCGCGCCCCGCGACTCCGGATCGAATTCGAATAACGGCACGGCGCGACTCTGAACGGCTCGTTGTGCCTGCTCCGCGACCTTTTCGGGGGAGATACCGCTTGCTTGTGGATCCGGCGCGTGGATCTGAAACAAGGCGGGACGTTGTCGTGTCAGACTCTCGGTGACTCCGCGAATGAGGTGGCCCGGATTTCCCACACTCGTCTGCACGACGTAGGCATCTCCGTGGGCAAGTGCCAGCAATCCGTAGCTGGCGCCAACGGCCTCTTCTGAGCCCCCATCGCCGGCAACTTCGATGCCGTTCGTATCGAGGATGGCGATTCGAAGTGGGTGCGAACTCGCCAGCAACCGGGCGACGTCTTCCCACCGCGTCGCGCCTGCGTGGCCGATGACCAGTATCGGCGGGATCAGATCCCATTCCTCGGGCGTGAAAACCCGCGAACCGAGATCTTCGCGCAACTGCGCCTCTTTCTCGGAGTCATACACGCCCTTCAATTCCATCTCGGCCAGGCGACAAGCTGCCAGTTCCTCTGCGAGACGTCGCGTGACGCCCTCGAACACGCCTTCCGCCAGCGCGGTTGCGTCGCCTGCCGTATTACTCAACCAGGGGCTCGAGTGCGGATTATCCGGGTAGGTGCCGCTCCATCGTGTCGCGCCGTCCGGATCCAGCGTCATGATCATCCGTGCCCTGTCCGCGCCATTCGGTCCATAACGCTCGCGCTGGGCTTCGAGATCCGTTATCAGTTGGCTCATTCGTGTCAAATCCGTATGATCCACCTGCTGCGGCAATTGATCACCTTCGAAGACGCGGCCGAGGTTCTCGGGCGTGAGATTTCGATCTCCCAGCCGGGACAGACGCGCGGTGAAGTCGTCAAAATCGTTGATGCGCACGATATCGGACACCTTGCCCTGGATCTTCTCCTGTAGCGCATCTATGAGGTTCGACAGCCTGTCCGCATGGGCCTTGAAACGGGGCAGCATCACCGATTCGATGGCCGAACTCAGCAAGTGGAGCGCGGTCTTCGTGCTGGTGCCAGGAAAAGCAGCGTCACCGCCGACCATGGAGTGGTAGACGGTCTTGTCGAGTAGTCGATTGACCTGGCTACCGGCATCCAGCTCGGAGATACATCCATTCAACACGTCATCGGGCACGTCGGGCAGCTTCATCTGAAATGCCCAGTTCCCACGGTCGGTACGAACACGCTCTTCGGTCTGCTCCGCCCAGGCGAAAGCCCCTTCCGGGCAGATCTCGATGCACAATCCACATCCCTTGCAGGAGAGTGGATTGAGGCCGATGGAGAGCAGCATTCCGCTGCCTTTTCCAGCTTTGTCAGGCGCCTCGAAGAAGGTCTCCGTACGAGCAATCGGCCAAGATTCGACGGTCGCGCGCAGCAGCTCGAAGTCCTCTTTCAGTACGGCCATGACCTCCTCATTGAGGTCCATCTTCTCGACCAATTGCGCGAAGGTCTCCGAAAGCAGCGGCCCCATGGTCAGGTACTGGTGCAGGCCGTCTTTGCTCACGAGACGGTGTGCCAGCTTGACCATATGGCTGGTTATCCGCGCCATCTGCGTCATCGCCGCACCCGCCTGTTTGCATTCGCTTACCGCCGTGTCGATGACCGCGGACAGGCTCTGTACCGTAGGCGGGAGTGCGGAGTCCGGGCAATGTGCCCAGCACAGCCCGCAGCCCGTGCAGTTCTCGGCCAACCACTCCGGAATACGCAATCGATACGACGTCATGTCGCGATGCGCGCTGCTGCCGGCCGGGATCACGCCCGTCGCCAGAAACGGATCGATCAGTGTCTCGTCCGCCTGCCCGCTGTTGTAGAGGTAACCCACGGAATGCCAAAAACGCGTGCGATCGAAAACTGTCTCCTGCTCGGGTTCGAGGCTCTGAACGGTCCAGGGCGGTTCGGGTTCTCCGATGGGCGCTCGCTCTTCTGCCGGTAATGATTGCCAGGGCAACTCAGCCACCGCTTCCGCGCCTCGGCGGAGGGTCGCCGCGATCTCGTCGACGAGCTTATCCCGGCCCTCGAACACTTGCCCGAGCAGCGGCAGCAACTGCTCGTAGCAGCGTTTGCTATCCTCTTCGGGCAGGCCACTCGCCTTCAGGTAGGCGCCGAGTAGCGCCCAGATAGAGAGTTGGTTGACGAATGACGGATTCGACGCTGCCTCGGAGGCGATCGTGCGTGCGTCCAGTGCGAACAGTTGAACCTCGTGGTCGCGTAGCCATTGATCGGCCCGCCGGGACAGTCCCGCCCAGAGTGCTTCCGCCGTGTCGTTGCACGCAACGATCACCATTCCGCCGTGCGCGATACGAGAACTCGAGATCACGTGCTCCAGCAGGTTGTCGCTCGAAACCAGCAGGGTATCGGCATCGGCCGGGCGCGAACGGGTGTCGCCGTCGCCGTGTAATAGGATGAGATCGCAGGGTACGAGGTTCTTCTGCAACCCGCCGCTGGGAACCGTGCGCACGCTCCATCCGAGCGCGCCGGCGAGCAGGCGAGCGAACAGGTTCCCGGCAAACAGCGCGCCCTGCGCGGACAGGGAGTGAATCTGCAGCGCCTGGCAGGGCCGCTTGATGTCGATGGCGTCCGACTTTACGAGCGAAAGTTCCCGGCGATGCGGATACGCCTTGTCCAATGCCTGCTGCAGCGATTGCAGATGCGGGAAACGACGGCTTGCTCGGCCGAACTCCGGTCCCACATAGAAACGTCTACGGGCGCTCCCATCGGGCAACATGTTGCTGAACACGGCCGCTAGCTCGTCGAAAGGCGGAATCTCGGCGCCGACGCCGTAGATTCCGGAGAAGATCCGCGGGCGGTCGCTTGGACCGCGATAGCTCGAATAAGCCGGGTAGGGTGGCTCGCTGCCTCCCGCGCTGCCGTTCTCCATGGCCCTGTCGATAGCGCCACGAAGCTCCCGTAACAGCGGGGGGTCCTCGGCGAGAGGGTCGTCCGTCCTTTCCAATACGGTGACTGCCTGCTTGCCCCGCAGGCATTCCGTGAGCGCGGCACCCGGAAATGGCCGCAACAGAGTGAGATTCAGTACGCCGGCCTTGATGCCGTGCTCGTCCCGCAGGCAGTCCGTCACCGCCTGCAACTCTTCGACCACGGCACCTTGGGCGAGGACTACGATGTCGGCATCGTCGGACCTGTATCTTGAGACCTTGTCGTAATGGCGTTCCGTGAGCTCGCCGAACTCGGTCATGGCCTGTTCGACGATGGGTTCCAGATGTTGAGCAAAAAATGGGCGTTGTGCGGCTACGGAACGGAAAAAGCTCTCGCTATCCTGGGCGCCGCCGATGCCCACCGCGTGGTCCGGGTCGATGAGACGCGGAATACGCCTCCGTTTCTTGCCGAAGAGAATGCGCTGTGCGGGGGTGGCAGCATCGATGCTGTCGCCGGGCCGGCCGAGGTAGGCAAGCACCAGATCCGGCTCCGGTAGACAGACGTCCTGTACGGACTGGCTGGTTCGGTAGAAGTCCTGGGCGCATAGACCAGGCGTCAACGCGAGTTCTGCGATTCGGTGAGCGATGAGCGTGAAATCCACGACTTCCTGGACGTTATTCGCAAACATCTGGAACAAACCCGCATCCGCCGCGGCATGATAATCGTCGTGTCCGCCGTGAAGCGGGCCGGCCTGACGGCGAAGCGCCCGGCCCGTGAGATTGATGACGAACGGGAGCCTTTTTCCCGCGGCTGATCTCAACGCCACGTGGATGCCGGCCAACTCGCCCACGAAAGCCGACGCGCGCAGGCCAGCCGCGGACTGACCCACAACCAGTCCGGCCAGTCGCTCGAGTTCGGCCACGCGGCGGATTTCGGCGGTACGGAGGGAATCCTGGACGTGGGGGACGAGATTTTTGAGAGGGCCCATGATCTCCGAAAAGGTCGGATCGGACTGTATGATCACGGCCTCACAGGCCAGACTCTCTACGGCCAGGGCGGCTGCGTGGCCGTCCAGAGCCTGCCGCTCTTTGGGCGCGACGCGTGGCTCAGCTTTTCGCTTGAACCTTTTCAACCACATCGGCCGTTCCCGCTGTTAGACGTTGTGAAGAGGCGAGCTCGGCCTCGGCGTCGTTTTCGAACTGTGCCTTCTCGACCCAGACAATGGCGCCCGTCGGGCAACGTTGAATCGCCTCGGGGGCCTGGAGGTTGAGCAGTTCGGGATTGATAACTGGCAGATTGTTCTTCATCTTGAAGAGTCCTTGTGCCGCGTCTGCCACGCATTTTGTACAGCCGTTGCACCCAACCGAGCACATCTCTAGCATCTCGTCGCCTTCCAGCTCCGATTTGCACTGGACGATCAGGTGCTGGCTGAGGGGTAGGATCTCGAATAATTCCATGGGACAGACCACCACGCAGTCGTCGCAAGCGGTGCAATTGTCGACGTCGACGATTGGTAGGCCGGTCGGTCCCATCTCGATCGCATCGAAATCACAAACCTCTTCGCAGTCCCCGAAGCCCAGGCAGCCATAGCGGCAGCCCTTGGGGCCGCCGCCCGCTGCCGCGGCCGCGCGGCAGGTACGGAGTCCCTGATATTCTGCCATCTGAATGGCCACGTTCGACCCGCCGGCGCAGAGCAGGCGTGCGGTCCGCTTCTCAATGTCACCGACCTCCACACCCAGATAATCGGCTATCCGCATCACGGTATCCTCGTCGGCGGGCGTGCACTGGCCGGGCTGGTTCACACCCTCGACGATTTTTTCAGCAAAGGCGCGGCACCCGGGCTGTCCGCAGGCGCCGCAATTCGTCCCGGGAAGCGCGTCCGTGACGGCGTCGACGCGTGGGTCCTCTTCTACTTTCAGCCGCGCGTTGGCGATCGCGAGAACGATGCCCAGACCTCCCGTCAGTGCGACCAGAAAGCCGATAGCGAGTACAACACCATTCACTGTTGTCTCCTCCCGTCACCGGCCATCAATTGAACGGTGCGGCGCGCTTTATCCATTCCTCGAGGTTCGGCTCATCGGGGTTATTCGGTTTTCCAGGATGGATTATACGTACTGGACAGATCTCTGCCGCGAGTACGAGCTCGCGGTAGGGGCCTGCCGTGGCGTCCGTAATGTACGCTTGCTTGTTGTCGTCGTAGTTGAATATGTGCGGATACATGTCTGTGCACTCGTTACAACTCGTGCACAGCGCCGTATCGATATACGGATCATCGAAGGAGAGTTCCTCTTCCTCTTCGACCGCTTCCACCTCGACCGGTGCTTCCTGCGGAGGCTGCTCAGCAGGAGCGGAGGGTACTGCTTGCGCGGGCATGGGTGCCACGGGCGCCAATGAAGGCATCGTGGTAACGCCCTCGACCGCCCCGCTCATGAGTTGTGCCGCGATTCGAGCCGCGATCTCCTGAGTGAGTGCACCGAGATCCTCGTCCAGCTTCCCGCTGTACTCTTGCTCCAGCGCGGCGACTTCGCACGCTTTGTCGTCGTCGAGCTGTTGCTTCTCTTCGGCGAGCAGCTTCAGTGCGAAGGAATTATTGATCCCGCCTGACTCCTGCAGGTTGCGCCACCGCTGCGCCATCTTCAGTACCGACGAGATTACCCATCTGGTCATCACTACGCGGCCGATCTGGCCGTCCGCATCCACTGTTGTTAGATAGGGAATCTTGGCTTCGGTGCTCGCGGCGTCGAGCTGCAGGTATTCCTGTAGTAGCAGCATGTCGCTGTGCCACATCGCGGGCGGCGCGTACCAGAAGTGCCGGGCGATGCGAGTATCGCAGAACAGGAAGTCCGCCGGCATGAACACTAACTCGGTTGTTGCTTCGCCATCCTCCGCTGAGCTGTAGCGAAACGTCTTGGCTGGCCAGTCAATCTCGGGGTATGGGTTTTCGAGTATGTTCATGCAGTCGGCTTGCTTGTCGCCTGCACCGGGGTCGAATCGAAATGTGGGGAAGACCCGTGATTCGGTAGCGGTCGCCGCGTCGAAGTACGCCGGTAACCGGGAGTGCTTCGTGCCAACGTAGACGTTGAACAGCGCCGGGCCCTGGTAACGCAGGCCCTCCAGGAAACCGGGCCGGAGATGAAGCGGGTGCGCGACCGTGCACTGCAGTACATAGACGTCGCTTAAGGCCATGGCCATGACGGCCAGTCGCGACCTCCACGCGGCTGAGACCGACTGTGTGTCCAACTCTCTCGGGCAAAGGTCGTCGACCTCGACCAAGAGCTTGATTGGCAGACCGGAGGCCAGGATTTTCAGCACCGTGCCTGCTTTAGCGTCGCTGAGATGTTTTTGACTCAAGTGCATCGTGAGCGGGGGACACAGCGACCGCTGCTCATCGCTCAAGAATGACTCATCGAAGCCGGCAAAATACGCATCGTGAGATTCTTCACGGTAGCGGTTTTCGATCTCGAGCTGCGCGATCTCGACGGCCTTGAAGAACGACGTCATCGCATCCATGCGTCGTTTGTATTGATGCACGGCAGCATCGATGTCGTCGACGATCGGTGCGGTGGAGAAGAGTTCCTCTTCGCTCGGGGCGATGCCGAACAACGGCTGTACCTCGAGAATGATCGACAGCGCTTTTGTGATGCGTTCGCGGCGTGCCTCAGACAATCGCTCGCCTAGCTGGATATCCCTGAGGATGTCGGACATCGCCTCAAAGTCCATATCGTCAGCGACACCGGCCGACTCGCGCAGGTGTTGAGGGCTTGTTGCTGCCGGCGAGTGGTCGAAGTCGGCGCGCAGAACGTCTTTTAGCCTGCTGACCAACGCCTCCATGTCTTCGCGCCAACCTTCGCAGCGATCCCGCCAGAATGAAGTAGTGGCGGCTGTAAAGAATTGGCTCGGGACGTCCGGCCGGCAAGAGAGGAGTTCACCATCCGTCTGCAGCGCCTGCCGGGCCAGCATCAGGTTCGTTTGCAGGCGTTGCTTGCGTGTGGCGCTCAGATTCTTTTCCGACAACAGGCTCTCGGTCGCTGAATCCCAGAGTTCGGAGAGTCGTTTCCCCGTTTTCTGTTCGGCCAAGGACTTGATCGCCGATTCTAGCCGGTAAAGATGACGTTTCAGACGTTCTTCCTCGTCGCCTCCTTCGCCGACCTCGACAATGAGTTCGTCGACGATCGTAGACAGGGGTCGCGGGGTCCCGTCGTGTGCGTCGTCGGCCTGCAGGATCGGGTAATCGTGGCGAAGTCTCGATAGGTCACGATAGTCGAACAGCAGCGCTGGCCAATGGCCGGCAGGGATGGGTTGAGCTCCTGACGGCCGGTGCCCGGATAACAGGAAGCGAAGTAATTCCCTTCGCGTGGTGGTCGCGTCGGCTTGTAGTTCCGCCTCACTCGGGGTGGGTTCTACGGGTAACACGCCCTCGGTGGACGTGTCGCCGGCGGACTTGGCGGTCGCCTCATCCAGAGCCGCTGTCTCGCTGGATATCGTCTCAAGCTCCGGATCCACCAATCGTCACCCGGCGGGTTCCCTCGGAAAGATCCCGAATCTGTCAAAGGCATTTTCGAGCACACCACGTCGGTGATCTGCCGAGAACATCCGTTCCGGTTTGCAGAGTTCGTCGTAGCACGGCACTTCATCGTTGCGGTAGAAAATGCCCACGGGTACCTTATCTTCCAACACGGCGAATTCCCGGGCGCGATGCAGATCGCTCGGTTCGTGATCATCGTGCGACTTTCAGATGCGGCCGATTGCCTCGCTGATCTGCATCCCGTTCTCGTGCTTGAGCAAGAGCAGATCGTCCGGATTCGAGATCAGCTCACCGAACTGTCCGGGTACGAAATGCGGGCATCGTTGCAGGATCCGAACGAATGCGAACCCCTTGTGATGGTAGGCCTGGCGAATGATGTCGTACATCAGGTCAGGCAGCCATTCGACCGCTTGGGCGACGAACGACGCGTTGGTCACGCCCAGGGTTACGGCCAGTGGGTTCATCGGCTCGAGGCTCGCGCCGCGGGGTGTGGTATTGGTGATCGTGCCCTGGGGCGTGGTCGGAGACACCTGATTCTTGGTCAGGCCATAGACGTTGTTGTCATGCAGCAGCGCCACCATGTCCATGTTCATGCGAATCGCATGTATCCAGTGAGCGGTGCCGATGCTGCAGCAATCGCCGTCCCCCATGTTGACGAATACGTTCAGATCGGGTCGCCGGATCTTAACGCCCTGCGCCGTCGGTAACGCACGACCGTGCACCCCGTGGTAGCCAAAAGTATTCATGTAGTGAGGAAAACGGGAGGCGCAACCGATGCCCGATACGAAGACGGTCTTCTCGGGGGGCAGCTGCTCGTCGCGGCACAGTCGCTGCGTCGCCGTCAGAATGCCGTTGTCCCCACACCCCGAGCACCAGCGCACGGCGCTGCCCTGGTAGTCTTCCAGGGTGCGGTATTCCTCTTCGAATTTAAGAACCTGGGCGCCCTCTAGTCCGAACATGGCTTCTTCCTCACGTTTTTTTCAGTCGCTGTCGGATCATCTGTTCTATTGCCGCTGGCTTGATGGGTTGCCCATGAACATTTGACCAACAATCGATATCGATCAGGTATCGTGCGCGCAGCAACAAAGCCAGACTGGCGTAGCGGCGGTTATCTTCGTCGATGAGTTCGTCCTCGAGATTATCCGAGTAATTGATCTCGGCAGTGAGCACCTGCTTGAACTGCTCCATGATCTCTTTTATCCCGGACGCCATCGGCTGTAAGTACTTCAGATGCAATGCGGATACCTTGAGCCCATCCTGCCGTGCACGCTGCACTGCCTCTTCGATGGCACCTTTGGTACTGCCCCAGCCTACGATCAACAGATCGCCTTTCGGCTCGCCGAATACTTCCGGCGTCTTGAGCGTTTTTTGAAAGGCGGCCAGTTTGAGACTCCGCGCGCGGCAGCCCGCCTGGTTGACTTTGGGGTCGTAAGCTACGCCGCCTGCCTTGGTGTGGGTGAGGCCGGTGAGCACATAGGTGCCTTCCGGCTGGCCCGGGATATGACGCCGTGAGAGGCCCGTTCTCGGATCCCAGTCAAATGGTGTGTGACCTTCGGCAACGGGGCTCTGGTCGATCGGCGGCGCAAGCCATTCCTCGTTGAATTCGGGTCGCGGGAACACCTGCTGGCCCGTGGCGAGGTTGGCGTCGGTCAGCACGATCACGAGCGTGCGGAATGTCTCGGCGATCTTACGGGCCGTGATCACCGAGTAGTAGCAATCCTCAATCGTCGCCGGCGCCAACACGATCTTGGGTGCGTCTCCCGGTGTGCCGAAGATTGCGGCAAGCAGATCTCCTTGCTCTACCTTCGTCGGTAATCCGGTGCTGGGCCCGCCGCGCTGGACGTTCACGAGCACCAGAGGGTTTTCCCCCATCACGGAGAGGGCCATGAGTTCGGTCTTCAGCGCCATTCCAGGACCGGAGGTAACGGTCACTGCGCACTTGCCCGCGTAGGAAGCACCCAGTGCGAAAGCGCAAGCGGCGATTTCGTCCTCGGCCTGATGCACGACGCCACCCACTTCGGGAAAGATCTCGCTCAGGTAATGGGCGACGGATGTTGCCGGTGTAATGGGATACATGGCGCAGACGTCCATACCAGAGGCGACGATTCCCAGCGCGACGGCCGTGTTGCCGTTGACCACCATTTGGGGCTCGCTGACTTCGCGGGCTGGAATCTCGAAGCAAATCTCCAGATTGTCTTTCGCCCAGGCATAGCCAGCCTCGAACAGGTCGATATTGGGTTTGATGACCTTCTCGCCCTTGCGTTTGAACTTAGCTGCGATGGCCTCCCGGAGAAGGTCGAGGTCGCGGGAGTAGATATAGGTGAGCAGTCCCACCACGAACATGTTCTTCCCGCGCTGCGCGTTTTCGACGACCTTCGCGCATTCCTGCTCCATCGGCACTTCACGGAGAGAGTAGCCCTCAGCCTTCAGTCTTTCGGCAACAGTCGCGTAGGCCTTGGTAATCTTCTCGTCCGGGTGGTTTTTCCACTTGCTTTCGAGTAGCACGGTCGCGCCCGACTTGAATTCGCCGGCCTCCAGCCGCCCCAAAAGTACCTGCTCGTTGAAAGCCACCACGAGGTCAGCTTGGTCCCCGGCGTTGGACATAGCGGAAGATCCTAATCGGATACGGTTACCGCTGGCACCGACTACGGTCCGCGCGGGTGGTTCGATTTCGGCGGGAATGATCTCCAGGGTGTAGACGCCATTGCCCATCTTGGCCGACACGGTCCCGAACATCTGTCCAGCGGTCTGAGCACCTTCGCCGGAGTCCGAAATAATCTCCACGATGTGCTCGGGGATTTTTACGGCGGCCCCAACGGCAACTTTCTCGCCCCCAGGCGCCGGGTCGGTTTTCCGGACTCTACCCTTGACTGCTCGCACTGAAACCATGTCTAGCTCATCCCTGAAATACTGTCCGGGCAGTGGCCGAGCCCGTCAGCACCGCCAGCACTAGATAAATCGATTTCTCCCGTACGGTCAATAGAAGCGCTCTCAAAAATGGCATCGAACGGGGACAAACGTGTACCTGAATCGAGAGAAGCTGAGAGCACTTTGGAGGCCGCGCTCGTTGTGCGTCTCATGGGGGCAAGTCTGTGGAGCATTAATCTAATAAATACAGGAGGTTATCGGGTATTAGTAACGTAATTTCTAAACAAGGCCAAATAAGAGTATAACCGGGGTGTTGCCCCTGCGAAATAGCTGTCTCTACTTGGTTGCAACAACATTTTCTGGGCCGAAATTCTCAGGATCGAGGAGCCTGCGGATCGGGCATTTCACCAGAAAAGCCACTGGTATGACATCCGTGATACTAATCCGCATCGTCGTCTGATGTGCTCGTCAACTTTTCCTGGCTATCGTCGAGCAGAACGTAGCATCACCAGATCCAAGCACCCATAAGTATTTGTACTACAAATAAGTATTTGTACTAGCGATAGGGTGTGTACCAAGGTCATGCCGTGAACCAGCCATGCGACGACTACGAGCGGACGTAACGCTGTCCGGCGGATCGACGACGGTAATCGCCCCCCCCGCGATCGTCGGGTGTCCCGGGATGCTCTTCGAGGTTTTCGTAAGAACCGCCTAAGTCCCCGAATGGCAGATGCCAGATTCCTCCCATGTCCGGCCGTCCATCAGGAGTACGCAGTGGATCGAATGTTTCGGCTGCTTCCACCGCGTAGCGGTGGAACACTGCGGGAGCGTCATCCGGACAAACGGATTCCGTAACCCAGCCCTGAGCAGCGGTGAGCGGCGGTGTTAGCAACGAGGCGGCCGCGACGGTGGTGGTGGCGATTATCAGGGCGACGAACTGGTTGCGCACGTGGAACCTCCTTTCCGGGGGGCTGATGTTGTCGGGTAGGCACATCGTGTTCAGCAATCCTTCTATTCTAAAACGATTGTCACGAGTTGGGGTTGCCAGCTCAGCAGCACGAGGACCGCAATCGTCACGAGCAGGAACGGAGAGAGGGCAATGAAAATTCTGCCGGGCGTGACTCGAGCCAGGGTCGCCGAGATGAATAGGCCCGCACCGACGGGCGGTGTCAGGATACCCAACACGAGATTGATGCACACGACGACGCCGAAGTGAAACGGGTCGATGCCATAAGTGTCCTGAGCGATCGGCAGCAGCAACGGAACGACGACGATCAGCGCCGCGAGCGAGTCGATAAACGCGCCGATCATCAGGAGTCCCACGTTCACGAGCAGCATGAAGACGAACGGGTCGTTCGAGAGGCCGGTCAGCCAGAGGGTAAGGCGTTGCGGAACCTCCTCGAAGATGATCACCCAACCGAAGACGTTCGCCGTCGCGATGAGAAACAACACCATCGTCGAGTTCACGGCCGTTCGGAGAAGAATGTCGGGCAATTCGCTGAGGTTGAGTTCCTTATGAACGAACTTGCCTATGGCGAGCGCCGCTAATGCAGCAGCGGCCGCGGACTCGGTCGGGGAGAAGATTCCCAACAGGATGCCGCCGACGATGATTATCGGCACGGTGGTCGATGGGATTCCTCGAATCGCGGCGCTCGCCATTTCCTTTCTAGTCAGCCACTGGCCTCTGGGGAAATCGTGCACGACGCCGAGTACGGCTACGACCAGGATGAAGCCCGACGCCAACAGCAAGCCCGGGATGATGCCCGCGATGAAGAGGTCGCCGATGGCGATTTGACCGAGTACGCCGAAGATCACGAACAACATCGATGGGGGGATGATCGGGGAGAGCAGTCCGCCTGCTGCCGTCGTGGCCGCCGAGAAGTCGCGGCTGTAACCGGCGCGTTCCATTTCCGGCACCATCGCCTGCGTCATAATGGAGATCTGGGCCGTGGCGGAGCCGATGATCGACGCCATCATCATGTTGGCGATCAGGTTGATATAGGCCAGACCTCCGCGAAGTCCGGAGACGAATACGCTCGCGAGACCGATCAGCCTCCGGATCAGCCCGCCACGGTTCATGATTTCGCCGGCCAGCATGAAGAGCGGAATGGCCATCAGTCCGTACTTCTCAATGCCGCTGAAGAGCTGCTGCGGGAAAGATTGATAGAGTACGGTATTGCCGGACGCCTGGATATATGCCAGCGACGTGCCGAGTAACACAAAGGCGATGGGGACGCCGAGTATCAGCAACAGTAAGAAGATCGCGGGTGTCACGGCGCTATGCTTCGCCGAGCGAGAGGTCGTCTTCGGTGTCGGGGGCCGGTCCCTCGGGGGGGTCCTCGAGCAGGTTGGCGACCGCGTGTACGGTCATATTCACCGCCATCAACGGTACCGCCAGCCAGATCCAGAACTTCTTGATGCCCACCGTATTCGTCGGCTCGTTATAGATGAATTTGAAGGTATTCTGGGCGAACACATCAAGATCGAAGCCGCTCTGAGCCAACGCGAGCGGGTCGTACCACTGCCAGCAGAGCACCAACAACGTGAGTGCGAATAGCAGAACGATAACGTCGACGAGCCGCACGACGGCACTCCGGTAAGCGGGCGGCAGGAGGTCGGTAACGAGAGTGACGGCAACGCCGATACGCATCCTCACCATGGCCGACGCGCCGATCAGCGCCATCCAGATCATCGTATAGATCGCGAGCTCATCGACCCAGAAGATCGCGGCACCCGTGGCTCGCGTCACGACGTTGAGCAGAATCAGCAGGATGAGCAGAGCGGCGATAACCGTAACGAGCGGCTTCTCCAGGCTCAATATCGCGTTCGAGACTCGGGAAACCCAGCGCATGAAAGGACCAGCGGGTGTGCGTGCCTAGGGGGCGTTGCCAGCCGGATCCGAGTCCAGTGTGGCAGCGGTGGCCAGGCCTCTGAGATCCCGAAGCACCGGAGCCTGCTCCAGCCACTTCACCTCCCACTGTTCCAGCGCAGCCCCGAAGAATTCCGGCCCGACTGATAGCACCTCGATCCCGGCCATCCGGAGCTGACTCTCGTACTCGACCTCCGCTTCGATGTACGTCGCCGCGATCGTGTCGAAATGCCGCGTCATGAGCTCGGCTATGGTTTCTCGCATCCTGGGGTTCAGCGTCCTCCATCTGACGCCCGAGACCAGCCCCACCATAGGGAACATCATGTGGTTGGAAAGGACTACCGTCTCACTGAGCGCGTAAAACTTCTGTTTCCAGGTGTTCTCCATATCCATGTCGATGGCGTCGATCTGACCATTGGCCAATGCGTCGTAGACAGAGCCGATGGGCAGAGGGATCGGTGCCGCGCCGAGCAGCATGTAGAAATCTCTGATCGGGTCGAGCGGCGTTATCCGGAGCTTGAGCCCGCGCAGATCCTCCACTGAGCTAACTGCGTTCCGGGCGACGATCTGGCGCATGCCGCCCAGGGCGTAGCCGATCCCGACAACGCCGATTCTTGCCGGTAACTCGTCCAGGAGCGCGCGCACCTCGGGGCTGTTCAGCAAGCGAGCCGCGCCCTTGACGTCTTCAGCGAGATAGGGGGCATAGAGGGCGCCGAACTCCGGTATCCGGTTGGTGATCTCGGCGATCGGCATGAATACCATGTCCAGAGCACCGGTCTGCAACTGCTGCAGCATCTGCGCATCGTTGCCGAGCTGGCCGGCCGGGAACACCGCGATTGTGTGCTCGCCCTGCGTAGTTTCCTCGAAATCTTCGGCGAATGCGTTCGCTTCTATGGTCCAGACGTGGCTCGGCGGTGTCGGAACACCCATGCGAAATCTCTCGGCCAGTACCGTATCCGGGAGGAGCGCCAGGGGCGCGAGCAACACGATGTGCCGCAACGCTCGAAACAGCTTCAGGTGAGAGTCAATCATGGCTTCGCCCCCGAGCGTAACATCGCGCCCGTCTCGGTGAACTTCGGATTCTAGGTTGTCAGCCCGATCCTGCCAAGAAGGCGTTCGCCGCATCGGTATGGCCGTGTAGATCGCCCGGGCACGAAGATGCTGAATGTCTTTAACCGGCAGTCTCTTCGGGTAGCTCGGGATAGCGGCCGATCGACCCCGCGAGGATACCCGCTAACGTCGTAGCACCCACGAGTATCCACAACGCAACCGTGTATTCACCCGTGAGATCGAAGGTGTATCCCATCAGGATCGGCCCGGAGGCCGCGCCGATCGAGAACACCGAAAAGAAGTAACCGTAGAGCTGCCCGAAGCTTTGCAATCCGAAGTATCGGCTTGTCAGATAACTCATCACGTCGAACTCGGCTCCGGTTGCGAGCCCGACGAGAATGCTGGCGACGAAGGCGGGAAGCCCCGCGGCCCCCGTCGCGAGCAGTGTTAGTCCCACCAGAGGCCCGAGAAGGAATGCGACTGCGACGTGTGGCGCGAAGAAACGATCCATCAAGTATCCGGCAAATACTCTGCCGAATATCAGCGAGATCCCGAGTATAGATTGGGCCGTTGTGGCCTGGGCGGGTGACGCGCCGCGGTCGATCATGAGTGGGATGAGGTGCGCGATGATCGCTGCCGTCATAAGGCCGACCATCGCGAACAGGCCGAGCATCAGCCAGAAGGATGCTTGACCGGCCGATTCCCTGGCCGTGTAACCTGAAATGACCTTGCCGGCTGCGCCCGCTCCGCCAGGCGAGATGTGGCCGTCGGGCTCCAAACCCATATCGTGCGGGTCGTCGCGGACCCACAACAGGAGAATCGGCAGGCTGACAAGCAGCACGATAGCGCCGAGGCCGAGGTACGCCTCGCGCCAGCCGTAAGCCGCGGTAATATTTTGCACAACCTGGGGCATGATCGCAGAGCCGATACCGACGCCTGCGAGCGCGATACCGAGCGCGAGCCCACGCCTGTTGTCGAACCACTTTACGATCAGTCTGGAATAGCTCAGGGGCGATGTCCCCGCGCCCAGGAAGGCGACCCCGAACCATAGGAGATAGAAGTGCCATAGATTTGCCGTGAGCGCATATCCGCTCGCGACGATGAGTCCGAGCATTGCAACGGAAGGCAGCAGAACTTTCCGTACGCCGAGCCGGTCGATTAGCATGCCTAGCAGAGGCGATACGACCACGGCGGTGAGGCTGACCACCGAGAAGCCGACGGAGATCTGGCCGCGCTGCCACCCGAACGCCTCCTGGAGTGGCTGAATAAAGGCCCCGACAGTAAAAAAGAGCGCGCTCCAACCGGAGGCCAGGCCGACGACCGCACCGCCGACCACGAACCAGCCAAAGAACAACTTGCGATTTTGATCAGTGTTTTCCACGGCAATACTTCCTCTCAGAGTGATTTCGCACGCGCCTGGCCTGCATGGAGCGTATTAGCCGTGGCGGACATGCAATGTAGCAGGGTGTTTGAGCCGCACATAGATCGCGAATAACAAGACGCCGGCATTGATCATTCCCATGAACAAGAACGGCCCCGTATACGTCCAGCGGTCAAAGAGAAAACCACCGACGCCGGATGCGATAAGCATCCCGGTTGCACCGCACGCGGCGAAGGTTCCTATGACGGAACCGCGTGTCTTTGCCGGTGCATTCTGACCGATCAGTGCGATGGATGACATGATGCACACCCCTTCGCCCAGCCCCAGCAGGATAGCGGCAGCGAATACGACGTTGGTGAATGGATTCTCGATCATCCCCATGAACGTATAGCCCATCGCGGAGAGCGTGAACGCAACGATGATGCCCGTGACCCGGTCGATGCGATCCAGGACGACGCCCATGAGCGGGGCGCTGAGCATTACCGTGAGCGTGATCAGCGGCACGATCATCTGGCCTCGCGCGTAGCCTTCCTGGATATTCAGACCCTGGTCCGACGTATAGCGCACGAGCCAGAGGAACGTAAAAGCACCCACGACTACCATGTCGCCGCGGGCGGCCATGCTTGCCGCGTACGCCAGGGCGGTGCGCGGATTTACGCGGGCCTCGCGGATTCCCTCCGCGAGCAGCGCCGGCAACGGCCGTTTTACGGTGGCCTCCCGGCGGACAGACCCGGGCTTCAAGCCGAATCCGGCGACCGTGGCGCCGAGAATGGCAATGCTCACCGCAAGGACGAACACTGCCGTGACCGAACTCGAGGGGTCGATGCCGCGGTCCTGCAGAATTCCCGGGATCTGTGTCAGAAAGAGCGATCCGGTAATGGCGCCGATACTCTGCATGAAGTTCAGGCCGCCCATCCATTTACCGCGGGAGGCTTCCTGGGAATAATCGCCGGTGAAGACCAGCAGAACGGTAGATGCACAGGCGATTCCCACCCCGAAGAATGCCCGGGCCACGTAGAGGAGGGCCGGGCCTTCGGCCATCGGGTAGAGCGCATAGGCCACGCCGATGAGTAATGTGCCGCCGCAGAAGACGGGCCGGCGGCCGAACTTGTCAGCAAGCGCGCCCGCAACCCCGGTCATGCCAATCACGATCAACTCCTGCATGACCGTCAGGTTGCCCACGAGCACGCCCTGTTGATCGCTAGGGATACCTAGCTGCACCTCGAATACATACGGCTGCATGTAGTGGACTAAGGAGAAGATCACGTTGTTGATCAAAGCCACGGCAAAGAAACTCGCCGCGTTGATGCGGCCGATACCCGGCATGAGCCAGAGAGGCCCGAGCTTTCGGGTGCCCGGAATGGGCGCGGCTTCAGGGTGCCGGTCGGTCATGGCGCCATTCTCCCAAGTTCTGCAGCGGGATATTAAGAAACAAGAATATACAATTTGAATACACTAGTATATTCTCCATGTATACTCCACGTACGCCAACGAAACACGAACGCCTCTAGATTCATAAGGCTTTGTATTAATAGAGAAAGTTAAATGAAGGCCATCGTCGTCCACGAATTCGGCCCGCCCGAGGTGATGCAGTATGAGGACGTTTCCGACCCGGAACCCGGTGAGGGCGAGGTCCTCGTGCGGGTCGGGGCCGTCTCGGTCAACCGCGGGTTCGACGTGATCGCGCGGGCGGGAAAATCACCCCACGGCGCGTCATTGCCGCTGATCATGGGCGTCGATCCGTCCGGTGAGATCACCGCGGTGGGCCCGGGCGTCGATGAGAGCCGAGTCGGCGAGCACGTCAATATCCGCGGCATGGCCCGCTGCGGCCAATGTGACGGCTGCAGGGCCGGCAAGCGCTGCAGCAACAGCCGCCCCATCGGCATTAAAGCTCCAGGCGGCTATGCCGAATTCATCGTGGTACCGGATTTTCAGGCGAGAAAGATCCCCGACAGCATTCCCTTTGCCGACGCGACCGTCATCTGCCGGCACGCTTCGGCAGCTTTCTCGGAGATCTATACCGCTCAGTTGCAGGAAGGCGAGTGGGCCCTCGTGATGGGTGCCGCCGGAGCGCTGGCGAGTTTCGTAGTGCAGTTCGCCAAGCTCAAGGGCGCCCACGTCATCGCCGCGGCCGGTGGCGAGGATCGCCTGGATACCGCCCATAAGCTCGGCGCCGACTACCTCGTCAACTATCGCACCCGAGATCTTGCGGAAGAAGTCATGAAGATCACCGACAAACACGGCGTCGATGTGGTCTTCGAGAATATCGGCGATCCCGATCTTTGGACCGGAGCCTGGGACAGCCTCGCCATGAACGGGCGACTGGTGACGGTGGGATTTCACGGTGGCGGCATCGTGCCCCTGGACGTGAAGAAGCTCCACATGCGGCGTCTGAAAGTGCTGTCCAGCACCATGGACGCCGGTTCGAAAGACGTCGTGGGCGACTGCTTGAACTTGGCAGCGGAAGGAAAGATTCGCCCGCTCATCGGGAAGAAACTACCTCTTGCAGAAGCTGCCGAGGGTCATCGCTTGGTTGAAAGTGGTCAGGTCGTTGGGAAGGTGATACTGGAGCCTTAGAGAGCGTCTAACCCACTGATAATGATCTATTTTGTCAGGTCATAACATTCAGATGGCGCGCCTGGGCATCTGAGAGGAGGGTCGAGTTGAACAATGCCACATTTCCGGCAGCGAGTTGATCAACGCGCCCGGCTGGTCGGGTCATATCGGTATTCAGTACACGTTCAACACGAGCAGTATTGGTGATATCACCGCGCGCGCTCAGGGCCATTTTACCGACGACGTCTATCTGTGGGCGCTGAATCTCACCCCGTTCGATGTGCAGGACGGTTACTTCATCTGGGACGTCAAGCTCATGTGGGAGTCACCGCAGGACCGTTGGTACGCCGAAGCTTTTTTCAACAACATTACCGATGAGGAAGTGATTACGAACCAGGAAGTCACCGACTCCGGTATTTACTTCGCGAACTTGAATCGGCCTGAGAGATAGGGGATTGCTATCGGATTGCGTTTCTAAGCCGGAACCGATCTTCTTACGCTGCGCCTCCGAGCGGTTGACGTATACTGCCGCGAGTTGCCGAGTATGGATTACATGAAATGGTTGTAGCTGAAAAACAGAAGGCAACGACCTCCACGGTTCGGCGCAAAGGCGCCCCCGGTGGTGGTCTCCGGACTTACGAAAAATTGAAAGCGCTCATTATCTCCGGGGAACTCGCGCCTGGCTCGGATCTAGATGAGAGTGAGTTGGTACGGCGTTTTTCGGTTTCGCGAACGCCCGTAAGAGAGGCACTCATCCGTCTCTCCGTGGAGGGGCTCGTGACTATGGTGCCCAGCCGTGGTGCCAAGGTCTCGAACCTGAATTTTACGGATATCACGGACCACCTCGAGATCATGGATATCCTCTCGCCGTCGATCTGCTACCTGGCCGCGCTTCGGCGTACACCGGTCGATCTGGAAGCCATCAAGAAACAGATGGATCGGCTGAATGTCACGGGGCGTGACGAACTCCAGGAGCGCCTGGATGCGATCTTTGAACTCTATACCGCGCTCGGGAATGCGTCGCATAACGAGTCGCTGTCCCACCTCTTTAAACTCACTGTTTACGTGAAACTTCGTACCGGCCGGATCAGCGCTGCACGTTCCGAGACCAACGAGGAATGGAAGGCTCATGTGGCGGAATTACGGGACGTGTACCTCAATGTCTATAACAGCATCGAGAGTGGAGATACCCAAAAGGCTCAGTCGGCTGCCAGGCAGTGGATGGACATTATCCGTGAGCGCATCTCGAGCGTTCTTTCGTCCGCGCCCACGCAGGGTCTAGACGCTCAACTGCAGCGTTAGTCGGTTAAATGGTATCGGGTTCCGAGGAAATAGTCGGGAAATTGGAGACTCCGGCGCTGGAGATCCAAACCGCTTCCGTTCCCGTAAATTCTTCCGGCAGCGCTACACGAGTCAGCCGGGCGCAGCTGTCGCGAGCGCTGAGGATCTGGGGTAGGGGCGATGGGCGGTTTCTCCCGTCATTCGTGGAATCCAGAATCGTAGAGGAAGCCGGCGACGGGATCGTCAAAGACGTTCTCCACTACGGAAAGAGCAGCATGGCGGATGGATCGCCTCATCTGCAGCGCACTTCCTTTCGCGGCGACAACCTCATGATTACCGAATACCTGGCGGGGCCCTGGTTCATGGCCATCGCCGGGATCGAAGAAAGAGGCGATGGTGAGATCTGCCTGCAGTTGACCACGCTCCGCCACAAGCAGCATCCCGACTATGTTGCGCCCGCCGAAGCCGCCCGGTCGGCCGGCGCCGAGAAGCCCCCTCCTACTACAGAACAGAATGCTCACCGAATACTCGGGATCATTCGGGAACTCGCTGAGAACGATGAACTCCAGTGTAAGTCAACGTAGAACTTTTCGACCATGACAGGAAGGATTAGCTAATGGCGCCGAATGCCAAGCGCGTGTGCGTCGATATCGGAGGCGCATTCACCAATTGCCTGGTTCTCGATGAGACGACCGGTCAATTCACCTTGGTCAAATCACCGATGACACCGAGCGATCCTTCGGACGGTTTTCTGAACGCCATGGCGCATGTGACTGAATTCCTGAGGCGAATTGGGCTCGACGTTATTCATCCGTACGGATTCTCATAACTCTCGTGGTGTCTTGTACTCAAGCTCAATAAGTTTAGCAGGCGCGCGGGTTTGTTGGTATACTAATAAGTGTACATTCTGGAACGCGGATCAGCCTAGAAAAAGTGACGACAACGAAACGTATTGCTCTCGTACTGATACCAGACAATCCCGTGGCGAATGCCCGAGTCCGATGCCCTCGGTATAACTTGGCCTCAAAGTCAGAATGATAAGGACTATCTAATGCCACCAAATGCTAAGCGCGTATGTGTTGATATAGGGGGCACATTCACCGATTGTCTGGTTCTAGATGAGATGACCGGTCAATTTACGTTGGTCAAATCACCGACGACGCCGAGCGATCCTTCGGACGGTTTTCTGAACGCCATGACGAAGGCAGCAAGAATATTCGGTGAAACAACTGGAGAATTTCTCGGGTCGGTCAGCGTCCTCATTCACGGCACGACGTTGGCGACAAACGTCCTTCTAACGGGCAGCGGTGCTAGAACGGGCATGCTGACGACCAGGAACTTTCGGGATATCCTGGAGATCCGTCGAGCGATCAAGCCGCTTCATGTTTCCCTCTTCAATCTGTTCATTCCACCGAATCGTCCCTTGATACCGCGATCCCGCCGTCTCAACGTAACCGAACGGACGCTGTGTACGGGCGAGATTCTCGAGCATCTGAACGAAGACGAGACTGCAGCCGCTGTGGCGACTTTGCGAGATGATGGCGTCGAGGCGGTCGCCGTGTGTTTCCTGCATTCCTACGCAAACCCGGCCAATGAGCGGCGGGCAGCGGAAATCGTCAACAGTGTTGCCCCGGACATGTATGTGACGACCTCCCATGAGACCATTCATGTGTGGCGGGAGTTCGAGCGCTTCAATACGACCTCGGTAGGCGCTTATGTGGGCCCGGCGGTAGCCAGTTACCTGAGACGCCTCGAAGAGAGATTGAGAGATACGGGCTTCGGCGGCCAGTTACTGATGATGCTGGCCAACGGGCTGGTCCAGACCGTTGACCAATGCATCGACCGTGCGGTGTATTTCCTGCATTCGGGCCCGGCCGCCGCGCCCTCCGGCGCGAGGTTCCTTGGCGAGATAGAGGGTAAGGATCAACTCCTATCGGTCGATATGGGCGGTACCAGCTTCGATGTCGGGTTGGTGCGCCATGGCGAGATCCCGACGACCAGCGATAGCTGGGTCTCCGATCAGCGTGTCGCCATCAGGATGGTCGATATCGAAAGCGTAGGTACCGGCGGTGGCAGTATCGCGAGTATCGATTCGCTGGGTCTCCTTAAAGTCGGCCCGGAAAGCGCCGGGGCCGATCCGGGCCCGGCCTGCTTCGGAAAAGGCGAAGATCCGACGGTCACCGATGCCGATCTGGTCTTGGGATTGGTGCCGGATGATTACTTTCTCGGCGGCGATATGACCCCCGACGTCGCGCATTCCCGTTCCGCTATCGATAAAGTCGCCAAACCGCTTGGACTGGATACGGTTCAAGCTGCGTATTCGATTTTCACACTCGCCAACGCGACGATGGCGAACGAGATCATGAAACTTTCGACTCAGCGCGGATATGACATCCGTAAGGCAACAATGATAGTGGGCGGTGGTGGTGGTCCGGTTCATGCGGGCTTTATCGCCGACCGGCTGAATATCCCGTCCGTCGTCGTACCCTCGGTCGCATCCCTCTATAGCGCGTTCGGCATGTATGCCATGGATATCGGTGAAGATTACGCCCGGTCTTACGTCAGGCGTATGAATTCCGCCGAGTCGAGTGAGGTCAATGGTCTATATAAGGAGATGGAAGAGGAGGCCCTGGCGGCCTTCGAGAAGATAGGCGTTGATGAGAAAGATATCAGGTTTCGGCGAACCATCGAGATGCGGTATATCGGCCAGTTCCATGAGGTCGAAGTGGGTGTGGAAGGCGGCGAGGTTACTCAGGAGATTTTGGTCAAGACTGCCGAGGCTTTCGGCGCTAAGCACCAGGAGCTCTTCACATTTGCGATGCCATGGAAGGGCGTTGAGATGCTGACGCTTCGCGTAAAAGCGACGACACCGAACGCTGCCTTCAATCTGCCTGAGATTTCGAGCGGCGGGCCCGACGCGTCTGCTGCCGGAAAACGAACTCGCCAATGTTACTTTGGGGATGGATTCGTCGAAGTTCAGGTCTATGACGGCAATAACCTCGAAGCAGACAACTTGGTTCCAGGCCCTGCCATTATCGAAGAAGCGACGACCACGGTGGTCATTCCGGAGAATTACGATTGCCTGGTCAATTCAAACAAGACCTACGTTCTGACTCGAAATTCCGGCGGTTGAGGCCGGACAGGAAAGCAACGATGAGCGACAAAACTATCGACCCGATCACTATCGCCACGGTTTGGCATTCGATGCAGACCGCGACGAAGGAGATGCGTTACATCATTGACAGGACCTGTCAGAACATGCTGATCAGTCAGCTTCATGATGTCTCCTGCGGCCTCTGGGGTATTGACGGCTCGACGATTGCCGTGCCGGTGGGGCTGCCGGTTCAATTTCTCGGCACCGAGTTTCCCGTTAGAGATCTGGTCATCAAATATCGTGGTGACATAAGCCCCGGAGACGTATTCTTATCGAACGATCCCTATCATGGCGGACACGCCAACCATTTGCCCGACTGGGCTTTTTTCCGGCCGATATTCTACAAAGACGAGCTCCTGTTCTTCACAATGACCCGGGCTCATCAGCAGGATACGGGCGGTTCTTTCCCCGGCGGCTATTTCCCCAACGGTTTCGATATTCACGCGGAGGGGATCTGTATTCCGCCGACTCGTGTCGTCAAGGCAGGTGTCGAACAGACCGAGCTTCTCGAGCTGATCTGGAATAACGTGCGCTTTGCCGACGGCGTGAAGATCGACAACTATGCGATGATCGCGGCGACCAAAGTATGTGAAGAACGCATAGGCGGTCTCCTGGATAATTTCGGGCGCGATACGGTGTTGGCTTGCGTCGACGAAATGTTCGACCGGACTGAAAAAGCCGTTCGTGCAGAGATCGAAAAGATTCCGGATGGCGTGTACACGGCGGAAGCCGCCACCGATGACGATGGAACCACCCTCGACGAGCATGTCTGGATCCGCGTGAAAGTGATCGTCGATGGTGATCATATGACGATCGATTTTGCGGATAGTGACAAACAGCGAAAAGGCTTCGTGAACTGCGTGTACGCAGCCACTTACGGCTGCGCGAGCGGAGCCGCCATCCTGACCTTCGATCCGGCTTTAGCCGACTATCACAACGCCGGCACCATGAGAGCGATCGATATCAAGGCGCCAGTAGGATCGGTGGTCAACTGCGAGTACCCAGCGACCGTCGGCGCATCGCCGGTGAACATGGGCAATCAAATCATGGAAGCAGTGCTCGACGCGTTGTCCAAAGCACGGCCGGAACGCGCTGTGGCCGCCTGGGGCAAACATCGAGGCGACTATACTTTCGGCGTCGATCTCCGGACCAACGAACGCTATGTGCGGACATCATTCGACTATGACGGTAGCGCCGGCGCGGTTTGGGGATACGATGGCTACCAAGGCGTGACGTCTCTAACCGCTATGGGCGCGATCAACCGGGGTGACGTGGAGGAGATGGAGGCCCGCTTGCCGTGGCGGCTTCTCAAGTACGAAATGGTTGCTGATTTCACGGGCGAAGGCCGCTGGCGCGGCGGCCCCGGGATTCATTGGGAGGCCATCAACGAAGGCAGTGACGGTCAGATGGCAACCGGCAGTTCCGACGGTGATGTCGTTCAGGGCTTCGGAGCTCAGGGTGGCAACCCCTCACCGGTTTGCCGGACTTATATCGATCGAGGCGATGAACGGATTAGAGTGAAACCACACCGACTGGTGAAGATCAAACAGAACGATATCATCATCAAACAATCGAGCGGCGGTGGCGGTGTGGGTAATCCAGCCGAGCGGGATCCGGAAATGGTGCTGGAAGATGTGATCAACGAACTCGTCAGTATCGAGGCCGCGCGGGACATTTACAAAGTTGCCATAGATCCGGAATCCCAAACGATTAAAGAAGGCGAAACGCGTAAGCTACGCGCCTCTTAACGTGAGTTCGCCACCGGATGGTCGTTGGCGGTCGTGTGCTCGAACGGTTATCCGGAGGGGACGGAATGGCAACTAGGCTTACGACGGATCAGCGAATCGCTATTCTCGATCGTATGTTGCTCATCCGCCGGTTCGAGGAGATGCTGATCGATCTCGCCGGCGATAATTTTTTCGGCCACTACCATCTCTATATTGGTGAAGAGGCGACAGGAGCGACGGTTGTCGAATCGCTTCTGGAGGAGGACCTGTTGCTGACAACCTGGCGCAACCATGGGCATCTGCTCGCTCGGGGCGCCGATCCAGGGCGGATGGTCGCCGAAATTCTGGGCCGCATCGACGGTTACAACAAGGGCCGTGGCGGGACGTTACACCTGACTGTCCGGGAGGCCGGCTTCTTGTCGACCTCCGGTTTGGTCGGCGGGGCGGCCGGACTGGCATCGGGCGTTGGGTTCGCATTGAAACAGGCCGGAGAAGGCAATATCTGTGCGGTCTTTTTCGGTGACGGTGCCATGGAAGAAGGCGTGGTCTTCGAGGCCATGAATCTCGCGTCGCTGTGGTCCCTGCCGGTCCTATTCCTCTGCGAGAACAATAACTCGGGTGCGATCAGTGCCCAGGAAGGAGGTTTCCCGTCTTCCGAGATTGCTGCGAGTCGCATCAGTGACATTCCACAATCGCTCAATATCAGATCCGAAGTCGTAGACGGCGCCGACGTTTCAAGAGTTCACGCGGCAGTTGCGGACGCTGTCGGCTATATAAGGAGAGGTAGCGGGCCTGTATTTATCGAGGCCTATACCGAACGCTGGCCGGGGTCGCGTCCTCTGTGGCCTGAGCAGGCGACAGGCGTGACACAGATTGCAGCGGCCTGGGACGACGCTCTGATTTCCGGCGAGCACGCTGCCTGGGTTCGCGACTTCGATCCGATCATTCGCTTCATTCGCGACGGGCTACATACCGGTCTATTGGACAAAGAGGATCTGCTCGAACGGGACGCTCGAATCAATACCCAAATAGCCAAAGCCCGGGCCTTCGGCGAAGCGAGCGTATATCCGGATCCTCAGACCGCCCTTGACGGCGTCTTTGCCGCCTAGGAAATAAGAGATGGCAACAATCTCATACGCCCAAGCGTTTGTTGACGGCATGCTGGAGAGCATGGCGGCAGACGCCAAAGTCAGCCTGGTCGGCGCCAACGTGCTGGGCCTCGGCCCGCAGCGGTCCTTAATCGAGAAGGTGCGGGATGAATATCCGGACCGACTCTTCGACCCGCCTTGCTCCGAGGCGGGTCTGGCCTCGCTCGGAATCGGCGCAGCCATGGCGGGCGCCCGACCGATCATCGACTTCGGCATAGGTAGTTTTTCGTTGTTGGCCTGGTGCCAGATCCTGGCCGAAGCCGGTATTGCCCATCACACATCGGGCGGTCAGGTCAGTGTGCCGATGGTCTTTACGATGCTGCACGGCTTGCGGGGCGGCGGCGGTAGCCAGCATTCGCAAAGCCCCCAGGCGATGTTGTGGAATAATCCCGGCATCGAGATCGTCGTACCGCCGACACCGAGAGACGTCAACGGCCTCTTCAGGGCTGCCGTTAACAGCAACAATCCAACGGCGTTTATCAGCCACGCGAAATTACTTGGGATCGAAGGCGAGGTTCCGGAGGAGGAGTACGTAATCGATTTAGGCGTCGGCGATATCAAGCGTCCTGGAAAAGATATCTCACTGATCACGAACTCCCGATCGGTACACACTGCTCTTGATGCTGCCGAGAGCTTGTCCGCCGAAGATATCGACGCCGAAGTCATCGATCTGCGCACTCTAGCACCACTCGACAATAATCTGATTCTCGACTCCGTTCGAAAGACGGGCCGAGCGATAGTCATCGACGAAACCAACGAGAATTGCGGAGTTGCCGCCGAGATTGCGGCGATTATCGGCGAAACTATTTTCGACTCACTAAAATGCTCCATCAAGCGGCTTTCCCGCCCCAATGCGCCGGTGCCGGCAAGCCCGCTTCTGGAAAGTCGTCTGGAAACGACGCCGGAAATGATTGCCGAGACTGCAAGAGAGTTAATCGGGTAGAGATCCATGCATGCCGATCACACGCTCATTCAGACGATCGCTCATGTCCTGGTGGCGCTTACTTTTATCGTCATCGGTGGCATCAACTTCTTCCGCCGCACAGACGTTCATGAAGAGATGAGAGGCTTCGGTGTTCCTCTGCCGGAGATTGCTTTGCCTATCGGGTTGTTTTCCCAATGGCTCGGTGGGTTGATGGTCATGTTCGATTTCTATGCCGGAATCGGGTCCATGATCCTGATCGGCTTTACCGTGGTAGCGAGTTTCATCTTTCTGCGCTGGTGGACGATCAAAGACAATCCGTTTCGCCGCATACATGTCGTGATGGGGATATTGACGAACTTTACCGTGATCGCCGCCTTATTATTGATCTTCGAGCTGAACGGGGTAGCCCGGTAAGCGTTGTTCGAAGTCGGATATTCCCGTCGAGACGGTGGTTGTCGTAGCAGGGTGCCTATCTAATATGAACGAACACGATCAAGAAATACGAAGACTGGTTTCGGCGAACCGTATCCTTGCGCAGGAAAATGTCGTAGACGCTTTCGGTCACGTCAGCATTCGAGATCCACGAAACACCGATCATTATATTCTGTCTCGATCCCGCAGCCCAGAACTGGTCGAGTTTTCCGATTTAATGGAATTTACGCTCGATGGTGAGGCGATAGATCAGAAAGACCGGATCGTGTATGGAGAAAGGATGATCCACGGCGCGATCTACGAATCCCGGCCAGAAATTAATGCGGTCGTTCACAATCACTCTCTCGCTGTTTTACCTTTTAGCGTGACCGCTAATGCCTTGAAACCCATCGTTCACGTCGGTGCGGTGATCGGCGAAGAGATTCCTGTTTGGGATATTCGCGATCACTTCGGCGATACGGATATGTTGGTCAGGACGATGGATCAGGCGCGAGACATGGCGGCCGCGATGGGTCCGAATAGGTGTCTTCTAATGCGCGGTCATGGGGCTGTCATCGCCGCTCGAACTCTGAAGGAAGCGGTCATGGTCGCCGTCTATTTGCAGGTCAACGCACTTGTACAGACCGAGGCGATGAAGATGGGTGAGCCGCTCTATCTATCGACTAAAGAAGTTGGCCTAATGATAGAAACCCAATTCTCTCCGCTCGCAATGGACCGGGCGTGGGAATATTTCTGTAATCGTGCACAGGTGGATTTTGCCTGAATAAATTACTCAGATCGTTGAATATCGGTTACCAGGTTGATTGCTCTTTGAATAGGTCGTGCGAGTGTTTAGTCCTAAGAAATCACGA
>CAYXNS010000014.1:0-42460 GCA_964466315.1 uncultured Gammaproteobacteria bacterium
TAAGCGAAGAACAGTTTGGAACCGCACGGAACCGGAGATTTGACGTCCTCGAACGCCCACAGGACTTCTGGAAAGCCGGCAACCTGGAGCAGCGACGGATCATTCAGTCGCTGTTGTTTACCGGCCCAATCGAGTACTCAGCAGGCGATGGTTTTGGAACCACCAAGTTTTCCCTGCCGTTCAAGCTGTTACAGCTCGACCGGCAGGGAAAACCGAGTTTGGTGGAGGGAGTGGGATTCGAACCCACGGACGGGACGAGCCCGTCACTTGATTTCGAATCAAGCCCGTTCGACCACTCCGGCATCCCTCCGCGAGCGAATCTAGCAGGTCGCTTGACGGCCAGCAAACTGGACTCGATTTCTAGGCGGGCTAGTCGTAGGGCGTGTGTCTGAAGCGCCGTCAGGTTTCGTTACGCGTCGTCCGGAAGCCCGTACTGCACGACCCGGACTTTCTCGAGCGTTACGAGCCCGCTCGACATCATTTCATCGGGCACGGGCAGGTACTCCTCGATGTTTTCTTCCGAGTCCACGATCTCGATGACCATCGGCAGGTCCCCGGACAAGCGCAGGATCTTGGCGGTGTACAGCTTGCTAGAGTGACCGTAATCGGACGCTACCCCTGAGCACGGTCGTACCCGCGAGGCCGGACTCACGGGCCTTCAATACAATCGCCTCGTACAGAGGCTGGTGACCCTATCGTTCTCGTTCGCTGACGAACAGGCGGAGTAGTGTCGCAGTCTGTGGCGTATCCATCGGATCTCCTAGCGGTTCAGGGCCGCGGCACCTATGTGGCCCAGCCACACGGCAGCCAGGCACAGAATAACGGAGAGCAGAATATTCGCGCTCACCCAGAGTCACTCTCCGTCCCTGACGAGATTTAAGGTCCGCAGGCTGAACGACGAGAATGTCGTGTATCCGCCGCATACGCCGATCATCAGAAATGCGCGCGCGTCCGGTGCTACGAGCATGCGCCCATCAGGAGCCATGATCGTCGCGAGAAACCCAATAACCAGTGAGCCGGAGACGTTGACGATGATCGTGCCCCAGGGGAACGTTTCGCCAAATGTGCGAGCGACGGCACCCGAACACCAGTAGCGTCCCATACCGCCCAGTGCGCTGCCGAGCCCGATCCATAAATAGGTCAACACGCCACGCTCCTCCCTGGAGACTCAGACTGCCCAGAACCCGGCGTGGCCCGTCATTGGCTGGACTTGCAACGCGAGTGCCGCGATGGATTAATGCGTACGCTCGTCTTAGGTTCGTAAGGCACGGCTATAGTAACGTGGCGGTTATCCGAGGACCATGTAGAAGTCGAAAACTGTATCCGGCCTCTTTAACTAGAGATCATTGTTGGACACGAGCAGCGCACTCTCACAGATAACCGAGATCGTTGGACCGAGCGGTCTGGTCGATGCCACTGACGCTGAAGCGCTACTGGTCGATGAACGTAGATTGTTCCGCGGCGAGGCGGCTTTGATCGTGCGACCGGCTTCCACGGGGGAGACCGCTCGCGTTGTTGCTGTGTGTAATGAAGCAGGCGTCGGTATCGTCCCCCAGGGTGGCAACACTGGATACTGCGGCGGCGCGATTCCGTTCGACTCGAAGAATCAGATCCTGCTTAATCTCTCGCGTATGAATCGTGTTCGGGAGATCGATCCCGTGGGCTTCACGATGACCGTCGAGGCAGGCCTCGTTCTCTCCCGTGTTCAGGCGGCCGCTGAAGAATACGAGCTACTGTTCCCTCTGAGTATGGGATCGGAGGGCTCCTGTCAGATAGGCGGTAACCTCGCCACGAACGCAGGCGGTTTGGCCGTGCTGCGTTACGGTACTGCGCGAGATCTCGTGCTCGGTCTCGAGGTCGTGCTGCCGAGCGGCGATATCCTGTCGAGTCTCAAGGGATTGCGAAAGGACAATTCCGGTTACGATCTCAACGGGCTCTTCCTAGGCTCAGAGGGGACGCTGGGAGTCATTACGGCCGCAGTACTCAAGTTGTTTCCGTCGCCTCGCAGCCGGGAAGTTGCTTGGGTTGCGGTTGCCGACGCCGACGCCGCCTGCCGGCTTCTCGCGAGAGCGCGGCGCGAGAGCTCCGACCAGGTGATCTCGGCTGAATACGTTTCCCGAGCTTCACTCGATCTCGTGATCGAACATGTGCGCGCCGCTCGGGATCCATTGGGCTCGCCTCACACGCACTACGTTTTACTCGAACTGGCATCGGCCGAGGCCGATATCGGCTTGCGTACGGTGCTGGAACAAATCCTGGAGACGGCACTGGAGATGGGAGAGATTCTCGATGGTGTGATTGCGGAATCAGGCCCCCAGCGGGATGCTCTCTGGATGCTACGCGAGAGTATCCCGGAAGCCGAGAGATACGATGGCGGCTCGGTGAAACACGACGTCTCCGTTCGCGTCTCTCGAATCCCGGCATTCATCCGTGAGGCCGAGGCCGCGTTGAATTCGATCGCACCACACCGGGTCTCGGTGTTCGGTCACATTGGCGATGGCAATCTCCACTACAACCTGCTGCCACCGCGGGGATCTACCCTGCAGGCCTTCGACGATGATGCGGTACGCGATCTCTCGCCCGCCATCTACGAACTCGTGAACCGCATGAGCGGAAGTTTCAGTGCCGAGCACGGTATCGGTGTCTTGAAACGAGATGAACTCGTGCGTTTCACGACGCCCGCCGCACTCGAACTCATGCACTCCGTGAAACGGGCACTCGATCCCGAGGGCATCATGAATCCCGGTAAGGTTCTCGGCTAGAATGTCAGCGCCTTCCAGTGGTAATCGGCATCGGGGGCCTCGGGGTTGCTAAGAGCAAGACAAAGACTCGGCAAGTATCGAATCGAGCGGCGCATTACGAACGGCCCCATCGCGGCCGTCTATCAGGCTTTCGATACCATTCACGGTATTAAGGTTGCGCTGAAGGTACCCCATGCGGGCGCCGTGGACGAGTACTCCCTCGCCGACTTCAAGCGCGAAGCTCGGCTCGCGCCGAAACTTGAGCACGCCAATATCCTGCCGATTCGCGATGCGTCTTTTATCGAAGGACATTTCGTGATCTCCATGCCGCTCGGAGAGCACTCTCTGGCCGAACGCATGCGTAAGCGACTCGCTACCGCTACCGCGCTGGACTATATCGATCAGGCGCTTGCGGCCGTCGCTCACGCCCATCACTGTAAGATCATCCATTGCGATATCAAGCCCGACAACTTCATACTTTTTCCCGAGAATCGGCTTAGACTCGGCGACTTCGCCTTTTCCAAGATTGCGCAGCGGACGCTTAAGTATGCGTCCGGTTCGGGAACGGTCGGTTACATGGCCCCCGAACAGGCAGTTGGGCGTCCGATGTTTCAGTCGGACGTATTCTCGCTCGGACTACTAGCCTATGAGCTTCTCTCGGGACATCTACACGATTGGCCCTATGAATGGCCGCCTGCACACATTCAGCGCGTCCGCAAACGAGTGAAGCCCGGCCTGCTCGATTGGATATGCCGGGCGATACAGGTCCAGCCTCGGAAGCGCTATCCGGACGCCGTGGCGATGTATCGGGAGTTTAAGCGCGTGCGCCAGGCTAATGGTAAGAAGAAGCGTACTAAGCGGCAGGCCTCGGTCGATCCGGCGTTATGGGAGCGCGTGCGGTTCAGGCAGTTCCAGCGCAGGTACCGAAAATTTCTCGACACCCGGTTCGAATGTTCCAGCTGTGCTGGTCCCGTATCGGAGATGATGCGCGCTTGTCCCTGGTGTGGGGTCGAGCCGCCGCTACAGCGATACACGGCAACGTATCCTGCAACCTGCCCGCGTTGCCACCGCGGCACTAAGTTGGACTGGCGCTACTGCGCGTGGTGTTACGGCTACGGTTTCGAGATAGAGACTGCGCGCAGCTACTCCGATGTACGATATCAGGTGCACTGCGCAAATAGAAAGTGCCGCGGGCCGCTCATGCCGTTCATGCGCTATTGCCCGTGGTGTCGTACGAAGGTGAAGCGGCCCTGGCTGTTGCCTCCAGGTCGTCATCGCTGCCCGTCGTGCAAGTGGGGCGTGGATCTGGACTTCTGGCAGCACTGTCCATGGTGTGCAAGGGTGTTGCCGCAATGAACGCCCAGACGGATCAGGCGTGGCTCTATCTCGGCGAGCAGGAGATCGAATCTGCCGATCACGAGCTGCCACAGGGCCTGGTCAGTATTCGCAGCCACCAGGCACCGGACAAGGATTCGATCAATGAGGATGCCGCAGCGATCATCCCGTTCGGGCAAGACGCTCTGATTCTGGCTGTAGCCGACGGCGTGGGAGGCACTCCCGCGGGTCGTGACGCCTCGAATCGGGTTGTACGCACGCTACGTAACGTGCTCGCCCGCACCGAGCCGAAAGCGGAGAATCTACGTCCGGCGATTCTCGACGCGGTTGAGGAAGCAAACCGCGGCATCATCAATCGAAGCCGCGGAGCCGCGACGACGCTCGTCGTCGGCGCGATAGCGGGAGGGGAGGTTCGTAGTTACCATGTCGGCGACTCCGAGCTCATCAGTGTTGGTCAGCGCGGACGAGTTAAGCTCAGGATTACGCCCCATTCTCCAACCGGATTCGCCGTCGAAGCCGGATTACTCGATGAAGATGAGGCCGTCCAGCATGATCAGCGGCACCTCCTATTCAACGTCATCGGCGCTACCGATATGCGCATTGAAGTCGGTACGCCAATCAAGATAGACACACACGACACGATCTTGCTGGCTAGCGACGGTCTCATGGATAATCTGTACATCGATGAAATTGTGGATGTCGTTCGAAAGGGACCGCTGTCCGATGCCGCGGACGAACTCTCGCGCCGCGCCGTCGAGCGTATGACGGAAACCTCGGGGGGTCAGCCTTCGAAGCCCGACGATCTGACCGTCATGCTTTTCAGGCTGCGAGCCGGGCGTAAGGGTTAGCCGGCCCCGGCTTCGGGCGATTGTTCCTCGTCGTCTTGAACGGTGTCACTCTGTCACTGCTCGCCTACCAGCTCGGTGCCCGTCGGATCCGGCTGTTCTACAAACTGTGCCTGGTCGACCGGATCGACATGCTTGTCGTTCGATAGTTGCCCATCCTCGGAATCGCTTCCGACGATACGAACGACCATCTCGTACTCACCGATTCGTAGCCGGTCACCGTCGAATAAACGCTGTGGCTTCGCTTTGCCGATGGGTCTTGTCTCGTCGTTGACATAGACACCGTTGCTCGACGTATCAATGAGGTAATAGCTGCCCGAGCGAAAGTCGATAGCGGCGTGATGACTGGACACATAGCGCTTGCCATCCTGGAGTGCCCAGTCGCTCTCGAGCGAACGACCGATCGAGCCCCCGTCAACGCCGAATTCCTTGATGCGCGCGGCCTTCAAGCGTCGCTGATGATAGCTCGTGATCTCCAGTCGAAGTGGCATCTAATTCGCGTCCCTGCTAGCGGCGCCCGACTTCTCATACTCGCTGTATGGATTGAGCAGGCGCATGATTCCTCCGTTAATTATAGCGATGAGCCAGCCGTCCGAGTCAGCGCGTTGTGACGATTGTGACCGCAGTCACAGAAGATCCCGTCGTTATGGTGAAAGCACGCCTTCAGTGGCCACCGCCGCTCGGGTTCGTCCTATGCTAAGCTTGCCCGCCTTCGCCCAACACCTGAGACTGTGGATGAGCGCGCAGCCGATCTACAAGATAATTTTCATGAACCAGGGAAAGGTTTTTGAAATTTACGCGCGGAGCGTGAGCCACGGATCGCTCTTCGGATTCGTTGAAGTGGAGAAGCTCGTGTTCGGTGCTCGTTCTACGGTCGTCGTCGATCCGTCGGAGGAGCGCATCCAGAGCGAATTCTCGAGTGTCACCAGAACTTACTTGCCCTTGCACTCGATCATTCGAATCGACGAGGTCGAGAAACAGGGAATCAGTAAAGTCACGACCGCGGAAGGTAGTAACGTTGCGCAGTTCCCGATGCCGATGTATACGCCTCCCGGTGAAGGTGGAAAAGGCGGGTCAGGGGACCAGTGAGTAAGTGACGCTTCGGTTTGCGTCTCTGGGGAGTGGCAGTCGCGGCAACGCTCTGCTTGTGGAACTCAACGAGACGCTGCTCATGGTGGATTGCGGCTTGAGCGTGAAGGCCGCTGAAGAGCGGCTGAATATTCTCGGCCGTACGCCCACGGATGTGACCGCGCTACTAGTCACGCACGAGCATGCCGACCATATTCAAGGCGTGGCCCGGTTCGCCCGCCGCTACAATACGCCCGTGTGGATGACGCCGGGCACGGCTTCCGCGGTCGCCGCGGGTATTTCTCGTCTCCATACCCTGAACTGTCATCGAAAACTCGAACTCGGTGACATCGCAGTCCAACCATTCCCGGTCCCCCACGACGCCCGCGAGCCGTGTCAGTTCGCCTTCGCCGGTGCGGGCCGCAGACTCGGCATCATGAGCGACACCGGGCACATAACCTCTCATATAGCGGAACGACTGGAGGGCTGTGACGCATTGGCTATCGAGTCGAACCATGATCTGAAGATGCTTCATCGCGGGCCGTATCCAGTCGCTGTGAAAGATCGTGTTGCGTCCTCGATCGGGCATTTGAATAATGCCCAGGCCGTCAATTTACTGGAGCGGGTGGGGCATCCCGAATTGCAGTGGGTAGTCGCACTGCATATCAGCGAGCAGAACAACTCGCGTGGCGATGTTCGTGACGCCCTCACAGGTGCATTGAGATCTGATGAGCAGTCGTTATTCCTCGCCGAGCAGAGTACTCCCAGCGAGTGGTTTGAAATTGTCTAACGTATGACCATGCTACAGTTGCCTGGGCCCCTGGCCGAGACGACGTTCCGTCTGCAGCGCCTGAGCCGACAACTTGCTTCCCATTGCGCCGCCGTTCGCGGGGTCGAAGTCCGTTACCTGCATTTCGCTCATACGGAGCGTGAACTCACCGAGGTGGAGGCCGCGATCCTCGACGCACTCCTGACCTACGGTAGCGAGGCGGAATTCGCGACCGGCGGCCATGAGTTCGTAGTCGCGCCGCGTCTCGGCACGATCTCGCCGTGGGCGTCCAAAGCGACTGACATTGCTCGAATCTGCGGACTGCCGATCCATCGCCTCGAGCGGGGCAGGCTGTACAGCCTGGACCTGACTGCAAGTGTGTCCTCAGAGGAGATCGAAGAACTCTTCCCGCTTCTACACGATCGAATGACCGAGTCCGTGCTGACGGATCCCGTCACGGAAGCGTTGCTCTTTGCGGAGCACACGCCGCGCCCGTTGAGTGAGATCCCGTTGCTGCAGGAAGGCAGCAGCGCTCTCTCCGAGGCGAACTCCACACTCGGGCTCGCGTTATCTCCCGACGAGATCGACTACCTGGCGACGCAGTTCGAGGGGTTGCAGCGCGATCCGACGGACGTGGAACTCATGATGTTCGCTCAGGCGAATTCTGAGCACTGCCGTCATAAGGTATTCAACGCCGACTGGATCATCGATGGTCAGCATACCGGGCGTGGTCTATTCCAGATGATCAAGAATACCTATGCGAATGCGCCGGACGGTGTGCTGTCTGCGTATTCAGATAACGCGGCCGTCGTTGCCGGCAAGGAAGCAGAGTGGTTCTTCGCCGATCCGCGCACGAACATCTACAGTCGAATCACGGAGCCTGCCCATCTCGTCATGAAGGTCGAGACGCACAATCATCCTACGGCCATCTCACCCTTTCCCGGTGCGGCGACGGGATCGGGCGGTGAGATCCGTGACGAAGGCGCAACGGGAAGGGGCGCCAGGCCAAAAGCGGGTTTGACGGGATTTTCGGTTTCGCACCTAAAGATACCGAACTGGCCGCAGAGGTGGGAGGCATTGAGCCCGGGATATCCGGAGCGCATTGCTACGCCGCTACAGATCATGCTCGATGGGCCCATCGGCGGGGCACAGTTCAACAACGAATTCGGCCGGCCGAATCTGGCGGGGTATTTTCGGACCTGCCTGCTCGAGAGTGAAGATCAGTGGCGGGGCTATCACAAGCCGATCATGATTGCCGGTGGCGTCGGCAATATTCGCGATGCACACGTCCAGAAGCTCGAGGCGCCACCGGACTCCAAGCTCATCGTGCTCGGAGGCCCGGCAATGCTTATCGGGCTCGGTGGTGGCGCGGCATCTTCGCAGGGCAGTGGCTCCGGAGAAGAGGATCTGGACTTCGCCTCCGTGCAACGCGGCAATCCAGAAATGCAGCGCCGGGCCCAGGAGGTCATCGATACTTGTTGGGCGCTCGGCGAGAATAATCCCATTCTCTCGATTCACGATATTGGCGCCGGAGGGCTCTGCAACGCGGTGCCGGAGATTGTCGATCAAAGCCACCGGGGTGCCATCGTTCAACTCAGGGATGTGCCCAACGACGAGCCCGGCATGACACCGATGGAGCTATGGTGCAACGAATCGCAGGAACGCTACATGATCGCCGTGGCAACTAAAGATCTTGGCGCGTTCGCTGCTATCTGTGAGCGGGAGCGTTGCCCCTACGCCGTAATCGGTGAGTTGACCGAACAACGCGATCTCAAGGTCCTGGACTCGGAGTTTAATAACGAGCCTGTAGCGATGCCGATGGAGGTATTGTTCGGTAAACCACCGAAAATGACGCGAAAATCCAGTTCTTCGGAACTCGCACCACCTACCTGGGACCGATCCGGAGTGACGCTCGAGGCGGCGATACAGCAGGTGTTGGCGTTTCCCGCCGTTGCCGACAAATCATTCCTTATCCACATAGGCGACCGTAGCGTCGGCGGACTCGTCGCCCGCGACCAACTCATCGGACCGTGGCAGGTTCCCGTAAGCGATGTCGCCGTTACGAGCGCAAGCTACACAGGATATACGGGCGAGGCGCTCGCGATGGGTGAGCGGACGCCGGTGGCCGTATATGCGGGACCCGCTTCCGCGCGCTTGGCAGTGGCCGAGTCGATCACGAATCTCGCAGCGGCCGACGTCGGGCAGCTTTCCGACATCCGCTTGTCGGCGAATTGGATGGCGGCGGCCGGACAGGGCAACGACGATTCCGTGCTCTACCAGATGGTCGAAGCCGTCGGTCAGGAACTGTGTCCGGCACTTGGCATATCCATACCGGTCGGCAAGGACTCCTTGTCGATGCGTACTGTCTGGACCGACGGTCGGAAGCGCGCCGTGACTGCGCCCGTATCGCTGATTGTTTCCGCCTTTGCTCCCGTTGCAGATATTCGCCGGACGCTGACACCGGAACTCCGTACCGATGCGGGTAATTCGGTTCTGTTGCTACTGGATTTATCGGGGGGACGGCAGCGACTCGGGGGGTCTGCGCTTGCCCAGAGCTTCGGCGAATTCGGTGGTGCCGCACCGGATCTTGACGATCCAGAGCGGCTTATCCGCCTTTTCCGAGCGCAGCGTGCGTTGCGGGCAAGGGACCTCCTTCTTGCTTACCACGACAGAGCCGATGGCGGATTGCTGGTTACGCTCACCGAAATGGCATTCGCCGCGCGGGCGGGCCTCGAGATCGTGATACCGGCCTCGATCGAGGACGTGCTGGGTTATCTGTTCGCAGAAGAACTGGGTGTCGTCGTCCAGGTCAGGGCAGATGAACGCGACGCTGTGTGCAAGATACTGAACGAGCACGGAATTGACGACTCGTACGAGGTTGCTCGCGTGGTGCACCACGGCGACATCGTGATTCGCCACGGCGAGAAGCAGCTATTCAGAGCGCCTCGAGGGCGGTTGCATCGGTCCTGGTCGGAACTGACATTTCGTATGCAGCGCTTGCGGGACGATCCTGATTGTGCGCAGGAAGCCTTCGACACCATTCTCGATGAAGAGGACCAGGGCTTGAATGTGACCCTGACTTTCAGCATTCCCGTATATCCACCGGTGCTGAGAGAGTTTCGGCCGAAGATCGCGGTTCTGCGTGAACAGGGCGTCAATGGCCAGCGCGAGATGGCGGCGGCATTCGATCGGGCCGGCTTCGAAGCCCATGACGTCCATATGACCGACCTCTTGTCAGGCAGGGCGGCACTAGCCGAATTTAGTGGGCTCGTCGCTTGCGGTGGGTTCTCCTACGGCGACGTGCTTGGCGCCGGCGAGGGTTGGGCGAAGTCGATTCTCTACAACGACTCCGTCCGTTCCCAATTTGCCGAGCTTTTCGTCCGTGAAGATGCGTTCGTTCTGGGTGTGTGCAATGGCTGCCAGATGCTCGCTGCACTCAAGGATCTCATCCCCGGAGCCGGCCACTGGCCGAGGTTCGTCCGCAACCGCTCGGATCAGTTCGAGGCGCGCCTGTCGTTGGTCCGTATCGAGCCGAGCCCATCGATACTGTTGAACGGAATGGCTGGCTCGCGCATGCCGATCGCCACGTCGCACGGCGAAGGGCGTGCGGAGTTTCTGTCAGATGCCGATCTTCTCCGGTCGGATCGCGAACTGACGAGTGTCCGCTACGTCGATAATTGTGGTGACGTAGCGGAGCGTTATCCGGCGAACCCGAACGGCTCACCGCGCGGCATCGCCGGCCTGACGAATAAAGACGGCCGCATTACGATCATGATGCCGCACCCGGAGCGCGTGTTCCGCACGGCGCAACACTCCTGGCATCCGTCGGCGTGGGGGGAAAACTCGCCCTGGCAGAAGTTATTCACGAATGCTCGTGACTGGGTTGATGCAAACTTCTAGGCGTGGCGGCGCCACCACTCATTGATACGGTGTCGGGCAGAGGGGAAGCTTACGCCGATTCGGAGCGGATCGTGCGTCGATCGATCGGGGTGATCTTGCCGGCTTGTTCGGCGGCGAAGTAGCTGCGCATCTTGAGCGCCGCGCGAAGCTTGGCCGTACGAATGTAATGTTGATAGACCATGTCTTTGATCGCCTCGACCAGGACTGTGGCGTCGCCGGCCCGTATCTCAGGAATCGCGTCATCGGTGCCGAACAGAACGGACTCGAGCGTGCGATGAGTCGACTCATCCAGGTTGCCAATGGTTGCAACCTCGCGAAAAAGGTCATGCCAGCGCAGCTTGGCATCGCCACCGAGGTCCGCCGACGAAGCCTGGACGGTACGCCGGCACATCGACGCGAAAGCGTTGTAACAGCCCGCCGTATAGCATTGCAGTGCTTCCCTGAACATTCCCTCGACGGCCGATGGCAAGTAACTGAACTGGAAGCGTTCCCGGCCACGCTCGATCTCGATGAGGTTGCCGGAGAGTTCGATATGGGAGTCGTCGTATGCGCGCACGGTAACGCGCGCGAAGCGCGGTTCCGCGCAGGCGGCACAACGGAAGCCGATACCAGTATGGCGAGGATGGTAGGCGCACAGCGCTTCGAAGGATGGTGTCGCGACCGGGAGTAGTTGGGCATGTGCGCCACAGTGGGGGCAGTCTCGAGAGATCGTTTCGGACTGCTCGAAGGTATTATCCTTGTGTACGAAGATTGTCACGTAATAGCCTCGGTTCCGAGTGTAACTTCTTCAGAAGATTAGTGAAACTATCGTTCGGAAAAAGCAGAAAATGGGGCCGCGGCCCCATTTTCTGCTCGTCGCGATCCTTCGCCAGTCAAGCTGTGAGGCGTTTGTAGCGGATTCGATGCGGTTGATCGGCGTCGTGGCCCTTATGGTGCTTGAGATCTTCGGCGTAGTCGGCGTAGTTGCCCTGAAAGTACACAACCTCGCTGTTGCCTTCGAAGGCCAGAATATGCGTCGCGATTCGATCTAGAAACCAGCGGTCATGCGAGATGACAACGGCGCAGCCCGGAAATGCCAGTAACGCGCCTTCCAGCGCGCGCAGTGTCTCGACGTCCAGATCGTTTGTGGGCTCATCGAGAAACAAAACATTACCGCCGGTTCTCAATATCTTCGCCAGGTGAACCCGGTTTCGCTCACCGCCCGAGAGTAGCCCGACCTTCTTCTGTTGCTCCTGCCCGCGGAAATTGAAGCGACCGACGTACGCGCGTGACGGCGTCTCGTAGTTTCCGACGGTTAATACGTCCTGGCCATCCGATATTTCCTCCCAGACCGTTTTCTCGTCATCGAGTGCATCGCGTGACTGGTCGACGTAAGCCGGTATCACCGAGTCGCCGACGCGGATCGTGCCCTCGTCAGCTGTCTCCTGGCCGACGAGCATGCGAAACAGCGTGGTCTTGCCAGCGCCGTTGGGCCCGATGACACCGACGATGCCGCCGGGCGGGAGGCTGAACGACAGGTCTTGGAACAGCAGTCGCTCACCGAAGGACTTGCGGATATTCGTCGCCTCGATCACGAGATCGCCGAGGCGTGGGCCCGGCGGAATATAGATCTCGTTAGTTTCATTGCGCGTCTGAAACTCTTTCGAATTCAGTTCCTCGAAACGCTGTAAGCGTGCCCTCGCTTTAGCCTGTCGGGCCCTGGGATTGGAGCGGACCCAATCGAGTTCCGCTTTGATAGCTCTCTGATGGGCCGCCTCGCGCCGTTTCTCGATCTCGAGGCGTTGATTCTTCTGCTCGAGCCACGAGGAGTAGTTACCTTCCCAGGGAATGCCGTAGCCGCGATCGAGTTCGAGTATCCAGCCGGCCACGTTGTCGAGAAAATAACGGTCGTGGGTGACGGCCATCACCGTTCCCGGATACTCCGCCAGGAATCTTTCCAGCCAGGTGACAGATTCCGCGTCGAGGTGATTCGTCGGCTCATCCAGCAACAGCATATCCGGCTCGGCGAGTAGCAGGCGGCACAACGCCACACGCCGCCGCTCACCACCCGATAGTGCAGCGACTTCCGCCTCCCACGGCGGCAGGCGTAGAGCATCGGCGGCGACCTCGAGTTTTCTTTCGATCTCCCAACCGCCCACGGCGTCGATGGCATCCTGTAGCTTGCCTTGTTCCGCGAGCAGCTTTGTCATCTTATCCTCCTCGAGCGGTTCGGCGAAGCGATCGCTGATCGCGTTGAAACGCTCGAGCAATTCTGCGAGCTCGCGGATACCGTCCTCCACGTTGCCGCGAACGTCCTTGCCCTCGTCGAGTACGGGTTCCTGAGGAAGAAAGCCGATCTTGATACCGGTCTGGGGGCGTGCCTCGCCATCGAACTCGGTATCGACGCCAGCCATAATTCGCAAGAGCGTAGATTTGCCCGCGCCGTTCAGGCCGAGTACACCGATCTTCGCGCCCGGGAAGAAACTCAAGCTGATATCCCGCAGGATGTGGCGCTTGGGAGGCACCAACTTGGAAAGCCGGTTCGTGGTATAGATGTATTGCGCCATGGGTCTCCGGATCCGCATTCGCGGAGGCGGGATTATCAGGGATGATGCCGGGTGTTGCCAGGCTGCTCGCGGCCGGGCGGCCGCTCCTATCGTGGGAGCGACGGTCTCGTCGCAATATCGCACGATCATGTAACAGAGAAGGAGGGGCACCGCGTGTCGGAAGAGGTCATTGTCATTTGCGGAAAGGAACTCGCTACTTACGGTTTCCCCGATCGTCACCCTTTCGGTCCCGATCGTCACGACGCCTTCATCGCGGAGTTGGATCGGTCGGCCAAGGTCGAGCAGATCGTCAGACGTCCGCCGCGATTGGCGTCAGCAGAGGAGATCCAGTATTTTCACACCCCGGCGTACGTCGATTTTGTCCGCACCTATTCTGAACAAGGCTATGGGTCGCTCGATGGCGGCGACACACCCGCCTATCCGGGTGTTTTCGAGGCGGCGTCCTTTGTCGTGGGTGGCACGCTAGAAGCGCTGGCCGCGATTATGGTGGGGCCCATTCGCCGTGCCTTCATCCCGATCGGTGGCCTGCACCACGCCGCCAGGGGCCGCGCGGCCGGGTTTTGCGTCTTTAACGATTGCGGTGTCGCCATCGAGGCGGCGCTGCGCCTCTACGGTATTGAGCGGCTCGCCTATGTCGATATCGATGCCCACCATGGCGATGGCGTGTTCTATGGTTTCGAGGACGATCCGCGCGTCATGTTTGCCGACATTCACGAGGACGGCCGCTATCTTTACCCGGGAACCGGCAGCCGCAGCGAGACAGGCCGTGGCGAAGCGGCGGGAACGAAGCTGAATATTCCGCTGCCGCCGGGTGCCGACGACACCGCGTTTCTCTCCGCCTGGGGCGAGGTGGAAGTTTGTCTCTCCGCAAACCCGCCCGAGCTGCTGATGTTGAACTGCGGCGCGGATTCTCTGGCGGGCGATCCCATCACACATCTTGCGTACAGCGAGAATGCCCACGGTCATGCCGCGACTCGGCTGCGGGAACTGGCCGATAAGTACTGCGAGGGCAGGGTGCTCGGGATGGGTGGTGGCGGCTATGATCGCGACAATCTCGCCCGCGCCTGGACGCGTTCCGTGGAAGGGTTCATCGATTCAACTTCCCCATTGGCGTAACGGAGTTACAATGCGCCCCCCTCGAACGACAGAGTTCGAAAGACGCATCGGATGCTGACAATGTTTACCGACGATTATCAGATTCAGGGATTTGACGATGAACTCTTCGACGCGCTTCAGGGCGAGGCGCGTCGCCAGGAAGATCATGTCGAACTCATTGCATCGGAGAATTACGCGAGCCCCAGAGTGCTGGCGGCTCAGGGTTCCGTTCTTACCAACAAGTACGCGGAGGGCTATCCAGGCCGGCGTTACTACGGCGGTTGCGAATTCGTCGATGTCGCGGAGTCGCTGGCCATCGACCGAGCCAAGGAACTCTTCGGCGCCGCTTATGCGAACGTTCAGCCGCACTCCGGTTCTCAGGCGAACGCGGCCGCGTATTTGGCGATGATGGATCCCGGCGATACCCTGCTCGGGATGAGTCTGCCGCACGGCGGCCATCTCACGCACGGCGCTAAGGTGAACTTCTCCGGTAAGTTATTCAACGTCGCGCAATACGGAATCGACGAGAGCAGCGGCGAGATCGATTACGACGCAGTAGATGCGCTCGCCCGCGAACATCAGCCTAAAGTGATCGTCGCTGGTTTTTCCGCCTACTCCCGCATCGTGGACTGGCAGCGATTTCGCGAGGTTGCCGACGACGTTGGCGCGTATCTCATGGTAGACATGGCGCACGTGGCGGGACTGATCGCTGCTGGTCTCTACCCCAATCCCGTACCGATTGCGGACGTCACGACAACGACGACACACAAGACATTGCGGGGGCCGCGCGGCGGATTGATACTTGCGCGGGAGAACCCGGATCTGACTAAGAGATTGAACTCGCTGGTGTTCCCCGGCACCCAGGGCGGACCGCTCATGCACGTTATTGCAGCCAAGGCCGTCGCGCTTACGGAAGCACTGGGACCCGACTTCAAGGATTATCAGAGGCAGGTGCTCGACAACGCACGCCTCATGGCGCAAACACTCATCGATCGCGGCTATAAGATCGTCTCCGGGGGGACGGACAATCACCTCATGCTCGTCGACCTGATCAAGCAGGACATTACCGGGCAGGACGCGGAGGACGCACTGAGCCGCGCCAATATAACGGTCAATAAGAATGCGGTCCCGAACGACCCGCGGCCGCCACGCGTCACGAGCGGGTTACGAATTGGCACGCCCGCGATTACGACACGCGGCTTCGGCGGCGCTGAGACTGAGCAACTGACCGGCTGGATCGCGGATGTCTTAGATGCGCTCGTCGATCCGACCGGCATCGATTCCGTTATCGACCGGGTTCGAGGCGACGTACTCGATCTGTGCGGGCGTTATCCGGTTTACGCTTAGCGCGTAACGAATCCGGTGGGGGGGTCTGTGCACTGTCCATTCTGTAGTCACGAGGAAACGAAAGTCATCGACTCCCGCCTGGCAGGCGAAGGGCTGCAGGTACGGCGGCGTCGTGAATGCCAATCCTGTGATGAGCGCTATACCACGTTCGAATCGGCAGAGCTCGTCATGCCGCACGTGGTGAAGCGAGATGGCAGGCGAGAGCCGTTCGACGAACTCAAACTTCGAGCCGGTATCATTCGGGCACTGGAGAAACGCCCGGTCGAGAGCGAGGTCGTCGAGGAGAGCATCGGCCGGATCATTCACCGGTTGCAGACCTTCGGCGAACGGGAAGTGACCGGCCGGTACGTGGGCGATCTCGTCATGGAGGAGTTGCACGGATTGGATGAAGTCGCTTACGTACGGTTCGCATCCGTCTACCGCAGTTTCCAGGACATCACCGAGTTTCAGAAAGAAATTCAAAGGCTTAGGTCTCGTCCCAGCCCGCTGGCGGAGCGCGAGCAGATGTCACTCCTGCCGGACGACGACGAAAAATGACGGCACCGGCGGACGCGGCTTATCTGGCGCGCGCCATGAAGCTGGCCGCGCGAGGGCTTTTCACCACGGATCCGAATCCTCGCGTCGGTTGTGTTCTGGTCAAGGACGGTAATGTTGTCGGTGAAGGGTGGCATGAGCAGGCCGGCGGACCGCACGCGGAGCGCGTCGCGTTATCAGCGGCAGGCGATAACGCAACGGGAGCAACGGCCTACGTCACGCTCGAGCCCTGCAGCTTCGAGGGCCACACGGGTGCCTGTGCCACGGCGCTGATCGACGCGGGCGTGGCTCGGGTCGTGTGTCCGGGAATCGATCCGAACCCGAAGGTCGTGGGTAGTGGTATCACCAGTCTTCGGGAAGCAGGGCTTCAGGTGGACGTAGGCGTTGCCAGTGATATAGCGGCCGAGTTGAACCCCGGATACTTCTCGCGAATGACGCGAGGCCGCCCGCTGGTTCGCAGTAAGCTGGCGGTGAGCCTGGACGGGCGTACCGCGCTCGCGAAAGGTCTGAGCCAGTGGATCACGGGATCTGCCGCGCGCGCGGATGTTCATCGCTGGCGCGCTCGCTCGAGTGCGATCATGACGGGCATCGGGACCCTGTTGGCCGACAATCCCGGCTTCGACGCACGGCTCGAAGAGCCGGCGCCGTCCGTGAAACAGCCCGTGCGAGTCGTGCTCGACTCCGGCCTGAAAACGCCACCGGAAGCAAAATTGCTGGGCACTCCGGAAGAAGCGCTGATCTTCACGACGCAGACGGAGGTCAGCGCGGATAGCGACTTGCTGAGTCGGAGCGCCACGGTCGAGCGCGTCGGCGGCTTCCCTCGCTGCGATCTCGCGCAGGTTCTCGATCGGCTCGGCGAACTCGAATTCAATGAGGTCTGGGTGGAGGCGGGTGCGGTGCTGAACGGTGCGCTGATCCGTGAAGGGCTCATCGACGAGTTGATCGTCTACATGGCTCCCCAGCTATTGGGCGACAGCGCCAGACCGATGTTCGTCATCGACACGCTCGTCAGTCTCGAGCAGCGTATCTCGCTCAGCTTCGTGGATGTACGCCGGGTCGGCGACGACTTGCGAATCATCGCACGGCCCAGTAACGTGGCCAGCCCCTGATCTGAGACCACTCAGGCGTGTTTACGGGCATCATCAGAGGCATAGGGCAGATCGTCGAGCAGACCGAAGTCGGTGGTGATCGGCGTCTAATCATCGATATACAGGATACAGACCTGCCCTCTTTGCATCTCGGTGACAGCGTCGCTGTAAACGGCGTGTGTCTGACTGTCGTGAGTACGGATAAGCCGTTTTTCAGTGCGGATGTATCGCTCGAGACTCTCGACGTTTCGATGCTCGGGCAACTCGGAGTTGGGGCGAGCGTCAACCTCGAGCCAGCGCTGAAGATTGGCGACTCTCTGGACGGCCATATGCTGACAGGCCATGTCGACGGTGTTGGCAGCGTGATCGATATCCGTCAGTCGGCGCGTTCATCGGTAGTCCGGTTTGAGGTTCCTCTGAACCTGGCGTGTTATATCGCGCGCAAGGGCGCGATTGCGGTGGACGGCGTCAGCCTCACCGTCAACACAGTCGAGAATACGGAATTCGCCGTAAATATCGTCCCGCATACGCAGGAAAAGACTATCATTTCGAGGTACAAATCCGGTACCGCTGTTAATATTGAGGTCGATATTATCGCCCGCTACATTGAACGGTTGGCCAGCAGTCGAGACTCGTCGTCTGGGGTCGATCTGGAGTTGCTGCAGAAGCATGGTTACACCAGTCAAGACTGACGGCACCTGGTCGGGACTCAATAGTACCGAAGAGATCATCGCCGACCTTCGTGACGGCAAGATGGTCGTCATCCTCGACGATGAGGCCCGGGAGAACGAGGGCGACCTGATTATGGCCGCAACCAAGGTCACGCCCGACGACATAAACTTCATGGCGCGCTACGGGCGTGGGCTGATTTGCCTGACGCTGACACGCGCTCGCTGCGAACAACTACGTCTGCCACTCATGGTGAGCGATACTGATCGACGCCGGGCGACGAACTTTACGGTATCGATCGAGGCTGCGGACGGCATCACGACGGGTATCTCGGCTCATGATCGAGCCCGCACCGTACGCTCGGCCGTCGCTCCCGACGCCCGGCCAGAGGACCTTCGTCAGCCCGGCCACATCTTTCCCGTTATGGCACAACCCGGTGGCGTTCTGACGCGAGCCGGCCATACTGAGGCCGGCTGTGATCTCGTCAGGATCGCCGGCCTGGAGCCTGCCGCGGTTATCGTGGAGGTCCTGAACGAGGATGGCACGATGGCTCGCCGTGATGATCTCGTTCGATTCGCGCGTCACCACGACGTGAAGATCGGCACCATCGCGGATTTAATCAGCTATCGGCTCGAGAAAGAGGAGTCGGTAGAGGCGATCGCGGAACTCGTGATCGAGACCGAGTTCGGCCCGTTCCGACTCGTATCCTTTGAAGACCATGTCAACCGGGCCGTCCACCTAGCGCTCGTGCGTGGAGAACTCGATGCCCAGACTCCCGTGCTCGTTCGCGTGCATGTCCAGGACACGCTTAGCGATGTCGTTGGCGTATTGGATGCGCGTCTGGGTTGGCCGCTACGCAATGTCATGAAGTTGATCGCCGACGAGAATCGTGGCGTGATCATCATCCTTCGGCAAGACGAGGCGCCGCGAGAGTTTATGGACGTGCTGCGAGGCCTCGAACAGCCCGAGAGCGACGTCGTGACCGGCCGTGATGGAGCCACGGAGTTGCGTACATTCGGCACGGGCGCTCAAATTCTCAGAGCCCTGGGCGTTAAGCGGATGCGCGTTCTAAGCGCACCGAAACAAATGCATGCGTTATCCGGATTCGGACTGGAAGTCGTCGAGTACGTTTCATCTGATTGTGGGTTCGAGGACTAGCCCCTATGGACGAGCGGATAAAGAAGATCGAAGGGAATCTCGACGCGCGGGGTCTGCGCTTCGGTATCGTCGCATCGCGTTTCAACGACTTCATCGTCGAGCGTCTGCTAGCCGGAGCAACGGAGACCTTGCTCAAACATGGCGCCGATCCAGGGGACATCGAAATCGTACGCGTGTCAGGGGCCTTCGAGATACCGCTCGCACTGAAAAAGCTGGCTTCCGGTCGCCGGCATGACGCACTCATCGCTCTAGGCTGCGTAATTCGCGGCGCGACGCCGCACTTTAGCTACGTTGCCGGTGAAGCGAGTCGCGGCATCGGTCAAGTCAGCACGACTCATGAGATTCCGATTGGGTTTGGTGTGCTGACCGTGGATACTATCGAGCAAGCCATCGAGCGTGCCGGAACCAAAGCCGGTAACAAGGGTGTGGATGCAGCGCTCTCCGCCATCGAGATGGCGACGCTGCTCCGGCAGATGGAACGCTAATATCACTTTGTGCAAGGATTCGGGATGCTGGCAGAGGACGGTAGTTCGGCGCGTGCTCGCCAAGGCGCTCGAGACCTGCTGGTCAGGGCGCTGTATCAGTGGCAGTTGAGCGGACACGATCTTCCAGAGCTACTCGAACAGTTCAGGTCGGCGCCGGAGTACGGGCGAATCGACAAGAGCTATTTTCAGGAATTGCTTACGTCGGTCATCGGCAACATCGAGAATCTCGATTCGCTCATAGGAAGTCAGGCTGACCGAGACGTCAAGACCGTGGACGCAGTCGGTCGGGCCATTCTGTTGCTGGGGCTCGAGGAACTCAACGGCCGCCCCGATGTGCCGACGAAAGTGGTGATCAACGAAGCCGTGGAGCTTGCGAAACGGTATGGTTCGCCCGATTGCTTTCGCTTCGTTAACGCCGTTCTCGATAAAGCCGTCAAAGTAGCAGGAGTTCGTAGCCAATCCGTCAGCGGAGACTGATGTGAGTCGAGATGAATTTCAGACGATTCAGCATTTCTTTGGGCTTCGAACCGATGACCCGGATGTATTGCTCGGGATAGGAGACGACGCAGCCGTCATCAACGCGACCGGTCCTCTTGCTATCGCGACGGACACACTCGTCGACGGCGTGCATTTTCCGAAGCGAACGGCCGCCGGACACGTCGGCTACAGGATCATGGCCGCGAATCTCAGCGATCTCGCGGCCATGGGCGCACGGCCGCGGTGGTGTACGCTGGCGCTGACTATACCGGAGGCTGACGATGATTGGCTCGAAGGCTTCACTGCCGGATTCTTTGAACTGGCCGCGGCTAACGACATCAGTCTCGTGGGCGGCGATCTTACAAGAGGACCGTTGAGCGCAACTCTGCATCTGATCGGTTCTTCGGAGTTTGATGCGTTCCTGACGCGTGGCGGCGGTCATGTCGGTGACGATGTGTATGTCACGGGCTCCCTGGGGGACGCTGCGGCGGGGCTGGCGCTGATTAACGAGGATGCCAATGAGGAAGGCGCGGAGCACCGCGCCCTGGCTGCGCGATTCTATCGGCCCTCTCCTCGTGTCGCCGAAGGACGAGCCCTGGCACCGATTGCGAACGCTGCGATCGACGTCTCCGATGGCTTGGTTGCGGATCTCGGGCATCTTTGTCAGGCCAGTAATTGCGGCGCCAGCATTGACGTTGAGCAACTCCCGCTGTCGGCTGAGCTGCTCACGCTATTTCCGCCACAGATCGCTCAGGCCTATGCGCTCGGTGGGGGTGACGACTATGAGCTGTGCTTCGCGGCTGCGGCGGCGAAGGCTCAGGCCGTCGAAGCCGCTCTCGAGGCGACCGGCACCATTGCGCGCCGGATTGGCGAACTCGTGCCCGGCGCCGGGGTCGAATGTCGCCGCGGCGGTCAGCCATTCACGCCGGCGTACGCGGGTCACAGTCATTTTTGAGCATGTCGGCTAAGAAGGTATCCGGAGCGCTGCTGACGCAGCCGATTCATCTCGTCGCATTCGGGTTCGGTGCCGGCCTCGTGCCTAAAGCTCCCGGAACAGCCGGTACTTTGATCGCCGTCCTGCCTGCCTGGCTGCTCGCCCCGTGGCCATTGCAGACAAAGGCTGCCTTGGTGGCCGTACTGTTCATCCTGGGCGTGTGGATCTGCGGTGAGAGTGCCCGCCGACTCCAAAATCACGATCACCCGGCGATTGTCTGGGATGAGATCGTCGGCTTTCTCGCAACCTGCCTCGTGCTACCGTCAGACCCGCTCTGGATGCTGGTAGCGTTTGTTTTATTTCGGTTTTTTGATATCGCTAAGCCCTGGCCGATATGCGATCTAGATCACAGATTGCGTGGAGGTATCGGCATTATGCTGGACGACATCGTGGCAGCCGCATTTGCAGCGGCATGCTTGTTGTTGGCGAGATCAATACCGATACCTTGATATGGCCCAGGCCACTGCTGAAGTAACATTAACGAATTCCTCCGAGTCCGACGTCCCCGGACGTATCGGAAAGTATGAGATCATCAACGATCTCGGGCAGGGGAGCAGTGGCCGCGTGTTTCTCTCGCATGATCCCTATTACGGCCGCGATGTCGCCATCAAGGTTTATTCCGTCGAGAACGAGGAAGACGAGAATAAAGCCAAAGTAACCCGGAAGATGTTCTTCAACGAAGCCCAGATGATGGGCCGCCTGCAACATCCCAATATCCTCCCCATCTACGATGCCGGCGAAGAAGACGGAGCCTACTACGTCGTTACCGAACCGATCCATGGTGCGAGAACGCTGGCAGCTTACTGCCGGCCCGATAATCTGTTGCGCATCGATGACGTCGTCGAGATTGTTTTCAAGTGCGCGAAGGCTCTCCACTACGCGCATAGTCGTGGTGTCATCCATCGGGACGTGAAGCCCGGCAACATCATGCTGACGCTAGACAATGACGTGCGCATCATCGATTTCGGTGTCGCGCTCGTGACCGATTCGGACGTGTCGCGAATCGAGGGTATTGCGGGATCACCGAGCTATATGTCGCCCGAGCAAGTGCAGTCGGCTGAGATCACTTCGAGGTCGGATATCTATTCGCTGGGCGCTGTGATGTATGAGCTATTGACGGGCTTCAGGCCGTTCAGGGGGAACAATCTCAGCAAGCTGCTGCATCAGATCGTCTACGCAATACCGTCACCCATGCACGCGCTTCGCGAGGAAATCTCCGAAACGCTGGAACACGTCACGGCTGTCGCGCTGCAGAAGGATCCGAAACTACGTTATCCCACAGGTGCGGAATTCGCGGCGGCCCTGACTCAGATTCATCAGGATCTGCGTAATCAGGATCAGAGGATCGACCAGCAACAGCATTTCGACAAGCTGCGCAAGCTCAAGTTCTTTCATGATTTCTCTCACTCGGAGATCTGGGAGGTTCTGCGCGTGAGCGACTGGCGTGACTACGCGGGTCAGGAGGAGATTTTCCGCGAGGGCGAACTCGATGACCGTTTCTACATCATCGTCAACGGTAACGTTACGGTCGAGTCGGGGCGGCGCGAGGTCGGGGTGCTGGGTCCAGGCGACTGCTTTGGCGAGACCAGCTACGTCGACGGGGGCCGGCGCACGACGACGATCATCGCGAATGACACGGTTAAGCTGGTCCGCATCAGCTCGACATTGCTCGAGCAGGCCTCCTCTGATTGCCAGCTGCGCTTCAACAAGGTTTTTCTTCGATCGCTGATCGAGCGTCTCCAGGGCATCGATCCCGTGACGACCGCTGCCCGAACTTCCCCGTAGGAGCGGCCCCCTGGCTACGATACTCCGCTCAGCCTAGCCGCAAAGGGCGGTCGCGATGGTCGTGCCTCCCCTGCGTCTCACCCACCACGCTCAGAAATAAGGGGCCAGATCCCTTTTTTTCACAAGCCACGCACGATCTGGAACGATCTCGAGAAAAAAGGGATCTGGCCCTAATTAAAAAGGGATCTGGCCCCTTATTTCTCTTCGGGTCGACACGAACCATCCCACCAGCCGGTCTCGGTCGCTGCAGCATTGGGAGCGGTAGTGAGAGCGGGCGTCGTATGGCGGCGACCGGGGCGCTCCTACGATGGGCTTAGGCTTCGTCGCTGGGCTCGAACGGCTCGGCGTCCGCGTCGGCGGTCTTCTTCAAAAGGATCTCAACGGTCTGTTCGGCCTTCTTCAGCGTCGTCTGGCAGTTTCGCGTGAGTTTGACGCCGCGCTCGAACTCCTTGAGCGCGTCCGCGAGCGGCAACTCTTCGCTCTCGAGCCGCTCGACGAGGGACTCGAGTTCCGCGAGCGACTTCTCGAGCCCACTCACGCCTGTCTCTTTCTTAGCAGCCATAATTCTCTGCCGTCACCGTAACGGCGCCACGGTACACAGCGTGCCTGACCCGGTCAATGAAGACGGGTAAGTACGGTTGACAGATATTTGGGCGGACATTACAGTACCGTTCGACTTAGACTCAGTCTAAATATCACTTTAACGCATCCTCACGCAGTGTGGGGATTAGAATAACGAACTGGCAATCTCTTCATCAGGAGGATCACAATGGATCTCAAGGGCAGCAGTACCGAACAAAACCTCAAGGACGCTTTCGCGGGCGAGTCCCAGGCCAATCGCCGTTATCTCTACTTTGCCGCGAAAGCTGACGTTGAGGGTCATAACGATGTAGCTGCAGTGTTTAGGTCGACCGCGGAAGGCGAGACCGGTCATGCGCATGGGCATCTCGAGTACCTTGAGGCCGTGGGCGACCCGGCCACGGGGCTCCCGATCGGCGCGACCGGCGAGAATCTGAAGGCCGCGATTGCTGGCGAGACACACGAGTACACGGACATGTATCCTGGCATGGCAAAGTCGGCGCGCGATGAGGGTTTCGAGGAGATTGCAGACTGGTTCGAGACCCTGGCTAAAGCCGAACGTTCCCACGCGAACCGGTTCCAGAAGGCGCTGGACTCGCTCGACGACTGATCCTCCAAAGGTATTTACGGTTCGGCCCGGCATGATGCCGGGCGCCGCCATCCGTGATGACTGACACGAAGGCACCGCCGAGAGAAGGAGGCCTGGAGGCGCCTACGCGCCACCCTATTGACTGGTGCAACCCGGAATTCGCGGCCGAAGAGCCGCTATTTGCTGAACTGAAGCGGGTATTCGATATCTGCCACGGGTGCAGGCGCTGCTTTAACCTCTGCCATGCGTTTCCGACCCTATTCGACGTCGTCGATGAATCCGACACGGGTGAACTGGATTCTGTTCCGAAGAAGGCGTACTGGGAAGTTGTCGACCATTGCTATCTTTGCGACATGTGCTACATGACGAAGTGTCCGTACGTGCCACCGCATGAATGGGCGGTCGATTTTCCGCATCTGATGTTGCGTGCCAAGGTGAAGCGCTTCAAGGATGAAGGGGCGGGGATTCGCGATAAGCTATTGAGTTCGACCGACACGATCGGCAGGCTTGCGGGAATACCGGTCGTGTCGCAGATGGTCAACGTGGTAAACCGTTCCAAGCTCGGCAGGCAGTTGATCCAGCGTACGCTCGGTGTACATAGGGACGCTCCGGTTCCCCCGTACCACGTTCGGAACGCACGGTACCGTTTACGTGACCAGATCGGTCGCGACGATGCTGAGGCCGAGCCGGCAGGCGGCACAACGGGTAAGGTCGTCGTATTCTCGACCTGCTATGGCAATCGCAATCAGCCCGGACTCGTCGAGGATCTGGTCACGGTGCTGGAGCACAATGGTATTCCCGCGTCACTGGCGCGTCAGGAGCGGTGTTGTGGCATGCCGAAGCTCGAGTTGGGCGACCTCGAGAGCGTCGAGCGATTCAAGGACGATAATATCGACGAACTCTATCGGTGGGTGTCCGAGGGCTGGGACCTCGTCGCGCCGATCCCGTCCTGTGTTCTGATGTTCAAGCAGGGGTTGCCGCTCCTGTTCCCGAATGACGACAAGGTTGCCGGTATCGCACGGGCGTTCTTCGATCCATTCGAGTATCTGATGCTTCGCCACCGGGAAGGCAAACTACGCGTCGATTTCCAGACGAGCCTCGGGACCATCAGCTACCAGGTTCCCTGCCATCTGCGCGTGCAGAATATCGGACTAAAGACTCGGGATGCGCTCGAGTTGGTCCCGAATACTAAAGTCCAGGCCATCGAGCGATGTTCCGGCCACGACGGTACCTATGCCGTAAAGAAGGAATACAATGCGATCTCGCGGAAAATTGCGCGTCCCGTCGCTCGGACCGTGGACAGTGCCGCCGCCGATGAATTCGCGAGCGATTGCCCGATGGCAGCAGAGCAGATCGCCTCGGTAGCGGAATCCGCCGAGCCCAGTCACCCGCTACAGCTGTTGCGCCGCGCATACGGGATCTAGCATGAATCCGTTGACGCCCGATGATCTGCTGAGTCTGGAGGACTACCATAAGCAGCGTCCCGAGTTTCGCGCACGTGTTCTCGAGCACAAGAAGAACCGCCAGGTTGCCATCGGCGGGAATGCCACGCTCTACTTCGAGGACCGGCTCACGATCCAATATCAGGTACAGGAGATGTTGCGAATAGAGCGGATCTTCGAACTCGAGGCGGTCGAGGAGAAGCTTAACGCCTACAATCCGTTGATGCCCGAAGGCGGCAATCTCAAGGCCACTTTCATGGTCGAATTTCCGGATGCCGACGTGCGACAGGTCGAGCTGGCACGCCTGACCGGCGTTGAGGATACGGTTTACGCACAGGTCGAAGGCTTCGAGAAGGTTACCGCGATTGCGGACGAGGATCTCGATCGCAGCACGGCGGAGAAAACCTCGGCTGTGCATTTCATGCGATTCGAACTGGATACTGAAATGTGTGCGGCTCTGAAAAATGGCGCTGTGCTGGGCTTCGGTATAGAACATCCGAACTACAGCCATGTTGCCGCCGCCGTACCGGCCGTCGTACGCAATTCGCTGGCAGCTGATCTCGATTAGCATCTGCAACAGGCGTTACAATCCACTCGCTCCTCTCTAGCTGAGCAATGCGGCCGGGCTAGAGCCAGGATGGATGCATGACTAAGAGTTATCGCGCTGCCGACATTGAGGTCTTGAGCGGTCTGGAGCCTGTACGCAGGCGCCCGGGCATGTACACCGACACGACTCGGCCCAATCACCTGGCCCATGAAGTTATCGACAACAGTATCGACGAGGCGCTGGAGGGTTATGCAAAACGTATCGACGTCAAGGTCTATAAGGACGGTTCGTTCGAAGTGTCCGATAACGGGCGTGGTATGCCCGTCGACGTTCATCCGAAGGAGAAGATCCCCGGCGTAGAGTTGATCCTCACGAAGCTGCATGCAGGCGGCAAATTCTCTAACGAGCAGTACAAGTTTTCAGGTGGGCTACACGGCGTTGGCGTGTCCGTCGTCAATGCGTTGTCGAAGAATCTGGAGGTATGGATACGCCGCGACAGCAAGGAATACAACATGAGCTTCGTTAACGGTAAGCGCCGCGGCAAGCTCGATGTCGTCGGCAAGGTCGGCAAGGACAATACCGGAACAACGTTGCGATTCTGGCCGGACCCCAAGTACTTCGACAGCGCCGCTTTCTCGATTCCACGGCTCAAACATGTGTTGCGCGCGAAAGCCGTCCTTTGCCCAGGGCTCGATGTCCGTCTGAAAGTCGAGAAACCCAAGGAGAAGGAGCGCTGGCAGTACACTGGCGGCCTCGAAGAGTATCTGCGCGAAACACTCGGCAAGAAATCCGAGTGGCTGCCCGAAGAACCGTTCACCGGCACGTTGACGGCGAAGCGCGAGGCTGTCGAGTGGGCGCTGGTCTGGCGAACCGATGAGGTAACGCCGGTATGCGAGAGCTACGTCAATCTGATTCCTACGCCGCAGGGCGGCACGCATGTTAACGGCCTGCGCGCGGGGCTGACAGAGGCGCTCAGAGAATTCTGCGACTTCCGGAATCTCTTACCGCGCGGCATCAAGCTGGCGCCGGAAGATGTCTGGGAGGGCGTTGCATTCATCCTGTCGGTGAAAATGGAAGACCCGCAATTTTCCGGACAGACGAAGGAACGTCTGGGTTCCAGGGAGTGCGCCGGCTTCGTCAGTGGCGTCGTAAAAGACACGTTTGCGCTGTGGCTGAACCAACATCCCGAATCGGGCGACGAGATTGCTCAGCAGGCCATCGGCAACGCGCAAAAGCGCTTGAAGGCCGCGAAGAAGATCGTGCGCAAGCGGGTCGTGGCCGGTCCGGCGCTTCCCGGCAAGCTTGCCGATTGCACTGTCCAAGAGCCGACGTTGGCCGAATTGTTCCTGGTCGAAGGCGACTCCGCTGGCGGTTCCGCAAAGCAGGCACGAAACCGGGAGAGTCAGGCCGTCATGCCGCTCAGAGGCAAGATCCTCAACACCTGGGAAGTGGAACCAGGCCAGCTTCTGGCTTCCCAGGAAGTTCATAACATCAGCGTCGCGCTGGGCGTCGACCCGGGCTCCGACAAGCTTGACGATCTGCGTTACCACAAAATCTGTATTCTCGCGGACGCGGACTCGGACGGCTTGCACATCGCGACACTGCTCTGCGCATTGTTCTTGAGGCATTTCCGGCCTCTCGTTTCCGCCGGGCATATATTCGTGGCGATGCCACCGCTCTTTCGCGTCGATGTCGGCAAGGAGGTCTTCTACGCGCTGGACGAGGCAGAGCGGGACATGATTCTGGATCGAGTCGAGGCGGAGAAGAAGAAGGGCAAGATCTCGGTGACGCGTTTCAAGGGACTTGGCGAGATGAACCCGGCTCAGCTTCGGGAGACAACGATGGCTTCCGAGACGCGGCGCTTGATTCAGCTGACCATAAGCGGCAAGGATCAAGCCGATCAGATGCTCGACATGCTGCTCGCGAAGAAACGGGCGCCGGATCGCAGAGAGTGGTTGCAGGAGAAGGGAAATCTTGCGGACGTGTAGGAGCGGCCGCGTGGCCCTAATTATTCGTTCCGCGCGGAAAGGGGCCCGGTCCATTTTTTTTCAGCGCGGCCGGTAAGGTCGCGATGGTTCGCTAACGAGAGAGATCGATGAGAGAACAGGAACTCAATTTCGAAGGGATCGAAAGGGTCCCGTTAGCGTCGTTTACCGAGAGGGCCTACCTGGATTATTCCATGTATGTCATTTTGGATCGTGCGCTACCGTTCATCGGTGATGGCTTGAAGCCTGTCCAGCGGCGCATCGTCTATGCGATGAGTGACCTCGGAATGTCGGCCGCGGCCAAGCCGAAAAAGGCCGCACGTGTCGTCGGCGACGTCATCGGCAAATTCCATCCGCACGGAGACTCAGCGTGCTACGAGGCCATGGTGCATATGGCCCAGCCATTCAGCTACCGCTATCCCATCGTCGACGGCCACGGTAACTGGGGGTCTCAGGACGATCCGAAGTCCTTTGCCGCGATGCGCTATACCGAAGCCCGCTTGACTCGTTATGCTCAAGTCCTCTTGGCCGAACTCGGGCAGGGCACCGTCGAATGGCAACCGAATTTCGACGGGACGCTCCAGGAACCCACTGTCTTGCCCGCACAGTTACCGAATCTACTGTTGAACGGCACGAGTGGAATCGCCGTCGGCATGTCGACCGATGTTCCACCACACAATGTACGCGAAGTCATCACGGCCCTCATTCGCCTTCTGGATCAGCCCAAGACGACGCTGAGCCAACTTATGAAGCACATCAAAGGGCCCGACTTCCCCACCGGCGGCGAACTGATCTCTTCGCACAAAGAGATCTCGCAGATCTACAAGACCGGCACGGGCACGTTGCGGTTGCGTGCGCGCTACGAGAATCAGGGCGGCGAACTGATCATCACGGAGCTACCGCACCAGATTTCCGGCGCGAAGGTGCTCGAACAGATCGCAACGCAGATGCGCGCCAAGAAATTGCCGATGCTCGAGGATTTGCGAGACGAATCCGATCACGAGTGTCCAACGCGCCTGGTGCTGACACCCCGATCCTCTCGCGTAGATATCGACGCGACGATGAGTCACCTTTTCGCGACCACGGATCTGGAGCGCACGGTCCGCATCAATTTCAACGTGATCGGGCTCGATGGACGGCCAGCCGTTCACGGCTTGAAGTCCTTACTCGAGGGATGGGTCAAGTTCCGCCTGGCTACGGTCAAGCGCCGGTTGAAATTCAGGCTGGAGCATGTCACAAGCCGCGTGCATATCCTCGACGGCCTCTTGATCGCGTATCTCAATATCGATGCCGTGATTAAGATTATCCGTAAGGAGGACGATCCCAAACCCGTCCTCATGAAACGGCTCAAGCTCAGCGATATCCAGGCGGAGGCCATTCTCGAATTGAAGCTACGCCATCTGGCACGGCTGGAAGAGGTGCGAATCCGAGGGGAACAGGAAGAGTTGGCCGAAGAGAAGATCGATCTGGAGCGGACGCTCCGCTCCAAAGCGCGCCTCACGAAGCTCATCAAGGGGGAGTTGCTCGAACTCGCTGAGGCTCACGGCGACGAGCGTCGTACGGACCTCGTGGCGCGTGATGCAGCGCAAGCGATGGATGAGTCGAAACTTGTCGCGAGCGATCCCGTAACCGTTGTGCTGTCCGAGCGTGGCTGGGCTCGGGCTGCGAAGGGGCACGAAGTCGACGTGGATGTGATGAACTATCGCTCGGGCGATCAGTATCTCGCGGCGGCGATTGGGCGCAGTAACCAGCTTGCGGTCTTTATGGACAGCACCGGTCGCGCCTACAGCCTGGCCGCCCATACACTCCCGTCGGCCCGTGGTCAGGGTGAGCCTCTCTCGGGACGGCTGAAGCCTCCGGACGGCTCGTCGTTTCGCGCCGTGCTCCTGGGCGCCGCGGAGGATAAGTGGGTGCTGGCCTCATCCGCGGGCTACGGTTTCGTCGTTGCGCTCTCGGACCTGCACTCCCGCAATAAGGCTGGTAAGGCCGCACTCACCGTACCGAAGGGCGCATCAGTTGTGCCGGCCGCTGCGATTGGGAAAGAAGGTGGTCGGCTCGCGGCCGTATCCACCGACGGACGGTTATTACTGTTCGATATCGATGAGCTACCCGAGCTTGCGCGCGGCAAGGGCAACAAGATTCTCGGGCTGCCTTCCAAGGGCGAGGTAGAGATGGCTGCGATCTGTGTAGTGGCACAGGATCAATCGTTACGAATCATGTCAGGCCGCCGGCATATGACGTTGAAAGCGAAAGATCTCGAACACTATTACGCGAGCCGTGGCCGGCGCGGCAACGCGTTACCACGCGGCTGGCGCAAGGTCGATCGGCTCATCGCCGATTGAATCGACTCAACCGCCGATAACCGTCTTCGGCTGCGGTGCCGGTTCGGGATCCGGTTCTAACTCGAGCACGAGTGTCGTCGGGGCGGGAGCTTCTTCAAGGACAACTTCGGCTTCCTGCACATGGTGGCCTTGCATGAAACCAATGCCGAGCTGGAACAGGACGGCCATCGTATTCGCATCTTCGACGCGCTCCGCGATCGTCGCGATGCCCTTCTGGTGCGCGGCGACGACGAAACGCTGGACGGCGTCCTGACATGTCTGGTTATTCGAGATGCTCTGCATCAACGAGCCGTCGATCTTGAGGAACTGCATCGGGACGTTATTGAGTATCTTCATCGGGTCGCGGTCTACGCCGAAGTGCTCAACCGCAAAGGTGAAGCCTAGCGACATCAGCTCCTCGGCGAGCGTTCGGGCTTGCTTGAGGTGTCGAGTGATAACCTCTTCGCTAACCTGGAAGCAGACGCTGCTCGCATCGATATCCTTTCCTTCGATCTCCTTCTCTAGCCACTCCATCAGCGATTTATCGACGACGGAGTCCTTGGAGAGCTTTACGAATAGCTGATCCGGCTTGCGTTCGATGGCGAACGCAAGTGAGGCATCGATCACCCAGCGGTCGAGCATCTTCAGCATCGTGTGCCGCTCGGCAGCGGGCATGAACTCTATGGCTGGGACTTCCTCGCCGTCCTCGTCGAGCATGCACAACACGGTGTCGAACCGCGTTCCCTCTTCACCCGTCAGGTTCACAACCGGCAGATGTATCAGCCGGAAACGGTTGTTCAATAGCGCCGTCTTGATCTTTTCGACCCAGACGAGGTCGAAGCGTCGAATACGCGTGCTCTCATCCGATATCTCTGCCAGCACGACCTGATTGCCGCCGCGTTTCCGGCCACGATTGTTCGCCTGCTCGGCCTCGATCAGGATGGGTTCGACCCGATCAGCGTTGCGCGTCACCTCCGAGAGCCCGAGTGTGCAGGTGACGGAGACGGTCTTATTGGCTATCTCGAAGAGGTGGTCGGAGATAGTCACCACGGCATTCTCGGCCCAGGCCTCAACATCCCGCAGCGTACCGCGTTCCAGCAGCACGGTGAAAACGACGCCGCCGAAGCGTCCGTAAAGATCGTTCGGTTGGGTCAGGCCGCGTATGATTTCGGCCAGTTGCACGAGGACGTCTTCGCTGGCCAGTGGGCCGATGTCGTCCTTGATGTCGCCGAACTTGTCCGGGCGCAGGTAGGCGAGAACCCGGACGCCGCCACGAGGATTTGACTCGAGCCGCGTCATCAACAGATCGACGAAGTGCCAACGGTGGTAAAACCCCGTAATCGGGTCCCGGTGCACGGCCTCTTCCACGAGTTGCTGCGGCTCTGTGGCTGGAGGTCTGGCGCTCGGTACGGTGATTGTCACGGCGGTCTCGTCGTCGAATTCACAGCGTTTGAGCCGCAGTTCGAGCGGTACGCCTGCACCGTCCTTTCCTAAAGCCGTCACCTTGAGCGGGCCCGAATCCCACTGTCCACTCACGCATGTAATGAGTCCGCCCTTCAGCGTCGTTCGGCTGCTGAGCTCGAAGAAATCCATGACGGGTAAACCCCGCATCGCTTCGGAGTCATCGTATCCAAAAAGTCGAGCCCAGGCCTGATTCGCTTTTACGAGCACGCCCTTTTGGGCGCAGCCGATGGCATCTTCCGCCTCCTCCTTCAGCGCGGATATCTGTTTGCGATACTGAGTTGCGGAGGCGAGGGTCCTATTCAGCTCGCTTTCCAGTTGAAAGGCACGCAGTTCCCGTTTTGCTACCGATCGCAGGCGCTCGATCTGTCGGACCGAGACCAAATCCTGAGCTCCCGCCTGCATGGCGGCCGCGATTGCCGATTCATCTACGGCATCGCCCACGACGAGAAGCGGTACCATCGGCGCCACCTCTTTCCGGATCTTTGCGATTTGTCTGATCTCGTCCGGGCTACCGTCATGAAAAAGCCAGAGTAGTTCCGCAGAGAACTCCAGAAGTGCGTCGGCGATACGATCGACACTGTCAATCCAGTGACACCGGATCGCATGCTCGGTGTCGCGAAGCACGCGATTAATAAGCTCGACGTTTTCTTCGTGATCGGTGAGGACAACTAGTGGCACATGCGCCTGACTCATTACTTTGCGAGATCCTTGTAGCTATTTTAGCGCTGGGCGGGTGAAGGTGTCTGAAGTTTAGCACCCGCGCGTAACGACAAACGGGCACGGATCACAGATGACTTCTGCCGAGCGGTGTTTTACTTAATTCGCCCGGCACTTCCCTCACGAGTCTGGGCACGAGATATCCTGGGATACGCGCTCTTAGAGCTGTAATTAGCGCCGAAGCTTTCTTGTCTGTGACCTCGTAATGAGCGGTACCCGCCACGCGGTCGAGTTGGTGCAGGTAGTATGGGAGAATGCCCGCGTCGAACAATTTGTTGCTCAGTGCCTCCAGGCGGCCAACATCGTCGTTGATTCCACGCAGTAATACCGACTGATTCAATAGCAGAGTACCGGTGGCGCTTACATCCTCAAGAGCCTGCTGAACCGACTCATCGATTTCGTTCGCGTGATTGCAATGCACAACGAGAACGGTCTTGAGCCGCGTCTGCCGAAGGAGTGCAATCAGGCCCTGGTCGACCCTCTCCGGCAGAACGATAGGAAACCGGCTATGTATACGAAGGGAAGCGAGCGCGGGGATGGTTTCGAGTTCCGAGATCAGGTGTTGTAGACGGTGATTCGAGAGACTCAGTGGATCGCCGCCCGATAGAATGATTTCGCGCGTATTGTCACGAGTCTCGAGAGTCGCGATGATGTCGGCCCAGTTGCTGCGGGACGCTGACTGAGACTCGTAAGAAAAATGACGTCGGAAGCAATATCGGCAGTGCACGGGGCAGGCGGCCGTCGTAACGATCAGCGCTCGAGATGGATATTTCTCGATGATCCCATGTCGAACAAGCGGTTTTTCGCGCAGCGGATCTTTGGTGAACCCGAGGCGTTTGTCGCGCTCTACGCTTCTGGGCAATACTTGACGGAGCAGTGGGTCATCGGGGTTTCCTCTGCGCATTCGCGCCACGAATCCTCGCGGAACGAGGAGCGGGAAGTCGCTGGGGCTCGGTTGAATCGAGTCTCCCATTTGCGGATCGAGCCCCAGAATGGCCAAGAGTTCATCCGCGTTTCGGATGGCATCGCGCAATAATTGCTGCCAGCGGGCTGGTTTCGGAGTCTGGGTACGCACGGGGTCGCGGCTGGGTCTACTCATCCAAATCGGTTCGCTTCCACGAGGCATAAATGTATTATCGCCGGGTTTACGGCAGCGGATTGTGCAGAGAGCAAGAGATCAATGGCGAGTTATAGCACCAATGAGTTCCGTGGTGGGTTGAAGATCATTCTGGATGGAGATCCGTGCACGATTCTCGAGAACGAGTTCGTTAAGCCCGGGAAAGGTCAGGCGTTTAACCGCGTCAAGATCAGAAACTTGAAAACGGGCCGTGTCGTTGAGAAGACTTTCAAGTCTGGGGAGTCCGTCGAAGCAGCCGATGTCGTAGAACAGGACCTGCAGTATCTGTACTCCGATGGCGAGTTTTGGCATTTCATGTTCGCTGAGACCTACGAACAGCTTCCGGCCGACGAGAGAGCCGTGGCCGACGCGAAGCAATGGCTCAGGGAACAGGACGTCTGCACCGTTACGCTGTGGAACGGCGCGCCGCTGCTCGTCACGCCGCCGAATTTCGTCGAGCTCAGCATCGTCGAAACTGATCCTGGTGTTCGAGGGGATACGGCTCAAGGTGGCGTGAAGCCTGCGATCCTCGAGACCGGCGCTGTCGTTAGAGTGCCCTTATTCGTCGAGCAGGGCGAGGTCGTGAAAGTCGATACGCGCAGTGGAGAGTACGTCTCCCGGGCAAAATCGCGCTAGCGTTAATCAAGGGGCCGGGTCCCTTTTTGTCAGCTCGTGCCCGATCCCGCATGGTTCATGAAAAAAGGGACCCGGCCCCTTTTTCGCGCTACATTTTACGGCCGCTTCAGGGGATCGTCCTGCTGTCCGTGCGGAAAGCTCATCGTGTGAGCGACATTGTCGAGCCCTGCCGCCAGAGCCAATACTCGATCCACGCCGACGGCGACACCCGCACACGCCGGTAAGCCGTGGCGCAACGCTTCGAGAAAACGCTCATCCAAGGGCGGTTCTCGACGGCCATCCTGACGTCGCCGTAGGAGCTCCGCGTCGAAACGTTGCCGCTGTTCCACGGCATCCGTGAGTTCACCGAATCCGTTGGCGAGTTCGATGCCTCCACTGAATGTCTCAAATCGTGCCGCGACCGGTGGTTCGCCCGGTTTTATCTTCGCGAGCGCCGCTTGGGTAGCTGGATAGTCATAAATAAATGACAGCGCGTCGGGATCGAGGTGCGGGACGATGATCTGGCTGAGCGCAAGATCGAGCAGGCCGTCGCCGCTGAGTTGAGTAGGGACATCGATCGCCTGGCGCGACAGAACGGCGCGAATTGCGTCTTCATCGTCAGAGGAATCGACGTGCAGGATGTCGCGAAAAGCTTCCCGGTAGCTCATCCGAACTGTCGCCTTCAGGGGCCGATGGGGCTCGAGCAGGGAGATGAGCAGTGACTCCACCTCGCCGATGAGTTGGTTCTCGTCCCAGCCGACCCGATACCACTCGAGAAGGGTGAATTCCGGCTCATGCCAGCGCCCTAGCTCGGCATCTCGAAAGACGCGACAGATCTGGTAGATGTCCCCGGAACCCGCGGCGAGCAAGCGCTTCATCGCGAATTCGGGTGAGGTGTGCAGGTAGTAAGGCTGCGCACCTTGATCCCTGGGCTGGGCCGTCATAGCGTCGAGAGCCGGATCCGACGCGCCCACTGTCGACAGTGCCGGCGTCTCGACCTCGAGTACGTCGCGGGCGGCGAAAAACCCGCGCATCTTCGTGAGTACTTCGGCGCGCAGCCGGAGTGTCTCCGGTGCACCGCTGGGTCGCCAAGCCTCGGAGCTCAACTCAAGTTCCGGTCGAGGGCACGCGGATTCTTCCGAGCGGCTGCCCCATGCGCAGTGGCCGGTTGGCGTTGAGTTCCTCGTCCCAGGTCAATGCCGATGGTGGCAGGAGAACGATGACGGTCGAGCCGAGATTGAAGCGGCCGATTTCGTCGCCCCGACCGTAACGGTGTCGCGGCGGGCCGCTGTCCCGCCACTCACGCTCTTTACCGCTCCGGATTTCCCCGAGCCACCGGGTCGTGATGCTGGAGACGTTCAGTGCGCCGATCAGCGCCAGAACCATGGGTCCGATTGCCGTATCGAACCAGCACAGTACGCGCTCGTTGCGGCAGAAAAGCTTCGGAATCCGGTCCACTGTCTGGCTATTGACGCTGAATCGTCGGCCGGGAACGTAGCGGGTTCGTTTAAGAGTGCCCGCCAACGGCATATGAACACGGTGATAGTTGTGCGGCGCGAGATAGATCGTTGCGAAGCTGCCAAGCGCGAGATCGGCTGCACCGCTCGGCGATTCGCCCAGTAGTTCGCCGAGCCCGTAACCGATTCCTTTAGCTTTGATAAACCGTTCCGTCGCGGCGACACCAAATTCGCTCAAATAACCGTCCGCGGGCGAGATTAGAGTGTCTTCGTCGCCAACCAGCGGTCGAGAGTTCGGTTGCAGTGCACGCGTAAAGAACTCATTGAAACTCGCGTATGCGCCTAGGTCCGGTTGTTCGGCGTCGGCGAGGTCGACGCGATATCGGCCCGAGAACCATCGAATCAGCGGGTTCTTGACCGCCGGCCAGGTGCATCGAGCGATACGATAGACGACGTGGGCCAGTGAGCGTTGTGGGAGCAGGTATTGCAGCCACACCCAGAGCGCGGATCTCATGAGGAGGCCGAAGCATCCATCCGCTGGGTCATATACAGCTGTCGAACGAGAACAAAGTCCGAAGCGATCACGCTGGCATCGTGAGGCGATCCGAATACGGCGATCAGCTCGGCCTCGGGACCGATGAGGTACACCGTGGAGTTGTGTGTGACGCTGTAGGCTTCAGTGCCGGCATGTTGGTGCCGCTCTACGAAGACGCCGAGCGCGGCCGTTAATGGTTCGAGGGCTTGTGGATTTCCGGTAACACCCTTGAAGTCCGCGCTAAAGTTACCGAGGTAGCGCTCGATCTGCGTCGGGGTATCTCTTTCAGGATCGACGCTGACGAATAGGACACGTGGTCTCGCGAGATTTCTCGTGGATAGTTCGACATTGACGTTGGCGAGCGTCTGCAGCGTAATCGGGCAGATATCCGGGCAATTCGTGAAGCCGAAGAATACGAATGTGAAATCTCCGGCCAGATCGTCGGTTGAGAACTCGCCTCCGTGCTCATCGGTCAATCGCACCGCGGGGAGCGCGAGTGGCTCCGGAAGGAACGTCGCGACTACTGGCGCGGGCAGATTCTGCCTGAGACTGGACACCCACACGGTCGCGCCCGCCAGCAGCACGAGCGAGATAATCAAGATTCTCAGCATGGGTCCGATCATGCGATGGATTATCTCATAAGGAGTATTATCCGCGGCCCATGACCGTCGTCGAACTCGAACAAGCGCTTCTCCGGACTCGGTCGGGCACGGAGTGCGTGACGCTCATCGCGCAGTACTTCGATTCGCATGGATTGGAGTTCGGACACGGTACGGACAACTCGGCGGATGAGGCGTATTGGCTCGTCCGAAGCCGGCAAACGTGGAACGACGCCGCGTTCGAAACGGTGCCCGAGCCGGCGCTGATCCCCGACTTGGCCGACCTGGCTCGACGACGCGTGACGGAGCGCAAACCTCTGGCGTATTTGCTCGGCGAGGCATGGTTCGCGGGGCTGCGGTTCTCGGTTGACGAGCGCGTACTCGTTCCTCGCTCGCCGCTGGCCGAGGTTATCGCCCGGCAGTTCAAGCCCTGGTGCCGACTCGGTGAAGGCGATCGGGTTCTGGATCTCGGAACCGGGAGTGGCTGCCTGGCGATCGCGACAGCGCATTACTGTCCGGGCGTTCTGGTGGACGCGGTAGACGTGTCTGCTGGCGCAATCGAAGTCGCGAATCGTAATGTCGCGGCGCACGATCTGGTGGACCGCGTACGCGTAATCCAGTCAGATCTATTCGCGGGGATTGAATACCCCTATCGTGTCATCGTCTCCAATCCACCTTATGTGCCGGAATCGCGGCTCGCCGAGCTGCCTCGCGAGTATGCACACGAGCCTGCACAGGCATTGGCTGGCGGAAAGAACGGCCTGTCCCTCGTCGCGAGGATCTTAGGCGAGTCGCCGCAGTATCTGATGGCGGATAGTGTTCTTATCATGGAGGTGGGGGAAGCGCAGGAGGCTTTGACGACGGAGTACCCCGGCCTGCCGATCACGTGGTTGGAGTTCGAGCATGGCGGTGAGGGCGTCTTTGTATTGACGCGTGACGAATTGACTGGATACTTAGCGGGTTAGCAGCGCGGAGCGGCGGTCGGTCGTGAGGCGAGCTGCCTGCGATCAGGGATATTGGGGCTATGGCTGGCGATACATTTGGAAGTCTATTCACCGTGACGACCTTTGGCGAGAGCCATGGGCCGGGCATGGGCTGCGTGATCGATGGTTGTCCGCCGGGGCTGGCGCTCGCCGAGGCCGACATCCAGACAGACCTCGATCGCAGGCGGCCGGGCCGCTCTCGGCACGTCACGCAGCGCAAGGAGCCGGATCAGGTCAAGATTCTCTCGGGCGTATTCGAGGGCGTCACTACGGGGACCGCGATCGGCCTGTTCGTGGAAAACGTGGATCAACGCTCCCGGGACTACAGCAAGATCAAAGACAGCTTTCGACCCGGGCATGCCGATTACACCTACCAGCAGAAATACGGCATACGGGATTATCGTGGCGGCGGCCGCGCGTCAGCTCGAGAGACTGTGATGCGCGTGGCGGCTGGCGCCATCGCTAGAAAATATCTGGCGGAGCGGCTCGACCTGCGCATCACCGGTTATCTGGCCCAGTTGGGCCCGCACCGTCTCGAGGCACGCGATCTGGATATCGTGAATGACAACCCATTCTTCTGCGCGGATCCGGAGAGGCTCGGCACGCTCGAGAGTTACATGGACGATCTGCGTAAAGCAGGCGATTCCATCGGGGCCCGGATCAATGTCGTCGCGACCGGTGTGCCCCCCGGTCTGGGAGAACCCGTATTCGACAAGTTGGAGGCCGCGATCGCTCATGCGCTCATGAGTATCAATGCCGTTAAAGGAGTGGAATTCGGCGATGGTTTCAAGTGCGTCCAACAGCATGGGAGCGAACACCGTGATGAGTTGACGCCCGATGGCTTCGCAAAAAACTCTTCGGGGGGTACGCTGGGCGGCATATCTTCAGGGCAGGATATTCTCATCAGCATCGCCATGAAGCCGACGTCGAGTATCCAGGTGCCGGGCGGGACCGTTGACCGTGAGGGAAAAGCTACCGAGATCGTCACGACAGGTCGCCACGATCCCTGTGTCGGATTGCGCGCAACGCCTATTGCGGAGGCGATGCTGGCGCTGACTCTCATGGATCACTATTTAAGGCATCGCGCTCAGAACGCGGACGTGACTTCCGCTACCCCGGCTATCGGGGTCGAGCAGAAAGCCTGAGACTTCTCACTAAATAAAAGACGATATCTACTGGCATGTCTAAGACCTATGACATAGCGGTTGCCGGCGCGACCGGTTTAGTCGGCGACGCCATGATCCGGATTCTCGAGGAGCGAGATTTTCCGGTCGGTAAGCTGTACCCGCTCGCGAGTCAGCGCTCGATTGGCCGTAACATCGAGTTTCGTGGTGAGCCGCATGCGGTCGACGTACTCGACGATTTCGATTTCCGCAAAGCGCAGCTTGCATTCTTTTCCGCGGGTGGTTCGGTTTCGGCCGAGCATGCGCCACGCGCTGCGTCCGCGGGCACGGTCGTCATCGACAATACGTCTCACTTTCGTTACGAGGACGATATTCCGCTCGTCGTACCGGAGTGCAATGCTATTCGCATAGCGGACTACTCCAATCGCGGCATCATCGCGAATCCTAATTGTTCGACGATTCAACTCGTGGTCGCACTACAGCCGATTCACGTTGCGGCGGGAATCGAGCGCATCAATGTTGCGACCTATCAGGCGACATCGGGCGCGGGGCGCGGTGCCATGACGAGCTTGACCGAGCAGACTCAGGCATATCTCTCTGGTGCAGACGTCTCGATTAACGGCGGAGAGAAGCCCGTGGCCTTCAATGCCGTGCCGAAGATCTCTTCGCTCATGGACACGGGTTACACGATGGAAGAGATGAAGATGGTGTGGGAGACTCGGAAGATTTTCGAAGACCCCGGTATTATGGTAAATCCGACATGCGTCCGCATTCCCGTCTACTTCGGGCATTCTGAAGCAGTGCATATCGAAACCCGAACGAAAGTCACAGTTCCCGAGGCCCAGAAATTATTAAATTCGGCGCCTGGGGTAGTGCTCCTGGATGGCAACGAGCCGGGCGACTATCCTACGGCCGCGACGGACGCGGCGCATCGGGATGCTGTGTACGTTGGGCGCATCCGGGAGGATCTGTCCCATCCGCGTGGTTTGGACATGTGGGTGGTGGCGGACAACGTGCGCAAAGGCGCGGCGTTGAATAGTGTGCAGATCGCGGAGATTTTGGTAAACCAAGTTATGTAATGTATGGTTTGGATCTGTTGTTAGGGAGTTTTTCAGGTTTGGCGTTGACGGCATTTCTATGTCGAGCTGGACGGAAATTGGTAGGGGATATTCCATGACACCAACGGCGCGTTGGAGTGCCCTCATACTGTTGCTCGCGTCCCCCGGGGCATGGGCACTAGGGCTAGGTGATATCGAACTCGGCTCCGGTCTCAATCAGCCTCTCCGGGCCGAGATTCAGCTCGTTTCGGCGACGACTGAGGAGTTCAGCAGCCTCCGGGTGACGCTCGCCGACCAGCAGACGTTCGAGCGCTACGGACTCGATCGTCCTGCCTTTCTCACCGGCATCAGTTTTGACGTCGGCTCTAACAATGTGGGATCGCCGGTCGTGGCAGTGAGTTCTCAGGAACCCGTCGCTGAGCCCTTCGTTACGGTATTGGTCGAGGCCAGCTGGTCGCGGGGACGTATTCTGCGCGAGTACACGGTCCTGTTGGATCCACCCGTGCTGCTTCCGGTGCCGGAAGTTGCGACGAGTATTCAACCCGCGGAAACCGCCGTTTCACCCGTGCCCGAGCCGGCGGCGGCCATCAATCGTCCAGCGCCTGTGACGCCGCCCGTTCAGACAGCCCCGCCGCCCGTTCAAGCGGCGTCACCACCCCCGCAGCCGGAGCCACCACCAGTATCGGCTGCGACTTTGTCGTCGGCATCCGCCAGCTATGGGCCCGTTCAATCTGCGGAGACGCTGTGGTCGATCGCCGAACGCTACCGTCCGCCGGGCATCATGATGAACCAAATGATGGTGGCCCTGTACCGTGCGAACCCGCAGGCGTTTGGCGGCAATATGAACACGTTGCATCAGGGCGTGACGTTACGCATACCGCAATCCGCCGAATTCAGCGATGTAACTGCCGCAGCCGCGACCGAAGAAGCGCTGCGACAAAATGAGATCTGGCAGGGTGGCGTGGATCAGCAGGCGCGTCTGCGGCTCGTGACGCCGGACTCTGTGGCTGCTGCCGGGGCCTCGACGACTGCGAGCGCCAGCGCCGATTCGAGCGCCGGAGCCGGAACGACTAATTCGGCAGCAGCGAAAGTCGCTGAGTTGGAGAGAGAACTCGGCGCGCTGCGCGAGGAATTGAATGAAAGCCAGCGATTGCTCGAGATCAGAGATCAACAACTGCAGGATCTCCAGGAGCAATTGCAGGCTGCCCAGGAAACTCCGGCTGTTCCAGAGGAACAGGTTGCCGGCGCCGAGTCCGAGCCGGTGTCGGTTGTCGGTGTAGATCTCGAATCTGAGCCGCTCTTCGCTGACGAAGCGGTACCCGAACCCGCAGTGGTGCCCGTGAGCGCCGAGCCTGCCGCGTTCGTGCCATCCGTGGCGACTACTCGTGTCGTTCCGCCGTCGCCCGAGCCGTCGTTGGTCTCGCGGATTCTCGGCGGGCTCACGAGCCCGATCCTGTTGATCGGCCTCGGCCTGCTTGCACTGACCGGGACGGCCGTCTGGTACCTCCGCTATCGGCAACAGGATGGTGACGACGTGACGGGTCGCTGGGAGGCGCTCGAGGCTGACCTCGATGAGGATAGTGAATCACGCGCAGCGACAGACCGGCTACGAGATCAGGATGACGGCGAAGATGTGAATTTTCTCGTCGAAGAGCAGCAGGAAGCAGCCGCAGAAGATCCGTCGAACCTGCTGGGGGCATTGGATTCGGAACTCGGGCTGGCACCCGAAGCGGAATCCGGATCCGAGTCAGAGAAACGGCCCGTTGGTGAGATGATGACGATCGGGGTTCCGCCACCGCCGGAAGCGTCGCCTGACGATATGATTTCAAGTCAGACGGTAATCAATCTGGAGCAAGCCGACCCGGTCGCCGAAGCTGACTTCCACATGGCCTACGGTCTTTATGATCAGGCGGCCGAGCTCGTGGAGAAAGCGCTGGAAGCGGAGCCCGGACGCCGCGATCTGACGCTCAAGCTTCTCGAGGTCTTCTTCGTTTGGGGCAATAAGGATTCATTCCTGCGGACGGCGCAGGCTTTGTACGCGGAGATCGGTTCCGGTTCGGATTCCGATTGGGACAAGGTCGTCATCATGGGCAAGCAGATTTGCCCGGATGATGCGCTGTTCTCCGCGGTTTCCGCGTCTGCCGGATCGGTCGCCGTCGATCTCGTGCTCGACTCGGGTGAGGGCGACAGCGTCGATCTCGACCTGGGCGATCTCTCGACACCGGACGTCGGCCTCGAACTCGAGGCGAGTGGTACGCAGGAAGTGGCCTCGGAGGACAGTCTGGATCTAGTAGGCGATCAGACAGCTGCCGGTCTCGAAGCGGTGCTATTCGAGCAGTCCGGAGATGCTATTGGCGATGAGATCGCCGACGAGGCTGGCGACGACGCGCCCGATGAAGATTCCGCCGCCGCGTTGAACCTGGACATAGACTTGGGTGCGGATCTGGGCGCGGATCTGGGCGCGGATCTGGACTCGGACTCGGACCTGGATG
>CAYXNS010000014.1:42560-53182 GCA_964466315.1 uncultured Gammaproteobacteria bacterium
GCGGATCTGGGCGCGGATCTGGGCGCGGATCTGGACTCGGACTCGGACCTGGATGCGGACAGCCTGGCGGCCACACAGGAGTCGCCGGCCGTAGAGACACCGATTTCGCCCACGGTTGAGGAAACAACTCTGGATCCGGAACCCGCGGGCACCGCAGACTCGGGAACGCTCGAAAGCGTCCTCGAGAGTACTGGAGAGTTACCTACCGTCGAGCAACCGGCGGCACTGGATGACACTCGGGATACGGGTGATCGAACCGCGGAGATCGATCTCGACGATCTGGGCCTGGACGTTGAAGACCTCGCCGATCTGGCCGGAGATCTCGGTATCCTGGCGGGTGCCGAGGATCTCGAGGCCAGCGCCGCGAGCGCCGAGAAAGAGGGCGTTCTCTCGTCATCGGGAGTATCCGAGGTTCTCGAGGCGGAAGACGATGCCGAGCCGATCTCGGACGACGAAGCGATGCGGTTCGCTTCGAGCGATGATTCAGCTGTCGCATCGCTCGGCGATCAGGATGTCACGCTTTTGGCTCCAGGATTCGGAGACGACTCGACCGACTCGGCAGGAAGTACGAAACGGATGGAACAACCGTCGGCTGAGGATCTAGGCTTGGACGTACCGGTCGAGGATGGGCTTCCCGAGCCTTCGTCCGAGTCGGCGGATGCCACCGCTAGTATCGAGCTGGATGACTTGGTGTCAGCATTAATGGAAAGCGATACGGTAGAGCAGCCTATCGCACAGTCCGTCGGATCCGATGTCTTTGGTGGTAGCGAGAGCGTAGATTTGAACCTCGATACGAACTCTACACCAGGCGGGGAATCAGCAGCCCCGGGTAAGAGCGGCCTTCTTGATTCACATACGATGACCATGACCGAGGTTGGTACGAAACTGGATCTCGCTCGTGCGTATATGGATATAGGGGATCCTGACGGCGCGCGCAGCATCCTCGAAGAGGTGCTGGAGGAAGGCGATGAGGATCAGCAGAACGAAGCTAAGGGGATCATCGACTCCCTCTAGTACCCCGCGTGAACCTCTCGGATAGGCGCTTATCGTGCGCATCGCTATCGGCCTCGAGTATGACGGTACTGACTTTGTCGGCTGGCAGGCGCAGCGCGACAGCCGCAGCGTTCAAGAGCGTCTGAGTCAAGCGATCGCTGCGGTCGCCGATCATCCCGTCACGGTTTCCGGCTCCGGTCGCACGGACGCCGGCGTACACGCGGCTCAGCAGATTGCACACTTCGATACCGAGGCGGATCGTAAGCTGCGGCAGTGGCTTCTCGGCATCAACTCCAATCTCCCTGCCGACATCGCTGTCCAATGGGTCAGAAAGGTCGATACCGATTTCGATGCTCGCCGCTCCGCACTGTGGCGTCGCTATCGGTATCTCATCACCCAGCGCAGCGTACGCTCGGCGCTTTTGCGACGTCGAACCTGGTGGCTGCGCGACCCTCTGGACTGCGCAGCGATGACGGCGGCCGCCGGCGCATGGCTCGGCGAGAACGATTTTTCGGCGTTCAGGGCGGCGGGCTGTCAATCGTCTACATCGATGCGCCGTCTCATATCCGTAGCGATCTGCCGGCAGGAATCCCTGATTTCATTCGATTTCACGGCCAACGCTTTCCTACAACACATGGTGCGCAATCTCGTCGGTGCGCTCGTAAAGATCGGTACCGGAAGCGAAGCGCCGGCGTGGGCAGCTGAGGTCCTTGCCGGCCGCGATCGAACTCGCGGTGGGGTGACGGCGCCGCCGCAAGGCTTGGCGCTTATGGAGGTCGCGTATCCGGAGCGATTTGAGCTTCCGGCGTCGAGCGACAGCTCCGATCGCCTAGTCGAAAACGGCGGTCGCGATGGTCATGTCTACCCTGCACCTTACCCACCACGCTCCTCTTGAACACCCTGCCAGAGGTCTTCGGGTCGACACGAACGATAATACCCGCCGGTGTCGGCCGCAGTGTCGTCGGGCACGGTGGTGGCTCTGACGAAGCGTGCTCGGATGGTCTTGTGAGCGCATCACTGTGCGAATGCGGTGTTTTCGTTATTATTCCCTGCCCGCGCAGTCAGTGATGAGCCCATGAGTTGGTTTGACAAGTTAATGCCCTCTCGGATCAAGACCGAGCAGCGAAAGCGTTCGGTGCCGGAGGGGCTCTGGGTAAAATGCAGCAGCTGTGCCGCCCAACTCTACCGCGCCGAACTCAAACGCAATCTTTTCGTCTGCCCCAAATGTGAGTACCACATGCGCGTGGGCGCGCGAGACCGATTGGAGATGTTTCTCGATTCGGACTCCGGTCATGAAATTGCCGCGAAGCTGAGGCCGCAGGATCCACTCAGGTTTCGCGATAGCAAGCGTTACCGGGATCGGCTGAATCAGGCACAGAAAGATACCGGTGAGTTGGACGCATTAGTTGTATACGCCGGGACGGTAAAGGCGATTCCCGTCGTGGTCGCCGCGTTCGAGTTTCGATTCATGGCCGGCTCGATGGGTTCCGTGGTGGGCGAGCGGTTCGTCCGGGGGGTACGTTACAGCATTGAACACCAGCGCCCATTCATCTGTTTCACGGCGAGTGGTGGCGCGCGCATGCAGGAGGCGTTGCTTTCGTTGCTACAGATGGCAAAGACGAGTGCCGCACTGGCCGAGTTGGCGGAGGCAAAGCTCCCTTATATCTCGTTCATGACCGACCCAACGACAGGTGGCGTCTCGGCAAGCCTGGCGTTACTGGGCGATTTCAACCTCGCCGAGCCTAAGGCGCTCATCGGTTTCGCGGGTCCCCGAGTCATCGAGCAGACCGTCGGTGAAAAACTGCCAGAAGGCTTTCAACGTGCGGAATTCCTTCTGGGAAAAGGCGCGCTGGACATGATCGTCGATCGGCGCCATGCACGAGACGAGGCGGCCGGATTGTTAGCCAAGATCACGGATCGACCGCCACCGTCTTGAACACTAACCCGCGGCAATCGGGACGGTTCTCGAGTCTAGAGGACTGGCTTGACTGGCTCGAAACGCTGCATCCGAAGAAGATCGACCTCAGTCTGGGTCGTGTCAAGACGGTATTGTCAGCTCTGCGTCTGGAGCGGCCGCCATATCGCGTCATTACGATCGCCGGTACGAACGGTAAGGGTTCCTGTGTCGCTATACTCGAGAGTATCTATCTGGAGGCCGGTTATAGGACCGGGGCGTTTACGTCACCGCATCTGTGGAGATTCAATGAGCGACTGCGCGTGGACGGTAGCGAAGCGACCGACGCCGAGCTCATTGACGTCTTTAGAGCGATCGAGGCGGTGCGTGGCGACGTGACGCTATCCTACTTCGAGTATTCGGCCGTGGCAGCGGTCGTCTGGTTTACGCGGCAGCAGGTTCAGGTCGCGTTGTTGGAGGTCGGTCTCGGCGGCCGCCTGGATGCGGTGAACGCGCTCGACCCGGACGCGAGCATGATCGTAAGCATCGATCTCGACCATCAGGCGTGGCTCGGTGAGACGCGGGGCGCAGTCGCGCTCGAGAAGGCGGGAATCCTGCGCCAGGGGCGCCCGGCCATCGTCGCCGATCGCGACCCGCCGGAATGTCTGCTCGAGTATGCGCGGAATCTAGGCACCTCGCTGCGTGTCTCCGGACGGGACTTCGATCATGACGATGAATCTGCTGCTCGTTGGCGATTTCAAAACGCCTCGGGGAACTCGTTTCTGTTGCCAGTGCCGTCGTTCGGCGGACGTGTTCAGCTCGGTAATGCCGCAGCGTGCGCCGCAGTCATTGAATCGCTCGAACCGGATCTGCCGGTTACTGCCTCGGCGCTCTCGCGTGGCATAGCGCGCGCGCATCTGCACGCGCGTTTTGAGTGCCGCTCGCTCGACGGCGTCGAATGGATCCTCGATGTCGCGCATAATCCGGAGGCGGCTCGCGTCCTGGCCGAGGAACTCGTGGCCGCCCCCCGCCCCGGTCGCACGATCGCCGTATTCGCGGCTATGGCGGACAAGGATATTCCGGGAGTCGTCGAGCCATTCGTCGATTTTGTAGAGGAGTGGATCGTGATACGCGCCGATAGCGAACGAGGTGCCCCGGAAAACTCGCTGATGGAGGTACTGCGGGACGGTCGCACTGCGCATGCGCGTGCCGCATCCGGTGTTGTCGAGGCATGTCGTGATGCCCGAAATTTGGCCCGAGACGGCGACCGGGTGGTCGTCTTCGGATCATGTTATATAGTCGGCCCCGCGATGACGGCGCTTGGGCTATACTGCGCACCGTCTCCAGCGGACGATAGATCCTCCAGATGGACCGGGGTTTAAAGGAACGGCTAGTTGGCGCCGCGGTACTCGTGGCCCTGGGCGTGTGGCTCATACCCTGGGTCCTCGATGGGTCCGATCGATCGATTCAAACCGAGTCCGATGCGTTAATGCTCCCCGCGCCCAGCGACTCCCCTCCGCTCCGATCTCAGACTATAACGCTCGATAACGACCGCGAGCCGCCCACGCCGGCACTAGGTAGCTCCGGGGCCGAGACGCAGGAGTCGGCTCGCGATGAGGTTTCCACGGCGCGTGCGCAGCCGTCGTCACATGCGGCAGCGTCGACGCCCGTGCAATCGAGTTCGGCAGCAGGCGCCGGCTGGTTCGTGCAGGCCGGTAGCTACGCCGACATCGAGAACGCTCGACGCCAGGCGGAGCGAGTCTCGAGCTACGGATTCGAGGTGCAGGTGACTATCTATACTGCCGGCGGCCGGCAGATGCAGCGGGTTCGTATCGGCCCGCAATCGTCCAGGGATAGCGCTCAGGCCGTTGCTTCGGCACTTTCCGATCACGGCTTCGTGGTGCAGGTTTTCGTCGAGGAATAGTTCGCTCTTGGAGTCAACACGATCGTGTCCTGGGTTGATTGGTTGATCGTCGTGATCTGCTTGGGATCCGCTGGATTCGGATTCTGGCGTGGTTTCGCGCAGGAAGCCTTATCCGTTATCACGTGGCTCGCCGCGATCTGGTTGGCCTGGCGATTCGCCGGGGTGATCGAGCCACTCCTCGGTGAATGGGTTATTGCGCCGGAGCTCAAGATCTGGGCTGCGCGTGCTTTTATTTTCATGCTTTTCCTGATCGCTGGTGGGCTGGCTGGGTGGCTCGTACGAGAGATAATCAAACGCTCTGCGCTCGGCGGTACCGATCGCATCCTGGGTTCGTTGTTCGGGCTGATTCGAGGTGCCCTCATCGTTGGTCTGGCAGCGATCGTACTGGAGTTCATGGAGCTAGATCAGGATCCATGGTGGCAAGAAGCCACATTGAATCTATTTTTCGAGAGAGTGGCTGATGGCATTCGATATTACGCTGAGCTGGGTAGTCAGTATCTCTAGGACCGGATATCGGTCTGGTTCAGGTGTGGAGTTCGGGTAACCCATTAGAGGTTTGCATCATGTGTGGGATTGTCGGAATCATCGGGCAGAGCGCTGTCAATCAGTATATCTACGACGCGTTGACGAATTTGCAGCATCGTGGCCAGGACGCTGCCGGCATCATGACGGCAGAAGACGGTCATCTCTATTTGCGCAAGAGCAACGGGCTCGTCCGAGACGTTTTTCATCAACGGCACATGCTTCGGCTACGCGGCAAGATGGGCATCGGACATGTCCGCTATCCAACGGCCGGAAGTGCGAGTCTGTCGGAGGCTCAGCCGTTCTATGTCAACTCGCCCTATGGCATCTGCCTTGCTCACAACGGCAATCTGGTCAACACCGAAGAACTCAAGCGATTAGTAACCCAGAGCGACCGTCGACACCTCAATACCACGTCGGACACTGAGGCACTGCTGAACGTATTCGCCCACGAGTTAGCTCAACAGTCAAACAACGGACTGACACCCGACGCGATTCTGAGCGCGGTAGAAGCGGTCCACGACCGATGTTCCGGCGGTTACGCGGTCGTGGCGATGATTATCGGTTACGGAATTGTCGCGTTCAGGGATCCGCACGGGATTCGGCCCGTGGTCCTTGGCCGGCGTAAGACGAAAAAAGGCGTCGAGCGCATGATCGCGTCGGAGAGCGTCGCACTGGATGCCCTGGGTTTCGATGTCGAGCGCGACGTTCGGCCGGGGGAGGCGGTGTTCATCGACACGACAGGGGGCGTTCACAGTCGCAGCTACTCTCAGCCGGCGACGTATTCGCCTTGCATCTTCGAATTTGTCTATTTTGCGCGACCCGACTCGATCATCGATCGACTGTCGGTCTATAAAGCACGTCTGCGCATGGGCGAGAAGCTTGCTGAGAAAATCTTGCGGCTGCGACCCGATCATGACATCGATGTCGTGATACCCGTGCCGGATACCTCGCGAACGGCTGCTGTCCAAGTCGCGCACGAGCTCAGCGTGAAGTATCGCGAGGGATTCATCAAGAACCGTTATATTGGGCGAACATTTATTATGCCCGGGCAGGCCGAGCGCAAGGCGTCCGTGCGCCGCAAACTCAACGCAATCGATCTCGAATTCCGCGGCAAGAACGTCCTGCTCGTCGACGACTCTATCGTTCGAGGGACCACATCTCACCAGATAATCGATATGGCTCGCGAGGCTGGTGCGGAGAAAGTTTACTTCGCCTCAGCGGCACCACCGGTCCGGCATCCCAATGTCTATGGAATCGACATGCCTGCCGTGAGCGAACTCGTCGCGAATGGGCGCACCGATGAAGAGATTCAAGAAATCATCGGCGCCGATTGGCTGATCTATCAGGAGCTCGACGCACTCATACAGGCCGTCCACCATGAGAACGCCGAAATCGAAGGCTTCGATTCGTCGTGTTTCTCGGGCGAGTATGTCACCGGCGATATCAGCCAAAACTATCTGAATGAGTTGGAACTCGAACGTGCTGACTCGGTGAAAGTAAAGCGTGATAAACGCGTGCTCCGAGAGGAGGATGATGACGATGAGGACGAGGATCCAGTTCAGGTCGCCAGCGGCCTATAGGGAGTGATGCGGCTCCTGATTATCGATTCTGACGCCGAGTATCGGCGGACGCTCCGCTACTATCTCGAGGTCCAGTGGCCGAATTCGATAATTGGGGAACAACAGCCGACCGTCGCTGGGCAACTACCCGGGACCTTTCCGATCGATACCGTGAACGCGATTCTGTTGGGTTATCCCGTGCGCAACGAGGACGGCCTGCGTTGGCTACGCGAACTTCTATCGCGTCGGGGTTGCCCGCCGGTCATCGTATTCGCTGGAGCGGGAGATGAGTTTCTTGCCGTGGAATCTCTCAAGCGCGGCGCAAGCGATTATTTCCCCAAGTCGCGCGTCACGCATAAGCGTCTAATCGAGTCGATAACTACCGCGGTAGCGCGCCATGGTGGCCCCGACATGCGGACTCGAGACCCCGAGGGGGAATGGGACCTCTGCGGTATCAAGACGCATGAGTTCATCGCACGACTCCATTCCAGCGATTTGTCTTCGGTGTACCTGGCACAGGACCGGGATACCCGGGTCCGGCTGGCCTATAAAGTCTTACGGCACGTACCGGATTCCGGTGGCGAGCAGCTATTCGATCGCTTTCTACAGGAATACGAGGTCGTCGCGCGTATAAATCACCCCAACATCATCCGAATCTTCGGTCTAGGCGTTGCGGACGATCATGCCTACATCGCGATGGAGTACCTGTCGGGCGGCACGCTCGCTGAGCGGTTCACGGGTGTCCTTTCGCGTGAGGAATCGCTGAATTATGGCAGGCAGATCGCCCTGGCACTGGGCGCCATCCACGCCACCGGGATCCTGCATCGCGACTTGAAGCCGGCGAATATCATGTTACGCGATGATGGCAGTCTGGCTCTGATCGATTTCGGTCTTGCGAAACAAATGTGGTTAGAGGCAGCGATCAGCGGAACGGGTCAGATCTTCGGCACTCCGTACTATATGAGTCCGGAACAAGGTCATGCCGCACCGGTCGACGAGCGTTCGGATATCTACAGCCTCGGCTGTATCGTCTACGAGATGCTCTCCGGGCAGCACCCGTTCACGGCCGACACGCCGATGGCGGTGATCTGCAATCACGCGCACGCGCCGCGTCCGAAACTGCCCGGGGAACTCGCCGACCTTCAGCCAATGCTGGACCGTATGCTGGCGGCCGATCCGGCGGAACGGTTTCAGACCGTGGCGGAACTCATTCCCTGGTTGGACGATCCGCGGCCGTCTTCGGCGACCGGATAGAAACAAGGGCCCGGCCCCACTTTCCCCCGGGCCCCGTTTTTCTAGAGCGTCGCGAGCTCGAAGCCGTTCTCGTCCCAGCGTACTACGCTGCCTTGCTCGTACCACGCACCCAATACGATGCGTGTTGCTTCCACGCCGTCGATGTCGAACTTGTGCACGTTCGGACGATGCGTGTGGCCGTGCAGGAGGATCGATACTTCTTTGTCGCGCATGGCGGTTTCCACCGCATCCTGATTGACGTCCATGATCTCCTCGGTCTTTGCCGCCGTTGCGGCCTGACTCTTCGCGCGCAGATCGTCGGCGATGTGCCGGCGCTCCGCAGCCGGCTTGGCCAGAAACTCGCGTTGCCAGGCTGCGTCTCTGACAGCGGCTCGAAGGGCCATGTAGGGTTCATCGTCCGTGCACAAGAGATCGCCGTGTGTCAGCAGGACTCGATCACCCGCGATCTCGACGACTTTGATCTCGGTCAGCAACTCACAGCCTGTCGCCGTCGCGAAGCGTCGACCGACGAGAAAGTCACGATTTCCATGCATAAAATAACACGGTACGCCGCGGAACTTCAGGGTCGCGAGCGCGGCGATGATTAGCGCGTTATCGGAGTTTGTATCGTCATCCCCGATCCAGGCTTCGAAGAGATCGCCCAGGATGTAAAGCGCTTCGGCCTGGCTCGCCTCACTTTCCATGAAATCCAGGAATTGGGCTGTGCTCTCGGGCCGATCCGCATCGAGATGCAGATCGGAAATGAACAGGGTCGTCATCGAGACCTACTCGGTCAGCACCTCGGTGCGCTCGATGACGATCACATCCACCGGCACATTGCGCTCGAACGAGCCGCTCGCGCCGGTCGGACGATGACCGATCTCGTCGACGACCTCCATGCCGCTTACCACGGTGCCGAAAACGGTGTATCCCCAGCGAGTGGGGCGAGGGTTCAAATCCAGATTGTCTGCCAGATTGATATAGAACTGGGCGTTGCCTGAATGTGGATCGGCGGTTCGCGCGAGGCCTACCGTACCACGCATGTTGCTGAGACCGTTACCGGACTCGTTCACGGTCGATCGTTCGACGGGCTTGAGCTGCATGCTCTCCGAATAACCGCCGGCTTGCGCGACGAAACCCAGAATAACGCGGTGAAAGATAGTGTCTTCGTAATGCCCTTCGGTGACATAGGCCAGAAAATTCTCGACCGTAAATGGTGCGCGATCGCGATTGAGTTCGATCACGAAGCTGCCCAGATTGGTGACGACCTCGACCCGGGAATTGGATGAGTCTGCGGAAATCTCCTGAGCTCCTGCAATGGCCGGCGCCAAGAAAATGTACATCAGTGCTATCGGTAACCTCATGGGCCTGTTCTCGAGTCGGAGTCGTGAGTGGATCGATGCGAGTCAGTCGCTAATCCTAACATCGCAACCGCCGGTTCGTTACTCCGCACGAAGTTCGAGCGCCGCCAGCGTGTTGCTCAGCAGCATGGCGACGGTCATCGGTCCAACACCGCCGGGAACCGGTGTGATCAGCCGGGCGCGGTCCTTCGCGCCTTCGAAGTCGACGTCACCGACGAGTCGCCCGCTTTCCAGCCGGGTGATACCGACGTCGACCACGACCGCCCCCGGCTTAATCCAATCCCCGGGAATCAAGCCAGCTTTGCCAACAGCGACGCACAAGATGTCGGCCTGGCGGACATGGCTCTCGAGGTCCTTCGTGAAGCGATGACACACCGTCGTGGTCGCGCCCTCGAGCAGCATCTCCAGCGCGAGCGGCCGGCCGACGTGATTTGACGAGCCCACGATGACCACATGCTGGCCGAGCACATCGACACCCGAACGCTCCAGAAGAACCATGATGCCATGAGGCGTGCAGGGCCTTAAGATGGGTATTCTCTGTGTCAGGCGGCCGACTGTGTAGGGATGGAATCCGTCGACATCCTTCGTGGGCAATATTTGCTCGATAACCTGGGTCTCATCGATATGCTCGGGCAGTGGTAGTTGAACCAGTATCCCATCGACTTCCTCTCTGTCGTTTAACGCGTCGATCAAGCCGAGTACGGCCGATTGTTCTGTATCGAACGGGAGGTCGTAATCGAACGAAACAATTCCAGCAGCATCGCAGGCGCGGCGCTTGTTGCGGACATAAATGCGCGATGCACCATCATCGCCGACGAGTACCACTGCGAGACCGGGAGGGCGGAGGCCGGTCGCCGTCCTGGCCTGTATTCGCACCGCAATCTCGCTCTGGATCTGCTGGGCGATAGCCTTGCCGTTGATAATGGTCGCGGCCATTGGGCGCTCCTTGGGGGGGGTGCGGATTCTCGCATGGCGCTTCCGATGGCCTCAAGGGTTGTGGCAATTGTTCGTCGCCGATTGACGTGTTTCGCCGCGCACGATTAACATGACCGGCTGGCGTCAGAGTGGCGCCCGAGTGCGGCGGGGCATGGCGCAGTCTGGTAGCGCATCTGCTTTGGGAGCAGAGGGTCGGC
>CAYXNS010000015.1:0-51025 GCA_964466315.1 uncultured Gammaproteobacteria bacterium
ATACTCGATGCCGTCGCGCATATCCATGCGTCCTTCAACAACACGATCATCACGATCACCGATCGCCAGGGTAACGTGTTGTCCTGGGCGACCGCCGGTGGTTGCGGATTCCGCGGCTCACGCAAGAGCACACCCTTCGCGGCACAGGTGGCTGCGGAGCGTGCCGGAACCGCGGCGAAGGACTACGGCGTCAAGAACGTCGAAGTTCGTGTCAAGGGGCCCGGACCCGGACGAGAGTCGGCCGTCAGGGCATTGAACGTGGTTGGTTTCAGGGTCACTCATATTGAAGACGTAACGCCCATACCTCACAACGGATGCCGGCCACCTAAACGGCGTCGAGTGTAATCGGAAGTAGCAATGGCGAGATATCGAGGTCCAACATGTAAGCTTGCCCGGCGAGAGGGCACCGATCTGTTCTTGAAGAGCGGAGTTAAACCCCTGGAAGCCAAATGTAAGCTGGAGGTTCCACCTGGTGGGCATGGTCAGCGTCGCACCCGGCTATCAGGCTATGGTCTGCAGTTGCGCGAGAAACAAAAGTTGCGGCGGATGTACGGCGTGCTGGAACGTCAGTTCCGAAACTACTACAAACGAGCCGCCCGAGGCAGAGGCTCGACCGGTGAGAATCTCCTGAAGATGCTCGAATCGCGGCTGGACAACGTGGTCTATCGCATGGGCTTCTCGTCCACGCGTGCGGAGGCCCGTCAACTCGTCAGCCACAAGGGCATCATGGTCAACGAGCAAGTGGTCAACATTCCGTCTTATCAATTGCAGGCGGGAGACAAGATCGCGGTCCGTGAACGGGCGAAGGAACAGACCCGAATAAAGGCCGCACTGGATATCGCGACGCAGGTTGGATTACCCGACTGGGTCGATGTCGATGATAAGAAAATGGAAGGCGTATTGAAGACACTACCGGAGCGGGAGGAAATTCTTCCCGATATCAACGAGAACCTGGTAGTCGAGCTGTACTCCAAATAACGCGAGGAATACTAAATGCAGGAATCAGCTACGGAATTTTTGAGGCCTCGAGCCGTCAGGGTTCAACCCATCAGCGCGAATCACGCGAAAGTGACAGTCGAGCCTTTCGAGCGAGGCTTTGGTCACACTCTCGGGAATGCGCTTCGGCGCGTGTTGTTATCGTCGATGCCGGGCGCCGCTATCGTCGAGGCAGAGATCGATGGTGTATTGCATGAGTACACGAGCATTGAGGGCGTACAAGAGGATGTCGTCGACATCCTGTTGAATCTGAAGTCCATCGCGATAAAGATGCACTCGCGTGAAGAGGCCGAGCTGTCCCTGTCGAAAAAAGGGCCCGGGCCGGTAACGGCCGGCGACATCCTTTGCGATCATGACGTCGAGATCGTGAACCGCGATCTCGTCATCGCCAATTTGACTTCCGCCGGCGAGATTCGGGCGTTCTTCAAAGTGATCCGCGGACGCGGCTATCAGCCCGCGGTACGGCAGGCGGATTTCGATGAGCAGACCCGCCCGATCGGGAGGCTACAGCTCGATGCATCGTTCAGTCCCGTACGCCGTGTGACCTACAACGTAGATAGCGCACGTGTCGAGCAGCGCACCGATCTCGATAAGCTGATCATCGACATAGAGACCAACGGCACGATCGATCCGGAAGAGGCGATCCGCCGGGCGGGCGGAATCCTCAAGAACCAACTCGACGTATTCGTCGACCTGCAAGGTGAAGATGAGATCGGCTTCGGAGGGGCTGAGGTCCAGATCGATCCGATCCTGCTGCGGCCGGTCGACGAACTGGAGCTGACGGTCCGGTCAGCCAACTGCCTAAAGGCCGAGAACATCAACTACATCGGCGACCTGGTGCAGCGCACCGAGATGGAACTTTTGCGTACGCCGAATCTCGGTAAGAAGTCATTGACCGAAATCAAGGAGGTTCTAGAGATCCACGGTCTGGCATTAGGGATGCGGCTCGAAAGCTGGCCACCGCCCGGTCTGTATGGCGAAGCAGAGCCGGTATCGATCGTATTCTAGGCCGGAAGGAAGGGTAGGCTCATGCGTCATAGAAAATCTGGCCGCAGGCTCGGCAGGAATTCATCGCACCGCACCGCGATGTATCGCAACATGGCGGCGTCGTTGGTGCAGCACGAGACCATCAAGACAACTCTACCGAAGGCGAAAGAGCTCCGGCGCGTCGTCGAGCCTCTGATTACCCTGGCCAAGCAGGACGGCGTCTCCCGGCGCCGGCTGGCTTTCTCGCGGCTGCGAGACGATGCGGCCGTGGGGAAACTCTTTAACGAGTTGGGGCCGCGTTTTAAGGATCGTCCGGGCGGCTATCTCAGAATTCTCAAGATGGGGTATCGTGCCGGCGATGCGGCGCCGATGGCGCTGGTTCAGCTCCTGGATCAGCCCGACTTACCGGAGACCTCCACCTCGTAATAAATGGGGCCAGATCCCTTTTTTATTGACATCGTGTCCAGTACAGCGCGGGTCGTAGAAAAAGGGATCTGGCCCCATTTTGTTTTTTGTTGCCCTTTTTTTTACCGACGGTTGCGTGTCCTGAACCGCCGGAAGGTGAGCTTTTGCCAAAGGACCCGAATTCCACGAGCAATTGACTCGAGTTTCATCGGCTGGTAGTAACCGGCGTCTTCGGGTGCGATCGTATCGACTCGCCGTTGGTATTTATGTTTTATCCAGGCGTTGTAGTCGTACTGCTTTACCCACTCGAAAAATAGTTGTTCGAGTCGTCGCTCCGGATTGGAATTCACACAGGCCAGGCCGAAGTCGATCAGATAAGGCCGCTCATCCGGTCCGACGAGTAGATTGTCCTTACGCTTCAGGTCGCCGTGAGCGACGCCGGCCGCGTGCATCTCCGTCAACGTTTTGAACAACCTGACGAAAAACAGATCCCGATTCCGGAGTTCATGTTGGAGTTGCCGGTAGGAGTCGCCAGGAATATGTTCAAGAACGAGATGCTTGTCGTCCAGCATGCCCAGACATAGGGGAATACCCTGAACGCCGCGGACGCGCTCGTAGATTCCTCGCTCCCTGCGCAACGCTGTTTCGCCCAGTCGCCGCCAGAAGAACGGCCCCCGCGCGCGTTTGACGACGAAGTCTCCGAATGGCGTCTGGTACAACTCGACGGATGCCTGATAACCTGCGCCTAAACGGGAGCCGCGCGAACTCGGGTTCTCGGCTAGATAGGTTCGAAGTTGATCAAGCTGAACGGAACGCGGGGATCGCTCCGAGTCGCCGTTACTCACGGCAGGCGCCACGCCACATAGGCGAGACAGGCCAGCACGAAAATCACGATGATGGGTTCCCCATTCTGGCGCGAGCTCTTGCTGAAAGACCAACTGCCTTCGGTGACGGCGCCGAGATTCGATAACGTCGGAATCAGCGCGGGCGTGCGAGCCGACCAACTCTCCCAGTCCGCGCCGAAGATCCGCCGGAGTTTTCGGTCTTCGTATTCGATGGCCGTCGGGTAGTAGAACCAGAAAAAGATCAACGCCACGACGGCCGTCCACCAGAGGCTGCCTGACGCAGAAAAACCCCAAATAATCAGTATGTTACCAGTGTAAAGTGGGTGTCGAACCAGGGCGTAGGGGCCGTAAGTCGCCAGTTGCTCGTTCTTCAAAATGAAACCGCTGGCGTAGAGACGTAACAGGGTTCCGAGAACGACCAGCGTCGTGCCGGTCGAGAACAACTCGATCGTCGGCCGCGCGACCAGCGCAAAGATGGCGATAAGTACGATCGCGAGAACTTGTCGTGAAGCTTCGTGATGGCGCAATTCTCGAATCGCGTGACTCGCGCCGCTGAGCGGTGGCAGGTCCTTGGTGCGATGTGACATTCAGGCGGTCCTCTCTTAGACGCTATTTCACGCCGCTCGCTCAAGTGCCAGCGCGCGAATCAGGATTCTGCAGCATCCAGCAGTGCTTGGCGGGAAAGATTTCTCGGAGCAGCAGCCGTAACGAGAATGTCATCCTCTACCCGGATACCGCCGCAGGAAAGCAGGGCCGTAATCTTATCCCAGCTGACACTATGCCCCAAAGTGGATTGTTCGAGTTCGTTCAACAACGAAGGGATGAAATAGATGCCCGGCTCGATCGTGACGACGATCCCGGGTTCCAACTGCCGAGTGAGTCTTAGCATCGGATATTTCTCGGGTGGTTTTCGCAGCTCGCCCGACGGACTCGAGAGCCAGCCGCCGACGTCGTGGACCTGCAGCCCGAGGAGATGCCCGAGCCCGTGCGGTAGGAACATCCGCGTGATTCCATCGTCATAAGCTTGCTCCTCGCTGCAGGAAACTAGGGCGTTATTTTTCAGTACGCCTGCCAATAATCGGTGCGCCATGTCGTGCAGGTTACCGAAGTCCGTTCCAGCCCTCGCTTCGGCGTACAGCGTCTGCTGCATGGCATCCATCGAATCGATAAGCGCTTCGAAGAGAGGTTCACCCCGAGCGTAGGTCCGGGTGATGTCCGACGCATAGCCGTTGAATTGCGCCCCTGCATCAAGCAAGAAGGATCGCGTCTGTCTTGGGGCCTCGCGGTGAAGATTCTGATAGTGCAGGATCGATGCATGTTCGTTCAGCGCAACGATATTAGGATACGGTAGATCTGCTCCGGTTTGCCCGCTGGCGACGCAATAAGCATTATGCAGCTCATACTCGGATACATCGTCGCCGAATTCCCGCTTCGCAGCACGATGGCCGAGCGATGCGATTCCTGCGGCGCGTTCGATACAGGCAATCTCGTAACTCGTTTTGTAAGCGCGATGGTAGTCGAGGTGGTTGAGTAGCGTCGGAGCATTGACCGATTCGAATATCTCGGTTTGCGCGACGGGTTCACCGATGGCGGCCACTCTCGAGTTTATGCGTCCGAGTTCCTCGGCGATGGCCGCGGGCGAGGCCGCTTGGCGAATTTCGAAGTGCTGCACCCAGTGGCCGGAAGGCTCCTGGGGCGTTTCGTGCCAGAAACCCGGCTCGCGTAACTCGATCAGCAACGGTTTCTCGCCAGGGGTCAGTCTCAGAGCCGAGCCTGGCCGGTCGATCAACGGTAGCCAGAGCTTGAAGTAGGGCTCGACGGCGTACGGATAAGTCAAGTCATCGCGGAAGAGAGTCTTCTCCGCGCCGGCGAAGATAACCACGGAATCGAACTCGGCTGCCGCGAGGGCCGCCGACAAATGTTTTTCCCACTCTGCCAGATGCCGGGCATAGAGGTCTGGCCAGTCGTGTTGCGACTGCTGGTTCGTCGGTGACTTCATCGCTTTGTCGATATTCGAGTTATTGGTTAACAGTCCGAGAAAACTCGTGAATAATAGGGCTCCTGGTAGCAGGTACCAAGCCCGAGAGGGTTGGCGGGGGGCCCTCGGACTAGAGGTTATTGTGGGCCGTTCCTCATTAGCAATTACGTGGTGAGTCTCAGGTTTGACCGATGGATAGGCCCTTCAAGCAACCATTCGCAACGCGTTCCGTCGTGATGGCCACCCATGGCATTGCGGCGACGAGTCAGCCGCTTGCCACCCAGATCGCCGTACAGCTTCTGCGACAAGGCGGCTCCGCAGTGGACGCTGCGATCGGCGCTAACGCCGCACTGGGACTGATGGAGCCGACCGGTGCCGGTGTCGGCGGCGATCTCTTCGCGATCGTCTGGGATCAGAAACAGACGCGGCTGCGCGGACTCAATGCCAGCGGCCGTTCGCCGCGTAGCCTCACTCTGGATCGCCTGTACGAGCTCGGGGCCGATCGGATCCCGGCCTACGGGCCCCTATCCGTCAGCGTTCCCGGGGCGGTTGATGGCTGGCACGAGCTTCACAATGAGTTCGGTAAACTCGAATTCTCCGAGATCCTGGCGCCGGCGATCGATTACGCGGAGGAGGGGTTTCCGGTAACAGAGATGATCGCACTCGACTGGGCGAACGGCGCTGAGTTGTTCGAGCACATTCCCGGATTCGCGGATGTCTTCATGCCGGGCGGACGAGCTCCCGTTGCCGGAGACGTTTTCAGGAATCCTCGCCTCGCGAGAACTTATCGCGCGATCGCGGAGGGAGGGCGCGCGGCGTTTTACGAGGGCAAGATCGCGAGCGAGATCGAGGACTATCTGAGTGCCAACGGCGGCTATCTGCGTGCCGAGGATCTCGCCGAGCATCGCTCCGAATGGGTAGAACCTGTCTCCACGAACTATCGAGGTCATGACGTCTGGGAGTTGCCGCCGAACGGTCAGGGTATCGCTGCGCTGCAGATGCTCAACGTACTCGAGACGTATGATCTGGCGTCGCTCGGTTCGGGTAGCGCGGAGTATCTGCACCTCCTGATCGAGGCGAAGAAGCTCGCGTTCGAGGATCGCGCTCATTATTATGCCGACCCCGCGTTCGCCGCCGTTCCGGTGTCCGGGTTGATTTCGAAGGGCTATGCGCGGGAGCGGCGACGACTCATCGATCCTCTGAAGGCGTCGGTCGAGTTGGGTTATGGCGATCCCTCACAATTACAGAAGGGCGATACGGTCTATCTGACGGTCGCCGACGATGGCGGCAACATGATCTCGCTGATTCAAAGTAACTACAGCGGTATGGGGTCGGGTATGATCCCAGGTCAGCTCGGTTTCGGATTGCAGAACCGCGGCGAGCTCTTCAGCCTGAACCCCGAGCACCCGAATGCGTACGAGCCCGGGAAAAGGCCGTTTCACACGATTATTCCAGCGTTCGTTACCAAGGATGGCGAGCCGCTCATGAGCTTCGGCGTCATGGGGGCCGACATGCAGCCGCAGGGGCACGTTCAGGTACTCGTGAACATCATCGACTTCGGTATGAATATTCAGCAGGCTGGTGACGCGCCGCGAATGCGGCATGATGGGTCGAGCACACCGACGGGCAAAAGGATGACCGATGGCGGCGTCGTGTTTCTCGAATCGGGCTTTGGGTCCGGGACGGTTGCTGCACTCAAGGCAATGGGGCATACCATCGACCGCACGGATTCGGGCTACGGCGGCTATCAGGCGATTCGCTGGGATAAGGAACGGCACGTCTATCAGGGCGCGTCCGAGTCGCGCAAGGACGGCCACGCTGCAGGTTACTGACAACGGGATCGAGGATCGATGGATAGAGTACTAACAGGCATCACCACGACGGGGGCGCCGCATATCGGCAACTACGTCGGGGCCATTCGCCCCGCCGTCGCAGCCAGAAAAGCGGACGATGTGGAATCGTTCTTTCTGATTGCCGACTATCACTCGCTCGTGAAGGGCGAGAACGCCGATCAGGTGGCTCAGTCGACGTTGGAGATCGCTGCCAGCTGGCTTGCGACCGGGCTGGATACGGAAAGTATCTTCTATCGCCAATCGGATGTACCGGAGATTCTGGAGCTGACCTGGATTCTGACGTGTATGACGGCTAAAGGACTCATGAACCGTGCACACGCCTACAAAGCGGCTGTCGCGGAAAACGAGGCGAGCGAGAACAAAGATCCAGATAAGGGTATTACGATGGGATTGTTTGCCTATCCGATTCTCATGGCGGCCGACATTTTGATATTCAAAGCGAACAAGATCCCGGTGGGTAAAGATCAGATACAGCATGTCGAAATGGCGCGCGATATCGCAGGGCGGTTCAATCACCGCTATGGTGAGCGCCTCGTGCTTCCGGAGGCCGTTGTCGGTGAGAGTACAGCCGTACTGCCGGGCCTCGACGGACGAAAGATGTCGAAGAGTTACGGCAACATCATTCCGTTGTTCGCCGAGGAGAAGCAATTACGCAAGCTGATCATGCGTATCAAGACGAACTCCCTGGAGCCGGGTGAACCCAAGGATCCGGATACGAGTTCCTTATTTGTGATCTACAGCGCGTTCGCAAGCCCGGAGGAGACTGAGGCCATGCGGGCCCGGTATGCCGAAGGTATTGCCTGGGGTGAGATGAAGATCGAATTGTTCGAGTACATCAACGAGCATCTGCGGCCGGCGCGGGAAGAGTATCAGCGTCTGATGGCCGCGCCCGATCACGTCGAGGACGTTCTGCAACAGGGTGCGCGGCGAGCACGAGATATCAGTGGACCACTACTCGCAGAGATTCGCGACGCCGTAGGCATCAGACGTCTTGGGTAGTCCGCCACCGCCGAGCAAGGTGGTTTCAGGCGGGATACGTATTTCTCCGCAAAGTGTTTCCACTATTGGACGAGTAACTACAACCAAGCCAAGAAGCCAAATCCGACCGAAATCGGGAGCTGAATGGCGGGAGGGGAGTACAAACAGTAGCGCGAGTACGACGATCAAATCTCATCCACGAGTCGGCATGGCGGGTTCTACGTTCCCGAGCGGGTCGAGGATGGCGGGCGCCATGGTTACGGTACCTGGGTTCTTTCGGCTTTATGATCCTTGATCTGGCCGATATCGAAGACCCGAAACCCATCGGTATGTGGCGGCCGGAGGTCATAGAGAGATGAAGTAAAGCTCGAGGGCATTGAGCCTATTCTTCGGCTGAGTCGCTGTCATGCTCTAGCAGCGCCCGTTCGAACTCTTCGAACGACGAGTTGGCGAGCACCGAGCAGACCGACTCCTCGAGCCTCCAATCGACGCTCTCGAACACTCTGCGTACGGTCCACGGTTCCGTAAACGCAACGATATCCTCGACGGTGATGTCAACGATCAACTCATCCTCATCGCTACGATGAATGCGTTCCACCACGCGTAACTGATCGCTGTGGGGTACCCCGCGGCGGTCGATCCAGGTCTTGTCATTGAAGTTCACCGTCTCCACCATCAGGGTGTCTCCTTCCCAATGCCCGATCGATTCCCCCATCCACGTGGGCAGTCGGTTCTGGCGATGTCCGCGGCCATCAGTGAAGATATCTCGTACGAGATGTTGGTGTTCGTACACGATCATCACGCGGCCGGAACTTTGAAAGATCTCGAAAGGGGTCGGGTGGGCGTAGATCCGCGGAGTGCCCGGAGGGAGGCACTGGTAGACGGGGTCGTTCGTGTCAGCGACGGTGACGGCGCGAGGACCGAACGCAGGCTTCGTCGCCTCGAACCGTTCTCTCGCCCAAGGTGTCATGGGCGGCAACTCGGCCGTGAATGCGTAGTTCTGGTAGCGGTAGTCGTAACGGCGTATCCAGATTCCGCTCAGGTCCACGCCCTCGCCCGCCACCCCCGTCGAGGGGAGATCTTGCGCGGACAGATGAATACAGGCAAAGAACGTTCCAGCGACGAGGAGACTTGCCACGAGTCTGGCTCTCATCGATTGTCTCTCCTTTGTGAGTTGTTCTGAGACAGATCGCGCGGAAGTATACTCGATTCGGCAATATGCTGGTTACAAATTTACGAATGACGGGCAACGCCTCGTTCAGACGCTAGGAGTACCTGGCGAGTCCGGTACCGATGACGCTCATTTCAACAGGCCAACCTTGTTAGCGTGGCTACCCGACAGCATGCTTTTTGTCGCGGATGGTTATGGGAATTCGCGAGTCGTAAAATTCGATCGGAACGGCGAATTTCTGTTGACCTGGGGCGAGGAAGGAAGTCCACGAAATGATACACGCCCTGGATATTTCAATGCGGTCCACGGCGTCGTTGTGGATTCGGATACTCGAAGAGTCTATGTTACGGATCGGACCAATCGGCGGATCCAGGTGTTTGACGAAAATGGTGAATTTCTACGGCAGTTCAGCACCGGTGGTCCGTCCACACCCCAGTTCCTCCACCTCGCCGCTGATAAGAATCTGTGGGTAGCCGACAATGCGACGCGCAAGATCGTAAAGTTCGATATGGATGGTCGTTTTCTGTACTCCTGGGATAGTCAAGGTCAATGGCCGGGCGCCATGTGGAATGTGCATGGCATCAGCGTCGATCAAGAAGGTAATCTCTATCTTGCTGAAGTGAACAATGGCAGGCCGCAGAAGTTCAGGCCGAGGGAAGGCGCGAACCCGGACTTCATAGCCGGGTTGCCAATCCGATCAACTTGGGAATAGTGACCTGACCTCCTAGAAGGACACCAACCACTATGAGCGCAACGCGAAGAACATTCATCAAGGACGCCGTGGCGGTCTCGTCGGCCTCCCTCCTTGCATCATGGAGTATCCTCGGCACTACTCAAGCGCAAACCGCAGACTACCGCCGTATCGCGGTGGAGGAAATCTATTGCCCGCCGGAGGTCATCGCCGCCCTCAAACGCATCATTCAGGAGGATCCGGGCCTCGAGCCCGGGTTTCTTGAGCTGATCTCAGAAGACACCGAGCGTTCGGCCAATACTGTTCGACGCATGCAGGACGTGGGCGAGGAACGCCTGACGGCGATGGATGAAGGCGGTATCGCGATGGCGGTCCTGAGCAATTGGGCGCCAGGCGTACAGATTTTCAGCGCGGCGGAAGGCACCGAGCTTGCGGCCTTGACGAACGATCGCACGGCCGAGGTTGTCGCGGCTCGCCCGGATCGTTTCGCCGCGCTCGCCACGATCGCACCGCAGAATCCGGCAGCGGCAGCGCAGGAAGTAGACCGGGCCATGACGTCCCTCAGCATGAACGGCGTGCTGATCAACTCTCATACGCACAACGAGTATCTGGACAACAGAAAGTTCTGGCCCATCCTGGAGGCTTGCGAATCTCTCAATGCGCCGATCTATCTTCATCCGCGTGTGCCATCCGCGCAGATGTTCGGCCCATTTTCGGACTACAACATGCAGGCTCCAAAGTGGGGATTCCAGATGGAGGTATCGACACACGTTGTGCGCCTGATCTCAGCCGGCGTCTTCGATCAATTCCAGAATCTGAAGCTCGTGTTGGGCCACATGGGCGAAGGCTTGCCATTCTGGCTTTACCGTCTCGATAACATGTCGCAAGCTGAGATCGGTAGCTCGATCAACAAGCGGCCCAGTGATTACATCCGGGAGAACACGGTCATTACAACGAGCGGGATGGGGTGGGATCCTCTGCTGCTGTTCAGCCATTCGGTCCTGGGAGCGGAGAATATTCTGTTCGCCGTCGACTATCCGTTCGGCAACTACGCTCGAGATTCCGCGTGGATGGATGCCATCCCACTGCCGGAAGCGGACAAGGAGCTGATCTATAGTAGAAACGCGGAGCGCATCTTCTCTTTGAACGCCTAAGAAGCTTTGCCATAGAGGCACGTTGGCTGGATTTTTTGAGTCAACGAATGCCAGCGCTTCAGCCTCAATCAAGCATTGGAAACGTGAATCGATTAACGATGTAATAACTTATGACTGACCCGAATATCCATTGCCTGTCGCGGCGGGAGGCGCTGAAAGCAGCGGGCAGGGGAGTGACCGCCCTGGCAGCTGCCGGTTGGACCGCCCTCGGTCGCACCCAACCCTCGGGCCGTATCGATATCCATCACCATTGGCATCCGCCACCCATAAGAGACGCCTTCGGAGGGCTGAGTCTCGGCGCCTCCTGGCCGGGCGGGGACTGGACCATCGAACGGGCTCTAGATCTCATGGATCGCTTCGGTATCGCGACCGGCATCCTCTCGGTCAGGAATCCGAGGACGCGCGTGTCTGCTTCACTCTGCCGGGAAGTGAACGAGTTGGCAGCGCGCCTCATCGTTGATCACCCGGATCGTTTTGGAGCATTGGCGTTTATTCCTCAATTCGACTTCGAGCGCGCTGTCAACGAAGCCGTGTTCGCCCTGGACGAACTCGAATTGGACGGGGTCCTGCTCCATCCAAGCGTCGACAACGTTTATCTCGGCGTTCCCGAGTTCGATCCTCTGATGGCGGCACTGGACGAGCGAAATGCCGTCGTCCTGATTCATCCGACCAGCCCTTTTTACCTCGCCGAGTTGAGCCTGAATATTGCGCCGTCGGTGATGGAGTACGTGTTCGAGACGACACGGGCGATCATGAACCTCGTCGTATCGGGGACGCTCGAGAAATACCCGAATATTCGGTTCATCACCGCGCATGCCGGTGGCGCAGCGCCCTACATCGCGGCGCGGCTGAACGAGCAGGGGGAGCGGACCATCGCGGGCGTTAGAGAGCGGGCGCCCGATGGGATCCTCAGCTACCTGAAATCCTTCTATTTTGGGACAGCGCAGGCGATGTCCACGTACTCGCTCAATGCGTTGCTGGAGCTGGTTGACGTCTCCAGGGTGGTATTCGGGACCGACTTGCCGATTTCGCCTCCAGAGTTGGTCAATGACTCCGATGGTGTTCTGCGGAGCTACGCGGGTCTGGCGGCGGACGACTTGGCAAGCATCGAACGCGAGAATGCGCTTGGGTTGCTGCCACGGCTGCGAGGGTAGCCACCGGCACCGACGGAGGGTCCGATGTTTACTTCTAGCGGGCGAAAGTTCGTTAGCAGCTAGAATTCACACTGGCGCGTATTTGGAGGACAAGACATGAGATCGATGCAGTTATTTGCCGTCACCGCATTCGCAATCCTGTCTGTGAGCAGCGGTGCCCAAGCGCAGATGGGTCCTACCTACCATATGGACCCCACCTGGCCGAAGCTGCTTCCGAATAATTGGAAATTCGGTGGTATCACCGGCCTTGCCGTCGACAGCAACGATGAGGTCTGGGTCCTCAATCGGCCGAACGACCTGTCGGATATGGAGCTCCTCGCCGAGCATACGCCGCCGATTTCGCAGTGCTGCACCCGGCCGCCGTCGATGATTCATATCGACCAGGCGGGGAACGTCATTGGCTCGTTCGACGCCCCGCAGGGGCACGGCATGGATGTCGACGACGACGGGTTCGTGTACATCGGGCAGGACACGGTTCGTAAATACGACCCGCGGACGGGCGCGTTAGTCGCCGAAGTGGCACGGACACCGGAGAGAGAGGGTGGCGGTCCAGTTGGGCTGTCTTCTCCCGTTCAACGAGCTCCGGGCAAGGGAACTCTTCGGCACGCCGACGTTTTTCTGCCGTCGTCCCCTGACGATCCCGTGAAGGTAACCGCGGAGGCGGCCGCGGCTGCTGTGTTCCGCGAGAAGTATCCCCCGGAGACACCGATGATCGTTGGTGGGCCCGAGGAGATTCGGATCGTCGAAGCGGACAACGAGATGTACATCGCTGACAACTACCTCGGCGGACGCGTGCTCGTCTTCGACCTGGAAACGTTCGAGTTCAAGCGGGGATGGGGTGCGTACGGCAAACCGCTGGCTGAAATCAGCACTGACGACGCCGATCACTCATATGCTCCCAATGGTCCTATGCCGCGGGACTTCTCGGGCCACCTGACCCTGAACGTCTCCAATGATGGCCTCGTGTACGCGGCGGATCGGAATGCGAACCGCATCCATGTCACGACAACAGAAGGTGAGTTCCTGGAGGAGTTCGTTCTCGCTCCGAGCACGGGCGGGGGCGGCTCGACGGGCGGCGTGGCATTCTCGCCTGACGCTGAGCAGCGGTTCCTCTATGTTTCGGACCGCATGAACAACAAGATCTGGTTTCTGAATCGCGATGACGGCCAGGTCGTGGGGGAAGCTGGCGGTATGGGTGAGAATGGCGGCCTGTTCTTCGGCCTTCACATGATCGCGGTCGACTCACAGGGTAACGTCTACACGGGGGAGGTCGACTCTTTCCGGGTGCAGCGGTTTGTGCCAGCCGATAGCCCGAGAGGGGAGCTGCTGCAGCAACTGGCCGACATGCAGTGAGTGTGGGCGTTACACTGCATGCTGCTGCATAGCTGGGGAAGAACAATGAAGAGAATCTTGGTCTCGATAGCCACATCGTTCGGCATCATCGCTATGCCTCTGGCCGCTCAACTGCCGCCTGGAATGGCGCCGGGTATGGGCGCTCAGAATTGGGACAACTTCGAGATCGGGGCCCCGGGGCATGTGGCCGGTAATATCTACAACGTCGTGGGCGGCATCATCGTCAATATGGCCTTTTCTGTGGGCGACGATGGCATCATCCTGGTGGATAGCAACTTCCAGGAACTCACCGAGAGAATCGTCACGGCGATTCGTACGATCTCTGACGAGCCGATCCGGTTTGTGATCGACACTCACTCCCACGCGGACCACGCGGACGGCAACGTGAACTTCGGTCGGTCGGGCGCGATTATCGTTGCGCACGATACCGTAAGGATGAGACTCGCCGATCCGCCGCAAGGCCCATCGGCGCCAGCGGCCGCCCTTCCGATTGTGACTTTCTTCGACCGGGTGTCCTTTCATTTCAATGGCGAAGAGGTTGAGGCCTTCCATGTCGCGGCGGGCCACACGGATGGAGACGTGCTGATCTACTTCAAGGAATCGGATGTCATCCACGAGGAGAAGACGATTGCATAAATTTGCCCTACTTTCAGTCGTCTGTGGATGTCTGCCGTACTCTGGCACGGTGCTCGCTCAGGATGACACGATCGCCCTCCTAACGACCTGACCGTACGTGGCGCCATTGGTCAAGGATGGCTCGGCAATACCCTTAGCCGTGGCTCATCCGACCCGAATGCCGCAGTATCCTGACGTGCCCACTCTGCTCGAGCGCGGCGTCTCGAGCGTTCCTCACGGATCCTGGGTGGGTGTTTTCGTCCCCGCCGGCACATCGGATGATCACGTCGCCTGCTTCATCGCTGCAGTTCGATTCGCGATGGACGACCCGTCCGTCGTCGCGCAGATAAACGAGCTGGGAATGGAGGTCTCGCTCAATGAGTCCCCGGAGGAGTTCGTTGCCTTTATCGAGGCGGAAAATGTTCGCCTTGGGCAGGCTGTTGAACGGCATGGCCTCGAATTCGACTGATTACGGTGTCGCTCGAGATTCCCGCACCGAGTTCTCTTCTGCCTCGAGTAGCTCGCCCAGGCATCGTCCCGTGTGCGACTTCGCGTGCCCGACGATCGACTCGGGTGTGCCGGTAGCGACGACCTGCCCTCCGCCGATCCCGCCTTCCGGACCGAGGTCGATGATCCAGTCCGCGGTCTTGATGACCTCCAGGTTGTGCTCGATGACGACGACGGTATTGCCCTGGTCCCTGAGCTTGTAGAGGACCTCCAATAGCTGGGCGATGTCGTGAAAGTGCAGGCCGGTCGTGGGCTCGTCGAGGATGTATAGCGTGGATCCCGTGCTTCGCTTGGACAATTCCTTAGAGAGTTTCACGCGTTGCGCTTCCCCGCCCGACAATGTCGTCGCGTTCTGCCCGAGCGTAATGTAGGTCAGACCGACCGCCGCCAGCGTTTCGAGCTTGCGGGCGATCTGAGGCACATTCCGGAAGAAATCCAGTGCATCTTCCACCGTAAGTTGCAGGATCTCGTGAATGTTCTTGCCCTTGTAACGGATATCCAGGGTTTCGCGGTTATAGCGTTTGCCTACACAGACGTCGCAGGGGACGTAGACGTTGGGTAGGAAGTGCATCTCGACTTTAATGACGCCGTCGCCCTGGCAGGACTCACAGCGGCCCCCTTTTACGTTAAAGCTGAATCGTCCGGGCGGGTAACCACGGGACCGGGCTTCCTGCGTCGCCGCGAAGAATTCGCGGATCGGCGTGAAGAGACCGGTATAAGTTGCGGGATTCGAGCGCGGGGTGCGGCCGATCGGGCTCTGGCTGATGTCGATCACTCTGTCGATCCGCTCCAATCCGTCGACGCTGTCGAACGGTGCGGGGTCATAGGCGGACTTGTTGATCTTTTCTGCCGCCAGCCGGTAGAGCGTGTCGTTTATGAGCGTGCTCTTGCCCGAACCCGAGACGCCTGTGACACAGGTGATAAGCCCCAGAGGCACGTCGATATCCACATTCTTGAGATTGTTGCCGCGGGCACCGTGAACGGTGATCACCGCCTGCGGGTCGAACAAGCGACGTTCGGAGGGAAGCGGGATTTTGCGGTGGCCTGCGAGATATTGTCCGGTCAACGACGCTGTGTCCGCCTTGATGTCTGTCGGCGTGCCTTCGGCCACGATCTTGCCGCCGTGAACCCCGGCACCGGGGCCTAAGTCCACGACGTGATCCGCTGAGAGGATCGCTTCCGCATCGTGTTCGATGACGAGGACGGTATTGCCGAGGTCGCGAAGCTGTTGGAGAGTTTCCAGCAGCCGCCTGTGGTCCCGCTGATGCAGCCCGATCGAGGGCTCGTCGAGTATGTACATGACGCCGACGAGTCCCGAGCCGATCTGGCTCGCGAGCCTAATGCGTTGAGCCTCACCGCCCGACAGTGTCTCTGCGCTCCGGTCGAGCGTCAGGTATTCGAGTCCGACGTCCGCCAGAAACCTAACGCGATTCTGAATCTCCTTGACGATCTTCTCGGCGATCTCACCGCGCCAGCCGGCCAGCTTGAGGTCGGTGAAGAAACTCAACGCCTCGCCGACGCTCAATGCCGAGACTTGTGGTAGCGAGTTGCCCTGTATGTGGACACTCCGCGCTGCCTCGTTGAGGCGCGTACCTCCGCAGCTCTTGCATGAGCGAATACTCTGGAACTTCCCCAACTCCTCTCTAACCGCGTTCGACTCCGTTTCCTGGTAGCGGCGTTGCATGTTGGGGATGATGCCCTCGAAGTCGTGTAGCCAGCGGCTTTCACTCCCTTTGGCATTGATGTAGTGAAACTGGAGTCGTTCGCCCTTGCTGCCGTAAAGGATGACGTTGCGAATCTTCTCCGGCAGCGTCTCGAAGGGGGCCTCCATGTCGAATGAGTAGTGCTTGGAGAGCGACTGAATCAACTGAAAGTAATATGGGTTACGGCGATCCCAGCCGCGCACTGCGCCACCGGCGAGCGACAGGTGCGCGTGTGTCACGACGCGTTGCGGATCGAAGAATCGCCGCACTCCCAATCCGTCGCAGTCTGGACAGGCGCCGGACGGGCTGTTGAACGAGAACAGCCGCGGCTCAAGTTCAGCAATGCTGTAGCCGCAGATCGAACAAGCGAACCGGTCCGAGAAGGCCATCGCGGGTATTGCCGGAGAGTCGAGTAGCATGACTTGCGCGACGCCGTCCGCCAAGCTAAGGGCCGTCTCGAAGGACTCCGCGAGTCTGAGCCGTACCTCCGGCCGAACCTTGAGCCGATCGATCACGGCCTGGATATCGTGTTTGCGGCGCCGGTCCAGCGTCGGAGGATCGTCGAGTTCGATGACATCGCCGTCGATACGCGCGCGGATAAAGCCCTGCGCTCTGAGGTCGGCGATGACTTGGCTATGCTCGCCCTTGCGCGCCGTGACAACTGGCGCGAGCAGCATGATCCGCGTCCCCTCCTCGAGCGCAAGAACCTGATCCACCATCTGGGATACGTTCTGCACGTCGAGCGCCGTGTGGTGCGTCGGGCATGACGGAATTCCGGCGCGGGCGAACAACAGCCGTAGATAGTCGTAGATCTCCGTGACCGTACCGACCGTCGAACGTGGGTTATGCGACGTCGATTTTTGCTCGATGGAGATCGCCGGCGAGAGCCCCTCGATATGATCGACCTCCGGCTTCTCCATCATCGACAGAAATTGACGGGCGTAGGCCGAGAGCGACTCGACATAGCGGCGCTGACCCTCGGCGTAGAGGGTATCGAAGGCGAGCGAGGACTTTCCCGAGCCGGACAGGCCCGTCAGTACGATGAGCCGGTCCCGGGGCAGATCCAGGTCGATATTTCTCAAATTATGGGTCCGGGCACCGCGGATCAGTATGTGGCTCGTGGACACCGCTTCCGTCCTTCGCGCAGGCAATCCCCGACTATACGACGCCGGAAAACCGCGGTGCAAAGATGCTACGTCGCCAGGAAAAGTGCCGGGTGGAAATGGGGCCGGGTCCCTTTATCTTTTGGGCCCGTTTTCTGCGCGATCCCCGGGCTGTGTTTCTCCGTGGTCGGCAGATAAACCCGGGTGTCATTGTGGGGGCCACGGCGTACAATAATCGGTCCGGACTCGTTTGGAGTCGGGTGTAAGACCAACTAAGGAGCTCGAATGGCAAGAGGCATTAATAAGGTAATACTCGTCGGCAATCTCGGCGCGGACCCGGAATCACGGGCCATGCCAAGCGGCAGTTCCGTCACGAATATCCGAGTTGCAACGAGCGAGTCCTGGAAAGACAAAAATACCGGCGATCAACAAGAGCGAACGGAGTGGCACAATGTGGCTTTCTTCGGGCGTCTCGCCGAGATTGCGGCGGAGTATCTGCGTAAGGGTTCTCAAGTCTATATTGAAGGCAAACTCCGGACGCGCAAGTGGCAGGACAGGGACGGCAACGACCGTTGGACGACGGAGGTCATTGCGAACGAGATGCAGATGCTCGGAAATCGTCCCGGCGCAGGTGCACCCACCCAGGCTGCAGCGGTCGCGGAGTCACCGCCGCCACTGTCCGCCGCAACGGAATTCAACGACGATATTCCGTTCTGATCCCGGACTCGGAGGCACCCTGAGGCAGTCCTCGCATCCATCTCACTGCAAGGCTCACCCGGCCGTACTGGCCGGGATCTGGATAATAACTCTTTTTATAACAATAAGTTAGAATGACCCCCGCGCACCTCTTCATCAAGACTTTCGGCTGTCAAATGAACGAGTACGACTCGGCAAAGATGGCCGATGTGCTTGCCGACGCAATGGACATCGAGCGGACCGAGGATTCGTCGGAAGCCGACATCCTGTTGCTGAATACCTGCTCGATTCGCGAGAAGGCGCAGGAGAAAGTGTTCTCACTGCTCGGTCGCTGGCGGCAACAGAAAGACGAGAACCCGCACACGATCATCGGCGTCGGCGGCTGTGTGGCGAGTCAGGAGGGTGAAGCGCTGTTGCGTCGCGCTCCGTTCGTCGATCTAGTCTTTGGGCCGCAGACCCTGCATCGGCTGCCGGCGATGATTGCGAAGGTACGCTCGGGATTCCCCGGTGTCGTCGATGTCAGTTTTCCGGAGATCGAAAAGTTCGATCAGATCCCGGCGGCCAGGGAATCGGGCGGCACGGCGTTCGTCTCGGTCATGGAGGGGTGCAGTAAGTACTGCACGTTCTGCGTCGTGCCCTACACTCGAGGTGAGGAGATCAGTCGGCCTCTGGACGATGTCATTGCGGAGGTTGCGGGTCTCGCGGAGCTGGGCGTGAAGGAAATAAATCTTCTCGGGCAGAACGTCAATGCGTATCACGGGCCGGCTCACGGCGGTGGTTTCGCCGATCTCGCAACACTCATTCACTACGTAGCCGCTGTCGAGGGAATCGAGCGAATTCGTTTCACGACGTCCCATCCCGTCGAATTCACTGAGCCGCTGATCGAAGCCTACGGCCAGGTCGGTCAACTTGCGAGTTACCTGCATCTGCCCGTGCAGAGCGGCTCCGATCGCATACTCAGTCTCATGAAACGCGGTCACACGGTGGAGGAGTACAAAGCGAAAATCCAGAGACTGCGTACGGTGCGGCCAGGCATATCGATCTCATCCGATTTCATCGTCGGCTTTCCGGGCGAAGCCGAAGCCGATTTTGAAGCGACGATGGACCTGATCCGTGACGTGGATTTCGACCAGTCTTTCAGCTTTATCTACAGCCCGCGACCCGGTACGCCTGCGGCTTCCATCCGCGACCCGATCGCCCGCGAGATCAAACAACGGCGGCTCGTGGAGCTGAAAGCGCTCATCGACGGCCAGGCCGGTGTTATCAGCCGTGCTATGGTCGGCACTGTACAGCGCGTGCTCGTGGAGCGGCCGTCAAGGAAGTCGCCTCGCGAGCTGGCTGGACGAACCGAAAACAACCGCTGGGTCAATTTTCTCGGCGACCCGAAGCTCGTCGGCTCTTTCGCGGATATCATTATTGTCGACGCACTACCCAACTCCCTGCGTGGGTGCCTGCACACATCAACAATAGCCCGGTCCGTTGCCTGATAACGCTCCCTCTGCCAGTTCTGCCTCCATCAGCCTGTCGCCGAACGATCACCGGCGCATGATCAATCTCAGTGGCCACCTCAATGAGCATCTGCGGCAGATCGAGGATCGGCTCGAGATCCGAATAAAGAACCGGGGAAATCAATTCCAACTAACGGGCGCCGCGCAGGCCATCGAAATTGGCCGCCGGGTTCTCGAGGAACTCTATGCCTTGACCGAAGCCGAAACGCTGGAGCCCGAACGCGTTCACATCAGCTTGCAGGAACACTCGCGACCAGATCGCGTGGCTCAGGCCGATAGCCTGACGTTTCACACGCGACGCCGCGATATTCGCGCCAGAGGCCCGAGTCAGCTCGCCTACGCACGCGCCATGCGTGAGAAAGACCTTACTTTCGGTGTCGGCCCGGCGGGCACCGGTAAGACCTATTTGGCCGTCGCGGCCAGCGTAGATGCGCTCGAGGGTGATCTGGTGCGCCGAATTATCCTGGTCAGGCCTGCTGTCGAGGCGGGTGAGAAGCTCGGTTTTCTGCCCGGCGACATGTCCCAGAAGGTCGATCCCTATCTCAGGCCGATGTATGACGCGCTCTACGAGATGCTGGGTTTCGATCGCGTGGGACGTTTGATAGATCGAAATGTCATTGAGATCGCACCGCTGGCGTTCATGCGTGGTCGCACGCTGAATGAATCCTTCGTGATCCTCGACGAAGCGCAGAACACGACCGCCGAGCAGATGAAGATGTTTCTGACTCGCATCGGCTTCGGTTCCCGTGCCGTGGTCACCGGCGACGTGACCCAAACGGACTTGCCGCGCGGTCGCGAGTCCGGGCTCAAACACGTGAGTCGAGTGCTGAGCGGTCTGGCCGGTATCGAGTTCGTATATTTCGGTGCGGCCGATGTCGTGCGTCATCCGCTCGTGCAACGGATTGTCGAGGCCTACGCCCGGGAAGAGGGGGGCGCGCTCAGAGGGCAATCCGATGAGAGCGAATAAGGAGCCCGGCGGGCTAGAGGTCCACGTTCAAGACGTTTCCTCGTCCGACTCGGTGCCAAGAGCAGAGGATCTAGAGACCTGGATACGTTGCGCGCTCGGCAGCGATCGGAGCGCAGCGTTGACCCTGCGGATCGTCGGCGAGAGCGAAGGGGCCGAGCTGAATGAGCGTTATCGCGAGGCGCGCGGTGCTACGAATGTCCTGGCCTTTCCAGCCGACGAGCCGCTTCCACCGAAGATCGATGAGCCACCACCGCTGGGTGATATCGTGATCTGCGCGCCGGTACTCGAGCGAGAGGCGCGGGCTCAGGACAAGGCGCTGGAAGCCCACTGGGCGCATATCTGCATCCATGGCGCGCTGCATCTACTGGGCTTCGACCATGATGCTGGTGAGAACGCCCAACTCATGGAGGCCAGGGAAGTCGAACTGCTCAAATCGTTAGGGTTCAGAAATCCGTACCCTCGCCGACGACGGCTAATCTCTTGCATGCCGCTTACGGGAACTGCAAGATATGGGTCATCGATGCCTGACGAATTACCCTCCAATAAGAGCATCAGCACCAAGTCTGGATGGTGGTCTCGACTGACTCGTCGCCGCGGCGACGAGGCCGAAGGTCGAGACGACATAGCCGGCTTCCTCACGGAGTGCCGACGCCGAAACCTCCTGGCCAGTGAGGAGCATGCGATGCTCCAGGGCGTCCTGGAGGTCTCGGAGACCCAGGTCCGGGACATTATGGTGCCTCGCTCCCATATGATTGTTCTGGACCTCGATGAACCGTTCGACACGCTACTGGAGACGATACTGTCGTCCGGCCACTCACGCTTTCCCGTCATCGGCGAAGACCGGGATGAGATCATCGGTATTCTTTTGGCCAAGGATCTCTTGAAGCGCTTCTCGGAAAGCCATGACACGCGGCAGTTCGAACTCCGCGAGCTGTTCCGCCAGCCGGTTTTTATCCCGGAGAGTAAGCGGCTGAACGTGCTTCTGACGCAATTCAGAGAAAGCCATAACCACATTGCGATTGTCGTCGACGAGTACGGTGGCGTAGCCGGGCTCGCAACCATCGAAGACGTACTCGAGCAGATCGTGGGCGACATCGATGACGAGCATGATCCGGAAGAAGCGGAGAACATCCAGGTCCAGGACGACGGCCGGGTCGTAGTCTTGGCGCTCACGCGAATCGACGACTTCAACGAACATTTCGATGTTGTGTTGAACGACGAAGAGTACGATACGGTCGGCGGTCTCATCATGCACGAGCTAGGACGTCTGCCGCGCAGGGGCGAAGTGCTCGAACTCGCGGGATTTCAGTTCAGGGTGCTGCGAGCGGATCGCAGGCGTATTCATGCCGTGGAGGCAGCCCTGCTCAGTAGTTCCAGTACCGATTGACAGCGTCGACAAATTTTTCGATACGATAAGAAGAAAGGGGCCGTGTCCCTTTTTCACGGCCCCTTTTCTTCTAACGGCCTCGTCGCGATTCTTCATTGATGCAATATGCCGGCTAACATGAAATTTGTACTCGCTTTCGTCGCCGGCGGCCTGCTGACCTTCGCCTACGCGCCGTTCGATCAGTTCTGGCTGGCGCCGCTATGTTTTGCCGCGCTCATCTACCTCTGGCGTGACACGACACCCGGTCGAGCATTCCGTCTGGGTCTGGCCTTCGGCGGTGCGAGCTTTCTCGGCGGTGTTCACTGGGTCTATGTGAGTATTCATGATTTCGGTTCAGCGTCTGCCGCCCTGGCCATCTTTCTCACGCTCGTTCTCGTTGCGGTGCTCACGGTCTTCGTCGCACTCACGGGTTGGGCGGCCGCGCGGTGGTTCACCACCGACGGACCACGAGCCTGGCTCGGTGTCCTCCCCGCGCTCTGGGTGCTGACGGAATGGCTGCGCGGCTGGATCCTCAGCGGCTTTGGTTGGTTGGCTGCGGGGTACAGCCAAGCCGATTCCTGGCTCATGGGCTATGCAGCGATCGGCGGAATCCATCTCATGAGTTGGGTCGTGCTTCTCACGGCAGGTGGATTCGTCATGCTCGTTTCGGGTCCGATGCGGATGCGAGCCATTGCCGCCATTCTCATTCTGTGTTTATGGGTTGGGGGATACATCGCCGGTGTCGTCCGTTGGACCGAGCCGAAGACTAACCTTTTGACCGTGTCGCTGGTGCAAGGCGCCGTGCCGCAGGACTTGAAATGGCAGCGGGAGCAGTTTCTGCCGACACTCGATCTGTACCGTGAACTGACACAAGATAGCGAGGGCAGCCGGTTGATCATCTGGCCGGAAGCTGCCATTCCGTCGCTCCACGAGCACGTCGTCGGCTATCTCGCCGAGATCGAGTCCTGGGCGGCGTCGCGCGACAGTGATGTAATGCTCGGTATTCTGCGAACCGATCCGATGGGTACCGCGGTGCAGAATACGCTCATATCTCTCGGCGATCCGCCGTCGGTCTACGTTAAACGGCATCTCGTACCTTACGGCGAGTATTTTCCGGTCCCCGGTTTCATTCGGAACTGGCTCAGACGAATGGACTTACCGTACAATGACGTGACGTCGGGCGCAGCCGGTCAACCGCCCCTCGACGTCGCTGGTGAGAAGATCGCCGTAACGATCTGTTACGAGAATGTGTTCGGCGCAGAGCAGTTGCACTATCTGCCCGACGCGACTCTGCTCGTCAACGTGAGCAACGACGCGTGGTTTGGGGATTCGATCGCGCCACACCAGCATCTACAGATCGCGCAGGTTCGGGCAGCCGAGGCTGGGCGTTATCTGCTGCGTGCCACGAATACGGGCATCTCGGGAATCATCGATCCACAGGGTCGAGTTGTGGCGCTTTCACCGCAATTTCAGCCGCATGCGCTCAAGGGCGCGATTCATGGGTTTACGGGTTCGACCCCGTATGCGCGCTGGGGAAACTATCTCGTCGTGATCGGCGTGTTAATCGTTCTATTACTTCAGTTGCCGATCACAAAATTCACGATCCGTCCCCGAACGTAGATCGCGCGCTTGACTTCCTTGCCTTCCAGATAGCGGGAAACGTTGCTGTCTTCCCGGGCGAGCTTCAGGATCTGTTCTTCTGCCGCGTCAGCAGGAATCTTGACGCGCCCACGCATCTTGCCGTTGACCTGGACCGGAACCTCGATCGTGTCGGTTTTCAGGAATTCTTCGTCGACGTTGGGCCACCCCGCATAGGCTAGAGACTCTTCATGGCCCAGGCGTTGCCAGAGTTCCTCGGCGATGTGCGGCGCGAGAGGCGCAAGGATCAGTACGAACGGCTCGATGACGCTGCGCGGCACAGTCTGCCATTTCGTGGCGGCGTTAGTGAGCTCCATGAGTGCCGCGACCGCCGTGTTGAAGTGCAGGTTTTCGATATCGTCCGTGACCTTCGCGATGGTCTGGTGCAACCCGCGAAGTTGCTCGCTCGATGCCGGCGCGTCTGAGATGCTGGCGTTGATACCGTCGCCGTCGGCTACCAGCCGCCAGACTCTGTTCAGGAACCGATGCGTTCCCTCCACGCCGCGCGTGTTCCAGGGCTTCACTTGTTCCAGCGGACCCATGAACATTTCATAGAGGCGGAAAGCATCCGCCCCGTAAGCGGCGACGACTTCGTCGGGGTTAACGACGTTGCCGCGACTCTTACTCATCTTGTGAGCTTTCGCATCGATCCGGAGAGATTCATCGGCGGCAAGCACGAAATAATCGCCGCTCTTCGTAACGGCATCGGGATCGACCTTCTCGTGTTGCAGCGCCTCTCCGGAGCGTGCATCTTCACCGGCACGAACGTGCTCGGCGGAGACGGGGATACCCTCTGCATCCAGATACGTCGTGAACTCGAGTTCGCCGAGAATCATTCCCTGATGCACCAGCTTGCCGAAGGGTTCGGGCGTTGGCACGACGCCGGCGTCGTAGAGTGCCTTATGCCAGAAGCGAGCATAGAGTAGATGTAACACGGCGTGCTCGGCGCCACCCACATAGAGATCGATCGGTAACCAGTACTCCGCCAGCTCTTTTCCGACGAGTTCGTCGTCGTTGCCGGGATCCAAATAACGCAGGTAATACCAGCACGAGCCCGCCCACTGCGGCATGGTATTCGTCTCCCGGCGGGCCGGCTGGCCCGTGTCCGGGTCCGAGGTCTCCAGCCACTCCACTGCCGCCGCGAGCGGCCCCGCCGGAGATCCGCTCGGTTTGAACTCCTCGAGGTCCGGCAACGTAACCGGGAGCGCGTCAGCGGGCAGCGTCTTCGGTTCGCCGTCGACGAAGATTATCGGGAACGGTTCGCCCCAATAGCGCTGCCGTGAGAATAACCAGTCGCGGAGTTTGTAGTTGACCTTGGCTTTGCCCTGTCCTTCGGCTTCGAGCCAGGCGATGATTTTGGCCTTTGCATCGCTCATCTCGAGCCCGTTCAGGAAACCGCTGTTCACCGCATAGCCTTCACCGAGATAGGCTTCGCCATCGAAATCGTCGGGTGGCTCGACCGTCCGAATTATCGGCAGGCCGTAGGTCTTCGCGAAGTCCCAATCGCGTTGATCCTCGCCCGGTACGGCCATGATCGCACCAGTCCCGTAGCTCGCCAGTACGTAGTCGGCGACCCAGACTGGAATGCGCTCATCGTTTACCGGGTTTATCGCATACCCACCCGTGAAGACGCCGGTCTTCTCCTTTTGGAGTTCGGCTCGCTCGAACTCGCTCTTGCGTGCGGTCTCCTGCTGGTAGTTTTGGACGGCCTCCCGCTCGGCGTCGCCGGTCAGGCTCTTTACCAGTTCGTGCTCCGGTGCGAGGACCATATAAGTGGCGCCGAACAAGGTGTCGGGGCGCGTCGTGAAGACACGGATGGAATCACCAGCCTCTCCGTCGATCCGGAAGTCCACTTCAGCGCCGTCGCTCCGGCCGATCCAGTTGCGCTGCATCTCCTTCGTGCTTTCCGGCCAGTCGAGTTCGTCGAGGCCGTTCAACAACGCTTCAGCGTACTCGGTGATCTGCAGCACCCATTGACGTAGAGGCTTCCTAACGCATGGATAGCCGCCGATCTCGGATTGACCGTCGATGACTTCCTCGTTCGCGAGGGTCGTGCCGAGTTCGGGACACCACCAGACGGGTAATTCCTCCTGATACGCGAGGCCGCGGTCGAATAGCTGCTTGAAGATCCACTGCGTCCATTTGTAGTACGCGGGATCGGTCGTATTGATCTCACGATCCCAATCGTAGGAAAAGCCGAGTGATTTCAGTTGTTCTCGAAACCGGCGGATATTCTGCTCCGTGGTGATCTTCGGGTGCGTGCCGGTCTTGAGCGCGTACTGCTCAGCCGGCAAGCCGAACGCATCCCAGCCGATCGGGTGGAGCACGTTGAAGCCCCGCATGCGCTTGTAGCGCGAGACGATATCCGAGGCCGTATATCCTTCGGGATGCCCGACGTGCAGCCCATCTCCGCTCGGATAAGGAAACATGTCGAGCGCGTAGTACTTAGGACGAGACGGGTCGACCTCCGCCGGTGTGCGGAAGGTCCTATTCTGCTCCCAGTAGCATTGCCACTTGGGCTCGATCTCCTTGAAAGGGTACCCCGCCATCGTCGTCTATTGTCCTCGGGCCGGCCGCACATTACGCTCGCTGTTGAGAACACTATCCGTCGTGCTCTCGGTGGTGTCGGATGATCTTTGCAAAACCGGTTAGAATCAAGCAGTCGATGTATAGAACTCTACTCACGGTGACCTCTGAATGAGCGCTTTGGCTCGACGATGCCCCGTTGCAGCACGCGCCGGCGTACTGTTGGCCGTCATGGCGCTGGGCGGTTGCGGCTTTCATCTCAAAGGAATCGAAACGCTGCCCGCAGCGGCCGCCACGACCTTCCTCGATGCTGCGAACCCGCATACGGAGTTCTATACCAGTCTCCGGGATGCGCTCACGGCGCGAGGTGCGGAGGTTGTCGGTTCCCCGCAGGAAGCAGGCGCGATTCTCCGGATCCAGGACGACACGTCCGGCCAACGAATGCTCTCGGTATCGGCTCGGAATATCCCGCGAGAATACGAGGTCTATTATTCGGTAACCTTCTCCTTCGATATTGGGGGCGATAGCCTGATCCAGAACGAGTCGATCATCGCGACGCGCAGCTATACCTACGACGAGACGCTCGTGCTGGGTAAGAGCGCGGAGGAGGGCGTGCTGCGAGAGTCTCTTGCACAAGATCTAGTGCGTCGAGTGTTACGCAGGATAGAGGCCGATAGAGGCAGTGTCGCCGCCGTTCAGAACTGACAACGATTCAGCAACAAAGGGACCAATAAAGGGACCCGGCCCCTTTATTTGGTTTAAAGCTTGGTCGGATTCGGCGCGTCGCCGTAGACGGCGTCCGGATCGAAGACCTTCTCGCTCTCGGTAAATTCCAACGGTTGAGTCGCGCCGTCACGCTCGACGCTTACACGTCGATAGAAGCACGACCGGTACCCCACGTGGCAGCTGGCGCCGCCGGTTACGTCGACCTTAAGCCAGACACAATCCTGATCGTCGTCGATCAGCAATTCCTTGACCGTCTGAACGAGCCCGCTGGTGGTACCCTTATGCCAGAGCGCGCCTCGGCTCCTACTGTAGTAGTGCGCTTCGCCCGTCTCGATGGTTTTCGTCAGAGCCTCGGCATTCATATACGCGTGCATGAGTAACTCGCCGGAGCGATAGTCCGTCGTCACGGCCGGGATCAGGCCGTCCGCGTCGAACCTCGGCGCGAGTTCCGTGCCTTCCTCGACCTGTTCCACGCTCGTCCTCGGTGCGAATTCTTGACTCATGGGTGTCTATCCGGTTTCGCGAGCAGCAGATTATATGCTACCGGAGAAGACAGCCCGCCCGCCCAACCTTGGTATCATAGACCGATCCGTCAGTAGATTTTGATAGCGCGACAGCACAGCGTCGAATGGACCTTTATCTCCACAATACCTTGACCCGCTCGAGGGAGCGCTTCGAACCGGCCGATCCGGAGCGCGTCACGATGTACGTCTGCGGGCCGACAGTTTACAACTTCTCCCATATCGGAAATGCGCGACCCCCCGTCGTATTCGACGTCCTCGCGCGGGTTCTCCGCCGTTCCCACAGCCTCGTTTATGCGCGCAACGTCACGGATGTGGACGACCGGATCAACGCGGCGGCGAAGTCCGAGAACGTCGAGATCGGTGTAATTACAGCGCGTTATCTGACTGCCTATCTCGAGGACATGAAGATGCTCGGTGTGCAGCCGCCTGACGTCGCGCCCCGTGTAACCGAGCATATTCCGCAAATAATCGACCTCATCGGGCGCCTGGTGGAATCGGCTCATGCCTACGAGGCGGAGGGGCATGTGCTGTTCTCTGTCGAGAGCTTTCCCGAATACGGTCATCTATCCGGAAGGGCGCTCGAGGACATGTTCGCCGGTGCGCGTGTCGATGTCGCGCCGTATAAGCGAGATCCTGGGGATTTCGTCCTGTGGAAGCCCTCGACCGAGGATATCGTCGGATGGGTGAGTCCGTGGGGACGTGGGCGACCAGGGTGGCACGTCGAGTGCTCGGCAATGGCAGAGGCGCATCTTGGTGAGACGATCGACATCCACGGCGGCGGTCAGGATCTCGTATTTCCACATCACGAGAACGAGGCCGCGCAGAGTACCTGCGCTCATGCGGGTCGCCTCTATTGCCGCTACTGGATTCACAATGGACTCATTCACGTCGAGAGCGAGAAGATGTCGAAATCCCTCGGCAACGTTTTACTGCTCCGGGATCTACTTAAAGAGGCGCGGCCGGAAGCCGTGCGGCTAGGTCTTTTGACGGCTCATTATCGGCAGCCCCTGGATTGGACCGCCGATGTTCTCGTCGACGCTGAGCAGAAGCTCGACAGGATGTACGGCGCGCTGCGGGCGGCCGGATTGAGTGGAGTGGCGGTGGACGACTCCGACGAGTCGGCGCCGACATCGGTCCTGGAGGCGCTGAGCGACGATCTGAATACGCCCCGCGCTCTGGCCGCGTTGTTCGAACTCGCACGAGACGCCAACCGTGAGACGGATCGCGGCCGGCGCGCGGAGATAGCGAAGTCGTTGCGCGCGGGGGCAGCCCTTCTCGGCCTGCTACAAGCCGATCCCGAAGAGTGGTTTGTGGATTCCGAAGCGACGGGCGCGCTGGATGCCGCGGAAATCGATGCGCTGGTTAACCGTCGCGAGCAGCTGCGGGCCGAGCGAAACTTCCCGGAAGCAGACCAGATACGGGATCAGCTTGAGAAAGCCGGCATAGTGATAGAGGATAGCTCGGAGGGTCCGCGCTGGCGGCGGGCACGATGAGTCATGAACAAGCAAGCAAACATCTGCTCGTGCGTGGTGGTCGGACTGATCCGAGCCTACCAATATCTGCTTTCTCCGCGGTTAGGCCCACGCTGCAGGTACTCGCCGAGTTGTTCGCAGTATGCAGTCGAGGCGATCCGGCGGTACGGCTCGATCCGTGGCGGCTGGCTTGCGCTAAAACGGCTTGTGCGTTGCCATCCCTGGGCGACGCCTGGTCATGACCCCGTTCCGGGGGACGAATACGAGCATCCTGCGGAAGGTGTGACGGAGTAGCGGCCGGACGTGAGTGTCGATTCGAATCTCCTAGATATTATCTGCTGCCCGGTTACCCGTCAGCCGCTGGCCACCATGCCCAAAGCTACATTGGCTGAACTCAATGGGCTCATCCAGGCTCAGAAGATCAAGGCTCGAGACGGTGCACTCGTAACCGATGAACTGGCCGAGGCATTGGTCACCGAAGACGGCAAACTCGCTTACCCTGTCGTCGACGACATTCCCGTATTGCTGGAGGAGCGGGGAATCTCTCTTTCTCTGCTCGAAGGTTCCTAAGAAGCTTCGGTGAAATTCGGCGCGCAAAAACTCGCAGCCCATCTGTCTCAAACTCTCGCATCTGTTTACCTCGTGGCTGGTGACGAACCGCTCGTAGTCGCGGAGGCTCTCGAGTCGATTCGAGCGCGCGCGGTACGAGATGGTTTCGAACAAAGAAATCTCGTCGTCGTCGACCGCGGTTTCAGGTGGGCTGAGCTCGAAGGCGATGCGGATACCCTTTCCCTGTTCGCGACGCGGCGTATCTTGGAACTGCGCCTCGAAAGTCTTCGCCCGGGAGACGAAGGAAGAAAAACGATTCAAGCTCTGGTCGAACGACCGAATCCCGATCGGTTGTTTCTGATCGCTACACCGAAGCTCGACTCGGCGGCTTCGAGGACCGCCTGGGTGAAATCGATCGACACGCACGGTGTTATCGTCCAGGCGTGGCCCGTCGAACGACCCAACCTGCCGAGATGGATTCAGGAGCGAGCCGGGCGCACCGGTTTGAGGTTTTCGGCTACCGCCGCGGAGTTTCTCGCAGATCGCGTCGAGGGCAATCTGTTGGCCGCGGACCAGGAGATTCAGAAACTGGGCCTTTTGGTCGGCGAGGGAAGCATCGATGAGCAAACGGTTCTCAATGCCGTCGCCAGCAATACTCGTTTCGATATTTTCAGGCTGATCGATGCAATATTGGCTCGCAACGCTCGTCGTTCTCTTGCGGTATTAACAGGTCTGCGCGCCGAGGGCATAGCTCCCGCTCTGGTACTATGGGCCTTGAGCCGGGAACTCGGTCTGTTGCTTCGTTTGAAAACGGCGGCCGGGCAGGGCGTGAGTGAGGCGCAGGTGTTCTCGAGACATCGCGTCTGGCCAAAGCGACAGTCGATCCTGAGCACCGCGTTGCGACGTTATCAATTGGGTCAGCTCATAACCCTTCTTGGTCGAGCAGAGGAGGTCGATCGTGTCATTAAAGGCGTCAGCACGGGGCGTCCCTGGGACGGGCTGACGCAACTCGTCATCGCGATGCTGGGTTCAGATCCGCTGAACTTCGGTCGCGCGGCTTGATGAGGAGCGACTGACACAGCGTATGGGTCCAATCGGCATTTTCGGCGGTACATTCGACCCGATCCACTATGGTCATTTGCGCACGGCGCTCGAGTTGCAGCGACGAATATCCCTGGCGGAAGTCCGTTTTATTCCATGCGCAGAACCACCACATCGCGATGCCGAGCCGGTTGCGGGCGCATCTCGGCTCGACATGATAAGGGCAGCTATCGCGGATGAGCCATCCTTCGTGGTTGATGACCGGGAGTTCGAACGCGAAGGCCCTTCTTACACTGTCGAGACGCTCGGTAGCCTGAGAAGCGAGAATCCCGAGACGCCTTTGTGCTTATTGATGGGTATGGATTCCTTCCTCGGTCTTCCTGACTGGTATCGCTGGGAGGAACTCGTGAAGTTGTCTCATATCGTCGTGGCACAAAGGCCAGGATGGCGGGCGCCGGGCGATGGGCCGCTGGGAGACTTGTTGCAAACCTGCGGTACGGAAGATGTTATGAGTCTGCATGGCTCGCTATCCGGCGCCGTATTCGTGACGGCCGTGACGCAACTCGAGATCTCGGCGACCGGGCTGCGGGACGCGCTGAATGCGGGACTGGATCCTCGATTCCTGCTGCCGGATAGCGTACGAAAAATCATTGTCGAATCGGGGTGCTATGTCCAAAACGACTAACCAGAAGCAACCGCCCACGAAACAGCTCGTTACTATCGTCGACGGAGTTCTCGAAGATCTCAAAGCGGAGGCCGTCGTCTCTCTCGACGTCAAGCATCTGACATCCGTTACCGATGTCATGGTGATCGCAACCGGCCGCTCCTCCCGGCATGTTCGCGCCGTGGCAGATGCGCTCGTCGAGCGTTGCAAAGAGAACCACCATCGTCCGCTGGGAATCGAAGGGGAGGAGAGTGGTGAGTGGATACTCGTCGATCTTGCGGATGTCATCGTGCACGTGATGCTGCCGAAGGTCCGTGATTTCTATGAACTCGAGAAGCTCTGGGATCTAGAGAGCGTGGAAGACGCGGAGCGGTCATCCTGAGTCGGCGCATTCCGCCGCTCTTTCCGCCGAGACCGTCGTTCATAGACTATGCGCATCGTCGTGGTAGCCGTCGGCAAGCGACAACCCGAATGGGTCAACGAGGGCTTTGCAGACTATGCTCGCCGCGTACGTGGTAGCTGCACTCTGGAATTGATCGAGATTCCGCTCGGGCGTCGATCGAAATCCTCCTCGAATGACAAAGCGCGGACAGAGGAGGCCCGTCGCATGCTGCGGTCTCTCCCGCCCGTGGCGCACGTGGTTACGTTGAGTGAAGCTGGCCGAACCTGGTCCACGCATCAACTGGCCGAGAGATTGCGGCACTGGGCGACCCTGGGCGCTCCCGTCGGTCTGCTCATCGGCGGGCCCGACGGTCTCGCGGAGGAATGTGAGGCGCGGGCCGATGAGAGCTGGTCGCTGTCACCGCTGACGTTCCCGCATGGCCTCGTGCGTGTGATTCTCGCCGAGGCGCTCTACCGGGCCTGGAGTGCCACCGAGGGGCACCCCTATCATCGCCCCTGAGAAAAAAAGGGCCGTAATCGATGGTCCGGAAAACTTCGGTTCGACCCCGTTTCCCCGTATATTTCATTGAATGAGAAAGGATTTCATGTATTTAGCCTCGGCGTCTCCACGCCGCGGCGCCCTGCTCGAGCAGATTGGCGTGCCATTCGAGGTGTGGCCGGCGGAGGTCTCGGAGTCGCGGCGGTCCTGCGAGCTTCCTAGCGCCTACGTCGATCGCGTCGCGCGTGCGAAGGCCTCGAAGATCTGGAACGAGTTCGCGGCCGGACAGGACCGGCCGGTACTTGCTGCGGACACGGCTGTCGTCGTCGACGGCCAGGTTCTTGGTAAACCGCGAGATGCGGAGGATGCCCTGCATATGCTGGCCCGGCTTTCGGGCAGAAGTCACCACGTTCTGACAGCGGTCGTCGTTCATCACGGGGAACGGGTATTGAGCGAGATCTCAACCAGCGAAGTGAGATTCAGGGCGACGACAGAGCGTGAGCGAGTGGCGTACGTTGCGACGGGGGAGCCGTTGGATAAGGCTGGCAGCTACGCCATACAGGGAATGGGCGCCGTCTTCATAGAACACATCAGTGGCAGCTATTCAGCCGTAATGGGGTTACCCGTCGCCCTTACGGCGATGCTCCTCGCGGAGTTCGGTCTGCCTGCCTGGTTGCATGCGTCCGGGGACACTGCATGAGAGAGGAGATACTCGTCAATGTCACGCCGCGGGAGGTGCGCGCAGCCTTACTCGAAAACGGCGTGGTTCAGGAGGTGCAGATCGAGCGTGCGAGTCGTCGGGGGCTCATCAGTAACATCTATAAGGGCCGCGTATCGAGAGTCCTGCCCGGTATGCAGGCCGCGTTCATCGACATCGGGATCGAGCGTACGGCATTTCTGCACACCTCGGATATCGCTCGCAATCCGCACGAGGACGTCGGCAACGGTAATGTCGAGACGAACATCCGCGACCTCGTCGATGAGGGCGCCGATCTGCTCGTGCAGGTGCTCAAGGATCCGCTCGGGACGAAAGGTGCTCGGCTCACGACGCATATCACGATCCCGTCCCGCTACATTGTCATGATGCCTCAGAGCGAAGGTGTCGGTGTCTCAGCCCGGATCGAGGACGATGCGGAGAGGGAGCGCCTGCGGCAGTGCATGGAGAGCATTTCGGACCCCGACTCACCGCCCGGCTATATCGTGAGAACTGCTGCGGAGAGTGCGACGATCGAGGCGCTTAGGGCCGATATGCTCTTTTTGGAGAAGCTCTGGACGGCCGTCGAGGAATCGGCGGCCAAGGCCGGCCCTGCCGAACTCGTCTACGAGGACCTGCCTTTGGCGATCCGGGTACTCCGGGATTTCCTGGGTGCGGAAACCGAGAAGGTCCGCATCGATTCCAATTCCGTGTTCCAGCGAATGAAGGGCTTCGCCGATAGATTCATGCCGGACATGTCGCCGATCATCGAGCGCTATACCGGCGAGCGCCCGATCTTCGATCTCTATGGAATCGAGGATGATATCCAGCGAGCGTTGGAGAGAAAGGTGCCGCTGAAATCGGGCGGCTATCTGATCTTCGATCAGACCGAGGCGATGACCACGATCGACGTCAACACAGGGGCCTATGTCGGGCACCGTAACCTCGAAGAAACGATATTTCGCACGAATCTCGAGGCTGCCGTTACGATCGCAAGGCAGCTACGGCTTCGCAATCTCGGCGGGATCGTCATCATCGATTTCATCGACATGACCGAAGAGGAACACCGCCGGCAGGTCTCTCAGGCGCTCTCAGGCCGTCTGGCCGGCGATCATGCAAAGACCCAGATAATGGCCGTATCGCCTCTGGGGCTCATCGAGATGACGCGCAAGCGGACTCGCGAGAGCCTGGAACACGTGCTGTGTCAGGCTTGTCCAAGTTGTGAAGGCCGGGGCTTCGTCAAGACGCCGGAGACCGTATGCTATGAAATCTTTCGGGAGATACTGCGTCAACATGGCCAGTTCGAGTTCCAGGAGCTTCTGGTGTTGGCCAGACCGGACGTCATCGAGCGGCTGCTGGACGAAGAATCGGCAAGTGTGGCGGAACTTGAGGAGTTGACCGGATCGCCGATTCAACTCCAGAGTGAAGGCCTCTATGCGCCGGATCAGTTCGACGTTGTGCTCATGTGAACTAGTGGCAAGCGTATGTGGAAGCTTTTTCGCAAAGTAGCTAAGCACTTCTATATCGGGGGCGCGTTGCTCGTGATCGTGCTCGCGATCGGTGTCGGTGCATTTCGCCTGGTCGTAACCCAGCTGCCGAGTTATCGCGGGGAGATTCAGGCGTGGGCGCGGGACGCGCTCGGACTGACGATGGACTTCAGCCGCGTGGACGCTCGCTGGGCACTGCTCGGCCCGGAGCTGACTTTTTACGATGCCAGTGTGAGCAATCCGGGTGAAGAAGACGAACCCATGTTCACAGCCCGCGAAGCGAATATTGGAATCAGTGCTCTCGCGTTACTGACTGAGCGCCGGTTGGCCGTGAGCCGGCTCACGGTCGTCGATACCCGCCTCACGCTCGAACGGGCGCTCGACGGAAGTCTGCGGCTGCAGGGCGCACCGTCACAGGAGGCGGCCTCGACGGAATTCGATATCGAAAACTTGCCGCCGGTCGAGGTCATCGTCCGCGACAGCACTGTGGTCTATGAGGACAAAGTGCAGGACGTCTCATGGGAGTTCCTCGACGTCAGTTTGAGGTTGGCGCGTGAAGCGGAGCGGCTGTTACTCGAGGCTCGCGCCGATACTCCCGCGGAACTCGGCAGTCGCATCGATATATCGGTGGACAGCAGCCTGATCGAGCCCGACGACGGCAGCGGGCGCGATTGGCGTATCGTTGCCGAGTTGCGGGACCTGGATCTGAGTGCGCTGACAGCGGTGTTTCCGAGCGGCAGCGGGATGCCGCGTTCGGGGGTCGGCGATATCTCGGTCTGGCTCGATTTCCTTGGCGGAAGAGTGCAACGTGCGACGACCGAATTGGAGCTCGAGGATCTGCTGATCACCGCGCATCCCGATTTCACCGATCAGGAATCTCTTTACGAGAATCTGGCGTTGACAACGGAATGGAATCGCGAAGAGGATGGTTGGAAACTCGCGTTGAGCAATATGACGCTACGGCGGCAAAACCGCTCCTGGCCCGGCGACGTGAACGTGACTCTCGGTATAACGGAAGACCCGGATGGATCGGACGATGTCGTCCTGAGCAGCAACTTCCTGCGGCTCGAGGACTTGTCGCCCTTGATCGCTTCCTTTCCGGGGCATCCTGCGACCGATATCTGGCTCGAACTTGCGCCCGTCGGCGATCTTCTGAGCTTGGAACTGGATTGGGATGATGCGCCGAATGCATTGCTGTACTCGGCATCGGCCGACTTTCGAGATATCGGATTCAATGCGACCGAAATCTCCCCTGGGGTGACGGGTCTGTCGGGTGAACTGCGGGCCGACTCTCGCAGCGGGCGCGTGGCGCTACTGACGCGTGACGCTCGTTTCGATTGGCCCAGAATCTTCCGCCAGGAGCTGAGTATCGAAGAGCTGACTGGAATTCTAGTCTGGCGGCAGGGTCAGGACGGAATTCGTCTCGTCAGCGACGACCTGACGATGAACAACCAAGACATGACGACCCGTTCGAATTTCGAACTCACTATTCCTCTCGACGGAAGCTCACCGCGGTTGGAAATCGAGAGTAATTTTTTCGGGTTCGATACCACCCGAACGAGTCACTATCTGCCGGTCGGCGTATTACCGCCCCCGGTCGTGGCCTGGATGGACCGGTCAATCGTCGCCGGTTACGTTCCGAGAGCCGAGGCTTCGTTCGTCGGACCGGTGACCGCTTTTCCGTTCTACGAGGACGAGGGGAGATTCGAAGCTTCCTTCGATGTCGAGAACGGTGTACTGGCATTCATGGAAGATTGGCCGGCGGCACGAGACGTTCGCGGCACCGTCGATTTCTTGAATGAGGGCTTCACGGCTCACGGCACGAGCAGCATCCTCGGCCGAAACAGCGCTGTCATCAGCGGTGGCATCGCGGATATGAGTAACGCCGTGGTGGAGGTCGAAGGCGTTACGGATGCACCCTTAACGGACGTTCTCGGATATCTCAAAGCTGTGCCGTTGTTCGCACGGCGGCTCGGCCCGGACCTGTCGCGGGTCGAGGCAAACGGCGGTTTCGCCGAGGTGAATCTGGCGCTCAATCTCCCGCTAGCCGATGTCGCCGCTTACGACTTGGATGCTGAGATTCGGATGTGGGACGGTGAGTTGACCGTCAGCGGATTCGGGCTCGCAGCGACCGAGATAGAGGGCGTCGTTAACCTCGAGAATCTCAGCGTAACGGCCACCGGCATCGAAGCGACGCTGCTCGACGGGCCGGTGGTCGCAAATGTTTCTCCACCTGACGAGCCCGGTTACCGGTCGCGTCTGGACTTCGAGGGAGAGGTTGCAGCCGAGTCTGTCAGTGAGGCGTTCGAGCTGGCATTGAATTCCTATCTTGCCGGGCAGACACGCTGGCAAGGAAGTCTGCTGCTTCCTTCGAATCCGGAGCCTGGCGCACCAGGATCGAGAGAGCCACTCAGAGTCAGCGTGGGATCGAACCTGTCGGGCGTCGCGCTCAAGTTTCCCGAGCCGCTGGCGAAGCCTCCATCCGAGGCAACGAGCTTTCAGGTCGATTTCATCTTCTCTCAGCCCGAACGACTCGACATCGAGGGTAATCTCGGAGCCGCGAATCGTTTTGCCCTGAGCTTGTGGAATCGAGATGATGGGTTGTCGTTGCGTAGAGGAAGCGTCCGCTTCGGCGGCTCCTATCCGCTGTTACCGCCTCAGGATGGTCTGGACATACGCGGTTCACTCGGTCAGGTGCGACTGGATGACTGGCTGAATCTATTCGAGGAAGTCGCGACCAAGACAGTCGTGGACGCGCTGCTGTCGAACGCGGACCTGGAGCTCGCCGACTTCTCCGCGTTCGGGCAGCATCTCGGTCCGGCGAAACTCGTAGTCGAGCGGCAGCCGTCCGAGTGGCTTGTAGACATCGACAGCGAGCCGGTCGCTGGACAGCTGATCATGCCACTGGATCTCGGGAGTCGCTCCCAGATCCTGGCAACGATGGAACGACTGCATCTTTCGGCGGGCGAGTCCGGTGAGTTCAGTCAGATCGATCCGCGCAATCTTCCCGGGCTTCTCGTCAGTGCTGGCGACTTCGTGGTGGGGCAACGCCGCTACGGCATACTATCCGCGGATATTCAAGCGGAGCCCATGGGGCTTCGCCTGGCCTCGCTCCAGGCTGTCAACGAGGGCTTCACGCTGGAGGGTAGCGGGGGCTGGTACGGCCGTGCGCAGGACTTCTCGACGCGTCTGGCGCTCACGCTCAACAGTGCCGATATCGCGATCGCACTCGACGAGCTTGCGCTGGATCCGGTGCTCGAGGGTGAGTTCGCCGAAGTCATTGCGAATGTCTACTGGCCGGGCGGCCCCTCGGGGGACTGGAGGCAGGCCATCAGCGGTGATGTTGCGCTGCGACTCGAACAGGGCAGCGTACTCGACCTGGAGCCCGGAGCGGGCCGCATGATGGGGCTCATGAGTATTACGGCTTTGCCGAGACGACTCGCTTTGGATTTTAGGGATGTCTTCAATCGTGGCCTCGTCTTCGACGAGGTCAGCGGAAGTTTCGTTCTCATCGACGGTAACGCATACACCGATAATCTGTTGCTTACCGGGCCCGTTGCGGACATCGGCATCGTTGGTCGAACCGGGCTGAAAGATCAGACCTACCAGCAGCAAGCTGTCGTGACGGCCGAGCCGGGAAAGGTGCTTCCGACGATGGGCTTCCTCGCGGGACCCGGCATCGGGACTGCGTTACTGATCTTTACGCAGATCTTCAAGGAACCGCTCAAGGGCATAGGCCGGGCGTCCTACTGCATGTCGGGGACCTGGAACGAACCGTCCGTAGAACGATTGAGCCCCGAGGACCTCGCATCCGGTGAGTTTTGCGCAGATCTCCCGCCGGGCGGGCTTAACCTCGTACAGGAGTAACGACGTCCTCATGAAGGCCGCGGCCATCCAGATGACGAGTGGCCGATCGGTCGAGCGCAATCTCGGCGAGGCGGCACGACTGTTGCGCGAAGCACGCACGGCCGGCGCCGAGCTTGCCGTGTTGCCCGAGAATTTCGCGTTCCTAGGCGCCGACGACGGCGAACGACTCAGCGTCAGCGAAACCTGGACGTCTGGTCCGATGCAGAGCTTTCTGGCGGAACAGTCTGCGGAACACGGAATCTGGATCGTCGGTGGCACCGTGCCGATTCGCGACAGCGACGACAAAGTGTACTCGGCATCGCTGCTGTTTTCTCCCGAAGGCGAACTCGCGGCGCGCTATGACAAGATTCACCTCTTCGACGTCGGTATTCCCGGCGCGGCAGAGAGTTACCAGGAGTCAGCGACAACGATTCCCGGCAACGCGCCGGTCGTCACCAAGATCCCGCTCGGCCACCTCGGGCTCGCGATCTGTTACGACCTCAGGTTTCCCGCTTTGTTTCAGCGTCTGGGGGAACTGGGGGCGGAGATAGTGGCGCTTCCGGCCGCATTTACGGGACCGACGGGAGACGCTCACTGGCACGTGCTGCTCAGGGCCCGCGCTATTGAGGGGCTCTCCTACGTCGTTGCGGCGGCCCAGTCCGGCGAGCATCCTGGCGGCCGCCGGACCTACGGCCACTCGATGATCGTAGGTCCCTGGGGTGAGATTCTAGCGGAATCGGATCTGAGCCCTGGCGTGATCGTCGCGGATCTGGATATGATGCGACTCCGACGGATACGCGAGAGATTTCCCGTCCTGGAGCACCGGCGTGGGCTCTAGGGCGACTCCATCGTTGAGCGCCGAAGCCGAGGCCCATGAGACCACAGACCTATGTCGATACTCCCGTAGATGCGTTGGCAGTCGCCGAGCGTGAGCTCCTGCAGCCCGGGGGGCTCGATCTGGGTCAGGTAGGCCACGCTCTGAGCGATCTGATGACGCGGCAGCTTACCTACGGCGATCTCTACTTCCAGTTCGCTCGTGTCGAGACTTGGACGATAGAGGATGGAATCGTCAAGAGCGGGGTGCACAGCGTCGATCAGGGTGTCGGCGTGAGGGCCGTTGCGGGCGAGAAAACCGGCTTCGCGTATTCCGATCAGCTCGATGCCGCCGCGCTCAAGGACGCTGTCAAGGCGGCGCGCGGAATCGTTCGTGCGAGCGGCGACGGCCGCATGCAGATTCCACGATCGGCGCCATCCCGGAATCTGTACCCCGCTGACGATCCTTCCTTGAGTCTCGACGATGCCGAGAAGGTCGATCTGTTGCTACGCCTGGATCGTCAAGCACGGTCGATGGACGAGCATGTTACTCAAGTTATCGGCAGCGTCGCGAGCGTCTTCGAAGTGATTCTCGTCCAGGGATCGGACGGCGTTCTCGGTGCCGACATCAGACCGCTGGTCCGCCTCAATGTCTCGATCATCGCCGAGAAGGGCGATCGTCGCGAACAGGGTTACGCCGGCTGCGGTGGTCGGGGAGACCTCTCCCTGTTGACCTCCACGAACACCGTTCGCGATCTGGCCGCGGAGGCGGTCCGCCAGGCCTCCGTGAATATGGATGCGATACCTGCTCCTGCAGGTGTCATGCCCGTGGTCCTGGGTCCCGGTTGGCCCGGGATATTGCTGCACGAAGCGATCGGCCACGGACTCGAGGGCGACTTCAATCGCAAAGGAACTTCCGCATTCTCCGGCCTGATCGGCGAACGTGTCGCCACGTCAGAGTGTACGGTAGTCGACGACGGCACGCTCCAAGGCCGCCGGGGCTCGCTGAACATGGACGACGAGGGTTCGCCGACGAAGTGCAATACCCTGATCGAGAACGGGGTGCTCAAAGGGTATCTTCACGACAAGCAGAACGCGGGGCTCATGAAGACCGCGTCGACGGGAAACGGGCGGCGCGAGTCGTTCGCCTACCCACCCATGCCTCGAATGACTAACACCTACATGTTGCCCGGGAAACACGCGCCGGAAGACATCATTGCGTCCGTAGATAACGGAATCTATGCGCCGAATTTCGGTGGCGGCCAGGTAGATATCACCTCCGGTAAATTCGTATTCTCCGCGAGCGAGGCCTATCTCATCGAGAACGGCAAGGTAACGGCGCCCGTAAAAGGCGCGATGTTGATCGGTAACGGACCCGAAGTCCTGACGCATGTATCGATGGTCGGTTCCAATCTCGAACTCGATCCAGGCGTCGGCATCTGCGGTAAGGAAGGGCAGTCGGTACCAGTCGGCGTCGGGCAGCCGACGTTGAGAATCGACGCGTTGACGGTTGGTGGGACCCAGGCCTGATTGTTTTTCTAGAGCCTCGGCACGTACAAGCGCCGAGGCCAAGGCTCGCTAGCACTTGCTTCGTTCCCGCGCAGTATCGCTCATATCCTCTTCCTCGACGGATTCAGCTTCAACGGTGCTACCGCGAAGATTACGGTACAGAATCTTGTGTCTACCTACGGTGATCACGTCACCGTCATTGAGCTGGTGGCAGCGTACCTGCTGCGAGCCGACAAATACCCCGTTCGTGCTGTTGAGGTCCTCCAGCAGCGACTGCTGAAAATCCGTCACAATCTGCGCATGGTGTCTACTGACCACCTTGCTGTGTATCGTCAGGTCAGCTCCGGCGGTTCTGCCGATAATCAAACGTCCCGCCGGTAGCTCGACATCGTCCACGATTTCGTCGTCCTGGCGAATCTGCAATCTCGCGAGAGGGATCCTGCCGACGTAGCGTTCGTCGGTATTATCGAGTGCCCGCTCTCGCTCACGTAGTCGCTCGAGATACGGAATCCACTGCAACTCCTCCACCGCCGCCATGAGCTGACCTTTGTCGACGAGGTTTTTTTTGTCGGCGAACGCGCAAAGCATCGCGGAGTCGCACAGGATATTGATGAGTCGTGGCACGCCGCCCGTGTACCGGAAGATCAATCGTAGCGCTTCGTCGTCGAATATTCTTCGTGTGCCTGCACCGGCGATCTTCAGCCGGTGAGTAATGTACTCCTGCGTTTCTCGTTTCGAGAGTGCCGCGATATGGAATCGAAGCCGGACCCTCTGATTAAGCTGTTCCATCCTTGGAGAATCCAGTGTATCGCCAAGTTCGGGTTGACCCGCCAGGATGATGCGCAGGACTCTCTCTTTTTGTGCTTCAATTCCGGAGAGAAGGCGAATCTCTTCTAAGACTTTGCGAGTGAGATTCTGCGCTTCGTCGATTACGATGAGGACTCGCCGTCCCGCGGAGTATTGCTCGATAAGATACTCCGTGAGTAACGTGAGCAACTCGACTTTACGCATGCTGAAGGGCCGGAAGCCGAGTTCCACGAGTAGCGCCTGGAGAAACTCGACCGGCGATAGCTGCGTCTGCGATATGTGTGCGAGGACGACGTCCTTCGGTAGCGTATCGATAAAACTTTCGATCAGCGTCGTCTTACCGCAGCCGATGTCGCCGGTCAGAATCACGAATCCATCAGCCAGCCAGACCGAGGACTCCATGTACGCTTTCGCGCGAGCGTGTTGCTTACTCTTAAAAAGGAACTGCGGGTCCGGACTCAGCCGAAACGGTGGTTCCCTGAGTTTGAATAGCTCGCAGTACATGGAATGTCTTGAAGTGTGAGGAAGTGCGCCGACAGTCAGTTGATGGCCCGGCTCTACTGAGTCGCGGACCCGACAGTATCACGAGGATCTGGTGTGTCCAGGCCGCGCTGAGTCTGTTTCTTGCGATACGCCGCCAAAGCGTCGGCGATTGCCGTATGTTTGTTGCCGAGGATGGCAGCCGCCAGCAGCGCTGCGTTGATCGCTCCGGGTTTACCGATGGCCAGAGTGCCGACCGGAATGCCGGCCGGCATCTGTGCGATGGAAAGCAGGGAGTCCATGCCATTCAATGCCTTAGATTGCATCGGCACGCCGAGAACGGGAAGCTGGGTCTTCGCGGCGGTAACGCCTGCCAGGTGCGCGGCGCCGCCTGCCGCCGCGATCACCACCTCCAGGCCGCGCTCTGCTGCGCCGGAAGCATACTCGAACAGCAGGTCGGGCGTCCGGTGAGCCGAAATGACTCGGACCTCGTTGAGGATTCCGAGTTCGTCGCAGGTGTCCACCGTATGCCGCATGATGTCCCAATCGGACATCGAGCCCATTATTATCCCTACCAACGGTTTCATCAGACTATTGTACAGTAGTTAGAATCAGCTTCTCATGGCACCTTCAGACCACCCGATGGACGTACAAGAGGTAAAGCAGTCACTGCAGGATACGGCCGCGGAGGCCGTCAAGATCGCACGCGCGCTCGGTGCCGATCAGGCTGAAGCGGGTCTTAGCTATGACGAAGGGATCACCGTGACCGTGCGCATGGGTGAGTTGGAGTCGGTCGAACGGCAACGTGACCGCGCGCTTGCGGTTACCGTATACGCAGGTCGACGCAAGGGTAGTGCGAGTACTACGCAATCGACGACCGCGGCGCTCGAAGAAACCGCTCGGAAAGCCCTGAGCATCGCCAGCTTTACCGCGGAGGATCAGTACGCCGGTCTCGCGGACGAGCAACTCATGGCCGGCGAGTTACCGGATCTCGATCTCTACCATCCATGGGACCTGTCGATAGAAGCGGCCGAAGTTCTCGCACAACGCGCGGAAGACGCGGCACGCGAGACCGACCCGCGGATAAAGAATTCTGAAGGTGCATCCTTATCGACGGGTGGCGGCGTGCAGGTCTATGCGAACAGCCACGGGTTCTGCGGCGGCTACGCGACCTCATACCATTCATTGGGCTGCGGTGTCGTGGCGGAGAGCGAAAACGCGCTGGAACGGGATTACTGGTATACGTCCGCACGCAACCCCGAAGCTTTAGAGGAGCCGGAGCATGTCGGCAAGGAGACGGCGCGAAGGACGTTACGCCGATTGGGTGCCCGGCAGATCTCGACAAGGCAGGTGCCGGTCGTCTATCCGGCGGAACTCGCGCGAGGATTATTTGGTCATCTCGTCGCCGCGATCCGGGGCACCAGTCAGTACCGTGGAGCGTCGTTCTTGTTGAACGCGTGTGGCGAGAAGGTCTTTCCGGCATTCTTGGATATCGAAGAGGATCCGTTTATCGCGAGCGCGATGGGCAGCACACCGTTCGATAATGAAGGTGTAGCGACATGCCGGCGAACGCTGATAGACGGCGGCGTTCTCCAGGGCTATGTTCTGTCGAGCTACTCTGCGCGACGGTTAGGGTTGCAGACTACAGGTAATGCGGGCGGCATCCACAATCTCGTCGTGAACCCAACGGCCGGCACCCTCGAGGAACTCTTACGCGAGTACCCGCAGGCCTTCATGGTAGGTGAGTTGCTCGGGCAGGGTGTCAACATCGTCACGGGAGACTACTCGCGAGGCGCAGCGGGTTTTTGGGTCGAGAAGGGCGAGATCGCGCAGCCGGTCCACGAAGTTACGATTGCTGGAAACCTAAAGGATATCTTCCACGGTATTCAGGCCGTCGGTTCCGATGTTGACCTGCGGGGGTCGGTCCGTTGCGGCTCGGTCCTCGTCGAAAGCCTAACCGTTGCGGGAAGCTGAATCCACTCGTTAGGCTGACTCGGGCTGCGGCCGGGCCGCGTCGTCGTCGACGAGATCTGCCAGGGAACGTGCGTCTACTGCGGCGGCGACGGCGTCATCGACTTGCTGCGCGACGCTCTGAACCGTCGGGTTCCATCGATCGGGCTCGATCGTTGCGCCATCCGCGCCCGATGTGCGAACCGATGCGAGAATATCGGCGATGCTGATCTTGCGTAGATCTCTGGCTGCCATCAGCCGTTCCTCAGTCGTCTCGATGAGCAGCTGCGCGCGCCGTAACGCGTCGACAACGGGCTCCAGCACGTGTCGTGGCACGCCTATGCGCGCCGCCAGGCCCAGGATGCCCCAGCCGTCGCGCGACTCGCCCGTCTCCTGGCCCACGAGCAACATCACACTCATCGCCAGACGTTCGGTGACTTGATTCGACAGCTCCGGTGTGTGTCTCTCGAGGCGAAGATAATTGGGATTCTGGTAAAAGAAAGTAAACTGCGCGCCGATCAACAAGATGAGCCAGGACAGATACAGCCAGAGCATCCCGAATATCACGATCGCGAACCCCGAGTAGATGACCGCAGTGCGGTTCGTGCCCGCGACGAACTCCGCGAACAGCTCGCCGCAGGTGACCCAGACGATGCCCGCGAATAAACCGCCCAGCAACGCCGATCGAATATGCACGGTCACGTTTGGTACGAAGGCATAGAGAAAACTGAATGCGCCTATCACGAGGACGTAGGGCGTAAGCTGTGTCACGCTGACGATCAGGTTGCCCATCGGTTCCATTCCCCGAAGCCGGTCGACGACTGCCACATTCTCGATCGTCGCGAGCATCGTCATCGAGACACTCATTATTACCGGGCCCACGAGCATCACGCTGAGGTACTCGCTGAAGCGGCGCCCGAAGCTACGCGGGCGATCGACGCGCCAGACGAAGTTGAAGCTGTTCTCGACTTTCTGCGCCATCGACAGCGCCATTATGATCAGCAGGATCAGGCTCACGCCGGCCAGCGCCGAGCCTTGTACGTTATCCACGAATCCGATGATCGTGGCCGTAAGCTCCTCGCTGCGCGGACCGAGCGGTGCGAGAACGCTCAAGAGCAGCGGTTCCATCTGGCGGTGGAAGCCGAGGCCCTTGAGGATAGAAAAGCTCAACGCCAATAATGGCACCATGGCGAGCATCGTCGTATAGACAAGGCTCATGGCACGCAAGCTCAGTTCGCCCGAAGAGAGTTCCCTCAGGAGCGCATAGGTGTAGCGCGAGATCGTGAGGAGAACTCGTTGAGGCGCGCCTGCCGGCATCTCGCGCTGCCAGAGCCAGTTCTGAATTTGCCGGTTCAGTCGCTCCATCGGTTGATTCCGTCAGTTCTGACCGGCTGCGGGGTGCACGTTATTGCCGCAGACGATCGAAAGCTTCGTAGTATTTTTCATGGGTACGCTCGATAATGACCGCAGGAAGACGTGGACCGGGCGGGTTCTTGTCCCAATCCAACGTCTCGAGATAGTCGCGCACATACTGCTTGTCAAAGCTCTGGGGTGACGATCCCGGCTCGTAACTCGCGACTGGCCAGAATCTCGAGGAGTCGGGCGTAAATAGCTCGTCGATCAGATAGAGTTCACCGTCACTATCTAGTCCGAATTCGAACTTCGTGTCCGCGATGATAATGCCGCGTTCCCGAGCATATTGGGTCGCCTCCAGATACAACTGCTGTGACACTTCAGCCACGCGTCGACTGAGGTCTACGCCGACCAGGGAATCGACATCGTGCGCCGAGATATTCTCGTCATGATCTCCCGCGGCCGCCTTGGTGCTGGGCGTGAAGATCGGCTCATGCAACTGTTCTGCGAGTTCCAGACCCGGCGGCAATGAGATACCGCTGATGCTGCCGGTGGCACAATAGTCCTTCCACCCCGAACCGATCAGATAACCGCGAATGACTGCCTCGACAGGTAATGGTTTGAGACTCTTCACTACGACGGATCGGCCTTCGACGATGGCGTGATCTTGTGGGTCGCTGAGAACACTGACAGGATCGATTCCGGTCAGGTGATTCGGGATGATGTGGCCGAGCCGTTCGAACCAGAAGTTGGAGATCGCCGTAAGCGCGATCCCCTTGCCCGGGATAGGATCTGGAAGGACGACATCGAAGGCTGAGATACGGTCACTTGCGACGATTAGTAGATGGTCGTCGTCGACACGGTAAATGTCGCGTACTTTTCCGCGTGCGATAAGATTCAGGCTCGAAAGGTTGGACTCGGAGACGGCGGCGACGACGGGTAGCGATTTATTCATGGACGACAATGTTCCTTTGGGGTTGGCAAATCGGTGATTGGGATGTAAAACGCGATGATGACTCGTCAAGCAGTCAGTCAGCAACTCCAGATCGCCGTTTGCGGGCCAAGAGACCGCTACGGTAGGTCATTCCAAGCCGGAACCAGCGATGCAGTGGATCGGTAAAGCAGTCGGAGGCGCGCTCGGTTTCGCCGTAGCCGGCCCATACCGCCTCATCGGCCTAGCCGTAGGGGTACTGCTCGGGCACCAGTTCGATATGGGGTTGAGTTCCCGGCAGGCCGCGCGGGGCCGAGTCGGGTTCGGTTCCGAGAAAATCCAACAACTGTTCTTCGAAATGACCTTCACGTTGATGGGTCACATCGCGAAGGTCGACGGCCGCGTCTCCGAGGCAGATATCCGGGTTGCACGTCGCATCATGCACAGCATGGCGTTATCGCCCGAGCAGGTTCAACGGGCGATCGCCTACTTTACGGCGGGCAAGAGTGCGGACTTTCGCCGGGTGGAGAGTTTGCGCCGGCTGCACGATCGGCTGCGCGGCCGGCGGGATCTGATCAGGGCGTTCATGGAGATCCAGATGCAGGCCGCACTGGCCATAGGCTCGATCAGTAAGGCAAAAAGAGAACTGCTGTGGCTGGTCGCCAGATCTCTCGGCATGGGCCGCGTCGAACTCGCGCAGGTGGAGGCGCTGATACGCGCCCAGCAGTATCGAGCCAGCGGTGAGCGCAGCGGGAAAGTAGCTTTGGAGGATGCGTTTGGCGTCCTAGGGCTGGAACCGGAGGCGAGCAATCAGGACGTGAAGATCGCCTATAGACGGCTCATGAATCAGCATCATCCTGACAAACTCGTTGCCCGGGGATTACCGAAATCGATGATGCGGGTCGCGGAAGAGAAGACGCAGGAGATCCGTGCCGCCTACGAGCGGATCAAGCAGCACCGCGGTTTCAAGTAGAAAAAAAGGGCCGAGGAATAAAGGGACACAGCCCCTTTATTCCTCGGCCCTTTTTCTTTGTCTTTCCAGCTACGCCAGTCGTCTAACCGCCTCTCTGCGGGGCTTCGGCGGCTCTCTATGTGCGTTAAAGACGACGATGGTCTTACCGTGGGCGCTTACGAGTCCTTGTTCCTCGAGCACCTTCAGGACGCGACCCGCCATCTCGCGTGAACAGCCGACGAGTCTCGACAGTTCCTGACGCGAGACCTTGATCTGCATTCCGTCCGGATGGGTCATGGCATCGGGTTCGTTGCAGAGGTCCATGATCGCGTGGGCGACACGTCCGGTGACGTCGACGAACGCCAGGTCACCGAGTTTTCGGTTCGTTCGATCCAGTCTCGCTGCCAGTTGTGTGGCCAGCTCGAAAATCAACCCGGGGCTCTCGGAAGCGATCTGGCGAAAACGCGGATAGGTCATCTCGGCGATTTTGCTCTCGGCGCGCGTTCTTACCCACGCACTTCGCGTCGGTTGCCCGTAGAACAGACCCATCTCGCCGAAGAATTGGCCCTTATTGAGGTAGGCCAGGACTATTTCGTTACCGTCTTCGTCGTCGATCATGACTTCGACCGAACCGGAGACGATGTAATACATTACATCCGGAAGATCGCCCGCATGAATCATGACGGTCTTCGCAGGAACTGTGCGTACGCGGCAATAGTTTAGAAAGCGATTGATCGCGGGAATTTCGCTTAAAGGTCGGACGGTATCTTCCATGGCTTCACTCTCCGTTTGACGTAATGTATTTTTTAGCCGGTTTGTGAAGCTGTGACAAGTATCCAGGGGGGTAAGTTGTGACGCAGTTCACAACTTAAGTGCCGTTCGACGCAAAAGTTCACCACCGACAGCCATCAAAGACTTGACGGGTTGGGGCAGCTCGGTCCCGCCGCGGAGTCTCGCGGTCGTCCCATGATGGGCCTCATCAGCCGCCATCTTGTCGAGAATGGCCCGACTTTTCGTGTCGCTGTCCGGAAGACGCGTCAGATGGTCGCTGATATGCGCTTCGATCTGGTCTTCGGTCTCGGCGATGAAGCCGAGGCTCGTCCTGTCGCCGGCAGCACCCGCCAAGAGACCCAGCATGAAGCTTCCGGCATACCAGACCGGGTCGAGAACGCTCTTGCGGCCGCCGAGTTCCTCAATTCGTTGCGCACACCAGGCGAGATGGTCCTCCTCCTCGGCGGCGGCTTCGAGCAGATGCTCGCGAGTCTCTTCGGTACGCGCCAGCACGGCTTGACCGCTGTACAGCGCCTGGGCTGCAATTTCGCCCGCATGGTTGACTCGCATGAATGCAGCGCTTTCCTCGCGCTCCTTGGCCGTTAGTTCGGGTTCGTCGAGTTCACTGGCAGGAGATGTCCGGGCGGAGGCGGGCGGAGTAGACAGTGTCCGCAGCGCTTGATCTGCGGTAGCGAGGAGACGGTCTTCGAAGCTGAGCGTCCTGGTCATCGTTCTATTATAACGAGCCGAGGTGGCTGGACCGCCTTTCTTGAGGGCATCGAGGCGAAGCCCTTTAGCTGGATCGTTCGCAAAGGGGCGATTCGCAGCTCTCTAACCTGCTTCTGACCGTCCGTTTATCGCTGCCACTTCAACCGGTCGTCGCAGCACAGGTGTAATATCTCTCTACCAGTGTCTCGAAGTCCTACGTTTGGCGTGGCCGCTTGTATTCTAGGCTGCTTGCGGCAGTATCGCGTTACGTCAAGTTAGGGCTGGCAGCAAGGGTTCGATCCGGCTCCCGGAGGCAGTCTCCGCGCCTTGCAAGCGCTTGAGCAGGTGCGTAAAATTCCGCCTCTTTGGTCGGCGGCCTCGCCTTAACTCCCAAGCAAGCTATGAAGACATTCTCGGCCAAGCCAGAAGAAGTCCGGCACGACTGGTATCTCGTCGACGCCAACGGTAAAACGCTTGGTCGGCTGGCGTCGGAGATTGCCCGGCGCCTGCGTGGGAAACACAAACCCGAATACACGCCGCACGTCGACACAGGCGATTATATCGTCGTGATAAATGCCGAGAAGATTCGTGTCACGGGAGCTAAGCTCAAGGACAAGATCTACCATCGGCATACCGGGTATATCGGTAATCTCAAGTCCGAATCTCTCGAGCATCTCCTCGAGCGGTCGCCCGAGCGCGTATTGGAGCGCGCTGTCAAAGGCATGTTGCCGCGCAACCCACTCGGGCGGCAGATGTTCAAGAAACTCAAGGTCGTTCGCGGCACGGACCACCCGCACCAGGCGCAGCAGCCGCAATCGCTGGAGATATAGGCTATGACTACCGATAGTTATTACGGTACAGGACGGCGCAAGACTTCCGCCGCTAGAGTCTTTCTCCGCCCCGGTAAGGGCGAGATCAAGGTTAACGGCCGGGCGCTTGATGTTTTTTTTGGCAGAGAGACGGCACGTATGATCGTCCGCCAGCCACTCGAACTCTCGCAACTCGAAGGCAAGTTCGACATCCAGGTTCGCGTGACTGGCGGCGGCACGACGGGGCAGGCAGGCGCGATCCGGCACGGAATAACCCGCGCGTTGATTTCGTATGACGAGACGCTTCGCCAGCCGTTACGCAAGGCAGGTTTCGTGACTCGGGATGCCAGAGAGGTCGAGCGCAAGAAGGTCGGCCTCCGCAAAGCTCGCAGAGCTACGCAGTATTCCAAGCGCTAGCAGTGTTGATCCCGCGACTGGGGGATCGTCTAGTGGTAGGACAGCGGACTCTGACTCCGCCAGCGGGGGTTCGAATCCCTCTCCCCCAGCCAACTACGCCACGGGCCGCTGGCTCGCCTGCACGAGCCTAGCGCTAGCGTATCTCCCTGACGCCATCGTCCGAGCTGACCAACAAAATATCGGCCGGTCTCTGTGCGAATAACCCGACAGTAACGACACCGGGAATCTGATTGAGGCGATTCTCGACTTCGAGTGGATTCAGAATGTTCAAATCATGGACATCCAGAATGTGATTGCCGTTGTCGGTGACGAAGTCGGTTCGCCAGACCGGGTGGCCTCCCGCTTTGACGAGTTGCCGCGCGACGAACGACTGTGCCATCGGGATCACTTCGATAGGGAGAGGGAAGCGGCCCAGCGTCGCTACGAGTTTGGAGTCGTCGACAATGCACACGAACCGTCTGGACGCACCGGCAATAATTTTCTCCCGCGTGAGCGCGCCACCACCGCCTTTAATAAGATGTAGGTGTTTCGTCGCTTCGTCGGCGCCATCGACATAGAGATCGAGATCACCGGCGCTCGCTAGCTCGGATACCTCGATACCGTGGCTCTGGAGTCGCTCGGTGGATGCCGCGGAACTCGAGACGACCGTAGATAGATATGCTGCGCACGCAGTGAGAGCGTCGATAAAGAAATTCACTGTACTGCCCGTTCCAACACCGAGCGACATGCCCTCATCGAGGTGGTCGATCGCGGCTAGAGCGGCTTGGCGTTTCTTCTCATCTGAGTCCATTTCTCACCACCAAAAAAAGTGCCCGCACGAAGCGGGCACTTCTGTTTATGTCAGAGCCAGAAGGCTGACATAAGGCATTGAAGAAACTACCGTTTCTTGCGAGAGGCCTTTCTCTTAGCCTTCTTGCGGGTAGTCTTTCTCTTAGCCTTCTTGCGAGTAGCCTTCTTCTTAGCTTTCTTGCGAGTAGCCTTCTTCTTGGCTTTTTTGCGAGTAGCTTTCTTCTTAGCCTTCTTCTTGGCTTTTTTGCGAGTAGCTTTCTTCTTAGCCTTTCTCTTAGCTTTCTTGCGTGTTGCCTTCTTCTTCGTCGCCTTCTTGCGAGTAGCCTTCTTACGCGTCGCCTTCTTCTTGGTCGAGCGTTTCTTGGCTACCTTGCGCCGCACAGTCTTGCGCTTAGCGCTCGCTTTCTTGCGAGAAGTTCGCTTCTTAGAAGCAGGTTTTTTAGCCATGGGTAGTCTCCGTGTCGGGGTTAACCGCGGTTGAGTATATATAAAAGGATCGAAAATTCCAGCGAGTTTCAATTTTTCGCACATGCACTTCCGTGTGAGTTATGCAGACAGCGTAAGCAGCTGCATACTTGATGAAGTCGAACGATGAAAACTCGAATTCATCTCTGTTAATGCATGGCGAACTGAATAACGAAACACTAACAAGAATTCGC
>CAYXNS010000016.1:0-49504 GCA_964466315.1 uncultured Gammaproteobacteria bacterium
GCGACCTCGGCGCCGGAGATTCTGATCTCCGTGCTCGCCTCAGTGGACAACGCTCCCGCGCTCGCAATCGGCAATGCCCTGGGATCGAATGTGGCCAATCTGGGACTCGTCCTCGGCACGGCGATACTGATCTTTCCGCTAGCCGTCAATTCACAAACCCTGCGCCGCGAGTTTCCTGCAGTTCTCGCCGCAACGGCGCTTACGTTAGTCTTATTTCTCGACAACGAGCTCAGCCGACTCGATGCGCTGATCCTGCTGATCACGCTCGCAGCGATGACTGCCTGGATAATCGCCGTGGGGTCGCGCTCGAGCGTATTCGACCCGATCCGGGCCAACTACGAGGACGAAATCCCAGCCGATATGCCAGCTTCTTGGGCGACTTTCTGGCTCGTCGTGGGCCTGGCCACAGTGGTGGGCGGGGCCGAGCTTATGGTAAATGGTGCCACGGATATCGCTATCTTCATGGGTATGAGCGAACTCGTCCTCGGCGTCACGATCGTCGCCGTCGGCACGAGCCTTCCCGAACTGGCCGTGGCAGTCGCCAGCGCCCTGAAGGGCGAGTCCGATCTCGTGCTCGGCAATGTGCTCGGATCGAATATCTTCAATATGTTGGCGGTTGTCGGGATCGTTGGCGTAATCCGGCCGCACAGCCTCGAGAGCAGCGTACTGACCCTGCATTTCCCAGTCATGGGAGCGTTGACGGTTGCGGTCTTCGTCCTCGCCTACAATAGCCGGGCACGGGTACAACTGACACGGGCTATCGGCGGCGCCTTGCTGGCCACATTCTTGATTTACGAGGGTTTTGTTGTCTGGAAAGCCCTAATGTAGTACACCCTGTGCGGGCCATGTATCGGAACTTCAGAAACACGCTCATTTACGCGGTCCTGGCCGCGGCCGCGGGTTCGAGTTGGTATTGGAGCCGTGCGGGCACGGCGGACGGCCAACCGGGGGAACTGCGCCAATCCTTACCTGTGGGGTATTACCTCACGGATGCCGAGATTTCGGGTACCGGCGAGGACGGGCAGTTACTTTACAAAATATGGGCCAGCAGGGCCGAGGAGCGACCTGACGAGAAGCGGCTCTTTATGAGCAACGTGCGGGTAGAATACAGCCCAGTAGAGGATGTTCCGTGGCTTTTAACGGCCGACGCCGGGGAAGCTCCGACGGACGAATCGTATATCGACCTTAGCGGCACTGTAGAACTCGCCAACGAACCCCTCGATGCGGGAGATAAAACAATTATTCAGACGCAGGCGTTACGTTTCGAGCCCGAAACCTTTGTCGCCAGTTCCGAAGCTACTGTGAGCCTGTTTGTCGGTACACGGCGTCTGGATGCCGTGGGGATAAAGATTTACTTGCGGGATGACCGCCTGGAGCTAGAATCGAGCGTACATGGTGAATTCGATCCTTAAACTGCGCCACGCCCTCGCGACACTGGCGTTCTTTTCCTGCCCTGCGATGTCCGCGGAGGACGGCGAGCCGTTACCCATACTTCTGGATGCCGCGTCATCGTCATTCGACCAGAAGAACGAGACTGTCCTATTTCGTAGCTTACAGATCACCCAGGGCGACCTCGGGATTCGCGCCGACGAAGCCGTCGCCTCGGCGCTGGATTTCGAGCGGAGCGAATGGCGTTTTACCGGCAATGTCAGGATCACCGTCGAATCCACGACTATTGCAGCAGACAGTGCAGAATTGGTATTCGAGGCTCATGCGCTCGTGGTTGCTGAACTCCGGGGAGCTCCCGCCCGATTCGAAGACTTGAGTGAAACGCGTGAGCACCCGATTAGTGGCAGCGCCAATATTTTGAGCTACGACAACGTCGATCGAATATTGCGCATGAACGAGGGCGCGCGTCTGAGCGAGGGCTCAAACGAAATGACCGGGTGCAATTTGATCTACGATCTGGGCCAGGAACAAATTACGTCCGGCTCCTCCGGGTGTGATGAGCAGGTCGTCATTACGATCATACCGCCATCGGATGATACCGAGCCGGAGAGCGCGTCCCCACCATGAGCAAATTGGAGGCGCTCGGAATCGCCAAGCGCTACCGGTCACAGGAGGTCGTCAAAAATCTATCGATCTCCATCAACAGCGGCGAGATAGTCGGCTTACTCGGCCCCAACGGCGCAGGCAAGACGACGGCCTTTTACATGATCGTCGGGCTAATTCGCTGCGATCGAGGCAGTATCGTCCTGGATGGCAAAGACGTGACTCGTCTGCCCGTTCATCGTCGCGCGCGGCGCGGCTTGGGTTATCTGCCACAAGAAGCGTCTATATTTCGAAAACTCACTGTTGCCGACAATATTCGCGCAATCCTGCAGACACGAACGGATCTCGACCGGGCCGATCGCCAGAGCCTGTTGGAATCTCTGCTCGAGGAGCTACATATCACCCATGTGCGCGAAAGTCTCGGTGTCTCTCTATCAGGCGGCGAGCGGCGGCGCGTGGAGATCGCGCGGGCCCTGGCGGCGGAGCCAAGATTCATACTTCTTGACGAACCGTTTGCGGGTGTCGATCCGATATCCGTTATCGATATCCAGCGGATCATCCGCCATCTGATGCAGCGCGGTATCGGAGTGCTCATTACTGATCATAATGTGCGCGAGACCCTTGGAATCTGTGGACACGCTTATATTCTTAATGACGGCGCGTTGATGGCTGCCGGAAGCCCGGATGAGATACTGTCGAATCAAAATGTGCGCGAAGTTTATCTGGGGGAAGGATTCTCGCTGTAGGATAATCTCCACAGGATGTTGAAGCCTTCCCTCCAGCTCCGGCTATCACAGCAGCTCACAATGACACCGCAGCTGCAACAGGCCATACGGCTATTGCAACTCCCCATCATGGATCTGCAGACGCAGATTCAAGAAGCACTCGACGAGAACGTCATGTTGGAGGTCGATGAGGCGGCATCGTTGAAAGCCGCCGAAGAAGCGGCGGAACGGGTGGACGATAGGAATGAACTGGACGTCAGCGACGCCGACTGGACCGACACGCAAAGAACGGGGCCCTCCGATACGCCGAGCACGTTCGAACCCCGGGGTCAGCGCGAGTACGCCGACCTCTCCGAGGATACACTTCAGGATCATCTGCTCTGGCAACTCGAGCTCGAAAACCTCGATCCGCGAACGACGGCGATCGGCCAGGTAATCGTCGACGGCATCAACGACGATGGCTACCTCACGGACGAGATCGAGGCGATCGAAACTACGTTAGCGCCTGATATCGTCGCGATGCCCGAAGAAATCGAGGCTGTCCTGACCCTGGTACAGCGCCTGGATCCTGCGGGAGTCGGTGCCCGGTCCGTCAGTGAATGTGTCTTGTTGCAACTACAGCAACTCGATGCAGATACTCCAGGACTTGCGCTCGCGAAGACAGTGGCTCAGCAACACCTCGATCTCGTCGCGGAACACCAGTTCACGATGCTGAAAAGGCACCTCGGAGCGACTGACGAGGAACTCAACGACGCGCTCGTACTCGTTCGCGCCTGTCACCCGAGGCCTGGCTCTTCGATCACGGCTACTGAAGCGGAGTACGTCGTCCCGGATGTCTACGTCCGGTGCAGCGATGGGTCATGGATCGTGGAACTCAACACCGCTTCAGCGCCCCAACTGAAGGTCAATCAATCCTACGCTGGATCGCTCGGACGCGACGGCGAGTACGATGTACTCAGAACGCAACTGCAGGAAGCACGCTGGCTGATTCGAAGCCTGGAAATCCGGAACGATACTCTACTCAAGGTCGCGACAACGATTGCGGAACGTCAGATCGAGTTCCTCGAACACGGCGAAGAGCATATGCGCCCGATGATCTTGAAGGATATCGCCGAGGCCATCGAGATGCACGAGTCCACGGTTTCCCGAGTGACGACCAACAAATATCTGCACACGCCGCGTGGCATATTCGAACTTAGATATTTCTTTTCGAGTCACTTGCCCAGCGAGGATGGCGATAAATCGTCGACCGCCGTCCGAGCCAAGATACGCAAACTAATAGGAGGTGAGAGGCCAGAAAAACCGTTAAGCGATAACCAGATCGCGAAGCTTCTTTTCGACGAAGGTATTCACGTCGCACGTCGTACGGTAGCGAAATACAGAGAGGGCATGAAGATTCCTTCCTCGAGCGAACGCAAACGAAGCAAGCTGGTCGGCTAATCCTGCAAGGGATCAGTCAGGGCGGTAAATCTAACTGGAGCAGGACTATGCAGCTAAGCATTACCGGACATCATGTGGACGTCACCCCCGCACTACGAAACTACGTTTCCGGAAAACTCACGCGAATCGAGCGCCATTTCGATCATATGAGCGATATCCATTGTATATTGACGGTCGAGAAGCTGCTGCACAAAGCCGAGGCGACGATTCATCTCAGCGGGAGCACTATCCATGCCGAGTCCACCGAGGAGGACATGTATGCCGCAATCGATGGCCTAATCGACAAACTCGACCGTCAGGTAAGAAAGCACAAGGAAAAATTGAAGGACCACCGTGCCAGAAAGGCCGGCAAACACCGCTTCGGCTAGTCTCCCGCAGGGAGCTTCAACAGGGAGAGTCTAGAAAAATAGATGTCGCCAATATTCTCATTCTGGAGGGCGTTCATTGCGAGTCCAGTGCTCGCAGCAAGAAACATGCGCTGGAACTACTTAGCGCGGTGCTTGCGGATTCCTCGAAGGATCACAGCGCCGAAGAAGTCCTGGATGGCTTGATCAACCGGGAGCGTCTCGGTTGTACGGGGCTGGACCGCTCGGTTGCGATGCCGCACACTCGAATTAGAGGACTGGGCGATAGCGTCGGTGCATTTCTGCGGCTCGACAAAGCCGTGGATTTCGATTCGGCGGACGGTGAGCCGGTCGATCTGATATTCGGACTTCTCGTCCCCGAGGATTGTGATGAAGCGAAAATCAGAGACGTACGAGAACTGATCGAGACACTCGGCGATAACACACTCCAGCAAAAGCTACGCGAAGCACAACAGCCAGCCGAGTTATATAATTTGCTAACGGAATCGTTGCCGATCATCCATAGCACGCTTCGCACCTGACGCCGGGAGTGCCATGCGCCTTATCATCATCAGTGGTCTATCGGGCTCCGGAAAAAGCGTCGCGCTGAATACGCTCGAGGATGCCGGATTCAACTGCATCGACAACATTCCGGTCGGCTTGCTGCGATCCTTCGTCAAGGAAATTCAAGGTCACCAGGACCCCGACTACGAGAAGGTCGGTGTCGGTCTCGACGCGCGCAATCTATCAGACATAGCGCAGCTACCCGAACTCGTAAGCGAATTACGCAACGCGGGCACCAGTTGTGAAGTCGTGTTCCTGCAAGCCGACGATGATGTACTGTTATCACGCTTCAGCGAAACTCGCCGCCGACACCCGCTGACCAGCGATAGCGTCAGCCTCCCCGAAGCGATCGCGAAAGAACGCGAGCTGCTCGGCCCGATAATCGATCTAGCCGACCTGTTCATCGATACGACATCGACCACGGTCTATGATCTGCGCGACCTGGTACGAGATCGCGTGGCGACTCGCGGGAAGAACTCGTTGTCGATACTCATAGCATCCTTTGGCTACAAACACGGCCTGCCGGCAGATGCCGATTTCGTCTTCGACGTTCGATGTCTGCCTAATCCCTATTGGGAGCCCAAACTTCGACCGCTCAACGGCAAAGACAGGCCCGTACGGGACTTCCTGGCTGCCGAAGAACAAGTGCAGGAGATGATCGAGGATATCGAGAAATTTCTGCAGCATTGGATACCGCGTTATCGGAGTTTTCAGCGTTCTTACCTGACAATCTCGATCGGCTGCACCGGCGGTCAGCACCGCTCGGTCTTCGTCGCGGAAGCGTTGGCGGAACGTTTGCTGGAGACGCACGGGCCGATCCAGACTCGGCATCACGAGCTCCCTTAAATGGATCCGCAACGGGCCAGATCGGCGCAACTAGAAGCACTACACGAGGCACTTGACTCCGGGGCAATGCGCCAGGTGCGCGGCCTCATTCTTGCGCTGCACCCTGCCGAAATTGCCGACCTTCTGGAATCGTTACCGCCGCCGCAGCGCGGGATCGTCTGGGAACTCGTCGACACGGAAGACGAGGGTGAGGTGCTCGTTTCACTGAACGAAGAAGTCCGCGCAACGCTCATGCAGGAGATGGACTCCGAGGAACTCATTGCTGCCGTTGCCGGCCTGGATCTGGACGATCTCGCAGATTTGTTTACCGAGCTTCCGGAGACCGTTAACCGCGAACTCCTGAAGTCGCTGGATCAGAGTGACCGGCTCCGGCTTCAGACCGTCCTCAGGTACGACGAAGACAGCGCGGGCGGCCTCATGGACCCGGACACACTGACCGTCCGCAGCGACGTCACGGTCGAGGTCGTGCTTCGCTATCTGCGGATGCGCGGCAAGATACCGGAAGGTACCGACGCGATTTTCGTCGTCAGCCGGCAGGGTGAGTACAAGGGCTGCCTGTTTATCACGGCGATGCTCACAGCCGACCCTGAGCAGCGAGTCAGCAGCCTCATGGACACCGAATCTCGTGCGATCGACGCCAATACCACAGCCGCGGGGGTTGCCTTGATCTTCGAGACGCAGGATCTCGTTTCCGCGGCCGTAATCGACGATTCCGGCATGTTGTTGGGCCGTATTACGGTGGACGACGTCGTCGACGTCATTCGGCATCAGGCCGATCACTCGGTGATGAGTATGGCAGGGCTGGACGAGGACGACGATATGTTCGCGCCCGTTTTCGTCAGCGCGAGACGCCGGTCGATCTGGCTCGGCGTAAACCTCGCGACGGCGTTTATCGCAGCCGGCGTCGCCGGGCTCTTCGAATCGACGTTGGAGCGAGTCGTTATGCTCGCGATACTCATGCCGGTCGTCCCAAGCATGGGCGGTATCGCGGGAAGTCAGACTTTGATCTTGATTACCCGCGGTATAGCTCTCGGGCAGGTCGAGAGTTCCAACGCACGCTGGTTGCTCAGTAAGGAATTCGGGGTCGGTCTGTTGAACGGCCTGGGATGGGCCTGCGTCGTCGCGGCCGTGACGATGTGGTGGTTCCAGACCTGGAAAATCGGGCTGGTCATTGCCATCGCGCTCGCCGTGAATCTCATCTGCGCGGCGATCGCCGGCTTTACGATTCCGTTGACACTGAAGAAACTGAAGATCGATTCGGCACTCGCAGGAGGGGTCGTGCTGACGACCATCACCGATGTCGTCGGCTTAGCCGCATTCCTGGGTTTCGGCGCGCTGCTGCTCCTATAACCGCGGCAATAATAAGGGGCCGTGTCTCTTTTTTTTGCGGAAAATGGGAACTGATCTCGAGAAAAAAGGGACCCGGCCCGTTTTTTTCCGGCTTTTTTCAGGGTCCGTCGAGCATCAGCGAAGACGTGTCCATAGTCTGATCGAACAGGAACGCGCGGAGATCCGCTTCCATTTCCAACGCATCTCTGTATCCCATGTCGATCAGCTCGCGTGTGAATCCCGACTCGAACAGCAGATAACTGATCAACTGCCGGCCGCCCTTGTTTATGGCGCCGAGCCCGCCGAGCAACAGGCGTACTCCCCGCGGCAGCTCCTTGACATGGCGCTCGGCGACCTCCCGAATGTCTTTCTTCGGCACGATGATGAGCGTGCTGAGGGGGCGGAGATTCGCCACCGGTCCCTCGAGACTCTTCCCGTCCATTTGATCCATGATGACGTTTATACGTGTCGCCTGCTCCAGGTCCGCGTAGAGGCCATCCATAAACAGCGTGTCGAGCATGTAACCCGCGAGATGCGCAAACGTCGGCGTCTCTGCCAGCGTGCCCTCGAGCGGTTCCGGGTCCGGATGCTCGTCCCGTACGCCGATGACGAGCATTCTCTCGGCACCAAGATGGATCGCCGAACTCAGCGGCGCACGATGACGCATCGCACCGTCGCCGTAGAATTCACCGCCGATCCTGATGGGCGGAAACACAAACGGCACGGCCGCGCTCGCAAGCAGATGCTCCATTTTGATTGTAGCGGGACGTCCGATGCGCCTGACTCTGGCCCAGGATTTCATCTCCTCGAGACCCTGAAAGAACGTCACCGATCTAGCGGAAGAATAGGCCGACGCCGTAATCGCCAACGCCTCGAGGTGGCCGCGGTTAATGCCTCGCTCGATATGCGAAAACTTGATGTTCTTGATCAGAAGGTCGCGCAGCGGACTACTATCCAACAGCGCGCGGGGATTCCTCGATCCGAGTCCGCCCAGGACGATTGCGCTGAGCCAGTGCAGACTCGTCTTCAGCATCGTCCAGTTGTCGGTCCGATAAACCTGGTCTGCCTTGAAGTTCGACCAGACGCGATCCATTTCCGCGACGGCTCCACCAAAGTTCCCGGCGCGACTCGCGAGAACGGCCGCATTGATAGCGCCGGCGGACGTCCCGGAGATAATGGCGAACGGATTCGACACATGTTCGGGCAGCATCGTCGCGATGCCTTTGAGCACTCCGACCTGATAGGCGCCACGCGCGCCCGCGCCGGGCAGTATGAGCGCCTTGCGCGTCGGATCAGTCACCGCGCGTCGCCGAACGGCACCTCAATGATCTGTAAGGTGTTGGTGCGCCCCGCGATACCTTGCAGATCACCCGTCGTGAAAAGCGCCAGATCACCGGGGCTCAAGGCTCCCCCATAGAGCAGCACTTCAAACGCGCTCCGGTGCACGGCGCTCGCCTCAGTGTGGGTGACATCAAAACTCTCGGGGTACACGCCACGATAAAGCATGACGCGCCTTCGGGTCGTCTCGTGCCGCGTGAAGGCGTAGATCGGGATATCGGAGCGCAGCCGCGACATCCACAGGGTCGTAGCACCCGACTCCGTCAGCGCGATGATGCCTTTGACGCCGAGGTGATTCGCAACGTACATCGCGGCCATCGCGATGGCTTCATCGACATGCTCGAAAGCGTCCTCGAGCCGGAGATTCCGTGCCCGTCTGAATATCTCGTGCTTCTCGGCGCCGACGCACACTTCGCTCATGGTCCGGACGGCTTGAACAGGATGCTGACCAACCGCCGTCTCCGCCGAAAGCATCACGGCGTCCGTACCATCCATCACCGCGTTCGCGACATCGGATACCTCTGCGCGCGTCGGCGAAGTCTGGCTGATCATGGACTCCAGCATCTGCGTCGCGGTTATGGATACCCGGTGCTGCGCTCGTGCGGCCCGAATCAAGCTTTTCTGCAAACCGGTCATGGACGCGTAGCCGACCTCGACCGCAAGATCACCGCGGGCCACCATGATCACGTCACTGGCATGGATAATCGCTTCGATGTTCTCCACGGCCTCGGCGCGCTCGATCTTGGCAACGATATGGCCCTGCCCGCCCGCGCCTCGCAATAATTGGCGCGCCTCCTCGATGTCGTCGGCATTGCGCGCGAAGGAGACCGACAGGAAGTCGAAGCCGAGGTCCGCCGCTATTTTAATGTCGTCCCTGTCCTTATCGGTGAGCGCGGGCGCGGACAAACCGCCACCGCGCTTGTTCACTCCTTTATGATCGGCGAGCGTGCCGCCTTCGCTCACTCGACAATGAATACGCGTACCGCTCACAGCCTCTACGCCGAGCACGATCCGGCCGTCGTCCAACAACAGCATGTCACCCGCTATGACATCGTTGACGAGATCCGGGTAGGCCACACCGACTTTCTCCCGCGTGCCCTGGCTCGGATCCATCGCCGTGTCCAATGTGAACTCCTGCCCCTGTTCGAGCTCGACCGAACTCGTCGTGAATGACTCAATCCGAATTTTCGGTCCCTGCAGGTCGCCCATGATCGCGACATCGCGGCCTACCTTAACCGCAAGCGCACGAACGGTCTTAACGCGTGTCGCCTGATCGTCGGAGTCCCCATGGGAGAAGTTGATTCGCAGGACGTCGGCGCCGGCGCGGATCAGATCCTCCAGCACGGCTGGGTCATCGGTAGCTGGGCCCAGTGTCGCGACTATCTTCGTGCGGCGCCGCGGAAGTCTGGTCTCTTCGCTAGCCATGAGAAGGCTTCTCCGCCAAAGGGTTGATCAGTATCAGACGAAAATCATTGACGTTGGTTCTCGTCGGACCGGTCTCAACGAGTAGCTTACACGCTTGGAAAAAACGATACGTGTCATTCTTGGCGAGCAGTTCGTGGAGATCGGCGCCCACCCCGCGACCTGACGATAATACCTCCGGCACCACGATACCCCCAGCGTGATCGGCATTACCGTCGATGCCGTCGGTGTCGGCGGCGAGCGCAACGATACGCTCGTGCCCGTCGAGTCCGAGTGCAAGCCCGGCAAGATATTCCAGATTACGACCGCCGTGACCTCCCGTGCCGGTTACTCTAACGCGCGTCTCACCACCCGACAGCAGCGCTACAGGCTCAGGAGAGTCCGCGAAAGACCGGGCGAGCTCGGCATGCTCACGGCCGAGTTCGTGTGCGACATCGGTAAAATGCTCGCCTAGCCGGTGCACGACGATGCCGCTCGCTTCGATCTCTACCTGGGCTGCATCCAGCGCCGTCTTCGCCGAAGCGATGATCTTCGTTCGATCCATCGCAAACGCCGGATCGCCCGGCTTCGGGGACTCGTATCGTGCGTCCGTCAACACGGCCGCGAGTTCATCACGGTCCGGATATTCGTGGCGTGTCAGGATCTCGAGCGCCTCCGCGCCGGTCGTCGGATCGGGGATCGTCGGACCGGACGCGATATCGCCGAGCGCGTCACCCGGCACATCGGAGATCGCGAGAGTCACTACCGTAGCGGGGTGCGCGGCACGCGCCAGACGCCCTCCTTTTATCGCGGAAAGATGCCTACGCACACAATTGATGTCACGGATATTGGCGCCGCAGCGCATGAGGTATTCGGTCATCCGGCACTTTTGCTCGAGTGTGACAGGCCCGAGCGGCGCGACCGACAGAGCGGAACCGCCGCCCGAGGCGAGAAACAACAGTACTTCGCTCGGACCGACGGACCTGGCCAACTGGAGCAGCCTCTCACCGGCCGCGGCGCTGGCCTCGTCGGGCAGCGGATGCCCAGCCTCGAGGGTCTCGATCTGGCCGGACGACTCCGAAGACTCCAGGCCGTGGCCGTAGCGCGTCACGACGAGTCCGCGCAAGGCACCCCGACGGTGCTCGTTCACGGCAACGGCCATTGATGCGGCCGCCTTGCCGACACCGAGGACAAGCGCGGCGCCTTCCGGCAGGTGGGCCGCCGTCAGACAATGACGCGGAGAGGCAGCAGTAACGGCGGTACAGAACGCATCCAACAGCGTCCGAACCCCGGGAATAGCCGGGCCGGACAGCCCACTGGAATCCTCAGACACGAGCCTCCAACATTTCCAGTGCCGGTAGCTTCTTGCCTTCCAGAAACGCCAGAAATGCCCCGCCGCCGGTCGAGATGTAGGAGATCGCATCGGAGACACCGAATTGCTCGATGGCGGCCAGCGTATCGCCACCGCCTGCGATCGAGAATGCGCCAGCCTCGGCCACCGCACGAGCAACGCTCCGGGTTCCTGCCGCAAACTCGGGATGCTCGAATACGCCGAGGGGCCCATTCCAGAGTATTGTGCCGGCTTGGCTCAATCGCTCACCATAGGAGCGCGCCGTCTCGGGACCGATGTCGAGAATCATGTCGCGCTCGACAAGCGCTCCCGACGACTTGACGGTCCCGCGAGCATCCTCGTCCAGAGATTCGGCGACGACGACGTCGGTCGGCAGCGGTACGGCGGCCCCGCCGAACTGACCGTCCAGCAATTGCGCCGCGAACTCATGCATCTGCGCTTCCTGAAGCGACTTTCCCACGTCGAGACCCGTGGCCGCAATCAGCGTGTTCGCAATACCGCCGCCGACGATGAGTTCGTCGACCGTCGCTGCGAGCGCGCTGAGAACCTCGAGTTTTGTCGAAACTTTCGAGCCGCCGACGATGGCGACAACGGGGCGAACGGGCTCATCCAGCGCTTTCGCCAACGCCTCCAACTCGCCGACGAGTAGCGGGCCGGCGCAAGCGACGGGCGCGTGGCGCGCAACACCGTGCGTACTTGCGTGCGCGCGATGGGCCGTGCCGAAAGCGTCCATGACATAGATATCGCACAGCGCCGCCATGCGCCTCGCGAGTCCGTCGTCGTTCAAAGTCTCGCCCACCTCGAAGCGCACGTTCTCGCATAACACGACATCACCGGACGCCACGTCGATTCCGGAAAGCCAATCCGTCACGAGCGGAATTGGGCGGCCGAGCAGCTTAGCGAGTTCGGCGGCGACCGGCGCAAGCGACAACGCCGCATCGACGGAACCCTCTTGTGGTCGTCCCAGGTGAGAGAGGAGTAAGACCCGCGCACCATGTCGAACTGCGTGCTCGATCGTCGGCAGAGCGGTTGTGAGGCGCTTGCCGCTCGTCACCTTGCCGTCCTTGATCGGTGCGTTCAGGTCTTCACGTATCAGTAGCCGTTGCCCGTCGAGTTCAAGCTCGGTCATACGCTTGACGGCAAGCGCCATCTATCTCACCCCTAGCTTGCGTTGGCCAGCGCGAGTGTTGTGTCGAGCATACGATTCGAGAAACCCCACTCGTTGTCATACCAGGAACAGACCTTCACGAGCCTGCCGCCCAGCATTTTCGTCAAGCTGGCATCGTAGACGGACGAAGCCGGGTTGTGATTGAAATCGATCGAGACGAGGGGCTCATCGTTGTAGGCCAGGACGCCCGCAAGTTTGCCCTCGCTTGCGACGCACACCGCGGCGTTGATTTCTTCGACCGTCGTGTCGCGCCCGGCCGTAAAGACCAGATCGACTATTGAGACGTTGATGGTGGGCACCCGAATGGCGAAACCGTCGAGACGGCCGTCGAGTTCGGGCAGTACCAAACCGACTGCCGCCGCGGCACCGGTCTTCGCAGGAATCATGGACTGCGTCGCTGAACGCGCGCGACGCAGATCGGAATGATAAACGTCAGTAAGGACCTGATCGTTGGTGTAGGAGTGAATCGTCGTCATCAGGCCTTGCTCGATCCCGACGGTGTCGTTGAGTACCTTGGCTAGGGGCGCCAGGCAATTAGTCGTGCAGGATGCATTCGAGATGACCTCATCGGTGGCCTTCAGAATGTCGTGGTTGACTCCGTAGACGATCGTGGCATCCACACTGGTACCCGCCGGTGCGGAGATTATTACCTTGCTCGCTCCCGCCGCGAGATGAGCCGATGCTTTCTCCTTGGAAGCAAAAAAACCGGTACTCTCGAGTACGATATCGACGCCGAGCTCTTTCCAGGGCAGTTTGGCAGGATCCCGCTCCGCGCAGACTCTGATTCGATCACCGTCTATGATCAGTTCGCCGTCACCGACCTGCACATCGAATGAGAATGGGCCGTGAGCCGAGTCGTAACGCGTCAGGTGCGCGTTGGTATTCACGCCACCGAGATCATTGAGGGCGACGATCTGAATCTCGCTGCGGAGCTCACCCTCGTACAAGGCACGCAACACATTCCTGCCGATACGGCCGTAACCGTTGATCGCAATCTTCACGGGCATCTAAAGTCTCCTAACGTTCTCCGTATGAGCGTGCTCAGCTTGCCAATAATCGCTGAGCGGCCGCGATAATAGCCTTGACGGTATAGCCGTACTCTTCCAATAGTGCGGCCGCCGGAGCCGATTGGCCGAAGCGGTCGATACCAATCACGTCTCCCCTGCCCGCAACATAGCGCCACCAACTATCCGCAGCACCCGCTTCGATCGCTAAACGACTGGCATTCGATTCCGGCAACACGTGCAGCCGATACTCGTCAGGCTGCCGGTCGAATGTTTCCGTACAGGGCATGGAGACTACGCGTACCCAACGATCGTCCCGCTGTATTTCTCTGGCAGCGGTCATCGCGAGACTTACCTCTGACCCCGTTGCAATGAAGATGAGCTCCGGCTCGCCGTCGCTGTCGAGCAGGATATACCCCCCACGTGCGATGGCGTCGACTTGATCTGCCGTACGCGGAATATGTGGCACGCCCTGCCGGGTGAAGATCAGGCTCGTCGGCCCGGTCGCATTTTCGATCGCCGCCCGCCACGCCACGGCTGCCTCAACGGCATCGCAAGGCCGCCACACGTCCATATTCGGCATTGCACGAAGGCTCGCCAGATGCTCGATCGGCTGATGCGTCGGCCCATCCTCGCCCAACCCAATGGAATCGTGAGTGAAGATGAGAATGTTCCGCATCTCCATGAGCGCCGCCATGCGCAACGCACTCCGAGCGTAGTCCGCGAATACGAGGAAAGTCCCGCCATAGGGGATGAACCCGCCGTGGAGCCCGAGACCGGTCAATACCGCCACCATGGCGAACTCGCGCACACCGAAGTGCAGATAGTTTCCTTCCCCCTGCCGAGGGTCCAGCACGCTGGAACCGGAGTGGAACGTATTGTTGGAGCCGGTCAGATCGGCCGAACCTCCGAACAATTCCGGCAAGTAGGGCGCGTAGCCTTCCAGGGCACGCTGCGATGCCTTGCGAGTCGCCATGTCCTTCGCTTCGGCCGCAACGTCAGCGATGACCGCCACCGCATTTTCCCGCCAGTCCGCGGGTAGTTCGCTTCGTATGCGCCGCAGGAATTCCGCGGCGAGATCCGGATGCTCGAGAGCATACCTGTCGAAGCGTGCCTGCCAGGCAGCCTCGAGTTCGAGGCCCCGGTCGCTGCCATCCCAGGCCTCACGAATTTCGTCGGGCACAACGAACGGCGGTTGATCCCAACCGATATTCGCACGCGTGGCGATGATCTCATCCGGGCCTAAGGCGGCGCCGTGCGTATCCGCGGTACCCTGCTTATTCGGCGAGCCATATCCTATGATCGTCCTGCAGCACAATAGACTCGGCCGATTCGGCTCATCCCGGGCCGCTTCCACCGCAGCGATGATGCTCTCCGGATCGTGGCCGTCCACATCCTCGATGACCTGCCAGCCGTAGGCTCGAAAGCGTGCGGGAGTGTCATCCGTAAACCAGCCGGCAATCTCGCCGTCGATAGAGATACCGTTGTCGTCATAGAACGCGATGAGCTTGCCGAGCTTGAGCGTACCCGCCAGAGAACACGCCTCGTGCGAGATGCCTTCCATCATGCAGCCGTCGCCCAGGAATACATAGGTGTGATGATCGACGATCTCATAATCCGGGCGATTGAACGTGCCCGCGAGTGTTTTCTCGGCCAGCGCCATGCCGACCGCATTCGCGAGACCCTGACCCAGCGGGCCGGTCGTCGTCTCGATGCCGATCTCCACGTCACGCTCCGGATGTCCGGCCGTACGCTGTCCGAGTTGGCGAAAGTTCCTCAGCTCGTCGAGTGCCAAAGGATAGCCACGGAGATAAATGACCGAGTAGAGCAGCATCGAGCCGTGCCCATTCGAGAGGACGAAGCGGTCCCGATCCGGCCAGTGCGGATTGTTCGGGTTGTGGTTCAGGTAATCGTTCCACAATACCTCGGCGATGTCGGCCATCCCCATCGGCATGCCTGGATGCCCGCAACCAGCTTGTTCCACGGCATCCATTGAAAGAACGCGTATAGCGTCGGCGAGCTTACGCCTGGGCGGCCTCACGGTAGCCGTCATCTTCTCTCCGGTCGATGCCATGGGGAATTTTTCAGTGGAACTGGACGGCGAAGATTGTCGCCTACGTCGGACACTTTCCGCAACCGCGTCCTCATCGTACCGGTTCTGTGAGCCAATGCCCCCCGGCCAGAGCGTAATTGCGTATCATGCCCTCACCCAAGCCGCTGACCCGACCTGTGATGGCAGAGAACACAGAGAATCGACCCCTCGTCCTGCTACAGATCACCGACATGCACCTTCACGCCGCCGCGGACAGTCGGATGCGCGGCGTGACGACCTACGAAACATTGCTCTCGATATTGGAGCACCTCCAACTCGATAAGCGGTGGCCACCAGATGCCATCGTCGTTACCGGCGACATCGTCCAGGATGAGAGTCAAGCGGGATACGAACGTTTCCGCGACATTCTGATGCCTTTCGACATTCCGGTCTATTGTCTGCCGGGCAACCACGACGATCCGATGCTCATGGCGGACGTTCTTGCCGCGGATCTCTTCCAGGTCTGCGGTCACAAAACGATAGCTGGCTGGGCGATGATCTTCCTGAGCACTTTCGCCCGCGGCGACGATGGCGGCAGTATCGGCCCCGCGGCGTTAGCCGCACTCGATGAGAGGCTGGCCGCACATCGCGATTGCCATGCGCTCGTTTGCATGCACCATCAACCGCTGCCGATGGGGAGCGCATGGCTCGACGGCGTCGGCTTGAGAGACGCCGAGCAGTTTCTAGCGTGCATCGGGGCGCACGAGCACGTCCGCGGCGTACTCTGGGGGCACGTGCACCAGGCCTCCGATCGCGTCCGAGACGGGGTAAGATACCTAAGCACGCCGTCTACCTGCTCGCAATTTCTTCCTCGTAGCGAATTTTTTGCGCTGGACAGCCACCCTCCCGGCGCGCGATGGTTAATCCTCGATCCGGATGGGCGCATTGAGACCGAAGTCGACTGGCTGAAAAGCAAGAACGACCCATGAGGCTATTCGTCGCCACTCTCTGTCTTCTGAGCGCGTCCGCGTGGGCGGACCCCGCAGCCTGGCACGTCAGCGGCAGCACGGGCGAGGCGTGGCTGCTCGGATCGATACATTATCTGCGCGAGCAGGATTATCCGCTGCCACCGGTTATCGACGACCTCTACCAACGCGCCGATACGCTCGTAATGGAACTCGATCTCGATGATCTCGATCTCGCAGCGGTTCAGGGATCATTCATGTCGGCTGGCGTCCTCCCGGCGTCGACGACGCTCAGGACCGTACTGGACCCTGAGATCTACGAGCTGACAGAATCGCGCGCTGAAGAACTGGGCCTGCCGATCACGCTGCTAGAGCGTCTGGAACCCTGGCTTGTCGCGCTGACATTGATGGATCTAGGCATGAGCCGGCTCGGTTATCAGGCGAACCAGGGAGTCGAGCAATATCTTCTACGCCGATCGGTGGCGGAAGGAAGAGAGATTCTCGGGTTGGAATCGCTCGAAGATCAGGTCGGTATTTTCGACACATTATCTTGGGAGGACCAGGAAGCCATGCTCCTGCAAACACTTACGGATCTCGAAGCACCCGATGAAAAAATGACACAATTGTTGAACGCGTGGCGGGAGGGCAGCCTCGACAAGCTCGCGACGGAACTCAGCTCGGACTTCGATGAATTCCCCGAGCTGGAAGCCGCGCTGGTCGGCGCGCGAAATCAGCGCTGGGCCGTGCAACTCGAGAAACTGCTGGGCAACGACCGACGCTACCTCGTCGTCGTCGGCGCGTTACACCTCGTTGGCGAAGGCAGTGTCGTCGAGCTGATGAAGGCGCGTGGCCTCAACCTCACGACTGTCGGGACGCGCTAGCGTCAGACCTCGATCATCTCGAAATCCTCCTTGCCAGTACCGCAGTCGGGACAGCGCCAGGAGACCGGAATGCCCTTCCACAAGGTACCTGGCGGGATACCCTCCTCGGGCAAGCCGGCCGCCTCGTCATAGACGAATCCACAGGTTAAGCACATGTAGCTTTTCAAAGCGTGCGGGACGCCGGGGAGTCGTTAGGCGCTCTTCGCCGTCTGTTCGCTGCTCTTTAGAGCTTGCTGCAGGAGGCGCGGAAGACCTTGGAAGTTGCCGTTCGACATCAATACCACCTGATCTCGCGACTCCAACTCGGACAGTAGGGCTTGGAGGAGTTCATCGACATCCCACGAGACGGTTAGCTTGCTGCCCAACGCGGCCAGAGCAGACTCGGGGTTCCAATTGAGATTGTCGCTCGCCAGGACGAACACGCGATCGGCATCGCCGAAAGCCTTACGCAGCGAGTCGCGGTGCACACCCATGCGCATCGTATTCGACCTGGGTTCTATCACGGCGATGATACGCTGCTCGGTTTTCTGTGACCTGACCGCCGCGAGCGTGCGTTCGATGGCAGTAGGATGATGCGCAAAGTCATCGTAGAGCGTAACACCTTTGAAGACGCCTCTCTTGTCGAGCCGCCGCTTGACACCCTTGAACTTGGAGATCGCCTCCAGCGCAACACCGATACCGACGTCCGCATGCACGGCGGCGCTGAGTGCCGCCAGTACGTTCTCGAGATTGTGACGCCCTAGCAACGCCCAATCCGCCTGTCCGGCTTTTTCGCCACGACGAGACACGCTGAACCGTGACTTCGCACCGATGAGATCGTAGCTCGCGGACCAGGTCGCAGCGGTATCGTCCGAGCTGAAGGTTTCGACCGGAGTCCAGGCTCCTCTCGCAAGGAGGTCATCGATATTCGGGTCCTGGCCATTCATCGTGATCAATCCACAACTCGGAACGGTTCGGACGAGCTGATGAAATTGCCAGAGAATCGAATCGAGGTCAGGGTAGATATCAGCGTGATCGTATTCGATGTTAGTAATCACCAGTGTGCGTGGACGATAGTGGACGAACTTCGCCCGCTTATCGAAAAACGCGGTGTCGTATTCGTCCGCCTCCACGACGAAGTATTTCGAACGGCCAAGACGTGCGGAGATATTGAAGTTCACCGGCACGCCGCCGATTAAAAACCCGGGTGACAACCCGGCGTAGTCGAGTATCCACGCCAGCATGCTGGCCGTGGTGGTCTTACCATGGGTGCCGGCAACGGCGAGTACCCACTTGTCGGTCAATACATTGTTTGCCAGCCATTCCGGCCCCGAGTAATACGGCAGGCCTGCGTCCAGCAGCGTCTCGATAGCTGTATTCCCGCGACTGAGCACGTTACCAACGATCACGCAGTCCAGATCGTCATCGAACTGACGATCGTCATAGCCTTCGTAGAGACGAATACCCAGTTTGCGAAGCTGAGTACTCATCGGCGGGTAGACATTCTCGTCGGAGCCGGATACTTGATGCCCGGCGGCTTTCGCCAGTGCAGCGACGCCGCCCATGAACGTGCCACAGATTCCGAGAATATGAACGCGCATCAGCTAGTCACCGGAAATAGGAGTCCGCCGAGGGTGAACGAACCGAACGTGTACACTAGCACGATCAATACACCCGCGACATATGGCAGCTGCAGTGCTCGCGACAGCACGAAACCTGCGATATCTATCGACCAAAGGATCAATAGAAAGAACAACCAAGTGCCCACATTAGGTGCTTCAACTTCACCGTTCTCGAACCCGACAAGCATCAAAGCGGGAATGCCGATGAGCGTCGGCAGCATCTCGGCGCCAAGTAGAGCGCATATGGTCTGCAAGAATCGAGTCGATCGCCGAAAGCCGGCCAGCAGCAGCCAAACGAAACCAACATAGAGCGCGAGATCGAAGATGACCATACTCGCCGCGCGAGAGAGAGACTGCACAATCTGGGTAGCGGCAACGTTCGCCGCGAAGAAAAATACCAATAAGAGGCCGAATAGAAATCCGGATGTGGGCAAATCCTCTGGACCGCGACGGTGCAGAGCTATGTCAACGAATACCAATCCGAGTCGCCACAAACCGGTCGTTGCTCCCGAGACCGCCGTCTCTACAAGAGACAAGAAGATTGACGATAATAGCCTACGGGCAGGCTGCAGATAAGACGGATGACGAGCACGGGCCTTTTCATCGATTCCGATACAAAGCTGAAAGAGTTACTAGCGAGTATCGCCACTGAACCGCGGTTGGCAGTCGACACGGAGTTCGTCCGAGAGAAGACCTATTATCCGAGACTTTGTCTCATACAGGTTGCCACGCCTGAAGTTACGGCTTGCATCGATTGCATCGCCACGATCGATCTAGCGCCGTTTTTCGACCGGCTGTTCGAGAACGGTCGTGCATGGGTACTGCATAGTGCGAGGCAGGACCTCGAAGTCCTGTACCAGCAGGACGAGCGAACGCCCCAGGAACTCATCGATACACAAACCGCGGCGGCGCTACTGGGTCACGCGCCGCAGATCGGGCTTCAGGCCTTGCTGGCGAGCGAACTCGGCATCCAGTTGGACAAGGAGCATACACGTACGGACTGGAGCCGTCGACCGCTGCCCGACGCCGCAGTGCGGTACGCGCTCGATGACGTTCACTATTTGTTGCCGCTGTGGCAGAAACTCGAGCAGCAACTCAACGTTCTGCAACGCGGCACCTGGTTCAAGTCGGATTGTGTAACAGCGCTTGCCGTCCCACCCATAACTCCGCCGGAGGCATTGTGGGCTCGACTCCGTGGGCTGCGTTCGATGCAACCACAACAGCAATGTGCCGCGCTGGCATTGGTTGGGTGGCGTGAACGGTACGCTCAAGCTCTCGACCGGCCACGACGCTGGATAATGAGCGATGAGTTACTTCTGCGCATCGCAAGAACCGAGCCGGACAGCGTGGCGTCATTGAAGTCCGTGCCCGAGATACCGGAACGCCTCGCCGACCGCGCCGGTATCGAGATAATCTCAGAGCTAAGATCCTGCGACGGCGCGAGTCAGCGCTCACTCCTCGATACCCATCTGATGACAGATCGCCCGGACAAGTCCGCGTTGCAGAGCCTCCAGGAGCGAGTTCAACGTCGTGCGGAGGAATTGGGGATTCAGACCGAAGTCCTGGCGACGCGTAAGGAAATGAGCGAACTCCTGGTTGGCCGGCCGTCGGAACGTATCGACGGCGGTTGGCGTCACTCGGAACTTCAGAATCTACTCGCCAACTCCCAGCACATCGAGTAAACGCGCATAGACTTCGGCGAGCGTGCCCTCTGCCTGCACGGTGCGCAAGATTCCGGCCTCGCGGTAGTAATCAATCAAGGGCGCCGTCTCACGCTCGTAGACCTCGAGGCGATTGCCGATCGTCGCTTTGCTATCATCGGCCCGCTGCAACAGTTCGCCACCGGCCGCAATGCACTCGTCCAGTTCCGCCTGCGGCGAGAAATACACGTTCAACAGCTTGCCGGTCGTCGAGCATGTGCGTCGCCCGGTCAGCCGCTTCATCAACATCTCGAAACTGACATCCATGAGTACGGCGCAGTCGAGTTGCTTTCCGAGCGTCGAGAGCACCGCCTCCAGGTCTCGCGCCTGCGACCGATTTCGTGGGAACCCATCTAGAATGAACCCTGGATCCGCATCATCGTCGGCGAGCCTATCCCTGACGAGCTCCAAGACGAGGTCGTCCGAAACGAGATCACCCGCATCCATGATCGCCTTCGCCTTGAGCCCGAGTTCGGTACCCTTCGCGACCGCGGCACGAAGTAGATCGCCCGTAGAGACCTGTGGCCAGCGGTAGTCTCTCTGCAGCTGCTGGGCCTGAGTGCCTTTGCCGGAACCGGGAGCTCCTAGCAATACCGTTCGCATGGCGGTTCTCCACAGACTCGTGTTCTACCGATACGGGACGCGTAAACTATCCCGGACCTCGCTTGTCGTCAATCCAACCGATCTCTTTGCTATCCTCTTTGGATAATGCGTCGAGAAAAATCATTCAGCGGAGGACTCGTGAAGCAAAACGCATTCTATGCCCAATCCGGTGGCGTGACCGCCGTTATCAACGCCACAGCGTGTGGCGTATTGGAAACTGCGAGAAAACATAAGAACAAGATCGGTAAGGTCTACGCCGGGCGCAATGGAATTATCGGTGCACTGACGGAGGACATGTTCGATACGAGCAAGGAATCGGCCCAGACGATCGCCGCGCTGCGCTACACGCCGGGAGGGGCTTTCGGGTCCGCGCGCTACAAGTTGAGAGGGCTGGATGAGAATCGAGCCGAGTACGAACGGCTCATCGAAGTCTTCAAGGCGCACGACATCGGCTACTTTTTCTATAACGGCGGCGGCGACTCGATGGACACGGCCCACAAAGTCTCCCAGATCGGCCGGAAACTTAAGTTTCCCGTCACCTGTGTCGGTATCCCGAAAACCGTGGATAACGATCTGCCCGTCACGGATGTCTGCCCGGGCTTCGGCTCGGTCGCGAAATACGTAGCCGTGTCGACGCAAGAAGCAGCATTGGATGTCGCGTCGATGGCGAAGACATCGACCAAGGTATTCATTCTCGAGGTCATGGGACGGCACGCGGGCTGGATTGCCGCTGCAGCTGCACTAGCGGGACAGACGGCGGCGGACGCTCCACATATCATTCTCTTCCCGGAAGTACCGTTCGATAAACATCGCTTCCTTCAACGCGTGAAAGAATGTGTGAATCGTTACGACTACTGCGTCGTGGTCGTGTCCGAGGGTGCGCGCTATAAGAACGGCCGCTTCCTCGCGGATGCGGGCACTCGCGACGCGTTCGGTCATGCTCAGCTCGGCGGCGTCGCGCCAGCGATCGCGACGATCGTCAGAGACAACCTGGGTTATAAATACCACTATGCGATCGCTGACTATCTGCAGCGCTCCGCGCGACACATCGCATCGAAGGTCGATGTGGCGCAAGCCTATGCGGTCGGCAAGAAGGCCGTCGAACTCGCACTCGCCGGGAACAACGCCGTTATGCCAATTATCGTGCGTACGTCCGAGAACCCGTATCGCTGGACTATCGGCCAGGTTGCACTGAGCCGGGTCGCCAATCGAGAAAGGATGATGCCGAAAGGGTTTATCAGCCGCGACGGCTTTAGCGTGACTCCCGCGTGTCGACGCTACCTGGAGCCCCTAGTGCGTGGCGAAGACTATCCGCCTTACCAAAACGGGCTACCGCGTCACGCAAAGCTACGGGATGTCCCCGTCACACCAAGGCTCGGCAAAAAGTTTGTGTTAAAATAGTGTGTCTTTTGCGCCTGGGTTTTGGCCGCAGAGACAACAGTTTCGGTTTCGAATTAGACACTTACGCTCGAAGGCCACTTCCGATCGTGTGATACGGATAACTACGTCAGATCCGGTCATGCGCGGAGTAACGATCCCCGCCATCTCAGGATTCGACGACCCAATATTGCGGGTTCCGGAGTGCTGGTGGCCGGATGAATAGGGAGAAGAAGGAATGAATCCAACTATCGCTTTGTGCCTCTGCTTGGGGGCTTCGGTACTCGCTCTGCTCTACGGCCTGATATCCGTGAGCTGGATCCTCGGGCGATCGGCTGGAACCGAGCGAATGCAGGAGATCGCTGCCGCCGTGCAGGAGGGTGCAAAGGCCTACATGGACCGGCAGTATCTCACGATCAGCGTCGTCGGCATCATGTTATTTTTCGTACTCGGTTTCGCGCTGAATTGGTCGACGGCAATCGGCTTCGCGATCGGCGCCATATTCTCCGGACTGGCAGGCTATATCGGTATGTTCGTCTCGGTCCGTGCAAATGTGCGAACCGCTCAGGCAGCGACGGAAGGCATCAATCCGGCGCTGCAGATCGCCTTCCGCGGCGGCGCAATCACGGGGATGCTAGTCGTGGGCCTGGGGCTCTTAGGGGTAGCAGGCTATTACAGCATTCTCCAGGCAATGGGCATGGAAGAAGAGGCTGTGCTCAAGGCACTCGTCGGTCTCGCGTTCGGCGGCTCGCTGATCTCTATCTTCGCGCGACTCGGCGGAGGCATCTTTACCAAGGGCGCAGACGTCGGCGCCGATCTCGTCGGCAAGGTGGAGGCTGGAATTCCCGAAGACGACCCGCGCAATCCGGCCGTCATCGCTGACAACGTCGGTGACAACGTCGGTGACTGCGCTGGCATGGCCGCCGATCTTTTTGAGACTTACGCCGTCACGCTCATCGCAACCATGCTCCTCGGTGGTCTCACCATCGCCGAGATCGGCCCGAATGCCGTGCTTTATCCGATGGTGCTCGGTGCCGTCTCGATCCTCGCCTCCATCGTCGGAACGTTTTTCGTCAGCACGAGCAGCGGCAAGATCATGGGTGCCTTGTACAAAGGTGTCATCGTCTCCGGCGTGCTCGCGGCCTTCGCTTTCTATCCGGTGACGACGGCACTGATGGGTGAAGACTCCCTGAATCTCTATTTGGCCGCGCTTATCGGTCTCGTACTGACCGCAGCGATGGTCGTCATCACGGAGTACTACACGAGCACCGAGTACGCTCCCGTGAAGAAGATTGCCGGCGCCTCGACGACGGGTCACGCGACGAACATCATCGCGGGACTGGGTGTCGCAATGAAATCGACGGCGCTGCCCGTGATCGTTGTCTGCGCGTCTATCTGGGGCGCTTATCAACTCGCCGAACTCTATGGGCTCGCCATCGCTGCAACGAGCATGCTATCCATGACCGGCATGATCGTCGCGCTCGACGCTTACGGTCCAATCACGGACAACGCGGGCGGTATCGCCGAAATGGCGGAGTTGCCGTCGGAGGTGCGCAACGTAACGGATGCGTTGGATGCGGTCGGAAATACAACTAAGGCGGTGACAAAGGGCTACGCCATCGGCTCGGCGGGTCTCGCGGCACTCGTCCTGTTCGCCGATTACACGCACAGTCTGGAAGAGAGCGGCTTAGGCGTCTTGAGCTTCGACCTCTCCGATCCTCAGGTCATCATCGGCCTGTTTATAGGCGGTCTCATGCCCTATCTGTTCGGTGCGATGGCGATGGAAGCGGTCGGTCGTGCTGCAGGTTCTGTCGTGGAGGAAGTTCGCCGGCAGTTCCGGGAGATATCCGGAATCATGGAGGGTACTACGCGGCCCGACTATTCGACCGCCGTCGACTTGCTGACCAAATCCGCGATCAAGGAGATGGTCATCCCGTCACTGCTACCGATCCTCGTGCCCCTCCTGGTCGGCATGGTTTTGGGACCGCGGGCATTGGGTGGGCTGCTGGTCGGCACAATCGTCACCGGTCTCTTCGTCGCAATCTCAATGACGACCGGCGGCGGCGCGTGGGATAACGCCAAGAAGTATATCGAGGACGGCAACCTTGGTGGGAAGGGGTCTGACGCTCACAAGGCCGCCGTCACCGGGGACACTGTCGGCGATCCGTACAAGGATACGGCAGGCCCGGCTATCAACCCGCTGATCAAGATCATCAATATCGTGGCACTACTGGCGGTGCCGCTCCTCTAGGAGCGCCCGCGCGGCTGCCCGGGCACGCTGATCGGAGGGTCTGGGAACAACACCCTCGCCGCGATCGCCGCTTAGCGCAACCGCAACAGGCGGTCGCGATGGTCAGGTCTCCCCTGTGCCTTACCCACCACCCTCTTTATTGAGTTCACTGCCAGAGGTCTTCGGGTCGACACGAGTCATCACACCCGCCGATGTCGGTCACCAGGGCATCAGGAGCGGCTGTGCGCTCAAGCGTCCCGTAAGAGCGCCGCTAGTGAACGGTCGGCAGCGCGTGGGGCCGTTCGACGACGTAGCCCTGTACGAAATCGACGCCCATGCGGCGGACGGTCTCGAACGAGGCCTGGTCTTCGACTTGCTCGGCCACGATCTGGAAATCCAGCGTCCGCGCAAGCTTGATCATAGCGGTCACCATCGCGTGATTCACGCTGTCAGTGTCGAGGTCGCGGATATAATTGCCGTCGATCTTGAGATAGTCGATCTCGAGATATTTGAGGTTCGAGAATGAGCCAATACCGTTGCCGAAGTCATCCAACGCGAAGCGGCATCCTATCCCGTGCAGGACGTTGATGAACCGGTGGGCGTGATCGAGGTTCGTCACTACCACCGACTCAGGAATCTCGAAGCATAACTGCGACGGCGCGACGCCGGTATGATCGAGCGCTTCCACGACGAACTCGAGAAAGTCCTCGTCGCCGAGCGTCTGCCCGGAAAGATTGATCGCACAACTCCGCTCGTCCGGTAGCCGCAACGCGCCGCTTGCGATCGCCGTAAGCGTCGCCTGTACGACCCAGCGATCGATGTGTGACATGAGCTGATAGCGGGCGGCCGAACCCAGGAACTGTTCGGGAAGGATCAACTCGCCCGACTCGTCTCGCATCCGCAGCAGAACCTCCAGCGCGGGACCTTCCCTGACGCGACCTGCGACCGAGATAATCGGCTGGACGAATAGTTCGAATTGATTTTCCTTGAGCGCGTGTTGCAGTCTTTGCAACCATTGAATCTCGCCTCGCTGCCGCGCGACGACCTCGTCCCGGGCGGAGTAGACATGCACTCGGCCGCGCCCCTGCTGTTTCGCGACGTAGCATGCCGAGTCAGCGGCCCCCAGAACACTCTCCGCGGAACCGCTCTCGTGACCGATTTCCACGAGGCCGATACTGACGCCGATATCAAATATCTGGTCGTGCCAGACGAAGCGGTAATCGGCGACTGCCTGGCAAACGTCATCTGCAATCTGTCGCGCTTTGTCCAGCGGGCACCCGACGAGCAGCAACGCGAACTCGTCCCCGCCCAGACGGGCGACGGTATCCGAGTCACGAACCTTTTCTTTTAACAGGGAAGCTATCTCGCGAAGCAGGTTATCGCCCGCGAGGTGACCGCTACTGTCATTGACGGCCTTGAAGCGATCGAGGTCCAGATAACAGACGACATGCCCGACATCCGTTCCGCGTGCGGATTTCAGAGCCGACTCGAGCCGTCGTTCGAACTCTGCTCTGTTTATGAGCCCCGTGAGTGCGTCGTGGCTCGCCTGATAGGACATCTGGCGAGTGAGGCCGCGGATCTCGGTGACATCGTGAAAGATGATTACGCAGCCGGCTACGGTTCCTTCCGCGCCGCGAATCGGAGATGCGGTCAACTCGATCGAGCACTCCCGCCCACCCTGCTTACTCAGCAATAAGGCTCTTCGGCCCAGGCTGACACGTTTGCGTTCGTTGAGGCATTGCTGCACCGGGTCCCCGAGCGACTCCCGATCGTTCTCGTCGACGAGCGCGATGAGATCGGTCAAGCGCTTCCCTATCCCTATGCTGCGCGTAGAACCCGTGAGATGCTCAGCCGCTTCGTTCATGTAGTCGATGATGCCTGCGGTATCGGTCGTGATGACGCCCTCGCCGATCGACTCCAGTGTTATGCGTGCCTGGAGTTTCCCGCGGCCCAGAGATGCTTCCATACTCTTGCGATGACTGATATCGCGCGCGACCGTCAAGAGCGCCCGGTTGCCGTCGAAATCGATGACGCGGCTGTGAAGTTCCGCCCATAACCCGCGCTCGTCGCTGTTAATGAGCTGCACCTCGACGGGTTTTGATGGCTGATCGCCTTCGAGCTGAACGAGCACTTGTCTGCGAACGACGGCGCGATAAGCTGGCCGCAGCAGATCCGTCACCGGCTTACCCTGAAGGGTTTCGCGCGCGACACCGAATAGATCCGCCGCGGCATCGTTCGCGTAAAGGATGTTCTCGGTATGAACGAGCGTAACATCCGGCAGTGTTTGTGCCAGTGCCTCGAACAACGGCGCAGCTCCGGCTTCTGGCTTCTTCTTCGCCTGGTCTCGTTCGACTAACTTGTTCAGGCTACCAGCGAGCGCGACGAACTCGGTCGTTCGGCCTTCGACACTCAACGGCTCGGCAGCATCTCCTTGCTCCAGCAACTCGAGCACGTCGGTATTCAATCGTCGTGCATCCAACGCTCGGTGCCGTAACACCACGGCCACGAGAACGACAACCGCGAGTAAACCCACGACGACCGTCGCGGTGAGCCCGGGATATTCGAGCATCAGCTCCACCATCGCTCCTCAATCATATGCCAGCCGTCGATCGCCATCCGCATGTGCGTCCAGCGTGGCCACCGATTCCGCGCAGACCCGATGCTGCTGGGGGTAGTACTCCGGACAGCTTATTCTCTGCTGGCACTGGGGTGGACGCCCTTTAGTATCGCCGCGACGAATACCGGGGATGTTAAGCTCGCATGCCGCAAGAGTCGCATCGTCACCAAACTGGCCCCTCGAACCCGCGTCGAGTGGAGCCGGTTTCCCTTAAACTGCTGAAGGTTAAGATACCCCAACACGCCGTGCCGGGTCGCTCAGAATTCACCATAATTCTTTAGACACCTTCTTGTGTGCCTCGGGTAAACTCCGTACCCTAAGCCGCATTTCTGGTTGGCAGCCGCTAGATCCAGCGTGAAATAGTGAATCTCGAAGAAGCGCGATCCCAGATGCTGGGGCAGCAGATCCGTGCCTGGGAGGTCCTCGACGATCGAGTCCTAACCGTCCTCGGGCAAACGCTCCGGGAAACGTTCGTTCCCGACGAATACCGTGACCTGGCATTTGCCGATCTCGAGATCCCGCTACGCCATAGTCAGCAGATGATGACGCCGAAGGTGGAAGGACGTCTGTTGCAGGCGCTCTGCCTCAATCCGGCCGACAACGTCCTCGAGATCGGAACCGGTACCGGCTTCCTGACCGCTTGTTTAGCACAACTTGCGAGTTCCGTCGTCAGTATCGACATCTTCGAAGATTTTTCGCGGGACGCAAAAGCCGTTTGTGGCGAGCTGAGTATCGGCAATGTCGAGTTTCGCACGGCCGACGCTCTCGAGATGGGGCGCCAGGAGGAATTCGACGCCATCGCGGTCACGGGCTCCGTACCTGAACTCGACGATCATTTTATTCGAATGCTCCGTCCCGGCGGGCGGTTGTTTATTATCGTCGGACGCGTACCGGTCATGGAAGCCCGTGTCGTGACCATGCATGAGCGCGGTGAGTACACGCAGGAGAGTCTGTTCGAATCCGTAATCACGCCTCTCGTGAATGCGGAACGGCCCGAACACTTTGTACTCTGAAGATGGCGGGCTCGGAATGACGGCTGCCCCGGGACTCAAACCTGAACAGTTCCGCCGCCGCTGGCTTGTTACGACGGGTAATGTATTCAATCTAACCGGCGGAATCGATGCCTGGTCGTAGGAGATCGACCCGCAAACGCCAAGGTATTAGCAGTCTAGGTGAATTCGGAACATTCCATGGGTAGGACAGCTATGAACTCAAATCTATACCGCTTCATCATCGCCGCCTGCGTGCTCGGATTTTCTCAATCCGGCGGTGCACAAGACGACCTAATGAATGTATATCAGCGTGCGCTGCAGAACGATCCGGCCATCCGGGAGGCGGAAGCCATCTATCTTGCCACGTTGGAGACAAAACCGCAGGCACGTAGCAGTCTGCTTCCACAACTTTCCCTGAACGCCGGCGCCACGACCGCCGACAGCAAGGATCCCAATCCGGCGACTAACTTCCAAACCGGTGCACCGAGCACGATCGTGGTCAGTACCGAGACCGAGCGTGACTCGTCTAACTACAGCCTAAATCTCAACCAGACGATCTACAACAGGACTCAGTTCGTCACGAACAGGCAGGCCGATAAGCGCGTACTGCGAGCAGAGAGCGACTATCAACTCGCGAAACAGGATCTCCTCATCCGTGTCTCGGAAGCCTATTTCGACGTCTTAGCCGCAGCCGACACCCTGGCGGCGGAACAAGCGGCCAGAGAGGCGATCGGCCGGCAGTTGGATCAGGCGAATCGCCGCTTCGAGGTCGGGCTGATAGCGATCACCGATGTCCAGGAATCACAGGCCGGCTATGACCTCGCCATCGCGACTGAAATCTCAGCACAGCGATTCCTCGCGACGTCCCGCGAATTCCTGCGGGAGATCATCGATGAGTACATCTCCGAACTCGCGGGGCCCGCAGAGGAAATTCCGCTGGCATCGCCCGAACCGGCGGACGCGGAAGAATGGGTTCGCGTATCACTCGAGCAGAATCTTGCCCTGAACTCGAGCCGAATCGCTGCGGATATCGCGAACGACGATATCGCCATCCAGCGCGGCAGCCGCCTGCCGACCTTGCGTCTGTCGGGAAGTTTTAGTGAGTCGAGTTCAGACACGATTCGAACCAACATCTTTGCCGACGGCAGCACGCTCGCGAATCCCTCGTCGTCCGGGCCCGAAGGCTACAACTTCTCGTTGAACTTCAGCCTGCCCCTATACACGGGCGGCTTCAACAGCTCCCGCATTCAACAGGCCGTTTATCAGCACCGCGCCGCGCTCGAGGCACTGGAAAGAGTCGCGCGGCAGACGGAGCGCCAGACGCGCGATGCTTATCTCGGCGTCATCAGCGAGATCTCCCGCGTCCAGGCGCTGCGCCAGGCTGTACAGTCTTCGGAGACCGCTCTGCAGGCGACGGAAGCAGGATTCGAGGTCGGCACGCGCACGATCGTGGATGTTCTCGTCTCGCAGAATACGCTCGCTCGCGCACAAACGAACTTTGCACGCAGTCGTTACGACTATATCTTGAACGTCTTGAGGCTCAAGCAGGCCGCCGGCAGCCTCTCGGTGGATGACCTCGACGAGGTCAACAGCTGGCTTGATTAGTAGGACTCGGGGCAGCCCGTGTTAGGCGTTCTTGATCGAGTCGATGAGGGCGCTCGTAGAGCGGCCTTCCTTGAAGCTCAGTATTCGAACCTCGCCGCCGTTGGCGATGACGGCCTTGCCACCGGCGATCTCATCCGCCTCGTAATCACCACCCTTGACGAGAATGTCGGGTAGCAATCGTCCGATCAAATCAGCGGGCGTCTCGGTCGAGAACGATACGACCCAATCGACAGCCGCCAGACCCGCCAGGACCGCCATGCGATCCTTGAGCGGGGTAAGCGGTCGCAACGAGCCTTTGAGCTTTTGCACGGACGCGTCATCGTTGACCGCGACGATCAGCCGACCCCCTAGCGCCTTCGCTCCCTCCAGGTAACTCACATGACCGGCGTGCAGAATATCGAAGCAACCGTTCGTCATTACGATGCGCTCGCCGCGGCGTCTCGCCTCGTCGATCAGCGTCTCGAGTTCCTCCTCGCTGACCAGGCCTCGGCCTCCGGAACCCTTGCGGTGCAGCGCGAGCCGCAACTCCGATGTACTCACGGTCGCGACACCGATCTTACGAACCACGAGTCCCGCACCGAGATTCGCTAACGCCGCGGCATCTTCCAGAGCCAACCCGCTGCCGATTCCCGCTGCCATCAAGCCGATTACCGTGTCACCGGCGCCCGTGACATCGAACACCTCGCTGGCTTCCGCCGGTAGCTCGAGCGCCTCACCGTCTTCCGCGAAGAGCGTCATCCCACGGTCACCGCGTGTCACGAGTAGTGCATCCAGGTCGAGACCCGCCCTGAGATCGGCACCGGCGGAGCGGAATTCTGCCTCGTCCTGCCAGGTACCGGCCACGGCTTCGAACTCGAGCTGGTTCGGCGTGAGGACTGTTGCTGCGCGGTAACGCTCGAAGTCGGTTCCTTTTGGATCGACGAGCACGGGAATCCCGCTTTCCCGCGCACTGGCGATCAGCGGTTCGATGCAGCGCAATGTCCCCTTACCGTAGTCCGAAAGCACGATTGCGTCGATCTCGTCGAGTGAGTCCGCGAACAACTCGGCGAACGTGTCCTCGTGACCGGCCAGCGATTCCTCAGAGTCCAGGCGAATAAGCTGCTGATTGCGCGACAGCACGCGTAGCTTATGGATCGTCGGCGCCTCGATTGCCGTCACGAATTCGCAGTTGACACCGCGATCGGAGAGGAGCGTCGCTAACACCTCCGCTCGCGAATCGGCACCGACAACGGCGAGCAACCTAACCTGGCCGCCGAGGGCCGCCACGTTCAGCGCGACATTCGCGGCTCCGCCCGCCCGCTGCTCTACGTTTCGGGCCTTGACAACCGGGACGGGCGCCTCGGGCGAGATGCGCCCCGTGTCGCCGAACCAGTACTCATCCAACATCGCATCGCCTGCGACGAGGATGCGCAGCGGCAAAAAATCAGGGATCGTTAGCTCCACAGGGTCGAGAATCCGTTCGAAGGTAGCGGCTAAGTCTAGCACCAGCAAAAGTAGAACGGGTCGGCTGAAAAGGGAGCCGCGAGAGAACAGGGACCGGGTCCCTTTTCTCTGGGTGCTCCGACAGGAGGACAAAAAAAGGTCCGCCCCCGGCCATTAGCGGCCTGGAAGCGGACCAACGGCGGATTGGTTAGTCCGGGTTAATCGGCCGCCTAGCGACGGTAGTCCTCAGCCACATTTGGAATATCCGCAGTTCAAACAAGTCATACATCCGTCCAACATGACGGTCGCCGCCGTACTGCATTTACCGCACAGTTGCGCGCCGTCGGGAAAACGAGCCTCGGCGAAAGCGTCTTTCTGGCTATCACGTGCCTCGAACTCGGCACGCTTCTCGGCGATCAGCTCCTGCTGTTCCTCGCTGGGGAGCGTTGGTTGTAACAGCCCGATCTGCACGAGGTGCTTCTCGATGATATAACCCAGCTCCGCGATGATCGAGGGCATAAAAAGTCCACCCGACTGCCAGTAACCGCCACGCGGGTCGAACACGGCCTTGAGCTCGTCGACGAGAAAGTTCACGTCGCCGCCTTTACGAAATACCGCCGACATAATCCGCGTCAGCGCAACGATCCACTGGTAGTGATCCAGATTCTTGGAATTGATGAAGATCTCGAAAGGCCGGCGCTTTTCGTAGTCCGTCCCTTCGTTCAAGACGATGTCGTTGATCGTCACGTACATTGCGTGATCGGAGACTGGTGTCTTTACCTTGTACGTCGAACCGATGAGCATATCCGGGCGCTCGAGCTTCTCGTGCATCCGGATGACTTTGGCCTCTTCGGGCTGGCTGACTTCGATTATCTCGGGCTCCGCCTCCGCTGGGTCCTCGGCAGTGTCGAGCTCCACGTCGTAATCCACGATTTTTTGTTCCACCTTTATGCGTGTCATTGATCTACTCTCTTACTTGTTTCAACCGCCGCGGTGCACGCGGCTTCAAGTCCTGGGCCGCGTCCTTCAACAGTCTGAGCCATCGGGATGAGCTCGTGTTCGTCTGCCAGAAGACGGGCTTGCCACGGCGGGTATCTTTATAAAGCTTATGCCTGTTCGAATTCATGTCGTTACAGCTTCCCGTAATAACCTTCTTTAAGCGCATCGAAGAGATTCGCCGCACTATGCAATTCGCCGTCGTACTCGATCTCGTCGTCTCCTTTCGCCTCCACCACACTGCCGTCATCCAGCGTGAAGCGGTAAGTCGTGTTCTGAAGATCTTTCTCCTTGACCAACACGCCCTGAAACGCCTCTGGATTGAAGCGGAATGTCGTACAGCCCTTCAGGCCCTGCTCATGTGCGTAGAGATAGATATCCTTGAAGTCTCCATACGCGTAGTCCGTCGGGACATTCGCCGTTTTAGAGATGGACGAATCGATCCAATTCTGTGCTGCGGCCTGAATATCGACGTGCTCTTTCGGCGAGATGTCCTCGGAACTCACGAAATAATCCGGTAGCGCCTCTACGCCACTCTCGACCTCGGGCGCAGCGTTCGGTGCGACGAGTCGCCGGTACGCCAGGAGCTCGAACGAGTACACGTCGACCTTCTCTTTCGTCTTTTTGCCTTCCTGGATCACATTTCGGAAGTAATGGTGGGCGAACGAGGGCTCGATACCGTTGCTGGCATTATTCGCCAACGACAGCGCAATGGTACCGGTCGGTGCAATCGAACTGTGGTGAGTAAAACGCGCCCCTTCTTCCGCGAGCGTATCGACCAGTTCGGGCGCGACCGCCGCCAGCTTTTGCATGTAGCGACTGTATTTCGCGTGTAACTGCCGGCCATGGATGCTATCCCCGGCCTTCCAGCCATCCTCCGCCATCTCGGGGCGCTTACGCAGCATCTCCTCGGTCACCGTGAATGCTTCACTGAGTATCGGCGCGGCACCCTTCTCACGGGCGAGCTCCAGGCCCATCTTCCAGCCGGCCAGCGCCAGCTCCCGAGAAACGTCCTCCGTAAACTGCACCGAGTCGGCCGCACCGTAGCGCATACCGAGCAACGTGATCGTCGATCCCAGACCCAAAAAGCCCATGCCGTGACGGCGCTTGCGCAGAATCTCCTCGCGCTGCGTCTGCAACGGCAAGCCGTTGATCTCGACGACATTGTCGAGCATTCGAGTAAAAACATGGACGACCTCACGGAATTCATCCCAATCGAAACGCGCTTCGTCGGTAAACGGATCGAGAACGAACTTGGTCAGATTGATCGACCCGAGCAGGCACGCGCCGTAAGCAGGCAACGGTTGCTCGCCGCAGGGATTCGTAGCGCGAATATTTTCACACCACCAATTGTTATTGAGCTCGTTGACTCGGTCGATGAGTACGAAGCCGGGTTCTGCAAAATCGTAGGTCGAGGACATGATGACGTCCCAGAGTCGCTGCGCCGGCATCTCCTTATAGATTCGGCAGGCTACGAGGCCGTCGGAGTTGTGGACATAGTCACTCATCGTCGGCCACTCGCGCCAAACCACCTGTCGCGTATCTTCGAGGTCGACGTCGTCTTCCTCCGCCTCGCGTTGCGTCAGCGGGAACGCCAACGGCCAGGTACGATCCTCCTTGACCGCCTGCATGAACTCGTCGGTGATCAATAACGATAAGTTGAATTGTCGCAGTCGACCGTCTTCGCGTTTGGCTCGGATGAACTCCATGGAGTCCGGATGGCCGATGTCGAAGGTGCCCATCTGCGCGCCGCGGCGCCCACCGGCCGAGGACACCGTGAAACACATCTTGTCGTAGATATCCATGAATGACAGCGGCCCGGAAGTGTGGGCGCCGGCGCCCGAGACATACGCGCCACGCGGTCTCAAGGTCGAGAATTCGTAACCGATACCACAGCCGGCCTTGAGCGTCAGACCCGCCTCGTGAACCTTGTCGAGGATCTCGTGCATCGAGTCGCGGATCGTGCCGGAGACCGTGCAGTTGATCGTCGAGGTTGCCGGCTTGTGCGCTTCCGCGCCTGCATTGGATATGATGCGGCCGGCCGGAATCGCGCCGCGCTGCAGTGCCCATACGTACCGTTCGTACCAGTAATCTCGCTTGACGGGTTCTTCGACCTCGGCGAGGGCGCGGGCGACGCGTGCATAGGTTTCCTGGATATCCGTATCAACTGGAGCTCCGGACTTAGTCTTGAGCCGATACTTTGTGTCCCAAATGGTCAGTGACGCTTCCTGTAGCGGCAGATCTGCAACTTTGGAAGCGCTAAACTCCAGCGCTATTTTCATTGTCGTGTTGTCCACTCCCTTTAAACTCTGTGATGCCACCGGGATTAAATCCACGGTTTGCAGCGCTATTTGATGCCTAGTCGGTAGCCATTTTTAGTGCGAGATCGCACCCCCCAGGCAAGCCTTAAAACCGCCCGTTTCAGCCGAAATCAGCTACAACCGTGACACAAGATGTTGTGCCGCAGATCTCGTAGATTAGGCCGCTCTAGGGCTACTGTCAAGGGTTTGGGACAAACTCGATCACGCTAATTTATTATTAAAAAACAAATAGTTATAGAAAATACCTCATTTTATTCGAAAATATTTTTTTCGCTCGGGGCCACCGAATCGTAACGCTCTCCGAACACTACATATTGTGTCATGTTATCCCCACCGGATCCTGAGCTTTTGCACAGGGAACCCACAGGCTGATGACTCCCGAACGGCCTCTTGAAATCGCGGCAGCAAGCCCCATGTTCATGCCAAACGGCCTATGAATTATTGGAGAACGACATGAACGTAATTCGTTATAACCCCTGGGATTTGATCGGGAGAGTCGGCCAAGATGCCGACCGCCGCTTCTCTCGGTATCCCTACTCGACGGAAGAGGACGAAGATCACGCCTACAACGACTGGGTGCCCGCGATGGACATCAAGGAGGAGGAAGGTCGCTACCTGATCCGCGCGGACGTCCCGGGCGTAGACGCCAAGGATCTCGACATCACGTTGGATAAGGGTGTGCTGACGCTGCAAGGTAAACGCGAGACGCAAACCGAGGAAGACAAGAGCGGCCTGCGCAGAGTGGAACGGGTCAGCGGCCGCTTCTACCGGCGCTTTAATTTACCCGACACCGCCGATTCGACGGTAGTCAGTGCAGATTATCGGCACGGCGTCCTCGAGATCTCGATTCCGAAGCAGGCCGAGGCGCAACCTCAACGGATCCACGTAAAAATCAACTGAGACACGGTAAACTAGGGCGCTAGGCGGGGCACCGATTCCCCGCCAGTGCGTCCGGGCGTCATGCGACCCTGATGACTGCGGACGCATCTTTAGATTGACGCCGGCGAGAATCACCGCGCCCCTACGAAATGATGCAGCGGCCGCGAATCGGCACCGGCCGGCGCTGGCGGCATGAGAGGATGGACGAATGACGAACCGAATCCGAGTAGGGGTAGCTCCTCACAGTCGCTCCTTGCGCTTCCACCTGACGCTCTACGTCGCCACGGCGGCTATGCTTGCGCCATCGACAAGCGCTCTAGCTCAAATTTTCGGTCGCTCCGATACACCGACACTCGCGCCGCTCATCGAAGAGGTCGGGCCGGCTGTCGTCAATATATCCGTCAGCGGCAGCGTCGCGATCCGCAATCCCTTAGCCCAGGATCCATTTTTTCGCCGCTTCCTCCCGCCGGAGGAGGGTCAGCGCGAGTTCGAGAGCGCGGGTTCGGGCGTCATCGTCGACGCGGGCGAGGGCTTAATTCTAACGAATCACCACGTTATCGAGAATGCCGACCAGATTACGGTCACGCTCGTCGACAACCGTAGCCTCGATGCCGAGATCGTCGGGTCCGATCCGGGTTCGGACATCGCCGTGTTACAGGTCGAGTCCTCCGGCTTGACGGAGATGCCGCTGGGTGACTCTGACCGCATACGTGTCGGCGACTATGTTCTCGCTATCGGTAACCCGTTCGGCCTCCAACACACAGTCACCTCCGGGATCGTCAGCGGTCTCGGGCGAACAGGAATCAACCCGGAGGGTTACGAAGATTTCATCCAGACGGATGCGTCGATCAATCCCGGTAACTCGGGCGGCGCGCTCATCAGCCTCACTGGCGAGCTAGTCGGTATCAACTCGGCGATTTTGTCTGGCAACGGCGGCAACATAGGCATCGGCTTCGCGATTCCGGTCAACATGGCGCGTAGCGTCATGGACCAGATCGTAGATTTTGGCAGCGTCCGACGTGGCCTGCTTGGTGTCAATATCGCCACGGTCACGCCTGAGATCGCCGAGAGTTACTCGCTGGAAGCGACATCGGGCGCGCTGATTACGCTCGTCGTCGATGGCTCCGCGGCGGAGAACGCCGGCCTCCTGATCGGCGACGTGATCGTCAGCGTCGATTCGGAGCCCGTTAGTGACGCCGGCACCCTGCGCAATGCGATCGGGCTCATGCGCCCCGGTAACAGCGTCGAGGTCGGCATCATTCGCGACGGCCGCGAGGAAATGATCACGGCGATCCTCGGCGAACAGGGCGTAGAGCCGGAACCGCTGCAGTCGCTGGCGGAAATAGACCCGGTGTTCGAAGGGGCGGAGTTCGTCACGAACAGCGAAGGGCGCAGCGGCTTCAACAGCGTTGTGGGCATACTGGTGACAGAGGTAGTCTCGGGCAGCCCCGCAGCGGCACGCGGCCTTCGAGGCGGGGACGTCATAACGCATATCAACCGCCAGAGGGTACGGTCCGTCAGCGAAGCCATCGATGTCATCGAATCCGCACGGTCTGTCATTCTGCAAGTGCAGCGTGGCAACCGCAGCGTACTCATATTGATGCGTTGAACCTGAGCCGAAGCCTCGAACCGCCATCTTCGCGCCACGACGGTATACTCTACAGTCCGCTGGTCTGAAGTCACCCCATGGTTCCGAAGTCTCCGGCACGAATGGTATGCATCCTGGGCGGTACCGGGTTCGTCGGCCGGCAGCTCGCCGCCGAGCTCGTCCAGAGAGGTTACTCGGTACGCATTCCGACGCGGGATCGCCAGCGCGCCCGCGATCTCCTGGTCCTCCCTGGTGTCGAACTCGTTGCCGCCGATGTTCACGACGAGAAGATCTTATCCGCGGTTCTAGGTGGCGCGACGGCTGCGATCAATCTGGTCGGGATATTGAACGAGCGAGGTCACGATGGCAGTGGATTTCGTAAAGCTCATGTAAAGCTCGTCGAGAAACTCGTCGCCGCCTGCCAGAAAAGCGGTGTGCACCACTTGCTCCATATGAGCACATTGAAGGCAAATGCCGAGACCGGACCCAGCCACTATCTACGCAGCAACGGCGCCGGAGAGCAAGCGCTGAAAAATCTCGCTGGCGAGGAACTACACTACACGATCTTCCAACCGTCGGTGATCTTCGGCCGCGGCGACTCTTTCATCAATCGCTTTGCCCAACTGCTTCGTTGGAGCCCGGTGCTACCTCTGGCCAAGCCGAAGTCGCGTTTCGCGCCAGTCTTCGTGACCGACGTCGCTCGTGCGTTCTGTGTGGCATTGGGAAATCACGCTGCCTACGAACAAACGTTTCAGCTCTACGGGCCGGAGGAATACTCGCTGGAGGAAATCGTCGCCGAGATCGCGAGAATCCTTAACCGCAAACGCTTGATCGTCAGCCTACCAGACAGTCTTTCCCGCATCCAGGCATGGCTTCTGGACTATGTGGTTCCAGGAAAACTATTTACGATGGACAACTACCATTCCCTGGCCGTCGCCAGCGTCGGCACGGAGAACGGACTGGCGGCACTCGGACTCGAGCCCACTTCCATGCGGGTTGTCGTTCCCGGCTATCTCAACGACGGAAATCATCAACGGCTGCTATCGGCGTTCCGGCGGGAGGGCCGTCGTTAAGTACGTATCCAGACGCATCTCGCGCTCCTCCGGCGGAAGCGCTTCCAGTACCGCCATCTCCATATACAACGCTCCGAGCCCCTGTGTACGCAGAAAAGCTCGAAAGTTCGGCAACCAGCGACTGTATGCCACAACCGAAGCGAGTTGCGCGTTATTCAGCGGTTGCGCAAACCAGTCATCGTATTCGTTCGCGCCACCCCAGGCCGATCGTAATGACGCGTATTCAGCTTGCAGCTCCTCGAAAGCCTCGCACTTTGCCGCGCGCATAACCTCGGGCGCAATAGAGCGCCCGTACAATTCTCTCAGGCGATTCTGTTGGATCACGATGAGGCCGAAAAAATTTTCGCGCCGCCCGAGTCTGTCGCGATGATCCGCTATGCCCTGCGTATCGCTTCTGTGCGTCAGCCAACGCTGGGTACCGTGCTCCGCCACGGCTGACGCGAAAGCTTCGTTGAGCGGCGTATCCCCTCTTATATATGCGAGCTGATGCGCCAGCTCGTGGAAGATGATACTCGCGATATATCGCTCGCCGCCCGAAAGCATCGTGTTCAGCAATGGATCGGAAAAATAACCCAGCGTGGAGTAGGCGCTCGCACCCGCCACGTAGGTGTCGAGACCGGCGGCTTCGAGGTCTGCGGCGAATCGCTCCGCATCTTCCTGATCGAAGTAGCCGCGATAGGTCACACAGCCCGCGACGGGAAAACACCAGCTCTGTGCGTCGATGGAAAATTCTTCAGCAGCCACGACATTCCAGACCGCATAGCGGCGGCCGAGATCAGCGTAACTCCGGTAACTCTCATTGTCCGGCAATCCCAGCTCCGCGATAGCGAACTCTCGAATTTCGATCGCGCGAGACAGTGCTTCACGCGTGGCATCGCTTTGTTCAGGGTCCTCGAGCACGTCGACGATAGGCACGCGACTGGCCAGCAATTCGAGATGTCCGGCCGCAGCTTGCCAGTAATAGGGCAGCGCACAACCCGATATCACGACCGTGACGGAGAGCAGGCTGCAAGCGGGTACGATGCGCATCCGCAGGACCATAGCACGCTCGAGCCCTGCGGTATGATGCCACCATGGAGGTCTATGAAGTAGGCGGAGCGGTCCGGGACACGTTACTCGAGCGACCGGTGACCGAGCGCGATTGGGTGGTTGTCGGCAGCAGCCCGGAGGAACTCCTGCGCCTCGGTTACCGGCAGGTGGGCAAGGACTTTCCCGTGTTTCTGCACCCCGAGACGGGTGAGGAATACGCGTTGGCGCGAACCGAGCGAAGCGTCGGCCCCGGCTATCACGGCTTCGACTTCGATATCTCCGCCGCCGTCAGTCTCGAAGACGATCTCTGCAGGCGCGACCTGACAATCAACGCCATCGCGCGCGATCTCGATGGCCAACTCATAGATCCCTTCGGTGGCCGGGACGATATCGAAGCCCGGCTCCTGCGCCATACCTCGGACGCGTTCACAGAAGACCCGCTGCGCATCCTTCGTGTCGCGCGATTCGCCGCGCGATTCAAAGGCCTGTCCTTCACGATCGCGCCGCACACAATGGAACTCATGGTCCGGATGGTCGCCTCTCGAGAGGCCGACACGCTGCGTCCCGAACGTGTCTGGCAGGAGACCGAGAAGGCGCTCAACGAAGATCGGCCCGACGTGTACTTCGAAACGCTCCACAAATGCGGCGCACTGGCGGTCGTGTTTCCCGAGGTCGACGCACTCTTCGGTGTACCGCAACGGCGACGATGGCACCCGGAGATCGATACCGGGATCCACACGCTGATGTGTCTGCGCATAGCTGCGAGGCTGTCGGCGGATACCGCGGTGAGATTCGCGTTACTTACGCATGATCTCGGAAAGGCGGTCACACCGAAGTCGGTCCTGCCCAGTCACGCCGGCCACGAGGAGCGCTCGGTAGAAATTCTCGAGACGTTCTGCGCGCGGCTTCCTGTACCGAAGCGCTACAGGGAACTTGCCGGTGCGGTTGCCCGCTATCATGGCGCCATACACAGAGCGGACGAGTTACGGCCGGGCACCGTACTCAAGATCATCGAGGGCGCCGACGGTATTCGCAGACCCGAGCGCTTCGGAGCGTTGTTGGTCGCCTGTGAAGCCGATGCTCGTGGTCGTACGGGCTTCGAAGAGTCCGAATACCCGCAGCGTGTGCGGCTGCAGCGTGCGCTCGATTCCGCCCGCGACGTCGACACTAAGGCGCTCGCGGCAACAGCGGAGGGGCGTGAGTTGGGTGAGGCGATCCGGGCAAAGCGGCTTGCCGCGATTGCCGCGACGCTCGGCGATTAGCTACCGCCGTAGATGAGGAGCAGTACACCACCATAGACGCTCGGTTCGAGAAAATCCGCCGTGCTGCGACCGAGGTTGAACTCCAGATCCATCCGGTACGAAATAGGAAACATAAAGCTCGCACTGACGAACTCGAGTTCCAACCCATCCACGGCCGAGTTGTTACGGCCGAAGCTCAGATTGATGAGCTTCTGGCCGGCACGCCACTCGAAGCCGAACCGTCGATCGTTCTCGAGAAAGCTATTAGCGAGAGTCAAAGTCGAACTCGAGAGGAAGTTGAATACGTCGAGACGCGGTAGCACAGCGAGACTTCGCGAATAGTCATACTCCCTCGCGCTGCCATAGACACGCCACCAATCCGTAAGATCGGCACGAAAGTAGACTCCGGTGCCGTCGCTGGTTAGCTCGGTCGTGCGCTGAATCGGCCGGTCCCGCGGACCGACGATGGGGAAACTCAGGTCGATGTCACGACGCTCGAGTTCCACACCGACATTGAAGCGGTCGCCGTGCAGGTAGATCGAGCCCCGGTAGTCGAGGGACTCCACGGCATCCTTCTCGCCCCATTGCTCGACCTCGAGCGACGCGCCGAGCAGACCGAAGCTGTAATCGACTCCGAAGATCAAATCGTCAGTCGAAATATCCGCGCGCTCCGCAGGCAACATGCTGCGCCCGGCGGAGAAGAATAGCCAGGTATCCTCGGTGACACCCCAATTGAACGTGGTGAAGAAACTCTGACTGTCCTGCTCGTCGGTTTGCAACGTCAAACCGACGGCCCAGGGTTCGAAACCGTCTTCGGATTCCTCCTCCTGAGCGAGCGCGACCGAACCGATCCCAACCAGGAAGCAGAAGCCGAGTAGTGAGGCACAGGACCTAGAGCGGGACATAGGCAATGACCCCTGCGAGAAAAAAACGATAGACGGCGAATATCAGAATTCCCATGTGCTCAATTAGTCGTAGAAACACCACGATAGCAAGGAGCGCCGTCACAAAAAAACGCGTGGCTGCAGACGGTGGCTGGCAATAGCTGAATCGGCAACGGACTGAGATTCAGAGCCGGTCGCGAAGATCTCTGCCAGGTAAGTCGTGCTCTATGCCTCGCGTCAGGAGAAGCACCTTGAAGCGCTCGCCCATCTCACCCGGTAGCACGAGGGTCTTAAATGCCTGAGCTTGCTCGACGTCGACACGCCCGCCACCGGTCTCTAGAAACTCTGCGGCGCCACCCTCGATCAGAAACTGGCCCTGCGTCGTAAAGCCTGCGACCGAGAGACCCGCCTCGGCCGCCGCACGCGCACAAGCACTGAAATCCACCCATGCGCTGATGTCCTGCAAACCTGGATAGAGAAACGGGTTGGAGTGCGCACGGTGACGATAGTGGCAGGCGAGCGTCCCGTCAGAACGGGAAGGATGGTAATACTCATGCGCGACGAGCCCGTAATCGACGATCAGTATGGCGCCACGGGTCAGTAGATCGGCGAGACTCGCGACCCAAGGTGCGAGACTGCGCGAGAGCTCGGAGCGGGCTCCTTTGGGCAACACATACCCGAGCCTCGATTCGAGCGTTTCCACCTCGGCACTCAATTCGGCATCGGCTGGCCCTTCGGCCCAGGCAAAGCCGTCCCGCTCGAGCGCGACGCCCAACACCCTCACACCATCCGAGGACTTCACGAAGCGCGTCACGGGAAAAGCGTCGAGCACTTCGTTCGCGAGAATGACGCCCTCGAAGGAACTGGGCGGCGCTTCATCAAGCCAGGTGACTCGATCTTCGAATGCGGCAAGCTGCGAACGCTGGCGCTCGCGGAGTTCGGCACTTGGCTCGAGGATCTGATAACGAAGACGTTGCGTGACGCTTCCATCCAGCGCGGTCAGGATAGTCTCGGCCAGGCGCCCGCTGCCCGCACCGAACTCGTGGATCACGGGTTTGCTCGAGCGATCGAGAACCGGGGTGATCTCGCGTGCCAATGCCCGGCCGAATATGTCAGACAACTCGGGGGCCGTTACGAAGTCACCGGCTGAACCGAACTTGGCGCTACCGCCACTGTAATACCCCAGGCCCGGCTCGTAGAGAGCCCGCTGCATGTATCGCTCGAAGCTGATCCACCCACCAGCCTGCTCCAGTTCCTCACGTATTCGTGAGCTGAGTTCCCGGCTGATGGCTAAAGCCTGATCGTCGGGCTCAGGAATGGGTGGAAGCATCGACCTTCGGCGCCGGGGGCAAGTTGAAAACGCGAATAGTGTAACCTTACGCCCTGCTGAACGTTGTGGAGTAGCGGTGGTCGATTCGGATACAGGCGATTCTATCGCTGGTCGCTGGGCGCTTATTACGGGTGCCGGCCGGCGCATCGGTGCGGCCATTGCCGAAGGCCTGCATGCAGCCGGGACCGATGTCATCGTGCATTACTATAAGTCCGGCGACGACGCCGAGTCGCTCGTGTCGACACTCAACGATGCTCGCGCCGATTCGGCGCTCGCGGTTCAGGGCAATCTCAGAGATAGCGCAGCGCTCACGCGGATGATCGCCGATATCACAACGAAAACGGGGCGGCTGGACATCCTCGTGAATAACGCCTCGAGTTTCTACCCAACGCCGTTGGGATCGATCACGGAAGCGCAGTGGGACGACCTCCTCGGCGTTAACCTCAAGGTGCCACTGTTTCTCTGCCAGGCGGCACTGCCACACCTACAGGCGTCCAAGGGCGTGATCGTCAATATCGTCGACGTCCACTCGCAGCGGCCTCTGAAAAACCATCCCCTCTATGGCGCGGCGAAATCCGGGCTCGCGATGTTGACACGCTCACTCGCAAAGGATCTCGGTCCGGATATCCGTGTAAACGGCGTCTCGCCGGGCGCGATACTCTGGCCAGAGTTCGGGATGTCCGAGTGCGTGCAGCAGAATATCATCGGCAAGACGGCGCTCAAGCGTGCCGGCAAACCAGAAGATATTGCCGCCGCGGTACTATTTCTCGTTCGCGATGCCCCATACGTTACAGGGCAGATTCTCGCGGTCGATGGGGGCCGTAGTACGGGCTGGTGAGCACAGCTCAGTGAGCTCCGAGTAATCGCTCTGCGACCGGCGCACCCGGATGGAGAGAGCCACCCCGAAAAGGAACCGGCGGCGCTACCGGTTTGGACTGGAAAGCGGCCAGACCGCACCTCCCCGTCCCGATGAACTGGAGCGCCGAAGCCAGGGACGCCTCATCCGGATCACCCAGTGCGAACGCCAGTTCGTCACTCGCATTGCAGGTGACGCCGAGACCGTCGAAGTACCCTCCTTCGCCCAAGGCGTTGACCGTCTCGAAGGTTACGGGCCGGAGCAGGAACTCGTCGTCGCAGTAGGAAAATGCGGACTGGCCGACGGGCTTGCCGAACGTAGCACTACCGACGAGCGTAACGACGGTATGCGGAAGTAGCGCATTGATCACGAGCTCGCTTGCGGACGCAGTGCCGCCGGCCGTAATGAACACGACCTGCTGCAGCAGCGTTAGCGAGCCCGGGCGAAACTGAAAGGGCTCGAGTTCGTTCAAAGCGCTCTTGGCGCTGTTGAAGCGTGTCTCCGAGAGAATCTTATCGTTGGCAATCACTCCGCCGATGAGATCCGCGAGCCGCTCCGCCGTAGACACCAGCCCGCCACCGTTGTAACGCACGTCGACGACGAGCGCGTTTACGCTCTGCGACTCGAACTCCGCGAAGGCCTGATCGAGTACCGCGTTGGCCGTGGAGATGAATGTGCGGAAATCCAGGTAACCGACCTTGGCACCGGCGACATCGAAGATTGCCGTCGACGGCAGGGGGTCGATCGTCACGAGAGCTCGAGTGACCGAGACTTCAAATTCTGTACCGTCCAGCTCGCGAACGAGAAACGTACGCGTTATACCCTCGGTGCTTGGCCCAAGCGCAGCAGAGAAGCCTTCGGCCGCGACGATCTGCGCGATCGTACGCCCGTTGATAGCGAGAATCCTCTGGCCGCGCTGGAATCCGACCGCGGCCGCGGGGGAATCCGGGAAGACCTGTGTCAGCCGCAAATCCACGTTGAACGGTGGATCAACGAACCTGGAGCCGAAGCCGTAACCGACGAACTCGCCTTCGCCGAAGAATTGTGCGTCGGCCACGGGTGTCGTGACGAAACTGAAGCCACGATCGAACCGCTCCGGGCGAAAGCGCAAGAATGCCAGCAATACCCCGACCGACGAAAAATCGTTGATATCGAGCCCGCCGTATTTCTGCTGCTGAGCCGGTTCGTCATTGAAGAAATACCATTCCTCCATGATGTCTAGAACTGACTGCTGTTGTACGGCTGTGGAACAGGTCGAGGTATCGTCACTCCCGGTGAGCTGACTACCGCTGCTACCGCTGCAGCCGACGACTGCCGCCGCAGCAAGCAGGGTAATGGCGAACCGTGGCAAGAGCTCGGGCTGCACTCAGCCCTCCGCGGCCCGGGAGGATCTGGAGTCGCCACCAGTTGCCGGCGTCTGCAGCTGCTCGAGCTTGACCAGCATTGGATTCATGTGCGCCATTTCACTCCAGGTCCGGCTGACGGGAATACCGGTTATTGGATGCTCGAGGCCGGGGGTGAGTTCCGCCAGCGGGCAGAGCACGAACGGGTAATGCAATATGTCGGCGTGCGGCAGCCCGAGTTCCGCATCGACGAGCGAGCCGTACAATAGGAGATCGAGGTCGAGACTACGCGGGCCGGCGCCGCTGCCGGATCTCGCCCGGCCGGCGCTGCGCTCGATATCGTTCAGGATCTCCTCGAACGCGACCGGACCCGCGTCGCTCACGAGGTGCAGGACGAGATTCAGAAAATCGTCACCGTCGAGTCCGATGGGCGGGTTGCGATACGCGCTCGACGACTTCACGTGACCGATACGATGCTCCAGTGCCTCGATCGCCTCGAGGATATTTCGCTCGGCATCGATGTTGCTCCCGATACCAATGTAGACGTCAGTCGGCATAGTCGTCCGTGGTACGTTCGATGATGACGCCGACGACCTTGGAACCCTCGATCGCGCCGGGCTTTGCGACGGACAACTTGACCCAGGAAACGCCGAACTCCTCGATGACGATGCGGGCTGCAGCATCCGCGAGCGACTCCACCAATTGAAACTCCGATGCGCCGACGAACTCGATGAGGCGCTTGGCCACATCTTTGTAGTTGAGTGTGCGGTCGATGGTATCGTCGCGTGCCGCGCTTTTCGTATCCGTCGCCATCTCCAGGTCGATGCTGACCTTCTGCTTTACGCGTCGCTCCCATTCCCAGATCCCGATAACGGCATCGATGTCCAATTGGCGGAGGAAGACTTTGTCCATAACGATCCTCAGACGGTCAGCGTGAGTTCGTCGAGTGGCCAGCGCGGTCGCGCCTGGATACGCGGCACCCCCGGTTCGACGGTTTCCCGGCGGCACCATCCTGCATAGGCGATCATGGCCCCATTGTCGGTGCAAAATCTCGGCCGGGGGTAGTAGACGCGAAAATGCCGTTGCTCGCCGGCAAGTTTGAGCCGCCTGCGCAGTTCCTCATTCGCGCCGACGCCGCCCGCAACCACGAGCTGGCCGAGGCCGGTTTCCTCCATGGCTCGCACGGACTTGTCGACGAGCGTATCGACCACGGCAGCCTGAAACGAAGCAGCGATGTTCGCGTGTAACGCGCCGTTCGCCTCATCGGAACCCGCGCGCGACGACTCGCTGTCGAGTTTGAGCCGCACCGCGGTCTTGAGACCGCTGAAGCTGAAATTCAATCCGCGACCACGCATCGGCCGTGGGAAATCGTAGGCTTTCGGATCACCCTCCGCGGCGAGTGCCGCGAGCGCCGGACCGCCCGGATACGGCAGTGACATGAGCCGCGCGATCTTGTCGAAGGCCTCACCGGCGGCATCGTCCAGGGTGTTACCCACCGTGCAATAGTCACCGAGGCCTTGCACCTCCGCCAGCAGCGTGTGCCCGCCCGAGACCAGCAGTGCCATGAACGGAAAATCCGGGGCGTCGTCCTCGAGTCGAGCGGCCAGCAGATGCGCCTCGAGATGGTGGATCGGAATCGCGGGTATGCCGAGCCCGTATGCCAGCGAAGCGGCCAGACATCCGCCGACCATGAGCGCGCCGACGAGCCCCGGGCCGGCCGTATAGGCGATCACATCGAGGTCCTCTAGCATCAATCCGGCGTCTGCAACGACCTCGCAGACGAGCGGCGCCAAGCGTGCAATATGATCGCGCGAGGCGAGCTCCGGAACGACGCCGCCGAAGCGCTCGTGGGTCTCGATCTGGCTGTAGAGCGCCTCCGCCACGAGCCCCTTCTCGGCGTCGTAGATCGCGATGCCAGTCTCATCGCAGCTCGTCTCTATACCCAATACCTTCAATGCGAATCCTCGCGGAATCTTTACAGGATGCCATCCTAAGGGATATTATTGATCGGTTCAGCGCCGGCATCAGCCGGCCTATTTTTCTGTTTAGGAATCATCGATGCCAGGCGTTCGTGTAAGAGAAAGTGAGCACTTCGATGCCGCCCTGCGGCGCTTCAAGCGCGCCTGCGAGAAAGCGGGCGTGCTGACCGAGCTGCGCCGGCGCGAGTACTACGAGAAGCCCACCCAGGAGCGTAAGCGCAAGAAAGCTGCAGCCGTCAAACGTCACATGAAGCGGCAAGCCAGGCAGGTCACGCGACGCACCCGCATGTATTGAGCATCCGGGGGCGATGTTCCATGCCACCGACTCCCACGCTCCAAGAGCGTCTCCAGGAAGATATCAAGACCGCCCTCCGCGCCGGCGATAAGGCGCGCCTGAGTATTCTGCGCCTGGCGATGGCCGCGATCAAGCAGCGCGAGATCGACACGCGCGAGGCGCTGACCGATGACGGTGTGCTGGCGCTCGTCGAAAAAATGGTGAAGCAGTGCCACGATGCCATCGGCCAGTTTCAGCAGGGGAGTCGCGACGATCTTGTTGCGAAGGAAACGGCGGAGATCGACGTTCTCAAGGCGTATCTTCCCGAGCCGCTCGACGAAGCGGCGACGCTCGCACTCGTCGATGAAGTCATCGCCGCTACCGGAGCAAGTTCATTGAAAGACATGGGACGCGTCATGGGCAAACTGAAGACCCGCGCGGCCGGTCAGATCGACATGGGCAAGGTCAGCGGGATCGTCAAGAACCGTCTCGTCGAGCAGTAGCGGGACTACTGTGCGGAATGCATCGCGACTTCCTGGTCGCAACCTAGTCTCAACATCTCGAAGTGCGGTGAATAACGCCAGACGAACTGGGCCGTGACGGGCTCGGCGAAATATTCGGAATCCTCGAGGACGATATTGATTAACGCGTGCGTGCCATCGTCATTCAAGCTGTAACGTTCGACGACATGCTTCTTGGCGCCCGAGGGGATACCCGTGCCGGAGCCGTAGGGCGAACGATGATCGGCGAAGCCTGCCGTGTCGACGACGAGCGTCTCACCTTCCCACCAACCGATGGAATGCCCTTGCAGCGTTCGTTCACCGTCGTGCGGATGCACGCGCCCATCCATATAAATGGTTCGCTCGGTCCCGTAGAACTCGTTCCTGAACGTGATGACGTCGTCACTGAGTTCCATCTCGCTCAAGTAAAGATAGGATGACAAAATAAAGGGCGTCGGCCAGGTGATGCATTGGAGCGTCGGATTCAGTAACTGCGTGTACGCAGCCTTGGCCGCTTCACCCCGCGCCGTTAACGGCTTCTCCGACAACATGACGACGAAGTTCTTGAGCGACGAGCGCTCGCCCTGCCAGACTCCTTCGAGACTCCCGGTGCTCGCGATGGGACCCTCGTGCGTGTTCTGCGTCGTGCTGTTCCACGACACCATCGTCGCACCGTCGGACGTTTCGAGAGACGACAGTAGCCCGTGATGCCGGTCGGGACGTCTGTCGGGATTCGCGCGAATGGCAACGCTGTCACCGGGGGTGAACGAATCGTGTGACCAACCGCTGCGGCTCATGACGGGCGTCGGGTCGGTTTCGATGAGCCACTCGTTCCCGTTCTCGTCTTCGACGGTCAGATAGACGTGCGGGTTGGTCCACTCGTAACGGATGACCGTGCCCTCGAACGCGACGACGCGCTCCAGATCGAAGCCCGTGTGGCTGTGATGCGCAATCGATGCGGCCGATAGCAGACCGGCCACCACCAAAAACATGGTTACACAGAATCTCACGGTGGCGTCACGACCTCAGTCGTCGATATGAATCAGGTACCGACCTCGACCAGAGCGATCTGATTGACGGCGCTGCACGCCAGCACGAGGTTGCCGTCGGGCGTCGCCATCATGTGGCGAACGACACCGCCGCCGGAAGGAATCGCCCAGGTCTGGAAATCCTCGGTTTCCGTGTCGAAGCGTACGAGCGTATTCGGCCGCGCGAAGGTCTCGACGTACCAGAGCACGTTACCTACCGACGCGATGCCGTAGGGCCGTGAACCGGATCCGCCGGGAGAGAGCCATTCCCGGACGTCGCCCGTCTCAGGGTCGAAGCGGCCGATCTGTCCGCGCGGGTAGTCCGTGTACCAGACCACGTCGTCCGGGGTGAGAGCTATGCGCCGCGGTCGCGAGGCCGGATTTGGCAACTCGTATTCGGTGATCTCGGCCGTCTCGGGGTCGATACTGCCGACACGGTTACCGCGGAAATCGACATACCACGGCACGCCCTCGGAGTTGACCTGGATGCCGTATGGGTACGTACCGGAGGTCGGGGTCGCCGAGATCGTCATCTCTTCGGTCTCGGGGACGAGCCTGCCCACATGGCCCGACTGCATCGTGAACCACAGCGTGCCCCGCTGATCGAGGATCGGCGTGTGCGGGCCGCGAGTGCCCGCCGGCACATGCTACTCAGC
>CAYXNS010000017.1:0-45298 GCA_964466315.1 uncultured Gammaproteobacteria bacterium
CTCGGCTATTCCATGTTTCAGAATCAACCTGAGGATCGTCTTTTGCCCTTGGCGGCCGATTTGGGCATCGGTATTTTTGTCGGAGAGCCGTTTAAGACTACAGCAGATGGCGCCTACTTTGGCGTAACAGCCAGCAAGGAACTTCCTGACTGGGCAGCAGAATTTGACTGCGAATCCTGGGCGCAGTTTGGCCTCAAGTACATCATTTCACACCCAGCGGTTACTACGGTGGTAACCGAAACCAGCAGCGTGCAACACGTGATGGACAATATGCGTGGTGGTTATGGGCGGCTTCCCGATCAAGCTATGCGTAAACGCATGTCTGAGCATTTTTTCTCTTTGTTATAGCTTTTATCGCAGCTCAGGTGACGAATATTCTATCCGGGCGGACTAGTCTTCCTCTTCTCGCTCCTCCCGCTCTTCCGATTCTTCCTCAGCCGGTCGCGGCTTTTCACACTCCAGTACGGCCCATTCGATCTCCCTCCGCGCCTCCAGATCATTCATCGCGTTTATTGCGGCGCGGACAAAATACATGTTTCCGCGAAGCTCGCTTTCGAGCCCCCTTACATCCATTCGCGACATGCGACCGCCTACTCGCAACTTTCCCTTCAGGTCACAGCGAAAATCTTGTTCGTTTCCGAATACAGAAAAATCCTCGAATCCCCGTCCTGCAGATCTCTGATTCCCCCACGTCCAGGTAAAGTCGTTTTGCGGGAGGTTCGACTGCCCGGGAAAGCCGGTACTGAATTGCGCAGTCGCAGTTTGTAGATACAACGGACTCGAAAGAAGGACTACAGCGACTACCCACACGAACTTTGTACATTTCTCCGCGACATCAGTATTCAATTTTTTTCTCCCCAGATAAGTGCCAGCATGCCTATCATTCGGCCGAGAGCGGCCAGTCCTCTTCGTACTCGAATTCATCCGCGGGGCGGTGTAGTGTTCGTATGAAGAGAGCATTCGAGCCATCTCTGGCCGGATTACCGACGACGACAATTTCATCGCCGGCACGGATCGTACCGGAAACGATTCCTTGCTTCGCCATGTCGGCGACATCGTCCATCTCAAGCGTCCACATCTCAGCGCTTCCCGAAGCATTATTTACTCCCATGTGAATTTGAGAGTGGGGATTGCGCAACACAACATCGATAACGAATCCTGCGATCGTACCGCTCTCGTTTCGATGGTAGTGTCCCGATATCGAGTGATGCGCTCCTAAAGGCGCGGAAGTAACGACTGTCGCAAACCCGGCTATGGCAACGATCTGTGCTCGCATGTTCTTCGTCATTGTTTGTGAATGAGCAGTGTGAAGATACTCTGCGGGTCACGACCCTTCAAGCCGCCGCAGCCAGACCGGGCATCCATTCTCGAATGGAGCCGTTCGCTGAGCGAAACCCATGTCTGAACAGATCCCGCAAACGACCTGCGTAGAGAACCAGGCGGATACTACTCCCTTGAGCGAACGATGGATTCTCATTGGGTAATGTCGCTACGCTACTCCTCAGTGAGAGACTCGTACATATCGCCGACGAGTTGAGGGCGGCGTGTCTCGTACAGGAGCCAGTCGGTGTAGTCCGACAGCATCACCGAGTCCAGCGTCTCCTCCAGACTCATCCCGGCCGCTATCGCGGCCGCGACCTCCGCCTCCGTCGTGCGGAGCAGCGCCATGAACTCGGCGACATCGGACCTCGTGCCGGTGATCTCGCTGTGCCCCTGAATCACCGTATCGAAATCCAGTGCCTCAACTGCGCCGACCGCGACTTCGTAGCTATCCACGGGATAGCCGGCCAAGAAGCCGCTCAGCCCACCGGGAAGCCGATTGATTTGGAGAAAATCGACGACGAACACCACCCTTTCTTCCGGAAAGAGTAGGATCGTCATATCGTCCGTGTGCGCCGGCGGCGTATGATGCATTTCGACCGTGCTACCGCCCAGGTTAACTACTAAACGGTCCGTATAGGTGACGCTCGGAGGGTGTGTGTGAGTGTTGACCTCGGCAGCCGTGAGAATGCCGTCCTGATTCGTGTCGTCCCGATCAAACGCGGCCAGAAAACCTCCGCGCGCTTCACTACGTTCGATCGTGCCGTTGCCATTCGTATCCATCGGAGTTGAATTACTAGGTAGCCGCCCGAGACTCGCCACCATATTTTCATGCCCGACGAATGTCGCCGTATCGGCGAAGACGCTTCCACCCGACGCATGGTCCGGATGGTGATGGCTGTAGAGGACGTACTCGACCTGCGCATCGAATCGTTCGAGGAGCTCGGCCTTCAGCCACTCCGCGAAATCCTCACGAATGGGGTCGCCGAGAATCACGCCCTCCGGCGTCACCATGAACACCGTCGTATGACCGCCCATGCCGCGAACGCCTGCCTGGTAGAGATCACCTGTGATGTTCACCATCTCGAACTCGTCTTGCTGCCGCCCGCCCGCGGGGCCTACCGCGGGTTCGGTGGTAGTTCCCTGATCCTGAGGGCCGCATCCGGACGTGATCAGCGCTACTCCGATTACCTGAATTGCCGTCAGCCAGCATGTGAAAGCATTGCTTGTCATTGTTCTACCCTTGGAAGTATGAAGTCGTAGCTGAAATACACTCCTGAGTTTGAATAGCTGCTGAAAAAATGGCTGCCCTTCCCAGTGCCACATCATATACGCGGCCAGGCGGTCCATCCACGCTTCGATACGGCCACTTGAGAGCCGGCGCGGGTTGTTGAACGGTCGTCGCGCGCCCCGCGAGTCCCATCGGACGAAATGGTTGGATATACGTAATTGCCAGATTCTGCGGAGACCGCCTCTTCGCGCCCCCCCCGATCCGCCCAAACGAACGTTGCTGCTCCGGACGCACCTCCGGTCGCCTAATCCAGGGTTCCATCGTCTGAAATGCTATATCGGGTAAGGCGGGCATTCATGTTAGCCTAACTACCAAACGGGATACGCGTTTCTCCGAATGGTTCCTTTCCTGCGATAGGAGTTCCGGGCTGAAAAGGTCGGTCAGGTTACCACAGATCATACGATAGCGGCTAAGCTGACTGTGCCATTCGGTCGGTGGAGAACAATAATAGGGGTACAAGATGAGCGTTCGGCGATGTCTTGGTAAGTTACGATCGGCCAGCGGGTTCATCACCTTGGTGTTCTTAGGCGCACTCACGGCTTGGCCGCAGCTCACATCTGCGCACCACTCCTTCGCTGGTCTGCTCGCAGTAGACGGGGAGGAAGTCATCGAGGTCATTGAGGCCTCTGTCAGGGTTTTTAGAATAATTAACCCTCATGGCGCCCTAATCGTGAATGTCACGAAGGAGAGTGGTGCCACCGAAGGCTGGCTGATCGAGCTCAGTCCGGCGTCTCAGCTCGCTCGTGAGGGTTGGACGAACGATTCGCTCAGTCCTGGGGATGAAGTGACCGTCGCGATTTATCCATCCCGCGCCTCGAATCGCGCCCGCCTTCGAGCCGTGCTGATCCATGGAAAGACCGAAGAGGAGGTCGCACAATTGTTTGTCTCATACGGGATCCGGGGCGATACTCCGGTTATGCGCCGACTACGAGAGCGACTGCCAGTCTGCGGGACCATCGACACAAGTTACCGCAGAACTGAGTGCTTTCTTGTGGACACCGAAGCGTCGCGCGCGCTCGAGGAAGAATTCCCGGGTCCCATGGGATACGTGATGCCGTAAACCGACGGAATGAGTCCAAGCACTGCAACGGAACGGAGAATACAGATGAGAACACTGTTGTTTCTCGCGTGTGCCGTAGTCGTTGGCGGCCATCCGACTGCCAGCGCACAGCAAACCGTGGGGTCTAAAGTGGACTTATTCGGCATTTATGCTCCCCCGATCTTCGATGGGGGAGGGCCACCACGGACTGAACCTGACGTGATTCCATTCACCGCAGAGGGGCAGCAAGCCGCCGACGCCTACGTGCCTACCCGTGATAGCCCCAGGGTTCTAGATGACTGCGTGGCGGAGACCATGCCCAGAATTCTTTGGACGGGCAACCCCATGGAGATCCTCGAGCAGGTGGGCGAGCTGATGATTCGCTATGAGCGGGGAAATACGGTCCGTTCCATTGACATGATCGGTACGCCCCCGGTAGCGAACCACCCCCATACCGATCTTGGTTATTCCGTGGGGCGTTGGATGGGAGATGTGCTAACGATCGAGACGACGCACATGTCGAGCGGCATCGTAACCGATGGAACTCGTCCACTCAGTCGGGAAGGTCGAGTCACCGAGCGTTATTGGCGAGAACCCGGACAGAACGATCTACAATTGGAGCTCGAGATCGACGACCCGGTGAATTACACCCGGACGTTCAAGATGGGACGGGAGTTTGTCTGGGCGCCGGAAGAGCAAGTCCTCCCATGGGAATGCGTCAGCCTGGGGCCGAAGGATACTCCACCCGACATAGATGAGCTGGTACGGATGCTCGAAGAGTTGTAGTGCTCCAGGCACGAACACGGCGGAGGTAAAGTGGCACCGCTACGAACCGAACGCAGAGGCGCGAGCACTCGAAAAGGAGTCGGAAGAGCGCGTCTCTTCCCTCGGGCGCGCGCTAGGCAAGTAGGTCACATTCTGTTCACCGTATCTTAGCCGAAACCAGCAACATTCCGTCAGTAATTACTGATCCAGACGACGGAACTTCTGCACGCGCTGCCCCGTATTGACCTCGGTCGTATACAGATTTCCCTGAGAGTCGATCGCGATGTCATGGACGGCATGAAACTGCCCGGCATAGCGCCCGGGCCGTCCGACACGACCGAGTGTCGTATGGGACGTGCGCTCGACGATTCGCATCTCGTTATTGAACCCGTCGACCATAAAGATGAAGCGCTGGTCAGCGTCCACCGAGAATGTGAGATCGTAAACTGAACCATTCATCAATGTGTCCGGCTCGAAGAATGCCTCCGAGATGAAGTACCCGTCCTTCTCGAAGATCTGGTAGCGGTCGTTAGTGCGGTCGCACGCGTAAACCAATCCGTCCCTCGAGACCTGCACGCAGTGCACGGGGTTACCAAACTGCTTGGCCGGCGGCGCGGGCGGATCGTAGACCGGCATCGGGCCGTCGGTCGGCCGGTTACCATAGGCTCCCCAGTGCCGCTTGTACTCGCCGGTCTCGGAATCGAAAACGACGATGCGCCGGTTGCCGTAACCGTCCGCGACGTAGACTTCGCGATCCGCTACATGGACGAATAGATCTGCGGGACGTCCGAGATTCTCGATGTCGTTGCTGCCGGCGCTCTCATCTGGCCGGCCGATCTGCATGACGAACTCGCCATCCATCGTGAACTTCAGGATTTGGCTGTCCCCTTGACCATTTCCGGCGAGCCAGACGTAGCCGCCCGCGAGATGAATGCCGTGTTCCGACCGTGGCCAGTCATAGCCCTCGCCAGGACCGCCCCAGGCGCGCAGCACGTTGCCGCTCTGATCGAACTCGAGGACGGGCGGTGCGGGGAAGCAGCATTTACTACCTGGCGGATCCTGCGTCGCTGCAATCTCCCGGTCGCTCAAGGAGTTAGGCCGCTGGACGATCCACACATGATCGTCCGAGTCGACATGCACACCGGACACCTGCCCCAGTATCCAGTTGTTCGGCAGCGGCTTAGGCCAGAACGGATCTACCATGAACTGCGGCACATCCGCTATCTCCTCGGAAGCTGGAACCGTCGTAGGTGCATTCGCCGTACGCCGATCGTGCGGAATTGTGCTCACGTCATCTTGAGCGGATGCCGCCAAAGGCAAAGCGGTCAGAATGCCGATTGGGAGAAGCAGGGTTCGAGCGGGCATCTATTCCTCCGCGAGACACTTATACGGCTCCACAACCAAGTCGGGCCGCCAGCCCATCAACCACCGCCCGGTAACCGGCTGCGTAAAGGTCGCCGGATCGCTGACGGTGAGTTCGTAGACGAGTCGGTTTCCGTCATCGCTGACGGTGAGGCGCTCAGTCGTCTCTACGGCATTGCTTTGCGAAATAGTGCCGAGATGATCGAAGTAAGGCCAGTCGATCCGTGTGGTGTGAATTACGAGCGTGTCTCCCTCCCAGCGGCCCACCGAATATCCCAAGGGGGAGGCCGGTTGCTCGGCAGCGTTAGTTTCCGGATCCATGTGAACGGTGCGCACGATGTCGAATAACTCGACGCGAAGCACAATGCTGTCTCCCTGATCGGTCAGGTCTATCGGGTGAGGTGGCGATAGACGCACCGCCGCGGGCATCCCTGATGAAATGCACTGCATCGTCGGGTCGTTCGCTGGATCATAGGCGGCTCGCCTCGCGCTTACCGCGGCAGTCAGGGGAAGCTCTGCTGGAAACCCTCCGGGCTCAGCACTCATCCAGACCCGAAAGAGGCCCCGTCCTTCGCCGGCGGCGGCCACCGCCTCCTCGGCAGAAGTCCGCACGAATCCGATATGTTCGGTGGACCATCGAGGCTCCGGGTTGCCCCGGGTGCTGATCTCCGTACCGCTCGGGAGCAGCACATTGGTGATAGACATATTGTTCGTTCGACGCGTCGATGCATGGCCGGCTACTCTGATGGTATCGCCGATGTTGATGAGGCTCCCATCGAGACCGCGGCGGCCCAGGGAGTTGACGTCCTGAGCTTCCAGATCCCACACCGCTTCCGTACCATCGGCATTCTCGGTCCGGAGCTTCATCTGAACGTGGGGATTTCGCCAGGAGACACCGACGACCTCTCCCTCGAGCTCCCGGACGACGCTGGAATCGTATTCCGTGAAGGAATGGTGTCCGAGCGTCAACAGCGGCGCCAAGGCAAGTATTGGAATGAAGATTAGTCTTATCACTGTCAGTAGATCTGGAAACCGGACGATGAGCCTGTCGCGATTCGGCATCCGCACTTCCGGCAATGTCACGGCATTCATCTCCTCTTGGATATTGGCTGTGGGTGATTCAGCCTACTAGCGAAACACATCGCCTTCCTTCAGTCTCACTACGAGGTCGTCATACTTGAGCGCGCTTACTACTGGGGGCCGTGACTCTCGTCGTCAGCGTCAGACGGGCGGGAATACTCTAATCCCATTCCCTCTCGATTCCGTCCTCTGCGGTCAAGAATCCGAGCAGACAGCCGTTGGAACCATCTTTGAGCTGATGGCAGCGCACGGAGACAGTATCACCTACTTTGACCAGGTCGTTCGCGATCCCAGCTCGAAGAAGCCCACGGGGACCCGTGGCTTCCATTGCCCACATCTTCGGCTGACCGGCCGCATCCTTGACTTCGACGTAAATCCAGGAATGCGGGTTCACGAGGTGAATTTCTTTAACCGTGCCCGTTATATGAGTGTACTCCGTCATCTGGTAGTTACCATGGGAGTGGTGTGCCCAGGCTGAGACTGCCAAGGTGTTCGCAGCGATTACTGCAAAACTGATTGATTTGAATTTCATCCTAATCTCCTAACACCATCACATTGCGTACCGCACTGTTCTTTGGATTACTGAGGGATCGATATTCTCGCATCAGTCACGAACCTGAGCGTCCCGCACTTTGACCGCGTCCGAGTAATTCTCATACCGAATCCGGATACCGTCTTCATCAATCCACTGCAGAGACTGCTGGAAAAACCCCGGCGGTATCGAACCCAGCGCCACGGTAGCCTCGACGATGTACAGTTTACTGTCGTGCAGATAGATAGCTGCGTAAGTGCGCGACTGATCGTCGTTTGTAATCTGCAACTGATGGCCTTCGACACGATCGATATAGTGATAGGCGTCGAAGGTCGCCTCGCCACCCCGCTGGCGCAGCTGCCACGCCGCATAAGCTATCGATGCTCGGACATCGATTTCCCAGTAAATCTCGTAATCGGCTTCGGTTCTGTTCTCCCGTTCTGCGTGGACCCGCTGCGCCTCTGTATAGTCGCGGACCGTAATGGAGTAACGGTCCGGGCCATCTTCGTAGCTGTAAACGCGCTGGGGGAGGACGGCGCCGTATTCCGAGTCGAACGTCGTCTCACGCATCTCCAACGGACCTGGCGTAAAGATTTCGAATCGATCCCGCTCGCTAGTAAATTGAGTAAAGCCCTGGGAATAAGCCGGGTCGACGAAGCATAAGACCAAGGCTGCTGTGAAGAGTCGCGGGAAGCGCATTATCGATTGCCCCTCAGTGTGTGTGATCGCCTAAATTCTGACAGAAACACGTGCTGGTGTCCTGAAAATATCAGCCCAAAAGAGCGATAGGCAGGTGTCATTTACTGACGTGCCGACGCGAGTGCCGACAAGTCCCGGCCGGCAAGCTCCTGATACATACTGAGGCCAAACTCGCCGGCGACGGCTAACAAATGATCGAAGATATCGGCCTGGATATCCTCATAAGCCGACCATTCCGTGATATTCGTGAACGCGTAGATCTCGAGCGGCAATCCCATCGGGCCGGGCTGGAGTTGCCGGACGATCAATGTCATCTCGCGATGGATCCTGGGGTGATGCTTGAGATAGTTGAGGATATAGGCGCGAAACGTGCCGACATTTGTCAGTCGCCGCAGATTCACGTTCTCTATATCTTCGCCGACTCCCGCGTTGTACGCGGCCAGATCTTCGAGCTTGCGATCGATATAGTCGGTCAGCAACGCGAAATGCTTGAAGCGGTCGACCTCATCATTCGTCAGAAATCGCACGGAATTAATATCGATACGCAATTCCCGCTTGATACGGCGCCCTCCGCTCTCGCCCATGCCGCGCCAATTCTTGAACGAACCTGTAATCAGACGATACGTCGGGATGGTTGTAAATGTCTTGTCCCAATTCTGAATCTTGATCGTGTGCAGCGATACGTCGATGACGTCGCCATCGGCATTGCATTGCGGCATCTCGACCCAATCACCCACGCGAACCATGTCGAGGCTCGTTAGCTGAATGCTGGCCACCAGCGAGAGAATCGTATCCTTGAAGACCAACAGCAGCACCGCCGTCATCGCTCCAAGTCCGCTCAGTAACAGGACAGGACTACGATCGATGAGCGCGGCGACTATCAGGACGCCCGTCAGCACGAACACGACGATCTTCGCGACTTGCAGGTAGCCCTTGATCGGTCGCTCGCGAGCGATCGGGTATTGCTCGTAGATCGTATTGACCGCCGACAGCAGCGCACTGGCTGCGAGGCTCAGCATCAGAAAACCGTAAGCGATCGCGAAGTTCTCGCCGACAGTGACGACGGCATCGGGCAGTCCCTGCACGAGGCCGAGTCCGAAGTAGAAGACCACGGCGGGCAGAATCTGAGCGAGGCGCGCCGATACCTTGTGCTTGATAAGCGCGTCGTCCCAAGTGTGCTCGGTACGCTCGGAGATTCTGTGGGTCAGCCGAATGAGCTGACCTTTGGCGACGATATCCGCCAGTATTGCGGCAACGACAAGCAAGGCGAGTCCGCACAGAGTCAAAGCCCACGGTGGCAGAAGCGCGAGCGTCTCACCTAGGTTGTTCAGCAAGGCATCCATAGAGCGGGGTTCAATATTAGACGGGCGATCTTGTGAGGTCTACTGGGCCGGGGTGGCTTGTTGGGGTGCCGATTTCAGCTCCACCTCATTGCCTTCCGGGTCACGGATGTAGACTGACGTGCCATCGCCGTCGGCTCCGAAACGCTGACTGAACGTACCGACCTCGGCCCTGTGCCTCGTCAGATATTCAGTGATCCCAGCCTCGGAAAACGCTTCGATCTGGATGCACAGGTGATCCATGTTGCCGGCATTGCCCGGCGGAATCTCGAGCTCGTTGCCGCCTGCCATGATATCGCTCAGCGAATCGCCGACGCGCAAATGGATGAGCCCCGGAACCATTGTTGATCGTCTCTCGAGGGAGCAACCGAGGACATCGCAGTAGAACGCGATCATTTTTTCGATGTCTTGCGCGCGTACCACGACGTGATCGAGCTTCCTGATTCGAATGGCTTCCAGCATCGTCAACGACATTCTCCACCTACCTAGGTAGAATCTCTACAAGAATAATAAGGGGGTCTTCATGATATCATTCTACGGAATCACCGGAAGACGCAATGTTTTCGCCGTCGGTGCCGTTCGCGCCTACCGAACTCAGTCGAGACGCCCATCAGTCGCCTGGATCCCCTTATCGATGCTGTTCGCGAGTTCGCAACTGGCCGCGCAGGAGCTCGAGCCCGGCTATCTGGATCCTTGGCCCATATTGCACGCAGCAGCCGATGCCATCGGCACGGACAACCTTCGTTGCGTGACGATTTTCGGCACTGGCTATGCTGGCGCCGTCGGCCAGCAGACCCTGAACGACAAGAACGTGGACTGGCCGCGCATCGATCCGCTCGATAACTACACTCGCACGATGAACTGGGAAGCTGGCACGATGCTCGAGTCGTTCGAGCGTCCACCCGGAAACAACCCGTCGTCGTGGAAGTACGGGCAGGGCTGGCTCGGCGGAACTCCGGTACAACAAGACTCGCGTCAGTTCTTCATGGTCAACGGTGACTACGCCTGGCATCAGGACGGCGAGGACGGCGCCCCTGTCGCGGCCCCGCCGCGAGATGCGGCGCTGTGGCAACTCGACATGTGGATCAACCCACACGGATTCATCAAAGCGGCGCGTATTCCGGGCGCTTATCCGCGCGCATCCTGGCGCTGGGAACTCGGCGAAATGGGCCGCGACGGCCCGACCACGATGCCCGAGAAAATGACCGTCGTCTCGATCATGATCGCCGGAAAATATCGTGTCGATGCGACGATCAATAAAGAGAGCATGTTGCAACGAATCCACACGTGGGTCCCAGATCCCGTGCTCGGCGATTTCAACTATGAGCACGAATTCACGAACGCGAGCTACATCAACATCGGCGACGGTATCCGCTTCCCGACGGGCTGGCATAGCCACCAGGGTTGGGACGACAACTATCAGGCACAGAATATCAATGCCGGCCACAATAGCTTCGGCGGTACCTTCGATCAGATTCAGGCCAACGAGTGTCCCGACCCGGTAACGGTTCCGAACTCCGTGCGCGAAGCAGATTTCTCCGCGAACGTGGAGAGCAACGAGATCGCGGACGGCATCTACCTGATAGGCGGAACCTCCCACAACAGTGTGGCCGTGGAGTTCGAGGATTTCGTCGCCGTCGTAGAGGCGCCGATCGACGAGGCGCGGAGTCTCGTGGTCATCGAGGAAGTCGTCAGACTCGCACCCGGCAAGCCGATTCGTTTTCTCGTGAACACGCACCAGCATCATGATCACATCGGGGGGCTGCGCACCTATATGCACATCGGTGCGACGATCATCACGCATAGACTGAACTACCCATTTTATACCCGTGATGTGCTGAACTACGATCAGCGAACGCTCGAGCCCGACATGGTATCGATGTGGCCGCCGACGGAGCTTGCGGAGGGCTACTTCTACGAGCAGGTCACCGAGAACTACATTGTCAGCGATGGCGAGCGCAACATGAACATCTACTACGTCCATCCGCTTGACCATGTCCAGGGCATGCTCATGGCCTATCTCCCGGACGAGGAGATCGTGATCGAAGCGGATCTGTTCGACACGCATGTTCCACCACCGGCGAGCCCTTCGAATGCGCATATCAATTTCTACAATACGGTGCGCCGCCTCGGTCTCGAAGTGGGCACGATCGTGCCTATTCACGGCAGCCCGGCGCCTTGGTCTGACCTGGTGGAGTTGGTTGGAGACGCCGGTGCTGAGTAATCAGTATACGAGCGCCAAAGCTCGAGTCACGCGGGTGCGACGATGGACAAGCATGGGCACGTCTGGGTCGGCGGTGAGTACTCCGATCGGATACTCCAGCTCATTCCCGACACAGGCGAGTTCACGGAGTATCGCCTGCCCGGATTCGTGAACGTGCGGCGCGTCTTTGTCGATAACGGCCCGGAACATGCAGCGTTCTGGGTGGGCGCCAATCACACGGCCGCGATCATCAGGCTAGAACCTCTAGATGTGCTGCCTTAGCCGTGTCGGTACCCGAAGCCGGCTGATTTAATCGATCTCCCTGGCCCGAATTAAAGCAGTTGCGCCAGCCGCGATGAGCATGGGTACGGCGAAGACGATAAAGTTCGCGTTAATCGATAAGCCGACGCCGATGAGTACCCCGCCGAGCGCGGGCCCGACGATCGCGCCGACGCGACCCACGCCGATCCCCCAGCCGACACCTGTCGCTCGAACTTCGGTCGGATAGAGGCGAGCAGCCACGGAGTAGAGCCCAGTGAAACCGCCCTGCACGGCGAATCCGACCAGACCGAACAGCACGAGGACGGCGAGCGACCCCGAAGCGTAGCCGAACACGGTCATGAGCACCGCAGCGACAACGAGAAACACGCTGATTGCGCACCGAGGCCCAAATATCTCGGAGCTGTAGCCCTGTAGATGGATACCGAAGAAGGCGCCGAGATTGAACACGGCGCCTGCGTAAATCGCATGAGCCTCGGATAACCCCGTATTGGCCGCCAAGAGGGGGATCCAACTGATCAGAAAATACAACGTCGCAAAGGACATGAAAAATGCGAGCCAGAGCCACAACGTCAGCGTGCTTTTCCCGGCAGCGAATAACGATGAAACTCTCGAACGTCCCACGGGCGCCGCTGCCGGCGGAAGCGTATCGAGTGCCACACACTTCATGGATCTCAGTATTTTATTCGCGTTCTCCAGCGCATTCGGGCGCCCTACTTTCGTCAGAAAGTTGAGTGACTCGGGCAGGAGAAAAAACACGAGCGGGATTGCGAGCGCCGTTGCGACACCGGCGACCATGAACATGGCCCGCCATCCGTGCTCGGGGATGACCGAGGCTGCCACAAGCCCTGAAAGCGTGGCGCCAACGGGATAGCCGGACAGTACTGCGCTGACGAGAAAATTCTTGCGCCTGTCAGGTGCGTACTCGGCCGTCATCGTTGCGGCACTTGCTAGCATTGCGCCGATGCCGAGGCCGCTCACGAATCTCAAGATCGTCAGCTGCGCGATATTCTCTGTATGCGCGGTCAAAAGAATGCCAATAGACATCACCACGAGGCAGATCAGGATCAACGATCGTCTGCCGAGAAGATCCGCGACCGGCGCCAGAACAATCGCCCCGGCAGTCATGCCGAAGAGCCCCGCACTGAATACGACTCCCAATGCCTCTGGAGATATTGCCCATTCCGCCGCCAAAGCACTCGCGGCGTAGGAAATGACCAGGACATCCATCCCGTCCAGGATATTCATGAGAAAACACAGGGCGATGACCATGTACTGCAGGCCGGATATCGGCCGGGAGTCGATTAGCGTTCGGATATCGGTCATTCTTTCGAGTTATTGTCTGTGCGCGGAGCACTATACACGGGTCGCATCAGCGTCGGGATGCGATTCCGATGCAATAGACCGTGTCGCGGCACACTGGAGACGAACCCCCATAGGCCAAAATGCGCAACCGCTGCAGCGTGCAACTCGAATGAACCTAGGCAGTCGACCCCAAACCATTGAGCCTCTTAGCGGTGGCGACCGCGTGCCTCACTCGAGTTGCAACTGACGGATTGTTCTTCCGTATAATCGCAGTCGCAAACCGGCGTGCGAAGGGGCTACCACTGACGCGTATATTCGGAACGGTTGTGCTAGGCATTATGCTCAGCACGTGTACAGTACCGCCAACCCTCCTGAAGCAAATCATTGCGTCGGGCGAGTTTCGTGCCCTCACACGAAACAGTCCTGCAACTTTTTACTATGGCGCCGAAGAACCGCTGGGTATCGATTACGAGTTAGCCAAAGGTTATGCCGACCATATCGGTGTCGAACTCCAGATGAACGTTGCCGAACGCTTCTGGCAGATCTTCCCGGATGTTGCCGAAGGCAACGTACACGTCGGTGCGGCCGGCTTGACCGTGACCGCCCCACGCCAGGAGATCGTCGACTTCAGCCCCGCCTATCAGACCGTCCGACAGGAAGTCATCTATCAACGTGGGACCGGTAGGCCTCTCGGCCTGCAGGATCTACTGGACGGAGAGCTCGAAATTCTCGCCGGATCCGCATACGTGGGAATCTTGGAGGCGGCGCGGCAGCAATTCCCCGAACTCCGCTGGCTCGAGAATCACGAAGTTGGCATAGAGGAACTCGTGAGGCGGGTTGCGGCCGGAGAAATCGATTACACGATTGTCGACTCTAATATTTTCGACCTCTTGCAGCATGCCTATCCGGAGGCGCGCGAAGCCTTCACTATCGGCCCCGAGACACCGGTCGCCTGGGCATTACAGAAAACGGACGATACATCGCTGCGTGAGAGTATCTCGGCGTACTTCGCCGAACTCCAGGCCAGCGGTGAACTCGACGCGATCCTGGAACGCTATTACTTCTCGGCGAAGAAGGATTTCGACTACGTGGGATCGCGTGCATTCATCAGACACTTCGAGTCGCGTCTTCCCGATTACCGGATGCATTTCCGCGCCGCGGAAGAGCGAACCGATGTCGACTGGCGGCTACTGGCTGCGATGGCTTATCAGGAATCGCACTGGGATGCGCGGGCTGTGTCCCCGACAGGAGTGAAAGGCATCATGATGTTAACGTCAAGGACGGCGGAAATGATGGGCGTGGAGGATCGCACGGACCCCGAGCAGAGTATCCACGGCGGCGCAGACTACTTCGTACGCGTGACGGATAAGCTCCCGGCGCGGATTACGCATCCCGATCGTACCTGGCTCACAGTCGCCGCGTACAACGTCGGCTTCGGACATCTGGAAGATGCACGAATTATCACCGAAATCCAGGGCGGCGATCCAGACTCCTGGCGGGAAGTCAGAAAGCGGCTGCCCTTACTCAGCGACCCGAACTGGTTCCAGCGGGTATCCAGGGGCTATGCACGCGGGCAAGAACCCGTGCAGTATGTGGATAACATCCGCCGTTACTACGATATATTGCGCTGGATGACCGCCAGGGAGAATGGTTCGGTGGGTGGCGCGGAAATGCTCGCTGAGACCACCTCACTCTGAGCATAGGCTAGTGGGGCACTCAACGGCGTTCGGCGAAGAAATCCTGTAGTACCGCCGTGCTCGCTTCCGCGAGCAGCCCTCCCGTTACCTCGATCCGATGATTCAGTGCGCTGCTCTGGATCAGGTCGAATACACTGCCGCAGGCGCCGCAGCGTGGATCGGTTGCCGCATAGACCACCCGGGCGACCCGCGCGTGAACCAGCGCACCGGCACACATGGGGCATGGCTCCAACGTGACGTATAGCGTCGTGTTCAGTAGCCGGTAATTACCGAGAACCTCACCGGCGGCGCGCAACGCCAGCATTTCAGCGTGAGCGCTCGGGTCATGCATCGCAATCGGCGCATTGGCGGTTTCGGCGAGCACCGTTCCATCGTCATTCACGAGTACGGCGCCCACCGGGACCTCACCTTGTTCCGCGGCACGGCACGCGAGATTCAGCGCGCGCTCCATATAGCGCGTGTCGGTCTCGCTCTCGAGAGAACGAGTCATTCCCACTCAATAGTTGCAGGCGGCTTGGTCGAGATGTCGTAGGTGACCCGCGAGATTCCGGGAACTTCGTTGATGATCCGGTTCGAAATGCGATCGAGGAACTCATAAGGCAGGCGCGCCCAGCGAGCCGTCATGAAATCTACGGTCTCGACCGCTCGCAAGGCCACGACATAGTCGTACCGGCGCCCGTCTCCCATCACGCCAACGGACTTCACGGGCAGGAACACGGCGAAGGCCTGACTTACCTGATCGTAAAGACCCTGGTCGCGCAATTCACCGATAAAGATATCGTCAGCCTGGCGCAGGAGATCCGCATATTCTTTCTTCACAGCGCCGAGAATGCGCACGCCGAGTCCGGGTCCAGGAAACGGATGCCGCCCGACCAGTTCGTGTGGTAAGCCCAGCTCCCGGCCGATCTTCCGGACTTCGTCTTTGAACAGGTCCCGAAGAGGCTCGACGAGTTTGAGTTTCATTCGCTCGGGCAAGCCGCCGACGTTGTGGTGCGACTTAATCACATGTGCCTTGCCTGTGGCCGCGCCCGCCGACTCGATGACGTCGGGATAAATCGTCCCCTGCGCGAGCCATCTCACATCCGTGAATTTCTCGGCCTCACGCTCGAAGACCTCAATGAAGGTTCTGCCGATGACCTTGCGTTTCCTTTCCGGGTCGGCCTCGCCTTCCAGTGCATCGAGAAAATCCTGCTCCGCATCGACGCGCACGATCTGGACACCCAGATGTTCCTGGAAGGTGTCCATGACCTGGTCGCCTTCGTTCAGGCGCAACAGGCCGTTGTCGACAAAGACGCAGATGAGTTGATCGCCGATTGCCTCATGCAGGAGTACCGCGACGACGGAAGAATCAACGCCACCGGATAGCCCCAGCAGTACGCGCTGCAAGCCCACCTCGGCCCGGATACGCTCGATGTGATCGGCGATGATGTTCTCGGCAGTCCATTCGCTCGGGCAGCTACAGATTCCGTGAACGAATTCCTCGATGATCCGTTGGCCATTCTCCGTGTGCGTAACCTCCGGGTGAAACTGCAGGCCGTAGCATCGCCGCTCGTTGTCGGCCATGCCGGCCAGCGGGGCGTTCGTCGATGCGGCGATCGCGGAAAATCCCGGCGGGAGTGTCTCTACGCGATCGCCGTGGCTCATCCAGACCTTAAGCAGTGCCCCCGGCGCCGCTACGTCCCGCAATAACCCTTCTCCCGCGGTAACCGTGACCTCCGCATACCCGTATTCACGGTGATCGGAAGACTCGACGGTTCCACCAAGCTTTGCTGCGAGAGCCTGCATCCCGTAACAGATGCCCAGCAACGGAACGCCTGCGTCGATCACGGCATCGCTGATCTCCGGCGCATCGTCGTCGGCAACGGACTCCGGTCCGCCGGACAGGATAATGCCTGAAGCCTGGAATGCCTCGAGAGCGTCCGCATCCATGTCGTGGGGATGGATCTCGCTGTAGACGCCCGCCTCGCGCACGCGGCGTGCTATCAGTCTCGTGTACTGGGAACCGAAATCCAGTATCAGAATGCGGGTACTGTCCGGGGCCTGTGCATCCTCGGAGCGAACCTGTGCTTCCACTGAGCTATTCCGCCGTTCGGTAGTTCGGGGGCTCTTTGATGGTCGTCACGTCGTGGACGTGGCTCTCCTTACGCCCCGCGCCCGTGATTCGAACGAATGTCGGCTTGGTGCGAAGTTCGTTGATGTCGTGGCTGCCCGTATAGCCCATCGCAGCCTGTACGCCACCGATCAACTGCTGGACGATAGCCATCAGGCTGCCTTTGTACGGCACACGACCCTCTATTCCTTCGGGAACCAGTTTCTCGAGCTCTTCGCTCGCGTCCTGGAAATAACGGTCTGACGACCCGTTCCGCTGCGACATCGCGCCAATCGACCCCATCCCGCGATACGACTTGTAGGAGCGGCCCTGGTAGAGCTCGACCTCACCCGGAGACTCCTCGGTACCGGCAAATAGACTGCCGATCATCGTGCAGTGGGCACCGGCCACGATTGCCTTGGCGATATCCCCTGAGTACCGGATCCCGCCGTCGGAGATCACGGGCACATCCGTCCCCGCGAGCGCTTCGGCGACCTCGGCGACGGCTGAGATCTGCGGAACGCCGACGCCGGCGACGACGCGCGTCGTACATATCGAGCCCGGGCCGATGCCGACCTTCACGCCGTCGGCACCAGCCTCGACGAGCACCTTGGCCGCGTCGGCCGTCACAATGTTGCCCGCGATGAGTTGCGCGTCCGGGTGTTCGCGTTTGATCTGCTGGATGCGCTGCAGCACGCTCTTCGTATGGCCGTGGGCCGTGTCGACGACGAGCACGTCCGCGCCGGCGCCGAGCAGAGCGGCCACGCGTTCGGGTGTGTCCACGCTCGTACCAACCGCCGCCCCCACGCGTAACGCGCCGAGGTCGTCTTTCGACGCGCGTGGATAGTCGGTCGCTTTCTGGAAGTCCTTCGCGGTAATCATGCCGCAAAGCTGGAAGTCGTCGTCGACGACGAGGACCTTCTCGATGCGATGCTTGTGGAGCAGTGCGAGCACTTCCTCCTTGCCGGCGCCTTCGCGTACCGTCACGAGCCGCTCCTTGGGCGTCATGACGGACGAGACGGGCGCCTCCAACTGAGTCTCGAAACGCAGATCTCTGTGCGTCACGATGCCGACGAGCTCGGAACCTTCGACGACCGGCACGCCGGAGATGTTATTAGCCTGGGTCAATGCGTTGACTTCACGGATCGTCGCGGTCGGTGCCACGGTAATCGGGTCGCTGATCACGCCGCTCTCGAACTTCTTCACCCGCTGAACCTGGCGCGCCTGCTCGTCAGGCGACATGCTCTTGTGGATGATGCCGATACCACCCTCCTGAGCCAGCGCGATGGCGAGACGAGCCTCCGTCACCGAATCCATGGCGGCCGACACGATCGGGATGTTGAGCTTCAGGGACCGCGTGAGCCGCGTTACGAGATCGACTTCCCGAGGAAGAATATCGGAGTAGGCGGGCCGCAGCATGACGTCGTCGAAGGTCAGCGCTTCATGAGTGATTCGCATGGTGAGCTCCGGTGCGTCGCGTGCGTATAAACGGACTATTTTACGCGCCCGCCGTTGATTATGCATCACGTATACTGAAGCGATGGAAAATATCGAACTGCCCCTGGCCGAGGAGCGCGACGTCTTCACGGTATCCTCACTCAACCGCGAGGCTCGGCGCCTCATCGAGAGCAACTTCGGGGTGATCTGGGTCGAGGGGGAGATCTCCAATCTCGCGCGACCGTCCTCGGGGCATATGTACTGGAGCCTCAAGGACGATAACGCGCAGGTCCGCTGCGCGATGTTCCGCCAGGCCAATCGCTTGTTGTCCTTCTCACCAGGAAACGGGCAGCAGGTCCTGGCGCGCGCCCGTGTCAGCCTCTACGAGACCCGCGGCGAGTTCCAACTCATTCTCGATTACCTCGAGGAAGCCGGTGAAGGCCTTCTGCGGCGTCGCTTCGAGGAACTCAAGCGCAAGCTCGCAGCCGAGGGCCTATTCGATGACGACCGCAAGAAGCCGCTGCCGCCGCTGCCCCGGCGTATCGGGGTGGTCACCTCCCCGACGGGCGCCGCTGTGAGGGATATCCTCACGGTTCTCCGCCGGCGCTTCTCGACCGTGCCCGTAATGATCTTTCCGACGGCCGTTCAAGGCGAGCGGGCAGCCGAGGAGATCGCCCAGACGCTCGAGCTCGCGGATCGGCGCCGCGACTGCGACCTCCTGATCCTCGCCCGCGGCGGCGGCTCGCTCGAGGATCTATGGTCGTTCAACGAGGAGGTCGTCGCGCGCGCGCTCGACGCGCTCGAGACTCCCGTGATTTCAGGCGTCGGTCACGAGGTGGACTTCACGATCGCCGATTTCGTCGCCGACGCGCGTGCGCCGACGCCTTCGGGAGCTGCCGAACTCGCGGTTCCCGAGCAGTCCGAGTGGCTCAATACGCTGCACGGCTACCGCCAGAGGCTATCGCGAGCCATAGCGCATCGACTCGCCGGGATGAAGGGAATGCTGGACGGCGTCGCCCATCGGCTGACTCACAGCCACCCCGGCATCCAGCTGCGAGAATCGACGCAACGTCTCGACGACCTGGATATCCGGCTCAAGCTGTCCTGGGAGCGCTTACACGCACAACGACGCTCCAAACTCGCAGAGCTCGTGGCGGTGTTGCGCGGCGTGGCGCCGCGTCACCAGCTCGCGAGATTGGAGGAGCGTTGTCGCTGGGCGGCTCGAGGCCTCAGCACAGGAATGGTCAACCGGGTCAGTCGTTTCAACGCGCGACTCGAACTCGCGGCTCGCGCGCTTCAGGCTGTAAGCCCGCTCGCTACGCTCGATCGAGGTTATGCCATCGTTTCGAACACGGTCGACAGCCGCATCGTAACGGACGCCGCAAACATTGCACCCGGCACGAGTATCGACGTCCGGTTGTCACGCGGCGAACTTAGCGCCACGGTCGACGAAGCCCGACCCGATGACGACCAGCCCTGAGAGCTAACGAAAAAACCTGGCGATGGTCGGCCTGAACCGATCCATATCGACGAGAAAAGAATCGTGTCCCTGGATCGACTCCAATTCGACGTATTCGAGTTCGCGGCCGGGGACGGTGAGCTGCTCCGCGAGTTCCAGTTGCTGATGAGGCGGGAACAGGAAGTCCGTCTTGACTCCCACGATCATGACGCGTTGGGCTTCGATCCTGGCCAGACCCGCTTCGATGGTGGCGCCGTGATCGGCGACATCGAATAAGTCACTCGCACGGGACAGGTACAAGTAGCAGTTCGGGTCGAACTGCCCGACGAATTTGTTCGCGTGGTGCTCGAGATACGCCTCAATCTCGAAATCGGCGCAGAACGCGTCGCCGGGATCGCACTCTTCGGCAGTTCGCTCACGGCCGAAACGGGTACGCCATTCCTCAGCGGAGCGATAGGTGATCATGCCGAGCTTCCGCGCCAACCGCATACCGACGATCGGCATCGTGTCGGCGTCATAGTTTCCCTCCTGCCAATTCGAGTCGCGGCGAATCATTTCTCGCTGCAATGACCGCAGTGCCGTCGCGAAGGCCAAAGAGCGCGGCCCCGAGGAAATCACAACCAAACCGTCGGAGAGTCCAGGGAAGAGGACCTCGAATGCGAGCGCACTCATTCCTCCCATTGACGGACCGAGAACGGCGTTCAATCGCTCGATGCCCAGATGTCGGACAACCTCCCGGCCGCCCCGCGCCACGTCTTCGAGCGAGAGAACCGGAAATGTCAGCCGATACGGCTGCCCGGTCTCAGGGTCGATCGACGGCGCACCGGAGGAGCCGAAACAACTGCCCAGCGAATTGACACAGATCACGAAGAATCGACGCGTGTCGATCGACCGGCCCGGGCCGATCATCTCCTCCCACCAACCCGGCGACGGATCTGCCGGAGAAGAGGCCGCATGGGCAGAAGGCGAGAGCCCGGTAAAAATCAGTACGGCGTTGTCGCGGTCTTCGTTGAGTTCACCCCAGGTCTCATAAGCTAGCGTCGGACGCAGGAGGCTGCCGCCCCGATGCATCGAAAATTTACCTTCCAGCGTCACGAGTTGGCGGGCGTTGCTCACGAATTAAGCCTTTGACCAGGTCCAGCGCAGTGTAAACCGATCCAGGGCACAGCTAGTAATTTCTCGTCATTAGAATAGACCCGAAAAAAACCGTGCCTAAGAAGGGGCCGTAACAACGGGCCCCTTTTTCCTTAGTGACGGCGCGCGTGACGCATCAAGCGCTGGCGTCGCTTGACCTGTCTGCGAGTTAGGGTATTTCGTTTTCCCGCGTACGGATTGTCGCCGCTCTTGAACTCAAGCCGGAGAGTGGCACCCTCGAGCTTCAACGCCCGTCGAAAAACGTTGGTCAGGTAGCGACGATAGTGAGCCGGCAAACGCCCCGCCCGATTACCATGAATGACGATAATGGGCGGATGCCGCCCACCCTGATGCGCGTATCTGAGCCGGGTGCGGCGGCCGGCCACGAGTGGTGGCGGATGAGCGATCATCGCTCGCTCGAGAATTTCGTTGAGTCGCGGTGTCGGAAATTCCCGGCCAGCGGCGGCGTAAGCGTCCAGCGCAGCGCCGATTACGTCATCGATTCCGCTGCCGTGTAACGCGGACAGGTGCGTGATGCGCGCGAATCCGACGAACTCGAGCCTGCGATCGATCTGCGCGTCGATCTGCCGTCGCTGTGCATGGTCGAGGTTATCCCATTTGTTGACTCCGATCGTGATGGCGCGCCCCCGGTCGACGACCAGGCCGATCAGGTGCAGGTCCTGATCGGTGATCCCCTCTCTTGCATCCACGAGCAGGATCACGACGCCCGCGTCGTCGATTGCACGAAGACTCTGGACGACACTGAACTTTTCGATAGATTCATTGACGCGGGCGCGGCGTCGGATGCCCGCCGTATCGACGAGCACAAAGCTCTTCTCGTCACGTTCGCAGGGAACGAACACACTATCGCGCGTTGTCCCCGGTTCCGCCGACGTAACGAGGCGAGCAGAGCCGAGTAAGCAGTTTATCAGCGTCGATTTGCCGACATTGGGCCGACCGACGACCGCGACGTGAGGGCCACCTTGCGACGCGTCAGTTTCACTATCGTCGTTGTCCGTGAACGGCACGAGCACACGCGCCATGAGCTCTCCAATCCGGCGGCCGTGCAACGCGGCGATGCTGACAGGCGCTCCCAGGCCCAGGCTGTGAAACTCGGCCTCGGCGATCTCCGGACTCAGTCCTTCGGACTTGTTGACGGCAATGGTGACTGGCTTGTTGGCGGTGCGAAGTTGCTCCGCGACTCGCTCGTCCGCCGCAGTCAATCCATGTTTGTAGTCGACCACGAAGACGACGGCATCAGCTTCTTCGAGTGCGATCTCCGTCTGCTCTGCGGCCAACGCGCCGATCTCGTCGGCATCGCCACCCAGGCCACCCGTATCCACGACGAGAAATATATGGCCGTCGCGCTTTCCAAAGCCATAGCGCCGGTCGCGCGTCAACCCCGGGAAGTCCGCGACGAGCGCGTCCCGCGAGCCGGTCAGTTGATTGAAGAGGGTAGATTTGCCGACGTTGGGCCGGCCTACCAGTGCGATTGCAGGCAGCATGATGTCATCAACCCGGGATCAGCCCGCTTCGTCGACGACGATGACGTACGCCGCCAGGGTACCGTCCTCAGACTGAGTAAAAAGAGTCTCTCCAACCACAAGTGGCGGCGCGGCAATACGTTGCGATGACGCGCGCTCCCGCGCCAGAAAGCTGCCATCGTCGGGACTCAGCCAATGCACGTACCCTTCCAGGTCGCCCACGACGACGGTCCGGCCGAACCGGCTCGGTGCCGTAAGATCACGGAGCCGCAGCGCACCCTGATTCCAGCGCGGCGTACCTCCCGTGCGGTCCAACGCGACGACCTCGCTGAGGTCGTTGGTGACATACACGTTATTAAAGTCGGCTCCGAGGCCCGAATGGCTCGACAGCTCCTGCTGCCAGAGCACGAGACCGGTCTCGAGAGCAATCCCGACAGCCCGACCCAGCCCGACGGCATAGACGTCGTTGCCGATGACCTGCAGACCTGCACTTATATCGACGAGGCGCTCGAGTTCGGTGCGGCCGGTCGGGACGGCAATGGCCACCTCCCATAGCGGATCACCGCTGGTGACATCGTAGGCGCCGAGACGACCGTTGTCGAAGCCGGTGACGACAACCGTCCCGGCAATATTAGGGGCCGTATTGCCGCGCGTCGTCAAAGCGGGAACGGTCTGTACAACGGACCATAGCAGCCGCCCATCCGCGGCAGAGAAGCCTCTGAGCCGGCCATCCACGCTGCGGACGACGACGACATCGCTGCCGATCGCCGGGGGCGCCAGGATCTCGCTCCCCAGGGGCTGACGCCAGAGCTCATCGCCCGTATCGGCGTCCAGCGCGAGCAGATCGCCATCGGTCGTTCCGAATACGATCAGGCCATCGTCGTATCCGGGCCCCGCAGCCAACGGCAGCTCCGTGTCCACGGACCAGATGCGATCGCCTTCGCGCGCGTCATAAGCCGCGGCATTTCCATCATAGGTTCCGGCATAGACGCGGGCGCCGTCGGTCGCTGGCGCGAGCCCGAGGCGCAGCCGTTCCGAGTCACCACCGACCCGGGCACTCCAGACCCGTCGCACCTCGAGCGTAGGCTCGAACTCGACGAGTTCGGCCGGCGACTCGATCGGGTCTTCGTCGCCCCCACCGAACATCGCGCAGCCGGTACTGCCGAGACCGAGCACTAGAACAACGGTGAGTAGCCAGGTTCTCACGCGCCATCGTCCTCCGCTGGGGCCTCCGCTTCGACCAGCGGTGCGGTGGGCGGCGCCAGATCGTCGAGCTTCATCTGTATGAGGCCGCGATCGACGAGATCCGACTGATCGCTGTTCAATGCCTGTAGATACGCAGTTTGAGCGCTCTCTCTGTCGCCTTGCGCGTGATAGATATCGCCGCGTATCTCACTAAAACGCGCAGAAAAGTTGCCGGGCGCGACGCCGTCGAGCAACGCCAGTGCCTCGCCGTGCCGCTCTGCGGATACGAGCAGGCGAGCGAGCCGTGTTCGCGCGACCAACGCCAGATACTCGTCCGCGGTATTTTCGAGCGTGAACCGCAGTGCCTCGATCGCCTGCCGGGTACTCTGGTTCTGCAGATACAGGATGACCGTCAGAAGGCCCGCCTGATCGGTGTAAGGACTGGAGGGGTACTCTGTGCGCAGTTGCTCGAGCAGGGCCAGCGCCTCGGCATCAGCATCGTCGGCGATCGAGAGCCGCATCTCCTGGAACAGCGCGGCCGCCGACTCGGCCTGGCCCTGTCGGTAGTCATCGTATTGAACCTTACCGTACAGCAATCCGGCACCAAGCACGACGCCGCCGACGAGATACCAGCCATACTCCCGCCACCATTCGCGGATCTGGTCCAGTTGCTCTTGTTCTGAGAGTAGTTCGTCCACAGAAGCCTCCCGGCTCTAATCCTTTCGTACTATTTTATGCTCAACTCGCGCTATCGCGGAGTAACCGGGCGATAAGCTCGTTCAGTTCCAGAGACTCCTGCGGGTCTTGCTCCCGCAGTGCCTTAACGCTGATCCGGTCCGCCTCAAGTTCGTCGTCGCCGAGAATCAGCGCCAGCCGGGCCCCACTGCGATCGGCTCTCTTGAGCTGCGCCTTCATTCCACCGGCTACACAATCGAAGTTCAACCGTAACCCGGACACCTCGTTCCGGAGCCGCTCCGCCATCGCAAAACCCTCTCGCCGCGCTCGGTCACCCGCCATGATGAAGTAGGCATCGGGCGGCTCGCCCGAGCTCTCCAGACCCTCTGCGATCATGAGTTCCACGACCCGTTCCAGCCCTAACGCCCAGCCGACCGCCGGTGTATCACAACCGCCCAATTGGGCGACGAGACCGTCATAGCGCCCGCCCGAGCAGATCGCGCTCTGCGCGCCGAGCCGATCCGTGACCCATTCGAAAACCGTTCGCGCATAGTAATCCAGGCCCCTGACGAGACGCGGATTGAGTACGTAGTTTTGCCCGACATCATCTAGAAGATGCCGGACCCGCTCGAAATGGTCGCGGGACTCCGGATCCAGATACTCACTGAGTTCGGGCGCCGCCGCGATGAGATCCTCGAGGGCCGGGTTCTTGCTGTCCAGAATCCGGAGCGGATTGGTCTCCAGCCGGCGCAGGCTATCAGCGTCCAACCGATCTCGAGACCCGCTGAAGTGCGCTACTAGCGCCTCGCGGTAACGGTTTCTTCCCTCGGCCGCCCCGAGTGAGTTGAGTTCCAGCGTCGGGCTCTCGAGTCCGAGCCGCTGCCACAATCGCGCCGACATGACGATGAGCTCCGCATCGATCTCCGGGCCCGCGAATCCCACCGCTTCGAGACTGAGTTGATGAAACTGCCGGTAACGCACCTTCTGCGGTTTCTCGTGGCGAAACATCGGCCCGCTGCACCAGAGTTTCTGCTGCTGATTGTGAAACAAGCCGTGACTCAAGCCCGCTCGAACTATCCCGGCCGTGGCCTCAGGACGCAACGTGAGGCTGTCGCCGTTGCGATCGTCGAACGTGTACATCTCCTTCTCGACGATATCCGTTTCCTCACCGATGGAACGCCGATAGAGCTCGGTCTTCTCCACCACCGGAATACGAATCCGTCGATAACCGTAGGCATCGAAGATCTCCTGGGCGGCCTTTTCGACTGCATCCCAGCCGGGATTCTGCTCCGGCAGGATGTCGTTCATTCCGCGGATTGGTTGGATCAGATCAGCCACGGCGCTTAGTCCCCGGACTCGAGGATCACAAATCGTGCGAGATTTCCCTGGCGGTTATCTGCGGGAATGGCGTATTGCGTGTCATCGACCAGCAGCTCGACGCCGCTGGCATTACCGAGGAAGAATGACAACGGTGGCGTGGCCGTGAAACGCGTACGCGCTCCGGCGCTGCCAAGACCGTAGAACAAGCGCTCACCACGCGCGTCGATGACCTCCATCCAACAGTCTTCCTCGAAAATGATCTCTACCTGGAGTGTAGGTTCGAGCGCTTCAGTAGGATCTTCGTCCGGTTCTGCGAGCGAGGGTTGGAGGACCATCTCGAGTGCTTTCTCGGCCACGTCGGTTGCGACTGGCACATCGGCGACGACGGGCGCGACCGTTTGCGGCACGATCTCTGGCATGTCCGGTGTTGGTGGGCTCGCGACGGGCACTTCAGGTTCGGGTGTACTCATCCACCAGATCAAGACCGCCGCAACGACGAACGCAACGGCAGATCCTCCGATCAGCCAGCGTGCCTGCTGCTGATCGGAACCTGGGTCCAAGGTGTTGGAACGTAGCGTAGGAACTTTTTGCGTACCGACCTGGCGATAGTAATCGGTGAGTAGCGCTTTCTCATCCAGACCGACGCGGATCGCGTACTGCTTGAGGTAACCCTTCGTGAATACGGGCGCGGAAAACGAATCGAAATCGTCATCCTCGAGCGCCGCGAGATATTTCGGCTCGATACGCAGATCGCCGGCTAACTGCTCGATCGGCAGATCAAGCGACTCGCGGGCCGCCTTGAGCGTCTTGCCGACGGATGAACTCTCCCCACCGGAGTACTCTTCATCTACGGCTTGCACGTCATGGTCTCGCATCACGCTCGATCTCGAACAACTGAGACGCCTGTACTGACTCCGGGAATTGCTCCCTGAGCTGTATCGCGCAACTCTCAGCCTGGCTCAGGCTATCCAGCTCGCTCTCGATCTGGAAACAGAGCCAGAACATCTCGGGACTATCGGGTGCCGATTCCAGGGAACGCTGCAGGAATGCCCGTGCCTGCAGGTAATTCTCATTCTGATACGCGAGGTCGGTCATGTGAAACAGCGCATCCGGGTACGTAGAATTCCTGTCCAGCGCTGCTCGAAAATAACTGTCCGCCTTATCGAGTTCGCCGGCTGAACGGGCGCAGACCCCCGCGTTCGCGAGAGCCGCTTCAGGCGTCGCGTACCGTGGATTCTCGGCCGCCCGCAGAAAAAATTCCTCCGCATCGTTCCAGCGATCGTCTCGACAAAGAAATACGGCGTAGCTATTCGCCACGCCGGGGTTCTCCGGAGCGAGCTCGGTCGCGCGCCGATAATGTTCCTCCGCTTCTTCCACGTCGCCAAGTTGATCGTAGGCGACGGCGATCGAGCTGTGCGCATCGGCGAGATTTGGATTGAAGCTCAAAGCACGTTCGAGTATGTCGATCGCGAGCTCGGGGCGGCCCTGCCGCAGGTACCCGACGCCGAGATTGAGATTCGCGATCGCAACTTCCTCGTCGCTCTGCGGCGCTATCGACGAGGTCGTCGTGGACACGCAGCCCTGGCAGATCAGGCAATACAGCGCAAGTGCAGTGAGTTTCTTCATAGTCGTACAGGCCTGAACGTTTTCTCTCCGAGCCGTACCCGGGTGCGATCCTTGACCTGGCCGGCTAGCTGCCCACAAGCCGCGGCAATGTCGTCGCCCCGCGTACGCCGTATTGTAGCGACTATCCCGGCAGACCTCAGTTTGGCGCAGAAGCGCTCGACGGCACCCGCGCTCGAGCACTGATAACGTGCCCCGGAAGAAGCATTGAAGGGAATGAGATTGACCTTCGCCGGCCGGTTGTGCAGAAGTGCTGTGAGTTGGCGTGCTTCGCCGATAGAATCATTGACGTCGCGCAGCATGACGTACTCGAAGGTGACCTGCCGTGAAGCGAGACAATCCGCATAGCGCCAACAGGCCTCCAAGAGTTCGCCGATCGGGTGGCGGCGATTTATAGGGACGAGCTCGTCTCGCAGGGCATCTGTCGGCGCGTGCAACGAAACCGCGAGCGCCACGTTGCAGTCGTCTGCCAGACGATACAGTTGCGGGACCAGGCCCGCCGTGCTGATCGTGACGCGCCGGCGGGACAGGCCGAATGCGTAATCGTTGACGAGCAACTTCGCCACGGGGACCACGTTACGATAGTTCGCCAACGGTTCTCCCATACCCATGAATACGATATTGCTGAGCGCCATATCGGGTCCCAGATCGCGCTTCACGATGAGGACCTGGCTGAGTATTTCGGCTGCGCTCAAGTTCCGGTTGAACCCCTGCTGACCCGTCGCACAGAAAGCGCAATCGAGTACGCAGCCGGCCTGCGAGGAGATACACAGCGTGTTCCGATTCGGCTCCGGGATAAACACTGCCTCGACGGCTTGTCCCGCACCGACGTCCAGCAACCATTTGCGCGTGCCATCGGTCGACTTCTCCACGCGGATAACGTCTGGTAGTTCGAGCGTGGCGATCAAGTCGAGTTGCCGGCGCACGCGCAGACTGATATCGGTCATGTCCCGGAAGCGCAAGACGCCGCGCTGGTATAACCAGCCCATGATCTGCTGCGCCCGATAGGATTTCTCGCCGAGCTCTTCGAAGAATTCCGCCAGCGCCTCCTGCCCAAGCCCGATCAAGTTGAGCTTAGTCGGCATGGTATCGGCCGAGGTTAACGCGTTCGCGGGCAAATATCCGCTCCACTGAAGAAGAATCCGATTTCTGTCGACGCCGTATCCGGCCCGTCCGAGCCGTGTACGACGTTTTGCTCGATAGACTCCGCATAGTCGGCGCGAATCGTACCCGGATCTGCCTCGCTGGGATTTGTCGCGCCCATGATCTCCCGGTTTTTCGCTATCGCGCTCTCCCCTTCCAATATCTGAACCATTACCGGTCCCGACGTCATGTAAGAGACTAGATCCGCAAAGAACGGCCGCTCCCGATGAATTTCGTAAAATTCCTCCGCTTGATTCTGGCGCAGCTGCATCATCCTAGCAGCGACAACTTCGAGGCCCGCCGCCTCAAACCGACGATACACCTCACCAATCAGATTCTTCTGTACACCATCCGGTTTTACGATTGATAGAGTTCGTTCCTGAGCCATTCTTCACCTTTTGCCGAGTTACACTGGAGCTATACGCTGAAGCTCTCGCCACAGCCGCACTCGCCCTTCACGTTCGGGTTACGAAACTTGAATGCTTCGTTGATTCCCTGCTTCACAAAATCTACTTCCGTACCATCGATGAGCTTAAGGCTCTCGCTGTTAACTACGACTTTGATGCCTTGTTCATCAAAGATGACGTCGTCCGCGTCAATCGCGTCCGCATAGTCGATCAGGTAAGCGTAACCGGAACATCCCGTCTTCCGGACGCCGACACGCAGGCCGAGACCTCGACCACGTTTGACGAGGTAACTCTTGACCCGCTCAACCGCGCTGGGCGTAAGTGAGATCGACATCTTCAGCTTCCATTCTGGCTTCTCGCCGGATCGTTTAATGCTCGCCAACAGGCTTGCAGCGCATTCTCCAGCACCAATAGCTTGCCGAGCTTCTCCAATGGTGCATCGAGTCTTGCGCGCAATTCGTGCATGTCAAGTTCTCGCAAAGAATCGCTCCCGCGTCCCTGCAGGGTTTCCGCAGCCCAACCGGTCGCCGCCACTATATGTGGACATCCAAAGACTCGGAATCGGACAGAGCGGATTACGGATCCGGCAACCTCGATCTGAACGCAAACCCATACATTCAGGGTGCGGTCCTCGGCCTCGCCGGCAGCTATCCCCGGAGTTCCCTCGGCAAACTCGCCGGCTCCCTCAGGCGAGCGAAACCGCTGCTGAACCTCCAAGCTGTAATCCATAGCGAGCCTGATATTTTAGCGTAATTCAGGCCGTGGCATCAGTTCGTGCACCATGCCGGTGCGCCTGCCGATAGCTCGCGAAGGCGCTCGACTTCGGTCGTGATGCGCTCGATCGCGTGGTCGATCTCGGCTATCGTCGTAAACCGGCCGACGCTGAAGCGCTGGGAACTGGCGGCCAGCGCGTTACTCAGACCGAGTGCGCTCAGGACATGAGAGGCCTCGGGTGTCGCCGAGTCGCAGGCCGCGCCAGCGGAGACGGCAATGTCGCCGATCCCGAGTCGCAGACTATCCCCGTCCACGCCGGGAAACGCCACGTTCAGAACATGGGGAGATCGCTGCGTGGGGTGCCCATTGAGACGCAGATCTCCGACGGCAGCCAGACCGTTCCACAGACGATCGCGCAGCGCAGCAAGTTCGGGCGCTTCGCGTTCGGTGTCCGCGAGTTCATACGCCCACCCCATCCCGGCAATCTGGTGGGTTGCGAGAGTGCCGGGTCGAATTCCGCCGTCCCAATCACCGCCGTAGATTAGCGGAGCGAGACGGGTCCCCGGCCGCACGTACAACGCACCGATGCCCTTCGGGCCGTAGATCTTGTGCGCGGTGAGCGCGACGATATCAACGGCCCATTCGTCGAGATCCACGGGAACCTTGCCGACACTCTGGGCGGCGTCGACGTGCAGGACCACGCCACGCGATCTACAGCACTCGCCGATCGCTTCGATATCCTGCACCACGCCCGTCTCGTTGTTCACGTGCATGATGGATACGAGCGTCGTGTCGTCCTTGATTGCTTCTGCCACCCGTTCCGGCGCGATAAGCCCCTCCGAGTCGCAGGAAAGATAGGTCACCTCGAATCCCTGCTTCTCCATCGCTGCAGCCGTATCAAGAACGGCTTTGTGTTCCGTTATGGAAGTAATGAGATGACGGCCGCGATCGCATTGCGCAAACATTGCGCCCTGTATGGCCAGATTATCGGATTCGGTCGCACCCGAGGTGAACGAGATCGTCTCGGCCGGAACGCCAACTCGCGCCGCAACCTGTTCGCGAGCCTTCTCGACGCGCGCGCGTGCGCGCCGTCCACCGGCGTGGGAGGACGACGGGTTTTGGAAGTCCCCGTCGGGTTCGAGACACTCTCTCATTACGGCAGCCACGGCGGGATCAACGGGCGTCGTGGCCGCGTAGTCCAAATAGATCGACTTCTTCATCATTCCTCTTTCCGATTCTCGCGCTGAGTGCGTGGATCCAGTGCCTTCAGCATCCCGCGCAGGATATTGATCTCCGTCTGGTCCAGACGCGCTCGGTGAAAGATTCGCCTGAGCCTGAGCTTGAGCTGTTTGGGGTGATCCGCATTGATAAACCCCACCTCCGAAAGTACGGCTTCCATGTGCTCGTGGAAGCCGTTGAGTTCGCCCCCAGTCGCGAGCACCGCTTCGTGCAGCCCGGACTCATCCGCATCGGCCACGGCTGCCTCGTCCTGGGCCATACGCAACTCGTAGCATAAGATCTGCACGGCCATGGCTAAGTTCAGAGACGAAAAATCGGGGTTCGCCGGAATCTGTACGAGCTGGTGACAACGGCCAAGATCCTCGTTCGTGAGCCCGGACTGCTCAGGGCCCAGTACGATCGCGACGATGTTGCCGGTCGCCCGCTCGCAAACGGTTCGCGCACAGGTATGCGGGTCGACCGTCGGCCACGGCAGGCTGCGCAGCCGGGCGCTCGCGCCGACGACGAAGCCGCAATCCACGATCGCCTCGTTCAAGGAGCTAACGACCCTGGCGCGCTCGAGAAGATCGTCGGCACCCGACGCGCGGGCGGTCGCCTCCGCGCAAGGGAATTCCTTCGGCGAGACCAACACGAGATCGTCGATCCCCATGGTCTTCATAGCCCTCGCGCTGGCACCGATGTTGCCAGGATGAGACGTCTCGACGAGGACGATGCGCACGGCGACTGGCATAGCAATTGGCATGGCTAAAGTGTCGTAATGACTATTTGTCCTGAATGGGGGAGTATTCTACCCTTCCGCGGCGGGAGCTCCCGCCATTCGCTAGTACGCTTCGGCTGAAAGAAAATCACATGCATGGCATGGTCAATATCGCAGTGCGCGCCGCCCGACGGGCGGGCGAGCTCATGATTCGTCAGCTCAACCGGCTCGAGACGCTCGAGATCACGGAGAAGAACCGTAACGAATATGTGACCGAGGTCGACCATATGGCCGAGGACGCCATCATCGAGGTCATTTACGACCACTACCCGGAACATTCGATACTGGCGGAGGAGCGCGGCCAGCAGGGCGACCATGAATACCAGTGGATCATCGACCCGCTCGACGGCACGACCAATTATATCCACGGTTTTCCGGTATTCTCCGTCTCGATCGCCGTCGCGCATAAAGGTCAGCTCGAACACGGCGTCGTGTACGACCCGTTGCGGCAGGAGATTTTCAGTGCCAGCCGGGGCCAGGGCGCGCAACTCGACGGCCGGAAGATTCGCGTGAGCAAGCGCGACCGCATGGATTACTCGCTAATCGCGACCGGCTTTCCCTATCGTGCAAATAAGAAACACCTCGACGACTATCTCGAGATGCTCAAGTGCGTCATTACCACTTCGGCGGGAATCAGACGACCGGGATCAGCGGCGCTCGATCTCTGCTATGTCGCCGCCGGACGCGTCGACGGCTTCTGGGAGCTGGGGCTCAACATCTGGGACATCGCAGCCGGCGCACTCATGATCAAGGAGGCCGGCGGCCGCATCAGTGACTATCAGGGCGCCGACACCTACCTCGAGAGCGGCGACGTCGTGGCTGGCAACCCCAAGATCTACGCAGGACTCTCGAAGCTGCTCGCCCCACACGCCAAGAACCTCATCTAGGAGCGATCGCCCGGCCACGATACGCCGCTTTATCTAACTGCAAACGGCCGTTTGCGGCCGGGCCGGCGGCCGTTCCTATGGGAGATCGTCGATTTCCTCGCGCTTCGGCGGCGCGAGGTCGACGGGCGAGACGTCGAGCGCGAGTGCGGCGGTGCTCGCGATATAGATCGACGAGTAGGTACCGATGATGACGCCGACGATCAGCGCCAACGCGAACCCGGATACGGCCTCACCGCCCAGGAAAAACAGCGACACCAAAACAAGCAGCGTGGTCATACTCGTGATGATCGTGCGGCCGAGCATCTGGTTGATGGAGGTATTGATAATTTCTACCGCGGTTCCCCGCCGCATGAAGCGAAAGTTCTCGCGGATCCGGTCGAATACGACAATCGTATCGTTGAGCGAGTAGCCGATCGTGGCGAGCACGGCCGCCAATACCGTGAGGTCGAAGCCGAAGCCGAAGATCGAGAAGAACCCGACGACGATAACGACGTCGTGAACCAATGCCAAGATCGTGCCAGCCGCGAACTTCCAGCGGAAACGGAGCATGACGTAGATGAAGATCAGAATCAGTGCTATCAACATGGCGAGACCGCCCTGCTCCGTCAGATCGTCGCCGACCTGCCGGCCGACGAACTCGATTCGTCTCAGCTCCACCGAAGCGTCACGCTGAGCCAGAACCCCCAGTACGCGACTGCGAATGACGCCTCCTTCCTGCTCCTCCTGAGGCGGGAGCCGGATCAACACGTCCGAAGCCGTGCCGAAGTTCTGTACGAGCGGCGTCCCGAAACCCTCCTCGGCCAGCACGAGCCGAATCTCGGCGAGATCGGCCGTCCCCGCATAGCCGACCTCGAGCAACAGACCGCCCGTGAAATCGATGCCGAGATTGAGACCGCGGACGATGATGGAACCGAGCAACACCACCAGCACGAGTGCGGAAATGGCGACCGCGACGCGGCGGCCGGCCATGAAGTCGATCGTGGGCGTGCGGCTAAACAGCGCCATGTTGAGCCTGCCCGCCGATCGCGAGTGCGGGCACCTGACGATAACCGTAGATGAGATTGGTGAGCGCTCGGGTACCGATGATCGCCGTGAACATCGACGTGACGATGCCCAGCGCCAGAGTAACCGCGAATCCCTTGATCGGCCCGGTACCGAACGAGAACAGCACGAGCGCCGCGATCAGTGTCGTAATATTCGCGTCCGCGATCGTCGAGAATGCCTTCTCGTAGCCCGCCTTGATACTCGCCTGAGGCGAGTTCCCGTTAGCTAGCTCCTCGCGTATGCGCTCGAAGATGAGTACATTCGCATCGACCGCCATGCCGACAGTCAAGACGATTCCCGCTATCCCTGGTAACGTGAGCGACGCCTGCAACAGGGATAGCAGCGCGACGATCAGCACGAGGTTGGCGAACAGCGCGACGTCCGCAACCAAGCCGAACACCCGATAGTACAACGCCATAAATATCACGACCAGGAGAAAGCCGAGCATTACGGCCGCACGGCCTTTCTCGATATTGTCCCGGCCGAGACTCGGCCCGATGGTGCGTTCCTCCACCTTGACGATAGGCGTCGCGAGCGCGCCGGCGCGCAATAACAGGGCGAGATCCTGCCCCTCGAACGGAGTTAGGCCCGTGATCTCGAAGCTGCTGGAAAATACACCGCGAATCGTCGCCGTATTGATGACCGTCTCTTCCCGCGTCGTGGTGATGACCTCTTCACCGTCGCGAACGACGATCTCGGGTTTATCTTCTATGTAGAGAATTCCCATCGGCCGATTCAGGTTCGCTTGCGTCGTCTCGAGCATCCGGCTCGCGCCCTGCGCATTGAGACGCACGTTCACTGCCGGCACACCCTGCGAATAGACGAATGTTGCATCAGTCAGCTGATCGCCGGAGACGATCACCTCCCGACGCAGCAATACCGGCGACCCATCGGTCCGATCGCGCAGAATCGAGTTGAGCGGCGGCCGGTTGAGCTCGCGCGCCCGGAACGCGTCATTCTCGGTATCCACGAGACGAAACTCCAGAGTCGCAGTCGCGCCGAGAATTCTTTCGGCCTGGGCGGGATCCTGAACACCCGGCAGTTGAACGACGATGCGATTCAGTCCCTGGCGCTGCACGACGGGCTCGGCCACACCGAGTTCATTGACCCGATTGCGCAGCGTGATGGTGTTCTGCTCGATCGCAAAATTCTGGCGCTGCGTGATCTGCACGTCGGAGAGCTGGACGCGAAACCCGGGCTCTCCGCTCAGCGCGCCTGGCGTCACGACCAGCAAGGGGTCGAGCCGACGAATCAGCGCCGCCGCTTCCTCGACCTTCTCGGGCTCCAGTATCGGAATATCAAGCGTGTCACCGACCAGCGTAATGCGGTTTCGGATAGCCGCTTCCCTGAGATCAGTGCGCAGTGACGCTTCGTAACTTTCGAGAAACTGCTGCAACGCCGTCTCGAGATCGACCTGATAGAGAAAATGCACACCGCCGCGCAAGTCGAGTCCCAGACTCATGGGCTGAAGCCCGATCGAACGAAGCACGGGTGGAGTCCGCGGCGCGAGCGTCAGTGCGACGACGTGGATAGGTAATACCTCGCCGAGCGCATCGCTGGCCCGAAGCTGACTCGCGACATCCGGAAAACGTACCACTGTGGCATCGCCATCGAGTGCTGCCTCGAGAAACGCGATTTCCTGATCGTCAAGTGTCGTCCGGATCGCGGAGACCGTCAGCTCCGACATCGGGCTACCGTCCTCGCGTGTGATCTGCAACGCGGGATCGTCCCCATAGAGATTAGGCAGGGCCAATAACAGTCCGCCCACGATCACACCAGCGACTAGAAGATTTTTCCAGAGGGGATATCGATTCATGGGGTGTTTCCGCTTCAGGCGCTCTTGATAGTATCTTTAGGCACGAGCTGGGTAATCGTGTCTCTCCGGATCTTGAGTGAAACTCCTTCAGCTACCTCAACCGTGACCCACGAGTCGCGCACGTCCGTCACCTTGCCCAGAACACCACCACCGGTCACAACCTCCTGGCCTTTCTTCAGTGCCTCAACCATCTCTCGATGTTGTTTCTGGCGTTTATTCTGAGGGCGAATCAGCAGGAAGTAGAAGAGCGCAAATATGATGATCAGAGGCAGAAAGCTCATGAGCGGATTCGATGGTGCGCCCACCTGTGCCCATGCCGTATCGATGAAAAAACCCATATATCAAGCTCGCTCTAGGAGCAGTTTACGCCACAAAGCTGAGTATTATGGCATAGCTTCGGGCCGATTCGGCATTCCTAGCCGTCGCGGTCCGCGCCGCTCGGCGCGGCCATCCAGGCCGCCGTGAACTGCTGAAACCGGTCGCCGGCGATCGCTTCCCGCATCTCCGCCATCAGGGTCTGGTAATAGTGCAGGTTGTGCAGTGTCGCCAGCCGCGCGCCGAGGATCTCATTGCAGCGATGCAGATGGCTCAAGTAGGCGCGGCTGTAGTGCCGGCACGTGTCGCAGACGCAGTCGGGATCGAGCGGCGCCGTATCGTCCCGGTACCGGCTGTTGCGCAGATTGATCTTGCCTTCGCTCGTGAAAAGCTGACCGTTTCGAGCGTGCCGTGTGGGTATCACGCAGTCGAACAGATCCATACCGCGGGCAACCGCCCTGACGAGATCGTCGGGCGCACCGACCCCCATGAGGTAACGGGGCCGATCGCCGGGCAACGCGGGCTCGATGTCCTCTAGAACCCGGAGACGCTCGGCCTCGGGCTCACCGACCGCTAGACCGCCGATCGCGTAGCCGTCGAAACCGATTTCAGTCAGTTCCTGCAAAGACTCATTTCGTAGCTCGGGATAGACGCTGCCCTGCGCGATGCCGAACAATGCCGCATCGGAGTCGCCGCCATCTCTGACGCGATCGAATGCGGCGCGGCTGCGCTTGGCCCAGCGCAACGACAACTCCATTGAGCGTCTCGCAGTTTCCATATCGACGGGATACGGTGTGCACTCGTCGAAGACCATGACGATATCGGCATCGAGCGCATGCTGGACTTCAATCGACCGCTCCGGCGTGAGTTCGATGAGATCGCCATCGATAGGCGATCTGAACTCCGCGCCCTCCTCGGTGATTTTGCGTAGCGACGCAAGGCTGAAAACCTGGAATCCACCCGAGTCGGTCAGAATCGGGCCATCCCAATTCATAAAGCCGTGTAGCCCGCCGTGGGCAGCGATCACTTCGGTGCCCGGCCGCAACATGAGGTGAAATGTGTTGCTGAGGATGATCTGACTACCGCTGCTGGAGAGCTCCTCCGGCGTCATCGCTTTAACGCTGCCATAGGTGCCGATGGGCATGAATGCCGGCGTGTCGACGACACCTCGGCGGAACGTCAGTTTCCCGCGTCGCGCCACGCCGTCGGAGTGCAGCCGTTGGAATTTCATTGCTTCCCACTCGCGTCGGAGCACGTAGCGAACATCGCGTCGCCGTAGCTGAAGAAACGGTATCGTTCGGCGACCGCGTGCTTATAGGCAGCTAGCACGGACTCACGGCCCACGAACGCGGCCACGAGCATCAGTAAGGATGACTCTGGCAGGTGGAAGTTCGTCACCATGGCGTCCACGACTTGAAAACGAAATCCAGGATAGATGAACAGCCCGGTCTCCGCATCGAAGGCCGCCAGTTCGTCGCCGAGTGCGGCGCTCTCGAGCGCGCGCACGCTCGTGGTCCCGACGGCGATGATCCGGCCACCAGCAGCTCGCGTCTCGCGAATCCGCGCGCAAACGGCGCCCGATACGGTCGCGCGCTCTTCGTGTAGACGATGATCCTCTACGCTTTGCGTCCGCACCGGAGAAAAAGTCCCCGCGCCTACATGCAGAGTGATGAAAACGTGTTCAACGCCTTGCCGCGTGAGGCGTGCGAGAAGATCGGCATCGAAGTGCAACCCGGCTGTCGGGGCCGCAACCGCACCCGGATCGCGTGAGTAGATCGTCTGGTAGCGGGCGGCGTCTGCCTTCATCGGCGCACGCTCGATATAGGGTGGCAAGGGTACCTCGCCGTGCTCATTGAGGTAGGGCTCGAGTGCCTGATCGAATTGCAGCGCGTAGAACTCCTGGGGTCGGCCTTCTACGATCGCGACCGCATCGCCCGGCAGCCGCAGTTCAACGCCTAGCCGCGGCGGCTTACTCGCTCTTATCTGTGCGATAGCGGTAGTCGATCCCGTGATCCGCTCGATGAGGATTTCGATACGGCCGCCGCTGGCCTTATGCCCGCAGAGCCGCGCCGGAATCACACGCGTATCATTTAGAACGAGTAAATCGCCGGGACGAAGAAGCTCCGGCAGTGCCGCGAATTGCCGATCGCAGCACTTGCCTCTGCCCCCCTCCAGGACCAGGAGCCGGCTACCGGTACGTTCGGGTAACGGCTCCTGCGCGATGAGTTCTGGCGGGAGCTCGTAGTGAAAGGCGCTGCGATCCATGGGGCCTGGATTCTATCGCGCCCGGACGATTTGGCTCAGAAAAAAAGCCGGCCACTTGGGCCGGTAAAATATCCGTAGGGGGGGACTACGGGCGTTACTCGTTAACCTCTCCGGCCGCCGGCAGCTATCTCGACCTCCAGCGTCTGTTCACGCTGGCTGCGCATGATCGTGAGTTCCAGCGTCTCGCCGGGCTCGAAACTGCCTAGAATTCGCATCGCGTGTTCGGTACTCATCGGCGTGCGGCCGCCAATTTCGATGATAACGTCGCCGTCTTGCAGTTCTAGCGCATCGTCGGACGGCGCTCTAACTACCAGAATACCCTCGTCCGTACCGAAATAAGTGCCCAGATCCGGCGTAAGCTCGACGAGTTCCATATCCGCCCAGCGACCGATCCGGCCCGCGAACGCGAGTGACATTGGGGGGCCGCCGGCGATGGAGTCGCCACGCGGCAGTGGTATGGCGGGGGTCGCAAACTGCCCCGCGAAGTATTGTGCCTCAAGGGCGCGAGCCTCGACTTCGATTTCGTGTTTCTCGTCGTCGCGGAGGATACCGAGCGTCACGCTTTCACCCGGCATTACTCGCGCCATGTGCGCGATAAGTACCTCGGTCGGTGAACTGATCTCACTGCCGAGCAGCTCCGCATTTCCGATCGCAACGATGATGTCACCGGTCTCGATACCGCTCTCGTCGGCGGGTCCACCGGGACTGACGCCAACGACGAGGACACCATTTTCCTCGTCGGCAATATTGATACCCAACATGGCCCGGCGGCCCGATCGCTCGAAGTCTCGGAAGACGCCGCCGACGACGGGCGCATTGGCTTGCGCGGACAGCCGCGCAACTTCGCGCGCCGCAGCTTCGAGTTCCTCTCGTGCGACCCGGAGTTCGAGCTGGGCGTCGGCGAGTTCATCGGCGTCCTGAGCATTCGTCGTGCCGACCACGCCCAACGTGCCTGCCAACATCAAAGCACTTGCGAATACGGCTGTCGTTCTCATGAGTCTGTCTCCAAATAGGGGTAGTTTCAAACTATAGATGCGACTAGTAGCCGGAACGTTGCGCTTGAGCGTAACGCATAAAGAGAAGCGCATTCATGAGATCGACACGGTATTGCATTAGAGCCCTGCGTTGCGGCGCGTTCAGGTTGAGTTGATTAGCATACATCAGCCGGTCGTCGACCATGGCGATCCGATCCTCGAAGTCCGTGATCGTGCTGGCGGTACCGGCGCGCACGACACCGGGCTTGTAGGTAATGCTGTGCAGCGCACGGTCCAGGCGCACCGACTCCGACGCGAGGGAAGCGTAGGACGGCGTCCCGACGATCTCCTCGATCTGGATACTTGGTATCGCCTCCGCGACGATCGAGGCAGGCCCGGTCTCCAGCGGGTCGATGACTTCCGGCTGCCGGCCCACGAGCACGATGGCGAGGACCGCGACGCTGGCTGCAATCGCAGCGCGCAGGGGCCATTGCCAGACGCGATGAGCGTTGCGCGTCGCATCGCTACCTACCTCTTCAGCAACCCGTTCCCATACGCCGGCCGGGGGTTCGAGCTCCGGCAGATCCCGTAAAGCTTTCTGAGTTTGCCGCAATCGCTCAAGCTCCGTCCGCGTGCTCGGGTCCGCTTCGACGTAGGCGCGCGCATCCGCGTCGACAGGCTCACCGTCTCTGATCTTCAGCAGGTTTTCAGTACTGGGGTACATAACTCCGATCCATCCTCCGCCGACTCGCCGTCTAAGTAGCCTCGCAGCCGCTCATGCGCTCTCGCGAGTTGCGATTTCGAAAAACTCGTTGTCCTACCCATTAGCCGGGCAATCTCTTTGTGCGTATAGCCTTCCACGTCGTGCAGCCAGACCACCGCTCTAGCCGTCGCCGATATCTGTGCCAGCGCCGCCTCTAGCGCGATTTGCCGCTCGGCCTGCTCGCCGCCGCTCGGGCAGGGCGTGTCCGGGACTTCGATATCCACGCGGCGGGAGGCCCAGCTCGAACGGAGGTACATCAAACACTTATTCACCGCGATACGCCTGATCCAAAAACCGATGGCCGCATCACCCCGATAGGCATCAATCTTGCGAATGACTTCGATGAAGCACATCCTCGGCCAAAACCGGCACGACGAGCATACGCCGCGCGAGCGTGTAGACCATGGGCGAATACGCCTCGTACAGCCGCGCGTGCGCGACACGATCCCCTCGCTGGGCGCCCGCTACGATGGCAGGCCCCACTTCTGGCATGTGATTTCCCATGGTCTTATCGGTTAGATGCCGAAAGGTCGGAAAAGGTTGCATACAAGGTTGACTCAGGTACCGATTCCACGCCACATATGGTTCTCACGATCGGGCACCGAGTCCGTAGCCTGCCCGGATGGACGATGACGAGCACCCACGTCCTGTGTCAAACTTACGGCCGCTCAGCGAGCTATCACTGACCGATCAATAGCAAGCCGGGATGGCGGAATTGGTAGACGCGCCGGATTCAAAATCCGGTACTGGCAACAGTGTGAGAGTTCAAGTCTCTCTCCCGGCACCATAGCCCACCGCAGTCCGAGCAACGAGGCCCAGGACCAACACGATCAAATCGTTCCACTTCGACGGTGGCGCCCCGGGTAAAGTGTCGTCATTATCTATTATTGCCAGCGCCCACCGATCCGCCGCTTAGGGTGTCTGTATCCAAATGTAATTATCCCATTAGTGGGGTAATACGAACGTCTGCGGGAAAGTGGGTATTCACTTCACTCGGGCGGCGGCAAGCCACATGATCCCAAACTACTGATATCGCTGCTATTCGATATATTCACTCGTCAGATCATCGCAATCATATGGTTCATAGGCGATGTCTGCGACGAACACGACATCCTGACCGCTGTATTCACCTTCGAAATAGGCCGGGTCTTCCGCTGACCAGGAACGCCGTAATGCACCCTGTTCGGTATCGATGACAAAATGCTCCGTCACATGCAACTCGTCGCCGTGAAACGGGCCCGTTCGGAAGTTTCTTCCCAGCGTACCTGGCGCAAAGCCCACCGTATCGACGATCAATTCATCCCTTTCCCAGCGCCCGATCGAATGCCCGGCACGGCTCGGTTCGATGTTGTCCGGGTGGGTTGCCGATGTGAGATCGATCGTGCGAACAATGTCCATGAACCCATACTTTATCGTGATCGTTTCTTCGGTCTGCACGATCTGGTTGACGTGCTGGTCCTTGGTCCAGTCTGCAAAAATGTTCGTCTGCTGGCAGTTCCAACGGGGATCGTCTTCCCGTTCAAAAACAGCGGATGCCGAAGCCGTGTTACCGGCCTCCGTCAATTGAACCGGCGATTGCGCCCCCATTGCCATGCCACCGGCCATGCCCATTGCGACCGGCGGTATCGCGCTGGGGTCCGCGTTTAGCGCTTCACTCAGTGGCGTAAGAATCCCGGCGACGCCACGCGGGTCGATGTCGACCCGTTGCTCGGCGGCCCAGTCGCCGCCGATGTGCGGGTCGCCATTCGGCAGCCGATCCGGCCGTACGGCGTCGGCCGGTGAGGCAGCCGCAACCAACTGACCATAGCGGTCCATTGACGATCTGTCCGCGAAGAAGACCGTGCGGAGGTAACAGCCGCGATCTTCGAACTTTGCCGGTGAACCGACTATTGTCACCCTGTCGCCTTCGAGAAACATGTCCCGTGCCCAGCCGGCCCGTCGCAGAACCGTCGCTGCGCGCATCTCGCAACGCCATTGCTCGATCGTGCCGTCATCGCCAGTCACATCGAGATACACCCACGAATGCGGATTGACGAATTGAAGTTTGGAGATGACGCCGCTAACCTCGATTTCACGGCTGTGGTCGAACGCACCGGTTCCGTGATGTGCGCCGGCGGTTGCCGCGAGTACATACCCGATCAGGCCCGCGCTGCTTACAATCAGTCGATTCATAGCGGCCTCCTCTCTCGGTGAAACCTATCGTAAAAACTACATCAGGATAGTATATATTTTCGAACAACCCCGCCCAATTCAGCTCTGCGAGCGGCGTATTGTTGAAATGACCTTCAACGGTGTTACCGATGAGGAGGGACTGACAATAGCCGTGGGCGATCGGCTATGAGAGACCACCGGCTCATACGTATTTCCCCGAATAATCTCGGCTCAAATATTCGGCCATATTGAGTGTGGGTCACTGGATACTCGCCCTCCATCAACTCTCCCAGAGACTAATGAGGCCATATGCGGGTGCCCGGTGGCTTGATCCGCCAAAGAAACGGGTGACCTATGAAAACTGCGATATTCTCGCTTATTGTATTTGTGATGCTGTCGCCCCTCGTCCATGCTCATCATGCCTTTCGGGCAGTCTTCGATTTCGCCAAGACCGAAACGATCGAGGGTAAGGTCGCTAATCTGGAATTCATCAATCCCCACATCAGACTCCATATCGACGTACTTAGCGATAGCGGCGAAGTCGAGCAGTGGCTTGTCGCGGGACCCGGCAAGCTCTCGTTGGCCCGGCGGGGCTGGAAAGATGACATGTTCACGGCGGGTGAAGGCATTACGGTCACTGGTAATCCGGCGAGGGCCGGCGGCAACGTTATTTGGCTGGAGAAAATTATCATGCCGGACGGCAGGGAATTCATAGATCCTCTGATCTCAGATGTGTTAGCTATTGAAGCACAACGCCGCGAACGTGCTCGTCAGACTACTCAATAACTGCTAGCGAGTGCTTTCCATATTCGTATTTCAGGCGTTCTAATCTTCGGCAATTACTTCGTGCAGTCGAATGGTAATCCTTCGTTTCAAGGCACAAACACCCAAGATTTCGTAACGATCTCTGTCTCAGTGAAAAGCGCAGCGTCTGTGATTGCCAGTTCGTAATTGAGACGAGCACCGTCGTCGCTAGGTTGGATTGAGCTGCTCCATAATCGACGGCATGTCCTTGGGCGCGCATCCCCTAAAGGGATTATCCGGTGACAACGGGTCCCATGCCGCTTGAGCCGCTCGAGCTTCATCGGTCAACCCGAAGCACAGGCCCGCACTCATGCCACCGAGTGAAACGAACGAGTGGATTTCTCCGTTTCGCAACGCCCACCGAATGTTTGCTATCGGCCGAGATCACCTCTCCGGTTACCGATTAGATATCAGGGTCTCATAGACTCCGATCACGTTACCCGCGCGGGAATCGTCATACTCGATTAGATGATCGTAGTTTTCCATGAGCACCGTTTCGACGAGTTGTTCTTTCGTCTTTCCTTCCGCGATGCCTTCTGATACGGCAGCGACTAGCTCTTCCAGATACTGCCGTTGCTCGCGCACGTGTGCCTTCGTCCCCGGTAACTCATGGCCGGGGGAGATAATGTCAAAGTCCAGCTGCTCGACGCGGCGCAACGAATCGACCCAGTCAGGGAGAAAACCGCCTTCTAAGTGACTGCGCGGCGGGCGATTGGGTGTCAAGAAATCGACAGTGTAGATAGTGCGCTCTTCGGGAAACAGCACGACAGTCATGTCGTCGGAGTGGTTGCGACCGGTGTAATGGAGTTCCACAGTCTTGCCGCCCAGAGTGACGGATGCGCGATCCGCGTAGTAGATGTCCGGAGGGACTTGCTCACCACCAAACCGTCCCGCCCAGATCTCCACACGGTCCAAGACACCGTCGTGATTCATGTCCCGCGCCGTGAAGACGTTCGCCAGGGCAGTTCCCTCGGCTTCCGTCGCTTGAATGAGCCCATCGACGTTCGCATCCCAGAGCTGCTCGCGCGCCAGTAAAGGTGCATCGGCCGCTGGGGAACGTAGGTTCTCACGCATATTCTCGTGACCGATGATAGTTGCCGTCTCCGCGAAGACTTCGCCACCGCTCGCGTGATCGTTGTGGGTATGGCTGTAGATCACATACTTCACAGGGAGCCCGAATCGCTCGTCCAATTGCTCCTTGAGCCACGCGGCAGCTTCAGAATTCGTCGGATCGACCACGACGATCCCATCTGCTGTTACCAGGAACATTCCGAAATGCCGCGTTTGCCGGAATCGATAGAGATCTCCAGTCACATTGGTAATCCCGTGCCTCGGCAACCCTTCGCCCGTGCCGAAACCTTGAGCATGAGCTAATTGGATCATGCCGCAACACATGCCAATCGCGATGACTAAGATCGGTCTTCTGTATCGCATCGAATCACTCCATGTAGTTTTTCATGTGTCTCGTGTCTACGGACTCGCGCTTGCTACTATCCTTCGAGTAGACATATCCATCACGAACAGTCGTGAGATGGAAAACGGGCCACTTTGAGCATTCTGAAGATCCGGCAGGTCGTCAATAATATCCGCCACTGCCGTTGGTGCTGACGAAAGGACGCCAGCCACTGAGGCACGCACTTCGTAGCGGCTACCCGCGTAAGCATTGAAGCAAAGCTCGGACACCATGGAGTCCTGCGTGGAACTCGTCGCGCGCACCTCTATACAAACCCCGCGAGGCACTACCCGGATACTACGGCTCGTCACTCGGATGGCTTCGCCACGAGAGTCATCAGCAGACAGGATACGTATATTTGCTGCTGTACGATCATTCGGAGCCCGTGGGGCACTGATCAGTGCTGTCTGACTATCGGGCAGCGCCGACCCTTCATACATCTGTAGTGGTCCGCTTGCACACGAGGCCAGTGCCAGACAAAACATCAAGACAGCAACGGAACGGGTCAATCTCATCTCTAATCCCCCGAGTGGAAAAACGATCTCTGAACCGTATTGGCGATATTCATTCTGATTTCCTCAGCTATACAGCAACCTGCATACTAACTGTTTACTAGGGCCGGAAACGGCAATTCTGGCCGATCGGATAGAGTCCGATACGTAGATTCTGAACACCTGCTGGGAACAAAACACTCATTTATCGCCTTCCCAATGCTCCCCGCGAACGGCTACTTACGGCGATGGCAGACAGTCGGACAGGATCCAGGGTCTGTGGATTGTAAGCATCGACTCCAGGATGAGCTCTTATAGGCTACAGACTAGCGTTAACCGGTAACGAGCGACCACTCTCGCACACCTTCCCCGAGACCGTCCGCAAAAGGACCAACACAGAACATCTTTAATGAGGGTGGTATCTTCGAGAAAAATAGATGGGACTTACAGCGGCAATCCGATGCTCCGAACCGAGGCGCAACGACCTCAATGCCCTCGCCGTTGTTGATGATGCGCACCCATCTGTGCTCTTGCGGCGAGGAACTGGCTTGAAACCAGATCAGCACCGGGGCAGTGAACCGGCGAAGGTAGTCAACATGCCAGTGCGGCTTCCATGATACCTTCAGGTGATGCGATAAACGCGATCTGAGACCACCCGGCCCGAAGGCGCTTCCAACGTATAGGTAATAACCTACGAATGTTTCCATGCTTCCCAGGCGGCCGACATATACCGATCGGGGAATACGGTTACGGAGGA